>JBBSLG010000039.1:0-43357 GCA_038255435.1 Lysobacterales bacterium
ACGATGTTCACCGACACACTCAGGTTCGACGGTGCATTGCCGGTACGGCCACTGACCACGATCGGGCTGTTGACCGTGCTGTTGTCGGCAATCGGGTAGTCGGTCAGGTTCTGGAAGAAACTGGTACCGCCGCCGCCCGCCGTATAGCTGCCGGTCAGCGAAACACCCGAGAACGCCGTATAGGCTTTCAGACGCACGTAGTAGGTACCTGCCTGCGCGGTCGCGATGTTGCAGGTCTCGGCATTGCCACCAAGATACGGACGGCAGTCATACACGGTGTCGGTCGGCGCCGAGCCGAACTTCACGTACATGTCGGCATCACCGGTTCCACCTGCGATCACGAACTTCAGTCCGGTTGCGCCTGCCGGCACCACCATCGTGTAGTTCAGCGAGTTGCCGACCGTTGCAGCGAGGCCGGTCACCGCCACGCCATTGCTCAGGACCGTGCCACCACCGCCACTGCTGACCGTGACCGAGCTCGACTTGGTATTGGTCAGACCACCGTTGTCGGTGACCGTCAGTGTCACTGTGTAGGTGCCGGAGGCGCTGTAGGTCTTGCTCGGGTTGGTTGCGGTCGAGGTCGTGCCATCGCCGAAGTTCCAGCTGCGCGAGGCGATCGAACCATCGCTATCGCTCGAGCTGTCGGTGAAGTTCGCCGTCAACGCACTTGTGGTGAAGCTGAAGTTCGCCGTCGGCGCGACATTGCCTGGCGTGCCGTTGAGTGACTGCAGGGTGAGTGCAGCGTCTGCAACGCCCGCGCCGCAACCACCGCTGCAACTGCCGGTGAGCGCACGAACATTGGCCTTCATCGTCGACTCGATCTGCGCGGGTGTCAGCGAGCCCGTCTTCGAGAGCATCAGCGCGGCCAGACCCGCAACGTGCGGTGCCGCCATCGAGGTGCCCTGGTAGAACGCGTAGGTGGCACTGCCGGGCGTGGTGGTACCGGTATTGAGCGTCGACAACACACCGTTGGCGGTGATCGCGGTTTCACCACCCGGTGCGGCGATGTCGATGATCGTGCCATAGTTGGAGTACGAAGCGCGATTGCCCTCGCGATCGAGCGAGGCCACATTGATCACGTTGCTGCAGCTGGCCGGACGGAATCCAGTGGCGTTGGCATTGGAATTACCCGCTGCCACCACAACCACGGTGCCGCGACCGACGGCAGAATTGATCGCATTCTGGTAGGTCGCGTCGCAGGCACCCGAGCCGCCCAGCGACATGTTGATCACCTTGGCCGGTGTCGGATTGGCGGGAACGCCGCTGACCGTACCGCCCGAGGCCCAGACGATCGCGTCGGCAATATCCGACAGCGTGCCACCGCATTTGCCGAGCACGCGCACCGGCTGCACCTTCGCGTTGAAGGCGACGCCAGCGACACCCGAGCCGTTGTTGGTGACTGCCGCAACCGTGCCGGCGACGTGTGTACCGTGCCAGGACGAGTTGGAGTTGTAGCTGACGCCGCATTCGGATCCGGTGAACCAGTCACCTTCATCATTCGGATTGGAGTCGCGGCCGTTGCCGTCGCGCGCTGTTGTAGCACTCGAGATGAAGTCGTAACCGGCGACGATGTTCGCCGACAAATCGGAGTGTGAGGTGATGCCGGTGTCAATCACGGCAACCACAACGCCCGAACCGGTGGCGATATCCCAGGCGGCCGGAAGATTCATGCCGGACGGGCCGCCAATATAATGCCATTGCTCGCCGTAGCGGCTGTCATTGGGGGTGTAGAGCGGACGCATGATCGCGTCGGGCTGGACATAGTCAACATCGGGATTGGCGGCGATCGCCTGCATGAATTTTGCAGCTGCGGCCGCGCTGAGCTCCTTGCCTTCGATCCTGATCACGTCGGCACCAACGGCCAGGCGACGCTCATGCGCAATCTGGTAACCGGTTTCAAGCGCGAGTTGCGAAGTTGCACTGATTCCGCCAGCCACAGAACGACCGGCAACGCCGGTCTGCTTGAACTGGACGATGAACTGACTGAAACCCTTCTGGGTGGACAGGGAGTCGGTATAGACCTGACCCGCGTTGGCTGTGCTGCTGACAACCGTGCCGAGTGCAAGCGCGGTGGCCAAGGCCAGGGTATTCATTCCGGAAAAATGACGTGCGTTCACAGTTGGTTTTTTCCTTCCCGATGCGTTCATGGTGTGGCGACTCGGTGTCACCGTTCTTTCGCTCCATGCGGTTTCAGACTGTTTCAGTCACACGCACTCCCTTGCGGGGCGAATCGCCTCCAGGGTTCGCGGTGCATCTGCCCACTGCGCTGATCGACGCGGCGGGCCAGGTCTGAGTCTCCCCGTCCGAATGGCTCGGACCGACTGAACGTAGACTGAAAACAAATGTGGCGTCAATAGGGCAGTGCAGCATTTCCCTTGACGCGACGCCAGCATTTTATGCTGCGTCGCGCCATTGGAGGATGGCCGCTCATCGAATTCAGCTGCAATCAAGACTTATGCCCTTGAAGCATATGCATTTCGGAGAAGCCCAAAAAGTCCTGGAGAAATGTGCACCGCAGCACAAAGCTGATCGACCCGGCCGAGACCAGAGGACCGGGGCCGGCAGCCTGACCAGCGGATGGGACTTGCGCCGCGTAATTTTCTGGCGAACACGCGGCGGAGGCGCGGGGGCCTGCGAGGACTCCTCACAGACCGCCGAGCTACCGCGAGATCTCTATCGGCCGTTCGCGCGCCGGATTGTCTTGACCTGCTGTGGCCGTCGCCAGAGGGCGATCAGAAAAACGAGCAGGGAAATCGGGGCGATCCAATGAGCCCGAACCAGCCAGGACAGTCCCGACGAAAACTCTTCGCTGAACATATTGTCCATCGCCAGCAGAGGCTCACTGAGCAAACGCTCGCGCGCGGGCCCAAAGCGCTCTTCGGCCAGCGCCGTGGCGGATCCCTCGCTACCCAACAACCTGATCGACCGGGCCCCGACCCATATATAGGCTGCGACGATCGGAGCCTCGCGTTGCGCCGCTGCGCTGATCGTCGGCCCGATGTCCTTGACCAGGCTTGCGCCGCCCCAGCCCCAACTGCAATAGGCCAGACTGAGCAGAAATACGGGAGCGGCGAAGTACTCAAGTCGAAGCTTCATGTGGTGGGCATCCGCGTTGAAGACGGGCGAGCTGAACACCGCAACATCATGATCCTGGCATCTCGAAGCGCGCGTTCTCCGCTACACATTCCGAAACCCGAGGCAGCACGTTCAGCGCGCGGATCATGCCACGCATTGAATTCCGCATCGAGTAGGTCCGCAAGGGAATGTGCGCCATGGCACATTGGACACCGAGTCACGAGGACTGCTTGGCAGTCCTTATGCGACGGCATGACTTGTGCTTTTGCTGGGCACGAAGGAACCCCGGCAGGTTCCTGATAATATTTTCTCCACAGAGGGATTCCGGAAGCATGCCCAGCGGCCCACAACCTGCCATCGATGAGAGCAGCCGTCCTGCGGCAGGCTCCCTGGTGGCGCTGTGGCAGGAGCTCTCGGAAAACTGGACGCCACCTGCAGCCCAGCATTTTGCCGATCGGATCGACGCACTGTTTGATGCGGCCACCGGTGCCCAGGTGACCTGTCTCGGCGACCTTGCCGCCTATCTGGCGAGTTTTGTCGAAACTGGACGCGAGCCGAACACCGCGCAGCGCATCCGCCTCGAGCAGATGGTGCATCAGGCCGCGCTCTCTCGGGTGGATGCCGTGCAAAACCGCGCGCCGGTCACCTTGCGCCCGATGGAACGCACCGAGGATCTGCTGCCCGAGACCATCCCGATCATCTCGATCGCGCGACAGAAGCCCAAATTGGCGCGCAACGCGATCTGCCTGATCGGCGTAAACGAAAGTCTGGCACCGGGACTGTGCGCGACCTTGATTGAACGCGGCTACGAGATCGCCGAGTTCAGCCGCGCCAGCGCAGCGCATGGCTATCTGCGCACGACATCGCCGGGTGCCGTGGTGATGATGGCCGCGCAATTGCGTGCCCTACCCTCACTGCAGTCACTCTGGACACAGGCGAATTCGACGCCGTCGCTTGTCGTGCTGTCGCCCAATCGTGATCTCACCCACCGCTTGCTTTCCTTGCGTGCCAATGCGGCGGCGTTCTTTGCCGCGCCCTTGGACAGCTACCGGATCGTGGCACGACTCGACGAATTGCTCGGCCGCCAGGCGCTCCCCGCCTACCGCGTGCTGATCGTCGAGGATGATCGCGAGCTGGCCATCCAATGTGGCAACTGGGTCGCCGGCGAAGGCATGACCGCGCGCGTTGCCGGTTATGGCAGCGCCGCCCTGGTGGCGCTGAACGAATTCCAGCCCGACCTGGTCCTGATCGATGCCAGCCTTCCCGACGCGCGCGGCGTCGACCTGGTTCAGGTCATTCGTCAGCAACCGGAACACGCGATGTTGCCGATTGTGCTGATGTCGACAGCAGGCGATGCCGGCGAACGCTTCGACGCGATTGCCGCGGGTGCCGACGAGGTCCTGGTCAAACCGATGAAGGCGCGCCATGTCATCGGCGTGGTGCGCTCCCGCGTGCAGCGTGCACAGTGGCTGCGCGCGCAGGCCGAGGTCGGTGCGGCGCGCGATCCGCGCAGTGGCTTCTATCCGCGCTCGGTGCTGATGGATCGCATTCCGGCCAGATTTGGCACCAGCGGATCGGTCCTGCTCGCACTGTCGATCGACGACGCCGATGTATTGCGCAAGCTGATCGGCACTTCGGGCCTGTCGGCACTGGATATTGAAATCGGCATGCGCCTGCGTGAGGTGCTGGCGCCGCACGACATGGCCGGCATCCTGCGCGACTTCGCCTGGATGGTGCTGGTCACCCGCGATCGCCGCGAACTGATTGCCCAGCTGGCCGAGCGGATGCGCTTTGCCATGGTCGAACGGCCACTGCAGGCCGGTACCACGCCGGTAGAATTCAGCGTCAGTATCGGCTTGGTCGAACTTGAAGAGGGCGATTGGAACGTCGATGCGGCGATGGCCGCCGCAGATACCGCGATCGAACTTGCCATGCAGTCCGGCGGCAATGCGGTGGCCTGGTTCCAGGGCAGTGCGGCGGCAGGCCCTGATCCCGCGCTCGCGGTGCGCGCGGTGCTCAGTCGCGAACTCGATCCACGCCATGTGCGGGTCGAGTTTCGCCCTCTGGTCCCGCTCAAGGGCACCCTGCATGGACAGTTTGATCTGCAGTTCTACCTCGCCAGCGCGCAGGATTCCGGCTCGCGCGCAAACTACGCTACTTGTGCCAAGGTGGCATCCGAACTGGGCGTGCGTTCAAGCTTTGAACGGCTGCGCCTTACCCACGCCATGGACGCACGCGGGGCTGCCCGCGACGAACGCCAGGCGCTGCGCCTGTTGCTGCCGATGGATACCCAATGGCTGATCGAACCGGGCGAAGTAGATTGGCTGCTGGCGGAGCTAGCCGAACGCAGGCTGGCCGGCACCGGCTTCACCTTCGAACTGCCCAGCGCCGACTTGCTTGACCATCGCAAGCTGCTGCAGGAACCGCTTGCCAAGTTGCGCGCTGCCGGCCTGCGCGTCGGCCTCAGCGACTACGGTCGGGATTTCGCGGCCGTCCATATCCTCACCCAATTACCCATCGACACTCTGCGGCTCGATCCGGAGCTGGTCGACGCCTCAACGCTATCGAGCTCGTCCAACCCGACCCTGCTCGCCCTGGTGCGCAAGGCGCATCAACTCGGCGCCATGGTGATTGCCCCGTCCATGGATCGTCCCGAGCGCGCGCATGTGCTGCTGCGCCTCGGTATCGACTACGGCGTCGGCGATGCCTTCGGGCCTGCAACGGCGCAGCCCGACTTCGATTTCAACCGCCCGCTCTGGTGAATCAGGCGATCAGTGATGAAGCGCCTCACTCGCCGCAAGCACGGGGCTGCGCGCAATCGTGCATGATGTCGTCCGAATGTTGAGGTATCTGCATGAACCTGCGTGATCTTAAATATCTGGTCGCCCTGATGGACCACAAGCACTTCGGTCAGGCCGCCGAAGCCTGCTTTGTCAGTCAACCGACGCTGTCCACCCAGATCAAGAAGCTTGAGGAAGAGCTCGGCGTTCCTCTGGTTGAGCGCAGTTCGCGCCACGTGATGCTGACCGATGTCGGTCTCGAGATCGCGGGTCGCGCCCGCGCGGTGCTCGACGAGGTCAACCAGATGCGCGAATTGGCCCGGCGCACGCGCGATCCCGAGGCGGGAACCATCCGTTTGGGCATCTTCCCGACGCTCGCGCCCTATTTTCTGCCGCATGTGATACCCCAATTGCGCAAGCGTTTCGCCAAGCTCACCCTGTTGCTGACCGAAGAAAAAACCGAGGAGGTTTTGCGCCGACTACGCGATGGCAGGCTGGATGTCGCGGTGCTCGCCCTGCCGGTCGGCGACGCCACCCTGCATGAGGAGTTCCTGTTCGAGGAACAGTTCCTGCTCGCGGTTCCCGATACCCACCCGATCGCCAGGCAGAAAAAGCTCACCATTGCCGATCTGGAAGGGCTTGATCTGCTTCTGCTCGAGGACGGCCACTGTCTGCGCGAGCACGCCCTGGCTGTGTGCCGGCTGAGCGGTGCGGATGAGCAGTCGGGATTTCGCGCCACCAGTCTGGAGACTTTGCGTCAGATGGTCGGCTCCGGGGTAGGCATCACCCTGCTGCCGGCGCTTGCCGTGCAGCCACCGGTGGCGCCAATGCCGGGACTGAAGCTGCTGCGCTTCAGCGCGGATCCGCCGAGTCGCCGCATTGGCCTGGTCTGGCGGCGCAGCTCGGCGTTCAGCCCCTTCCTCAAGCGTCTCGCCAAAGTGCTTGCCGCGGTACCCAAGCCGTTGCTGACCGGCATGGCTGCGCCGCGCTGAAGCAGGGGCCTGCGCGCGGGCTGCGGCAAACCGTCCAGGTCATCGCAGGCAGATTGCCCCGGCACATGGCAGAATGCGCTCGCGCTGGCGCGGATGTCACCTTTTTCCGGCTTTTCGCGTGAGCAGCAGGTAGTTCCCCACTCTTCCCGGAGCCCTGATGAACGCCTCCCGTTTTTTCGCCCTCGCCTTCCTGCTCTGCAGCCTCGCTACCCAGGCGCAGGTGAATACAGGAAACCCGGTGATCTTCGTTGCGCAATACCCGGTCCCCTTCGATTTTGCAGCGCTCGGCTCGGTTTTTGCGAACCATCGCGCTGACGTCAATCTCAGCGGACGCGGCGGTGATCTCTACATCCGCTACGCCGACGGCACCCTGCGCAACCTGACCAGAGAGGCCGGATTCGGTGAGGCGAATACCTTCCAGGGCGCCAACTCGATCGTGGTACGCGACCCCAGTGTGCACTGGTCGGGAACCCGTGCCCTGTTCAGCATGGCGATCGGCGCCTCCGAACAGCAGTTTGTCTACACCACGCACTACTTTCAGCTCTACGAGGTCACTGGATTTGGTATCGGCCAGACCGTGAGCATCGTCAAGGTGCCCAATCAACCCTTGTTGTTCAACAACATCATGCCGGTCTACAGCTCGGACGACAGCATTATTTTTGCCTCGGATCGTCCACGCAATGGCCAGCGCCATCTCTACCCTCAGCACGATGAATACGAATCGACAGCCACGGTCACCGGGCTGTGGAAGCTGCGGCCGAACACGGGCAGCCTGCAACTGCTGCAGCATTCGCCTTCAGGTTCGTTCAATCCCATGGTCGACAGCTTCGGCCGCGTCCTGTTCTCGCGCTGGGATCACCTGCAGCGCGACCAGCAGAACGAAGGCGCGGGCAACCCGAATGGAACCTTCAATTACACATCGGAAGCGGTCAACTCGACCGCCACCGCCAGCCGCGATGAGGTTTTTCCCGAACCCAGAATTGCGGTGCCTGGCTCCAATCTGGAAGGCATGACGATCAATCATTTCTTCCCCTGGCAGATCAATCAGGACGGCACCACTGAGGAGACCCTCAATCACCTGGGCCGGCATGAACTGCACACCTACTTCAATCGCAGTTTCAACAACGATGGCAATATGCTCGAGTTCATCGCCGCAGTGTCCGGCCGATTCAATCCGAACTCGGCCTTCAATTTTCTGCAGCTGAGCGAGCACCCGAGCCAGGCCGGCCGCTATTTCGCGGTCGACGCGCCTGAATTCAACACGCTGAACGGAGGCCAGATCATCCGGCTTGATTCACCGCCCTCGGCCAATCCCGCCGCCATCGCCGTCGAGTACATCACCCATCCGGACACCGAAGGCACGGTGCCCTCAGCGAATCACAGCGGCCACTACCGTAATCCGATCATGCTCGCCAATGGCACGATGATCGCAGCGCATACCGCCACCCAGGTCGGATTCGAAAATCTTGGCACGCGCGCCGCGCCCCAGCCGAACTACATCTACCGTTTACGTACACTGAGCACCGCCGGCAACGGCTTTCAGGCAGCCAATCTGGCCCTGACCGCAGGCTCGGGTCTGGTCCGGCACATCCAGTTCTGGGATCCGGATGTCCTGGTCGACTACAACGGGCCGCTGTGGGAAGTCAGCCCGGTCGAAGTCCGTGTTCGTGCGGTCCCGCCTGCGTCGACGACGCCAACCGAGCCCGCCGAGTTGCAGGCCTACGCGGCAGCGGGTGTCAGTGAGGCGAGCTTCAAGCAATTCCTGCGTGATCAAAATCTCGCCGTCGTGGTGATGCGTGATGTCACCACCCGTGACGTGCTCGATCGCCAGCAGCCCTACAACCTGGCCGTCGCGGGCGGCGGCCGGATGACACCGCTCAATCCGGTCGGAACGGTCTACTCGATTGCGCATATGCAATTTTTCCAGGGCGACCAGATCCGCGGCATCGGCGGCACTGCCAATCCGACCGAGGGACGCAGGGTGATCGCGCAGTATCAGCACGACAGCGCCGCGGTGGCCGCCAATATGCCCAATCCCGGCGGTCCGCCGGCCAGTGTGCCGATCGCCGCCGATGGTTCAGTTGCCGCCTTCGTTGCGGCTCAACGTGCGCTGTCCTGGCAGAGCACCAGGCCCGATGGCGATCCGGTGGTGCGCGAACGCTTCTGGATCACGCTGCAACCAGGCGAAGTGCGTGCCTGCGACGGCTGCCACGGCGTCAATCAGCAGAATCAGGCCGGACAGAGCGCGTCGACGCAAACCGCGCAGGCCTTTATTGACCTGCTCAATCGCTGGAATACACAGAGCGGCGTTCTGTTCGGCAACGGCTTCGAATAGCGCGAGGTTCGCCTGCACACAATTACTCGCCGGTGACCCCGGCGAGTTCAAGCACGTCGGCCGGCACCGCGGGCTCGCCCTGGTAAAACACCTTGGGCTGCTGCTCCGCCATCGCCCAGCGGTGCATCCACGAGATGCCGGCACGTCCCCGGTAGCCATCGGCATGCGCATAGGCCGGATCGCCAATCACGTCCTCGAGCGTCACGAATTCATAGCCACGCCTTTGCAGCCGACGCAGCAATTCGCCCATGCTGTCGGCATTGAGCGCACTGGCATGGAGCAGCAGGATCTGCGGAATCTCGCGACCGAACAGGCGCTTTGACTGCTGCTCGTAGTACTGGAATTTCGCCTCGATGTAGTCGATGAAGCGCAGGCGCAGCGAGGCCGCCAGCGCCTGCTCACCAGAGTTGAGTGCTTTGATGTAGGCGCGCGCAAAGATCCAGTCGCCATTGTCGATGGTGACCGGTGCCACGCGGTATTGATGGCGGGCCAAAAAACCATCGAGTCGATCGCGTACCGAATCGTCCTGGCCCGTCTGCAGAAACGGATGGCGAAACCAGACCGGCGCCGCGCCCCGCGCTGCCATCAGCGGACGCAGTACGGCCTCACCGCGCACGATCGCCTGCTCGTAGTCAGCAATCGCCGTCACATGCATTCCCACGTGCCCATAGGTGTGATTGCCCAAGGTCAATCCGGATTGCAGCCAGTCGTCCAGCATCTGGCGGCGTGCCGGAACCAGCACATCGTGCTGATACAGCTTGTCCTCGTTGACAAAGCCGATCGCCCGGCTGTCTTGAGCCGAGAGCGCCTTCAGCAGTTTGTGATGGCGCGCCGCCACTTCGGCCGGCGTGCTGAGACCAAACTCGACCCAGGGCAAGTCATCGACCGTGATCACGACCTGGCGCGGAGGAACCGGCGCACGCTCGCCTGCGAATGCATTGACACCGGCGAGCGCGCACAAGCCGGCGATGACACTTCCCGCCCAGCCCGCGCCGCATGGCCTCATGCATCAAGTCCGATCGCACACTGCACGCCGGTGCCGCCAAGCCCGCAGTAGCCCTGCGGGTTTTTCGACAGATACTGCTGATGCTCGTTCTCCGCGTAATAGAACGGCGGCGCATCGAGGATCTCGGTCGTGATCGTGCCTACACCGGCCGCGCTCAGGCGCAGCTGATAGTCGGCGCGACTGGCCTCGGCGCGCGCGCGCAACGCCGGATTGCCGACATAGATCCCGGAGCGATACTGGGTGCCATGATCATTGCCCTGCGCCATGCCCTGGGTCGGATCGTGACTCTCCCAGAACAGCTTGAGCAAAGCGTCGAAACCGATCCGGGCCGGATCGAAGACGACCAACACCACCTCGTTGTGACCGGTCAAGCCGGTGCACACTTCGCGATAGCTGGCATTCGGCGTGTAGCCTCCCGCATAGCCAACCGCCGTGGTTTCCACACCGGGCAGCGACCAGAACTTGCGCTCGGCACCCCAGAAGCAGCCCATACCGAACAGCACCCGCTGCAGACCGGGAAACTCTCCCTTGATCGGGCGGCCGTGGACGTGATGGCGATTGTCGATCGGCATCGGTTCGTGACGACCTGGCAGGGCTCGGGCGGGATCGGGCAAGCTCATCGGTTTCATCGGGGCAACCTCGAATACATGGACCTGGTTCAGACCGGCTGCCGCTGCATCTGCTGTCAGCCGGGCAGGTCAAATCGAAGCCCGCGTTGGCGGACATTCAGTCAGCGACCGCCTCGGTTTCCGCAATGATCCAGGGTTCGGCGGCAGCCTCGGCGCGCCAGGCCTGCATACCCTCGGTCTGCATGATTGCTTCGCAGTAGTCACGGCTGGTCTCGTCCATGGCAACGGCATAGCTGAGAAATCGCGTCACCACGGGCGCATAGAAGGCATCGGCGAGCGAGAACGCGCCAAACAGGAAGGGCCCATCGCCACCGTAGCCAGCCCTGGCCTCGCGCCAGATCGACTGGATGCGCTCGACATCGGTGCGCACCGCTTCCGACAGCGTGAATTTCTCGCGGCGCCGCCGGATATTCATCGGGCAGCGGCCGCGCAGCGCCGAAAACCCCGAATGCATCTCGGCGACGATCGACTGGCACAGCGCGCGTGCCGCGTTGTCCGCTGGAAGGGCGGCCGAGCCGATCCAGTGATCGATGGCGTACTGGCAGATCGCCAATGAGTCCCAGACGTGGATATCGTCATCGACGAGCACCGGAACCCGCAGCGCCGGTGAGACGCGAGCCACCTGGGCGCGAAACTCCGGGGTGTCCAGCGGGATGACCTCGGTATTGAAATGCACACCGAATTCCTGCAGGAACAACCAGGGGCGCAACGACCACGAGGAGTAATTGCGATTGCCGATGTACAGGCTGGGCCGAGCTTTCATTGCGTCAGTCTCAAATCCAGGTAGGGAAGGATACGCAGCGGTGTTTCAGAAAACTCGACCTCGACGTCCGGTCGATGCCATTCATCGGCATCGGTCAGCAGTATCCGCCCGTCGGCATCGGCCATCAACAATTGCTCGCTGCGTCCGCGAACCGCAAGGGTGGCCGCGCTGCCCGGCGGAAAGTTGAACTCGACGCCACGGACATGCACACCAGCCTGATCGGGATCGCGCGCAAGCACCTGCTCGACCTGGGCCAATGCGGTACTGATCTCACGGTAGGGCACACGCAGGGTCGGGAAGGGGCGCAGCATGATCGTCACCGCCAGGGTCAGCGAACCCTTGGGCTGATTGGACGTGACCAGGGGATTCTCGCTCAACAAGGTCGCATCGAACGGAAAATCGACGTCACCCTTGCTATCCACCACCAGTTTGCGGGTGCCGCGACTCGACTGGATATCCATCCGGATCTGATCCGGTCGCACCTGACGCAGCTTGCTCTGGACATTCGCCCGCGCCTGAAGGCGATCGAAGTTGCGGACTTCGAGCGCCGGCTTCAGGGCCTCATACAGGCTTGCATAGGGCGTACTGCCGGCGGCCTGCGCCAGAGCCGCCGAGCCGCCTGAAACGGTGGCCAGCATGAGCAGCAGCCGAGTCAGCCAGAGTGGCAAGGGTGTCAGAGATCGGGTTGGCTCAGCGCTCATTGTTCGCAAGCATCGCCATTACGGTCGCGGCGGTCAATCGCGATCAAGCTCAATCGGCGCTATGCTGGATCGGGTATGTCGCACAATCGTATCCGCCCCCCGATCCCGGAAGAGACACTCTGTCAGCTGATCCACGCCTGCGTGCTGGAGGTGCTCGCGCGCCATCTGGGCGAGGAACGCGGCGTCTGTCCGAGCGAAGTGGCCATGCTGGCTGCAGAGGATTTGCCGATCGAATGGCGTGATCTGATGCGCCCTGTGCGCATGGTGGCCGCCCAACTGGCCGAACAGGGTCGCCTGGAAATTCTGCAGCACGGCCAGCGGGTAAACATTCGTGAGGTGCGCGGGGACGTCCGCCTGCGACTGCTGCGCAAGCGCGCCGGCGCCAAGAGATAGCGCGCTTCGGCTAGACTGGGCGACTATCCAATTCGTCGCGGCCGCCATGTCCGAAGTCATCCCCGCCAATAATTTCATCCGCCAGATCGTCATCGATGATCTCGCCAGCGGCAAGCACCGCACAATCAGTACGCGCTTTCCGCCCGAGCCCAATGGCTATCTGCACATCGGGCATGCCAAATCGATCTGTCTCAACTTTGGTCTGGCCGCCGAATTCAACGGCCGCTGCAACCTGCGTTTCGACGACACCAACCCAAGCAAAGAAGACATCGAGTACGTCGAAGCCATCAAGGCCGATGTGCGCTGGCTGGGCTTCGAGTGGGCGGAGTTGCGCCACGCCTCGGACTACTTCGAGACCTTCTACCTGTGTGCCCAGCAGCTGATCCGCGATGGCCATGCCTATGTCTGCGATCTGAACGCCGACGAGGTGCGCGCCTACCGCGGCACCCTGACCGAACCTGGCCGCACCAGTCCCTATCGCGATCGCAGCATCGACGACAATCTCGAGCGCTTTGCTCGCATGCGCGCTGGCGAATACGCCGATGGCGCCTGCACTTTGCGGGCGAAGATCGACGTGACGAGTGGCAACATCAATCTTCGCGACCCGGCGATCTACCGGGTGCGCAAGGTCTCGCATCAGAACACCGGCGACGCCTGGTGCATCTATCCGATGTACGACTACGCCCATGGCCTGTCCGATGCGATCGAGGGCGTCACCCACTCGTTGTGCACGCTCGAGTTCGAGGACCACCGCCCGCTGTACGACTGGTATCTGGCCAGGATCGATCTGGCCGCGCATCCCGAGCTGGTCGCGCCTGTGCTCAAGCAGGGACTCTCGGCGCCAGTGTCGACGCCGCGTCAAATCGAGTTCTCGCGGTTGAACTTCGACTTCACGGTGATGAGCAAGCGCAAGCTGCTGGCCCTGGTCAATGATGGACTGGTCCTCGGCTGGGACGACCCGCGCATGCCGACCCTGATCGGCATCCGCAGGCGCGGTTATACCGCCGCAGCCATTCGCGAAATGGCGCGCCGGGTCGGTGTCACCAAGCAGGAATCCGTCATCGAATATTCGGTGCTCGAAAACTGCGTACGCGAGGATCTTGATGCCCTGGCCGAACGCCGCATGGCGGTGATCGATCCGATCCGCCTGGTCATCGAGAACCTGCCCGATGGTCATGCCGAGATGCTGAGCGCCGCCAACCATCCCAAGGACGAGCTGCGCGGCAAACGCACACTGCCGTTCGGACGCGAACTCTGGATCGAGCGCGAGGATTTCATGGAGGTCCCGGAGAAGGGCTTTCATCGACTCGTGCCCGGTGGCGAAGTGCGCCTGCGCTTCGTCGGCATCGTCAAATGTGTGGACGTGATCAAGAACGCCGATGGTTCGATTCGCGAACTGCGCGGCCAGCTCGATCTCGACTCGCGCAGCGGTATGGCCGGAGCCGATCGCAAGGTCAAGGGCACCATCCATTGGGTTTCAGCCGCGCATGCCATTGCGGCGGAAGTCCGACTCTATGATCGCCTGTTCACGGTCGCCGATCCCGACGATGAAGCCGATGGCAAGACCTATCGCGACTATCTCAATCCAGATTCGGTCCGCGTTGTGACCGGCCAGCTCGA
Source organism: Lysobacterales bacterium (assembly GCA_038255435.1). Classification (GTDB taxonomy): domain Bacteria; phylum Pseudomonadota; class Gammaproteobacteria; order Xanthomonadales; family Ahniellaceae; genus 0-14-3-00-62-12. Next base: position 14,295 of record JBBSLG010000039.1, read on the forward strand.
GGCCAGCCTCGCCGACGCCGAAGCCGAACAGCGCTTCCAGTTCGAGCGCCTCGGCTACTTCGTTGCCGATCGCAATGATCACCGCTCGGATCGACCGGTGTTCAACCGCGTCTGCACGCTGCGCGATTCGAAGAAGTAACTCGAATCCGCTCCCTCTCCCGCAAGCGGGAGAGGGCTGGGGTGAGGGAGACACCCGGGCGTCTCTGGCATCCACCACCCCCTCTGACCGCGCTTCAGCCCCGTTTCCTCGCATGCGGGAGCAGCCCTGCCGCGCCGACATAGCCAACCGGTTCACGGGCTGGCCATCAACCCGCTTGCGTCTGCAGCACACAGCCGCCACCCTGCCCACAGCCCCAGCACTGGACCCCGCCCATGCGCATCAACGCTCCGAACCTGCTCCTGCTTGCCTTGGTCCTTGCCCTGGCAGTCTGTACTTCAGCCTGCACGATGCGCGGCGAGGCGACCGCTGCAGACGCCGTCACACCCGGCTCCGAGCCAATGGCTCCGCCGCTCGCCTGCCAGACCGCCGCCGACTGTGTGGTCAAGGACGTCGGCAATTGCTGCGGCTACTTCCCCGCCTGCGTGCACCGCGACCAGGCAGTTGACCCGGCCGCAGTGAAAGCCAAATGCGAACGCGACGGCAGCGCCGGAATCTGTGGCTTTCCGGAAATCTCTTCCTGCATCTGTGTCGAGGGCCAATGCATGGCCTCCCCGGCCCAGGACGGTGGCGATCCAACTTGATCGAGCGCATGCTTGGCCGGCGAACTGCGCATCTCATGACCAATCCCTGCACCCGCCGGGACATCGGCTACGCCGCCCGACTCCGGACACCATCTCGGCTCAGGGCCAGTGAAAAACCGAGCCCTTTTTATGCCGAGCAGCCCGCTCGGCTAAAATCATCCGCATTCAACGGAAATTCGCAATGATCTACGCACAAGTTCATCTCACCCTGCCCGCCTGGATCCACCAGGAAGTCGACATCGATCGCAGCTACGAGGACGACGCCACCCGCATGGCCCTGGTTATCGGACTGGCGCGACGCAATGTCGAGCTCGGCACCGGCGGCCCATTCGGCGCCGCGGTTTTCAACGTCGAGGGTCGCATCATCTCGGTTGGCGTCAATCGGGTAATGCCGCAGAACTGCTCGCTGGCGCACGCCGAGATCATGGCGTTCATGACCGCGCAACAGCGACTGCAACGCTTCCGGCTCAACGAAGATGGCGGAAAATACATGCTCGCCACCTCGGCCCAACCCTGCTGCCAGTGCTACGGCGCGAGTTTCTGGGCCGGCATCGACGAGATGATCATCGGCGCGCGCTCGGAAGACGTGCACGAACTCACCGAATTCGATGAAGGTCCACTGCCCGCTGACTGGATCGGTGAACTGGTCAAACGTGGCGTCGAAGTGCGCCGCGACGTGCTCCGCCAGCCCGCCCGCGAAGTCCTCGCCTTCTACCGCGATCAGGGCGGTGTGAGTTATTGAGCGAGGTGCTCAGAAAACGGGATGCAGGTTCGGGTCTCATACCCATAGGCGTTGTCCCACTCTTCTTCCCATCTTTCGACCGCGCCAACGCGCAGCTATACGTCTGCCGGCATTGGTTTGCTTACGCCCCGAAGGGGCTATTCAATTCAGCCCAGGGCAACGCCCTGGGTACGGTTGCGGAAAATCCCCAAAGCCCTGAAAGGGCGATTCAATCCCATATGTAACGTTGGTCGAAGGCTGCGCAATCCCTGCCCCTTCTTCCAACCCAAGCACAGTGTTCCAGGTGCTAAACACCAAATGCACAGTCCAACGCGCCAGAGATTGAGGCATTCATTTGACTCGCCCTTTCAGGGCTTCATGGGTAATTTGCGAACTTACCCAGGGCGTTGCCCTGGGCTGAATTGAATGGCCCCTTCGGGGCGGGGGACCAGCTAAGCCGCGCAGCTGCAGGGATCACCACAATAGGTTGAAGCCTATGCGTCTTGTACCCGCGCGCTGTTGATTTTCAGCGTCTTCGCCAGAATCCAAAGCATGCGGGTGCAAGACCCGCATCTACAAAAACAAAACTCGACCGAACTGCCCAAGCGTCGATGCATCGGTCACACTACGCGCATGAAATCTCTGCTCATCACTTGCCGCACCGGCTTCGAAAGCGAATGCGCGCAGGAACTCACCGAATATTTCGGCAACCGCGGCGCCCATGGCTTCGCACGCCTGCAGCGCGACAGCGGATTTCTCGTTTTCGAATCCGCCGATGGCAATCCGCTTCCGCCGGTGCAGGCGTCCGAGCTGATCTTTCCGCGCCAATGTCTGGCGATCGGTGAGCACTTCAGCGAACTCGACACCAAGGACCGGATCACGCCGATCCTGGAATGGCTGGGCCGCCACATCAACACTCTCAGCGACATATGGACCGAGGCGCCTGACAGTCCGGAGGGCGAGGCACTCAATGCCTTCTGCCGCAGTTTTGAATCCGCCCTGGTGGCACGACTCAAGCGCGACAAGTGGATCGTGCCCGCGGCGCCCAAGCGCCTGCTGCTGTTCTTTCCGAGCGGCACCGAATGCTTTCTCTGCCTTGTAGACAATGGCCGCACAGCGCCACTGCGCCAGGGCATTCCGCGCCTGCGCTTTCCCGCCGAAGCACCGAGTCGATCCACGCTCAAGCTTGAAGAAGCCTTCCTCGTCCTGCTCAGCGAAAACGAGCGCGAGAAATGGCTGCAGCCCGGATTCACCGCGGTCGATCTCGGCGCTGCTCCCGGCGGCTGGACCTATCAACTGGTTCGTCGTTCGATCAAGGTCAGCGCCGTCGACAACGGCCCAATGGCACCGCAGCTGATGGACTCCGGTCTGGTCCAGCACTTTCGCGACGATGGCTTCCGCTTTCAGCCGAAGAAAAATGTCGAGTGGATGGTCTGCGATATGGTCGAGAAACCCGCTCGCGTCGCCGAACGCATGGCCACATGGTTACGCGAAGGCTGGTGCAAACGCACCATCTTCAACCTCAAATTGCCGATGAAAAAGCGTTGGCAGGAAACCCAGTCCTGCCTCTCCGCTCTGCGCGAACAAGCCGGCCGCGACCTCGATATCCGCGCCAAGCAGCTCTATCACGACCGTGAAGAGATCACCGTGTATGCGGGGCCGATGACGAGGCGCTAACGCCTGCTGGCGCACCGCTATTCAATTCTCGCCACTCGGCGCGACAACAAATGGCCAATGCCGCGGCGTGACATGAAACCTACCCGGTTGACTGCTATCTTCGGCGATCAAGCCAAAGTCAGACCGGGGAAGTTATGAAAGCAGGCATCGTCAGGGCCATGATCTCAATCGCACTGCTCCTGGGCAGTGTCGCCACGCATGCAGGCGTGGTCACCTCTATCGTCATCAATGAAGTCGACTACGACAACGTCGGCAGCGACACTGCCGAATTCATTGAACTGAAGAATATTACTGCGGGTACGGTCGATCTGTCCGCGTACTCGCTGCGCCTGGTCAATGGCAGCGGTGGCGCTGTCTACCAGACTTACAATCTTCCGGCCGTCATGTTGGCGGCGGGTGACTACTACGTCGTCTGCGCCAATGCCGCGAACACACCGAACTGCGATCTCGACGTCATCCCCAATACTGACATGATCCAGAACGGCCCGCCGGACGGCATCCAATTGGTGGTGATCGCCAGCGGATTGAATGAAGACGGCATGGCCTATGAGGGTTCCATGGCCTGCTGCACCGAAGGCAGTCCGTTGCCCGCCGTGGGCGATGACAACACCACCGCCAATTACGGCTATTCGCGATTTCCAGATGGCGTCGATACCAACGACAACCTCAGCGACTTTTCATTGCGCTGTATTACACCGGGCTACGCTAACGTGGCAGGCAATTCCAGCTGCCCAGCACCTGTCAGCACGACACCCCTGCTGACCATCGCCGATGCCAGCGTGCTGGAGGGCAATAGCCCGGGCTGTGCGACCACCGCGTTGAGCTTCACCGTATCGTCCACGGTTGCGGCCCCGCCGGGCGGGATCAATTTTACCTTCAACACTGCCGATGGCACGGCGACGCTTGCAGACAATGATTACGTGCAGGCCGTTGCGGCGGCTGGCTCGATCGCCGCAGGCGCAACAACCGGTTCTGCGACGGTAAACATCAATTGCGACACCACACCAGAGGCCGATGAGACGTTTACCGTCACCCTTGTCGACGGCGCCAGCTACGACCTCGGTGTTCCGGCCACCGCCACCGGCACGATCACCAATGACGATGCCAGTGCCCTGCCGACCGTCAGCATCGCCGACATCTCGGATACCGAGGGCAACGCAGGACCCAAGACCTACAGTTTTGTCGTGCAATTGAGCGCGCCGGCTGGTGGGGGAGGTGCAAGCTTCGACATCACAACCGTCGATGGCACTGCCACTGACGCCGACAATGACTACGAACCGCGAACGATCGCCGGCCAAACCATCGCCGCCGGCAATAGCAGCTTCCAGTTCGACGTCACCGTTAACGGCGACACAAGCTTTGAACCCACCGAGACTTTCTCGGTATCGATTACGCCGGTTTCTGGCATTGCCTTGGCTGGCAACGACCTGACCGCGATTGGCACGATCCAGAACGACGATAGCCTGCCCTTCACGGCGATTTCGGCGATCCAGGGCTCTGGCTTGCGGTCGCCGTTCGCCGGAGGCAGCGCCAATCAGCGCAGTGCCGGTGATTTCCGCGTGGCGGGGATCGTTACCGCAATCGATCTGACGCCCAATGGTACCAATGAGAACATTGGGTTCTTCGTGCAGACCACCGCACCCGACGCCGATCCGCTGACGTCGGAAGGTCTGTTCGTGTACACGGCAACTGCCCCGACGGTTCTGGTCGGCGATGCGGTGGAAGTGATCGGCAAGGTCTACGAGTACTTCAACCAGACCCGCATCGATGCAACAACGCCGGGCGCAGCCATCCTGGTCACCAGCAGTGGCAACGTGATGCCCACACCCACGGTGTTTAACACCGCCCTGCCCGCCCCGGTTCCTGGTCTGACCGACACCACGCTGACCTGTGTCACCACAAACTTCGAGTGCTTCGAATCGATGTGGATTTCGGTGCCCCAGGGGCGCGTCTTGACTGGCAACCAGCGCCGCACCGGCGATACTTATGCCCAGGTGTTTTTCACCCCGGGGCTGACCAGCGGCACCCGCGATCCGGGCATCCTGTATGGTGTGATGCCGACGCCCGCGAATATGGCTGCAGGCCAATGGGACGGTAATCCGGAGACCCTGGAGATGGACGCCGATCGAGTTGGCGGCGTACCGTTTGATACCGAAATAGTCGGCGGCGCTCGGTTCACCAATGCGCTCGGCGTGATGTCCTTCAGTTTCGGCGATTACGAATTCTGGCCGCGCATCATCACGCTGGATCAGGCAAGCAATCTGTTGCCGCGGCCCGTTTCTGTACCGCTCGCACCGACCGAACTGCGCATCGGCTCGTTCAACGTATTTCGCTTCTGCGACACCTTGGGAGGCACCGAGTGCGTCAGCCCGGTTCCGACACAACCTGTGTTTGACGCCAAAGTCGCGCGGATATCGGCCTACATCGTCAACGTGCTGAGGCTGCCGGATGTGGTCGGGTTGCAGGAAGTGGAAAACCTGACCGTCCTCAGCAATCCTGCGCCGCTGACCAATGATCTGGTCGATCGGATTCTCGCCGACAGTGGTGTGCAGTACGCAGCCTTTCTGCTTGAAGGTAACGACATCGGCGGGATCGATGTCGGTTACCTCGTTCGCACAGATCGGGTTGCCGAGGCGCAGATCACGCAGCTTGGCGCCAGCGAGATGTGGTTCGACCCAGGTGCCGCCCCGAACACGCAGCGCCTGTTGCACGACCGACCGGCTCTGCTGCTTGAGGCCAAGTTCCTGCCCGCCACCGGTCGACCAATGCCGTTTGCAGTGATCAACAATCACACCCGGTCACGCGGATGCGTCGACTATGTGAGTGGAGGCGCCGGATGCACGACGCAGGCAGATTCGGAACGAGTGCGCTCCAAGCGATATACCCAGGGTGTTTCTATCGCTGGCTATCTGCAGAACTACCAGACCACCTATCCCAACACGCCACTGGTCGTGGTCGGTGATCACAATGCCTACCAGTTTGCTGATGGTTTCGCCGACGTGGTCGGACTGATCGCTGGCACTTACCTCAATGGGGCCAACACCTGCAATGCCACACTATCCAATGGTGCGAACGAAGATTGCAAGCTGCCCGAGGATGGCGGCGGCAATACAATGAACGTGGTTTCGCCTCCGCTCCAGAACGTAGTGCTGTCGCTCGCCACCTCCGATCAATACTCCTACCGCTTCGATGAAGACTTCGGCGCGATCCAGGGCTATACCGTCGCCGGCAATGGCCGTGATATCCCGGGCTTGCAGGTGCTCGACCACGCACTCGTAAACGCCACCGCAATGCCCTACACAGTGGATATGGAATACGGACGTGCCAATGTCGACAGCTCGCTGCAAGGCAACTCCACCAACAGCGGCCCCAATGGCGCTGGAGGCACGCAGATATCGCTCGCCATCAGCAGTTCGGACCATGATGGCCTCGTGGTGACGCTGAGCGCGGATTGCACTGGAAACGCGGTCACCGATCCGGATGGGGATGGTGTGTGCGCTGTCCAGGACAACTGTCCCGCCATCCCCAACCCCACACAATTGGATAGCGATGGCGATGGCCTCGGCGACGCCTGCGATCCCATCAACGATCCCACCCTCTTCGCCAACGGCTTCGAAGATTGACAATCGCTGAACTGCGAGGATGTTTCAGCCGATGAGAACCAGGGAAATGCTCCGCGCATTTCCCTGGTTCCAGCGGCCTCTGGTGAGGTTGAACTGCGTGCAGGCATCGCTGAGGGAAGCACATTGAGCGGTCGCCGATCCTCGGACCGAATCGCGTTCTGCGATCAATAGAGCTTCTTGGCCCATGAGTGACGGGATCAGTCAGTACCCGTCCGGACCGACGAAGTGGCAAGCAGGGCGAATCCCGTGCCGCTGCCTTCCCGAAGGCCTGTGCACATGGAGATCAACCACATGACGCGTGCCTCTGCTCGATGCTGCCGCCCTCCCAAATTCGGGTACCGCTGCGCGGCGGCCGACCTATGTTTCTACCGGCGTTCTACTGAGCGAGCGCGAGAGGATGTGCAGGTCGGGAAGGTCGCGAACTGCGGCTGCGGCTCGGATCAGAATTTGCCGTTCGTCGACACTGACGGTATCGAGATCGCCGCCTTCGAAGTACACCAAGGCCTTGAGGCATTCGCTCGGCTGAAACGCCGCGCCGTATAGCTGGCGCGCCGCGGCGAGTCCTTTGGCCAGACTGACACCTGCAGCCACCATGGCCGCCACGTCGCGATAATCTTTGGCCTCGACGCGCTGTAGCAAGACCTTGGCCTTGGTCGCCATCAAGTCATCCAGCGAGGCAATTTGCAGCGTTCCATCCGAGGTGAGCTCGGGCTCGCCGACCCGACCGAAATCGATTCCTCCGAAAAACGATAGCTTTACCGTCATCGGATCGCCTTCACCAGCAGGCACCAGGACGCCCAGCGAATTCGGTCGATCCTGAAGCACCAGAGCCTGCGAAAGAAAGGGCAGCGCGCTGCGTAGCGCGTCGGCATCGAGCGGCCGCTCGGAAAAGAAATCGAAATCGACCGATTGGCGATGCCCAAGTCGCAGCGCGATCGCCGTACCGCCGTACAGCACCAGGCCCAAATCCACTGTGGGTCGAAGCAGCGGCCATAGCCGAATCTGCGCGGGCGGCAGAATGCCCAGGCAGGGATTGAGAACGCTGCTCAGCCCGTCCTCCGAGCCGGCATGGGCGGTACGCAGCCTGCGTTCGCCAAGCCCAGTCGATAATGCCAGTAGGCCCAGGACCGTGGACTGAAAGCGCCAACCTCGGCGCGCATCAGCGCATCGGTCAGCACAGCGTCGCCTGCCTGAGTGGCGAGCGCCTGCACATCAGCGTAGTCGCCGACATCCATAACCTGAGTAATGATCCGTTCCGGCCAGGCAAGCGCTTCGTCAGGCGTTTTCCACCAGACGTATTTGCGCGCAAGGGGTTCGAGGATTTCTCTGCTGGCGTGCATTGCGCTCAACATCGACGAAGAGTTCGAATGCATTCTAACACGCTGCTGTTCCGCGCCTGCGACATCCCCCCCGCAATGAGACGCGCGCAATTGGGCGGGCGGGCAGGCCGGAATACGACCGCAGGCCGGCATGCGCGCTGCCGCTCGCGGCGCATACCACTGATCTGCGCTTGCCGTCGGCGCAAGTGCTGCAACTCCAACTCGACCCAGCACGCCTGGTGCGCTAATCGTCGAGCGAAGAATCCGCCAGGTGAGGCGCGCGCGCAAGCGCGGGATCAGGTTGGGGTCTACCTGGTAGGGCGGGCTGCGCTCGAACTGGTGTATCAACGCTGCGACCATTTCGCGGCCATCCGGGTTCGACAATAATGCCTCGTGGCCAGTCAAAAACACCGGCTTGCATGGAGTCCGTTGCCAGCGTCGGGTTGCAGCGGCGATACCAACCACGAATGCGGGAGCGCCGGATCGGCGCGATCGTTGAGGTGAATCCGCGACACCGCGGTCGGCCCGATTCGAGCCTCCTACGTAGGAGCATAGGATCAGCTCAAGTGTGGGAGCGCCGAATCGGCGCGACCGTTGCGGTGAATCGGCGAGTCCGCGGTCGGCCCGATTCGGGCCTCCTACAAACGCGCGATTCGGGCCTCCTACGATGCGAAACTATGGCCGGTCGGAACTTCCCGGCCGCGTGGGATTCACCCGCAATTCCAACACATCCGGACGCGCATAGTGCCCGGCGGGATCGAAGTTCTGGCGTTCTTCGCGGACGCGGCGGTGATCGAGTTCGGCGATCAGCAGGGTTTCTTCGTCGAGGCGCGGCGGGATCAGCCATTGGCCGTCGGGGCCAGCAATGCAGGAGCCGCCGTTGGCGCTGCATTCGGGCAGGCTCTGGCGCAGCAGTTCGGCTTCGGGTGCGTTGTCCGGAATATCCGTGCGGCGCATCAGGCCACTGACCGACAGTGCGTAGCTGCGGCCCTCACGCGCGATGAAGGGGGTGATCTGTTCGGTGTTGCGCATGCTGCCGGGCCAGAGTGCGATGTGCAGGCTCTCGCCTTGCGCGTACAGCGCCGAGCGCGCCAGCGGCATCCAGTTTTCCCAGCAGTTCAGCGCACCGATCTGGAATCGATCGAGGCTAAACGTACGCAGGCCGGCGCCATCGCCCTGAGCCCAGACCAGGCGCTCCTCGTAGGTCGGCATCAGTTTGCGATGCACGTTGCGGATTTCGCCGTGATTGTCGATCAAGACCAGGGAGCAAAACACGCTTTGCCCGCGCGCACCATCGTGTTCGATGCAACCAAGCACGACCCACGTCCTGGCCGCACGTGCGGCGGCGCAGAGCGGCGCGAGATCACCGCGCGCGATATTGACCGCCTGATCGACATAGTGGGCGTAGAGCCGCTTCTGCAGCGCCGATTCGAAGCGGGCGCCGTCGGTGTGCTCGATCCAGAACGGATAGCCCGGCAGCAGACCTTCGCCGAAGGCAACCAGGCGCGCGCCTGAGCGACCAGCTTCGGCGACCGAGTCGCAGATCTTGGCGAGTGTCGCCGCGCGATCGAGCCAGACCGGTGCGATCTGGGCAAGAGCGACTACGGTGGTTTCAGAAATGCTTTCAGTCATGCTGTTGAGCGGCGCAGAACGCGATCAGTCGCCTGTGCGCTGGGCAATCAACGCCGCAGGATCTGCAGGACTTCCTCGAGCTCCTGGCGAACCTGGCGGATCACCTGACTGGTGATACTCGCCTCAGCCTTTCCCAGTTCACCTTCTAGTCGCTGGCGGGCGCCCCCGATGGTGAAGCCCTGGTCATAGAGCAGGCTGCGGATCTGGCGGATCATCAACACGTCATGGCGCTGGTAATAGCGGCGGTTGCCGCGGCGCTTGACCGGATTGAGGTTGGAAAACTCCTGCTCCCAGTAGCGCAGCACGTGCGGTTTTACCGCGCATAGCTCACTGACCTCACCAATGGTGAAGTAGCGCTTGGCCGGGATGGCCGGGAGTTCGTTATTGCTGCCCTGATCCAGCATACGCCTCCACCCGAACCTTGAGTTTCTGACCCGGCCTGAATGTCACCACGCGCCGTGCCGAGATGGGGATTTCTTCTCCCGTCTTCGGATTGCGACCTGGGCGGCGATTCTTGCTGCGCAGATCGAAGTTACCAAAGCCGGACAATTTGATTTGTTCGCCCCGTTGCAACGCTTCACGCATGACCTCAAAGAAGGCGTCAACGAATTCCTTCGCCTCGCGCTTGTTCAGGCCAACGTTCTCAAAGAGCCGCTCGGCAAGTTCAGACTTGGTCAATGCCATCTCATCCTCGCAACCTTGCCCCTGTGTGTTCACCCAAAGCTGCGACGACTGCCTGCATGGCCGAGTCCACGTCAGTGTCGGTAAGGGTGCGCGAACTGTCCTGCAAAATCAAGCCCATAGCGAGACTTCTTGTGCCTGCGGGCAAACTTGGTCCGACAAACTCGTCAAACAGGAAGCATTCCCGCAGCAAATCGCCCAAAACGCCTTGCGCCCGGTCACGGATTCGTGCAAATGGCACGCTCTGGTCGACCACCAGGGCCAGGTCACGACGCACCGAGGGGTAGCGCGAAACCTCGCCGGCAGCCGGAACGTTGCGCTGCAACACGGCAGAAAGTTCGATTTCGAACACGTATACGTCACCGTCCACATCCAGCGAGCGCGCCAACCGCGGATCCAGGCAGCCGATCAGGCCGACCTGGCGGCCATCACGGAAGACCGCCGCGCTTCGTCCGCCATGCAGGAAGCCGGGCTCAGACAAGGAGGCAAACTCGAAGCGAACCGCCGGGCCGGCCAAGGCCAGCACCAGTTCGAGGTCGCCCTTGATGTCGAAGAAATCGACCGGACGGGCGGATTCGGCCCATTGCTCGGCGCGTGCACTGCCACTGACCAGGCCAGCCAGGCGCGGCGTCTCCAGCGGCGGATCGCCGACATGGAACGCCTTGCCGATCTCGAACAGACGGACGCGCTCCTGCTGACGCGACTGGTTGTGCTTCAGCGCATCGACCAGGCTAGGCAGCAGGCTGGTCCGCATGACACCGAGATCGGCGTTGAGCGGGTTGCTCAGCGCCACCGCGCCTTCGGCCAGATTCCAGCGCTCCAGCACCGGCGCTGCGACAAAACTGAAATGCAGGGCCTCCGAGTAGCCGCGCGAGAGCAGCGTCTGCCGCACATCGCCGGCGCGGACCTGGGCCTCGGGCTCCAGCCGCAGCGCAATCTCGCCGCGTGGAATATTGACCGGCACATTGTCGTAGCCGTGGATGCGCGCCACTTCCTCGATCAGATCTTCTTCGATCTCGATATCGAAGCGCTTGGACGGCGCGCGCGCGCGCCAGCCCTCCGGCGTCGAGACCACACTCATGCCGAGCGATCCAAGAACGGCGGCGACCCGCGCATCATCGATACGCAGACCGAGCACGCGTTCCAGACGCGCACGTCGCAGCGTCACTTCAGGTCGCACTGGCAAATGCGCCACACTCACCGCCTCGGTGATCGGACCCGGCTGGCCACCGGCGATGTCGATGATCAACTGGCTCAGACGTTCGATCGCACGTTGCGCCAGTTCGGGATCGACGCCGCGCTCGAAGCGATGCGAGGCATCGGTATGCAGACCGAGCTTGCGCGCGCGACCCTGCACCGCAGCCGGAGAAAAATACGCGCATTCGAGAAAGAGATTGCGCGTGCTGTCGGTGACCCGTGTCTCCCAACCACCCATCACGCCGGCGACCGCCACCGGTCGCTCGCTGTCGGCGATAACGAGAAAGCCTTCATCGAGTGTGACCTCGCGCTCGTCGAGGAGTTTGACGGTCTCACCGGCACGGGCGCGGCGGATTTCAACACTACCGCGTAGCTGATCGTGATCGAAAGCGTGCGTCGGCTGACCCATTTCGATCAGCACATAATTGCTGCAATCCACCGCCACATTGATCGAACGCAGACCGGAGCGACGCAGGCGTTCGCGCATCCATAAGGGCGTTTGCGCTGCCGGATCGATTCCCTCGACGACGCGACCAAGATAACGCGGGCAATCGCCCGGAGCATGCAGGTGTATTGCACGCGTCAGCAACGAGGTTGGCGCCAGCGTATTCACCGCAGGCGCGGATAGCGGCAGATCGAACAGCGCGCGCACTTCGGCGGCCAGACCTTCGAGGCCCAGACAATCGGGACGATTCGGGGTCAGCTTGATCTCGATGGAGGCGTCGGGCAGGCCGAGCAGGTCGCCGATCGCCTGGCCAGGCACAGCATCAGCCGGTAGTTCCCAGAGCCCGCTGGCATCCTCGGCGATGGCGAGTTCCTTGGCCGAGCAGAGCATGCCGAAACTCTCGACATCGCGCAGCTTGGCGCGCTTGATCTCCATGCCATTGCCCGGCATGCGCGCACCGACGGTGGCCACCGGCGCCTTCAGACCGACGCGTGCATTGGGCGCGCCGCAGACAATCTGCAGCGCCTCGGCTCCGCCAATCGATACGCGACAGACCTGCAGCTTGTCGGCATTGGGATGACGCTCGGCAGCGACGATCTCGCCGACGACAATCCCGGCGAGCCCCTCACCCATCAACTCGACGCCCTCGACTTCGAGCCCGGCCATGGTCAGCCGATGCATCAGGGTGGCGCGATCACAGCCCGGATCGGCGATCGAACGCAGCCAGTTCTCGGAAAATTTCATAGCGGAATTCTCTCTTGCAAAATTCGTCCGCTTGCGCGGAAGTCTTTACTCCCTCCCCGACACGCAGGGAGGAATGGGCGCACAGGCAGCACGATTGATCCTGATTCGGCAGGCGCATTGCTGCCGCGACAGAATCAGGCGAATTGACGCAGAAAACGCAGATCGTTCTCGAAAAAGCTGCGCAGATCATTGACCCCGTAGCGCAGCATTGCAAAGCGCTCGACACCGAGGCCGAAGGCGAATCCGCTGTAACGCTCCGGATCAACGCCACAGGCGCGCAGCACGTTGGGATGGACCATGCCGCAGCCGAGCACTTCCAGCCAGCCCGGTTCGGAGCCATCGCCACGATCCCAACGGATATCGACTTCAGCCGAGGGCTCGGTGAACGGAAAATAGCTGGGCCGGAAACGCATCTCGAAATCGCGTTCAAAGAAGGCATTGACGAACTGGCGCAGCGTGCCCTTCAGATCAGCGAAGCTTGAAGTTTCATCGACCAGCAGTCCCTCGACCTGATGAAACATCGGCGTATGGGTCTGGTCGCTGTCACTGCGATAGACCTTACCGGCCGCGATAATACGGATCGGCGGCGTGCGCCCGACCATCGCGCGGATCTGCACCGGCGAAGTATGCGTGCGCAGCAGTCGACCATCCGGAAAATAGAAGGTGTCGTGCATGGCGCGCGCAGGATGGTGCTCAGGAAAGTTGAGCGCCTCGAAATTGTGGAAATCGTCTTCGATCTCCGGACCATCCGCCTGCTGATAGCCGAGGCGGGAAAAAATATCGACGATGCGATCGAGCGTGCGCGTGATCGGATGCAGGTTGCCACGATCGCTATTGCGTCCGGGCATGCTGACGTCGACGCGCTCGGCCTGCATGCGCGCCTGGTAGGCGCCCTCTTCCAGCACGGCCTTGCGCGCGGCCAATGCCGACTGCAGGCGCTCCTTGGCCAGATTCACCTGCTCGCCGCGCAGCTTGCGCTCGTCGGGCGACAATTTGCCGAGCAGCTTGAGTTGCTCGGTCAACAGACCGGACTTGCCAAGCCAGGAAACGCGCACGGCATCAAGCGCTTCAAGATCCGCAGCATCGGTGAGTACCGCGATGGCGGCATCGAGTTGATTGAGCAGTTGCTGCATTTTTCGAGTTCCGAAAATGCACATGGGGAGAGGCCTGTGGCCATCTCCCCATGCGCAACATCAGGTCATCGCGTGACCGTATGGGTGTCAGCTGATCAGGCAGCCAGGCTGGCCTTTGCTTTCTCGGCAATGGCGCCAAACGCCTTGATGTCGTGATAGGCCAGGTCAGCCAGAGCCTTGCGGTCCATGCTGATGTTGGCTTTCTTCAGACCATTGATCAGACGGCTGTAGGAGATGTCGTACATGCGGGCAGCCGCATTGATACGAACAATCCACAGCGCACGGAACTGGCGCTTGCGCTGCTTACGGCCGATATACGCGTACTGGGCAGCCTTGGTGACGGCCTGCTTGGCAACGCGGTAGACCTTGCGACGGGCGTTGTAATAGCCCTTGGCAGCGTTGAGAACTTTCTTGTGACGGGCGCGGGCGGTGACGCCACGTTTTACTCGTGCCATGACTTCACCTCCTTAAAGATATGGGAGCATGCGAGCGACGCGACCTGCGTCCTCCGCACGAACGTGGTTCTGACCGCGCAGATTACGCTTACGCTTGGTGGACTTCTTGGTCAGGATGTGGGATTTGAAAGCGTGTCCGCATTTGAACTTGCCGGACGCCGTCTTCCGGAACCGCTTTGCAGCAGCCCGATTGGTTTTGATCTTGATTTTGGCCATGACACTACCTGTGTGATTGGGTGACTGAACCGAGCGGTGGCCGAGACCACGCTTTCCGTCCTGCTCGTTTCGGCTTGTTTGCAGCCCCTGCGGGCTGTCGTCCATTTGAAACACCGTGCCGGCTTTGCCCGAAGGCGCTGGAGCCAACACCCGAACCCGTCGATCAAGACCGGTCCGGTTCCATGCAACGCATGAATCCTTGATGGCGGCGGCCGCGCGATGGCGGCGTTCACCGGTTGGCGCGCTTGCGGCCTGCAAGTCTGCCAAAAATCCCGGGCATCGCAGACGCGTCGAGCACGCCTGAATACCACAGCAGCCTGGAGCTGCCCAACTACTTACTTCTTTTTGGGACCGATCATCATGATCATCTGCCGCCCTTCCAGGCGCGGAAACGATTCAATGGTGACCTCGTCCTTCAAATCTTCCTGCAAGCGCTTGGCCATCGCGATGCCGAGTTCGGTATGCGCCATTTCGCGCCCCTTGAACCGGATGTTCACCTTGACCCTGTCGCCTTCGGCAATGAATCGCCGCAGATTACGGACTTTGATCTCGTAGTCGCCATCATCGGTGGTGGGGCGGAACTTGAGTTCCTTGATCTCCACGACCTTCTGCTTCTTCTTGGCGGCGTTGGCTTTCTTCTGCTGCTCGAACTTGAACTTGCCAAAGTCCATGATGCGGCAAACAGGTGGATCGGAATTGGGAACGATCTCGACCAGATCGAGTTCCAGATCCATCGCCATGCGCAGTGCGTCGTCACGGGTAAGCACACCAATCTGCTCACCATCTACCCCGATGACGCGTACCCGCGGAACCCGTATATCCAGGTTCTTACGATTTCCTTTGTCCGTACTGATTAGCAATCCCTCCCAGCTGTCCTATTCCCATGAAGATCGGCGGCGAGCACATCGTGCTCACGCCAGAGTCTTCGCCGTTTCCAATCGCAGTTTCTGGACCAGTGCTTCCAGCGTCATGACGCCGAGATCTTCCCCAGACAGCGTACGCACCGCGACCGTACCATTTTCACGTTCGCGATCTCCGATCACGATCTGATAGGGCACTTTCTGCAGCGTGTGTTCGCGAATCTTATAGCCGATCTTCTCATTTCGCAAATCCGCCTCTGCCCGGAAGCCTTGTTTTACAAGGGCTTGCGTAACCGAAGCGACGTAATCAGCCTGCGCATCGGTAATATTCATGGCTACCAGCTGAACCGGGGCCAGCCAGAGCGGCATGGCGCCGGCATGATTTTCGATCAAAATGCCGATAAATCGCTCCAGCGAGCCCAGAATGGCCCGATGCAGCATGACCGGGGTCTTGCGGCTGGAATCCTCGGCCACGTACTCGGCACCGAGGCGCTCGGGCATCGAAAAATCGACCTGGATGGTGCCGCACTGCCAGACCCGACCGATCGAGTCCTTCAGCGAGAACTCGATCTTCGGGCCATAGAAGGCACCCTCGCCCGGACTGATCTGGTACTCGATGCCCTGTGAATTCAGCGCCGTCGCCAGCGCCTGCTCGGCCTTGTCCCAGTCCGCATCCGAGCCGACCCGTTGCGCCGGTCGGGTCGACAGCTTGTAGAGCACATCGGTGAATCCGAAGTCCTGATAGACCTTGAGCAGGCATTTGATGAAATCGGCACACTCGGACTGGATCTGGTCCTCGGTGCAGAAGACATGGCCATCGTCCTGGGTAAAGCCGCGCACGCGCATGATGCCGTGCAGGGCGCCGGACGGCTCGTTGCGGTGACAGGAGCCAAACTCGCCCAGACGCAGCGGCAGTTCGCGGTAGCTGTGCAGGCCGTGGTTGTAGATCTGCACATGACCGGGGCAGTTCATCGGCTTGATCGCGTAATCGCGACTCTCCGACGAGGTGGTGAACATATTGTCCTTGAAGTTGGCCCAGTGGCCGGACTTCTCCCACAGGCTGCGGTCGAGGATCTGCGGACCGCGCACTTCCTTGTAGCCGCTGGCGCGGTAGACCTGGCGCATGTACTGCTCGATGACCTGCCAGATCGCCCAGCCCTTGGGATGCCAGAACACCAGGCCGGGTGCCTCTTCCTGCATATGGAACAGATCGAGCGCCTTGCCGAGCTTGCGATGATCGCGCTTCTCGGCCTCTTCGATCTGCAGCAGATGCGCTTTCAGATCCTTGTCATTGAGGAAGGCCGTGCCATAGATCCGCTGCAGCATCTCGTTCTTGCTGTCGCCACGCCAGTAGGCACCAGCCAGCTTCATCAGCTTGTAGGCGCGCAGCTTGCTGGTATTGGGCACGTGCGGGCCGCGGCAGAGATCGATGAACTCACCCTGCGCGTACAGCGAAAGGTCTTCATTCGCCGGAATGCTCTCGATGATCTCGGCCTTGTAGTGCTCGTTCTTCGCCTTGAAAAACGCCACCGCCTCATCGCGGCTCATCAGCGAGCGCGAAATCGGCAAGGCCTCTTTGACGACGCGATCCATCTCGGCCTGGATTTTGTCCAGATCGTCGGGCGTGAACGGAGTCTTGCGCGCAAAATCGTAGAAGAAGCCATTGTCGATCACCGGACCGATGGTGACCTGGGTGTCGGGAAACAGGCGCTGCGTCGCCTGCGCGAGCAGATGCGCCGTGGAATGGCGCAGGATTTCCAGCGCGTCGGCGTGCTTCTCGGTAACGATCTCGAGCGAGGCATCGGATTCGATCCGGTAGCTGGTATCAACGAGCTTGCCATCAACCTTGCCGGCGAGTGCCGCCTTGGCAAGGCCCGCGCCAATGCTGGCGGCGACATCGGCAACCGTCACCGCTGCGTCGAATTCGCGTTTGGAACCATCGGGTAAGGTAATCGCGATCATGCTGTGCTCCGGAAACGCAGTCGGGCCAGCCCTTGGGGCCGATGATCCAGCTGCAGAAAACAAAAAAGGGCGCGCGCGCCCTTTGCTTCAAGACGGGCCATGCGCAGGATTCAGTCGAAGGTTCCGGTTCGCGTCATGGTGATCGTGTTCGTTCGAACTACGTCTCTCGTCTATGTTCTGCAGCGCCGCTGCGGCGCAGGGGTTTGATCGGGAATCACCGCCGCCGTACTGACGATCGGTGGTGGGCGCGACAGGGATCGAACCTGTGACCCCTACCATGTCAAGGTAGTGCTCTACCGCTGAGCTACGCGCCCAAATCAAGGCCGCGCATCGTACACGCTGGCGCGCGCCGACTCAACCGCCCTGTGCGGATCGAGCGCCGGGGCGTTCATCTGCCCGCGCCGCCCCTCGCGAAGACCAGTCGCATTGCTGTGTACGCCTGAACGCAGTTCGACGTAGACGCTTCCCCAACCACCCTCATCCGGCCCTTCGGGCCACCTTCTCCCGCACAGCGGGAGAAGGGATCCCAGAGTCTGCTGCAGCGACCCCGCTTGATCCGGCCAGCGATGCATTTCCCTTCTCCCGCAAGCGGGAGAGTGGATCAAACCGCGCCAGGCGAGGCAAACACCCACATTGGCGCCCGCCGGCCTACAATGCCGGCCCGCACAGCCGCCCCGACCGATGCAATTCGACTCGCTGACCTTTGTCGTGTTCTTCCTCGGCCTGATCACGGTCTATCAGCTGCCGTGGGGATGGAATGCGCGCAAGTGGTTGCTGTTGCTGGCGAGTTTCGTCTTCTACGGTGCCTGGAGCCCGGCCTTTCTTCTCTTGCTGATCGCCTCGGCATCTGTCGATTGGTGGCTCTCGCTGCGGATGGTGGCGGCGCAGAGCGCGGCCGCACGCAAGCGCTGGCTGCTGGTTTCGCTGTGCGCCAACCTCGGCCTGCTCGGCTTCTTCAAATACGGCAATTTCCTAAACCGCAACGTCGAATCCGTGCTCAATGCCATTGGCGTGCACTGGCAGGCGCCGGTGTTCGATATTCTGCTGCCGGTCGGCATCTCGTTCTATACGTTCCAGTCGCTGTCCTATTGCATCGATGTCTATCGCAATCAGGTGCCGGTGCAGCGCTCGCTGCGCGACTACGTACTGTTCGTCGCGTTCTTTCCACAACTGGTCGCCGGACCGATCGTGCGCTACAGCGATTTTCGCGCGCAACTGGAACAACCCCGGCGCTCCACGGTCGATGGCGTGATGGTCGGCTTCTCGATGCTACTGCTCGGCCTGTTCCAGAAGGTCGTGCTCGCTGACACCTTGTTCGCGCCGATCGCCGATAGCGGATTTGTCGCCGGCGCGACGCCAGGCACGGCCCTGGCCTGGACCGCCACCCTCGCCTTCAGCGGGCAGATTTTCTGTGATTTCGCTGGCTATTCGATGTGTGCCATCGGCGCCGCGCTGATGCTGGGCTTCGTGCTGCCGGACAATTTTCGCAGCCCTTACGCTGCGGTCGGATTTTCGGATTTCTGGCGGCGTTGGCACATCTCGCTGTCGAGTTGGCTGCGCGATTATCTCTACGTACCGCTCGGCGGCAATCGCGGATCAAACCTGCTGAGCGCGCGCAATCTGATGCTGACCATGCTGCTCGGTGGACTCTGGCACGGCGCGGCCTGGACCTTCGTGGCCTGGGGCGCGTTTCATGGCGCCTGGCTCGGTATCGAACGCCTAGCTCGTCACTACCTGCCAGCATCCGCTGCGCTGCGTTCATGGCCCATGCGCATCTGCTACGGCGCGTTCACCTTGCTGATCGTTGTCTGGGCCTGGGTCTGGTTTCGTGCCCCGGATTTCTCGACGGCGGCAAGCGTGCATCGCGCCATGCTGGGCCTGCCTCAAGGAACATCGGCGGCGCTCAGCTCCGAGGCCAAAATCGCCCTCGCCGGTTTTGCCGTGCTGGTCGGCGCCCATCTGCTGACGCGATCGCTCGACCTGCGCGCGGCATTGCAGCGCCTGCCAGCCATCGCCGCCGGTCTGCTCTGGGCGCTGCTGCTGTCGGCTATCGTACTGTCGCCGGGCGCCGGTCGCGCCTTCATCTACTTCCAGTTCTGATCATGCGCCGACTCCTGATCGCCATCACGATTGCTCTGGGCGGCCTCACTCTGATCGCCGGGTCGGGCGAATGGCATTGGCGTCAGCGCGGCTATGTGCCCGGCATCATCGATGGCCAGGATCTTTGGGCGCAGCAACGCCAGCGCGTCTATCCGGACGATGGCCGCCGGGCTTTGGTCCTGCTCGGCGCATCGCGCACCCTGTACAGCGTCGATCTGCAGCGCGTTCGCGAACGCCTGCCCGACTACGCGCCGGTGATGCTCGCGCTCGATGCGATGCCGGCGATGGCGAGCCTGCGCGATCTCGCCGCCGATCCGGATTTCCGCGGCGTGGTGATTTGCGACATCGACGGCATCGGACTCTGGAATATCACCTGGGAGTCGCAACAGGCCTGGGTCGATCACTATCACCGGCAGTGGACACCGAGTCGCAGCCTGCATCGGCGCCTGCTCAATCAGTGGCAGCAGAGTGCGGTCATTGCACGCTCCGATTTCAGTCTGCTGCGCAGTCTGGTCCGTTATCTGCGCCACGAACCCGAACCCTTCCATCCGCATATGACGATGAGCCCGGAGCGCGAAGGCTCGATCGACTACACGGGCGTTGATACCAGCCAGCACCGGCGTGAACTCGAGGCGCATCTGGCCAAGTACAACGGCAAGTTTCCCGGCCCCGATCCCGTCGCATGGCATGCCGACCTCGCCGAGACGCGGCGCTGGGTCGAACGCATCCAGCAGCGTGGTGGCTCGGTTATTTTCTATTCCTCGCCGATCAGTGGCCTGCGCCATCAGGTCGAGGAAGACACCTATCCGCGTGCCCAGTTCTGGGATCAACTCGCCAGCAGTACCGGTGCGCACACCCTGCATGCCGACGACGTGCCCGCACTCAAGGCGATCCCGCTGCCCGACGAATCCCACGTCGACTATCGCAACAAGCGCGCCTACACCGACGCCCTGGTAGACGCCCTCGTTGCACGCGGTCTGCTCTAGCCGAGGGAATTGCAATAGAGCGTGGCTTGCCGCGCTGCTCATGACCTTGATCTTGATTCTGTCCCCTGGCCACTCCCTTCGGTCGTGGCCGGGGATTGCATAGAGCGTGGCTTGCCGCGCTGCCCTTGATTTGATTTTCTCAATCAACAAACATCAAATGCAGCGCGGCAAGCCACGCTCTATGCAATCCCCTCGGGGACAACGGCAACGGCAACGGCAACGGCAAGAGCAGCGCGGCAAGCCACGCTCTACAGACGCAAAAGCAAAAACAAGAGCAAAGAAGAGCAGCACGGCAGGCCATGTTCTGCAAACGAAGGGGACCCGCTGGGGAGTAAAACAGAGCCACGAACGCCAGGCCTATGCCCCGCGAAGTGACCGCTCTTTCACGCTGCGGATTTCATCGCGCACGCGCGCGGCATCCTCGAACTCCAGATTCTGCGCATGCTTGTACATCTGCGCCTCCAGCTTTTTCAGCGCCGCCGACAACTGCGGCGCGGTCATCGCCAGGTAATCGACTTCGGGTTCCGCGGCCTTGAGCAGCTTGGACTTCTGGCCGCGCCCCAGACCGGGTGTAGCCGGCGCCTGATCCGCCACTTCGCGGGCACCCTTCATGATGTCGTTGATCTTCGACTCGATCGACTTCGGCGTGATGCCGTGCGCAGCATTGAAATCGATCTGCTTCTGCCGACGCCGATTGGTCTCATCGATGGCCGCCTGCATCGAACGGGTGATGCTTGCCGCATACAGGATCGCCTTGCCGCGCAGATTGCGGGCGGCGCGCCCGATGGTCTGGATCAATGAACCGGTCGAGCGTAGAAAGCCTTCCTTGTCGGCGTCGAGAATCGCGACCAGGGACACCTCGGGCATGTCCAGACCTTCGCGCAGCAGATTGATGCCGACCAGCACATCGAACTTGCCCAGGCGCAGATCGCGAATGATCTCGACGCGCTCAACCGTCTCGATATCCGAGTGCAGATAGCGCACGCGCACGCCGGCCTCCTCGAAATATTCGGTCAGATTTTCCGCCATGCGCTTGGTCAGCGTGGTGACCAGCACGCGATCGCCCATGGCCGAGCGCAGCCGGATCTCATCGAGCAGATCGTCGACCTGGGTATTGACCGGGCGAATCTCGATCTCGGGATCGACCAGGCCAGTTGGTCGCACCACTTGTTCGATTACCTGATCACCGGAGCGCTGCAGTTCGAATTCGCGTGGCGTCGCCGAAACATAAATCGTCCGCGGTGCGCGCTGTTCGAATTCCTCGAACTTGAGCGGCCGGTTGTCGAGCGCTGACGGGAGCCGAAAACCGAACTCGACCAGGGTTTCCTTGCGCGATCGATCACCCTTGTACATCGCACCGATCTGCGGAACGGTCACATGCGATTCGTCGAGTACCAGCAGCGCATCGGCGGGCAGATAGTCGAACAGTGTCGGCGGCGCCTCGCCAGCGGCATAGCCGGTCAGGTGACGGGAATAGTTCTCGATGCCCTGACAGAATCCGATCTCGGCCATCATCTCGACGTCGTACTGGGTGCGTTGCTTCAGGCGCTGCGCCTCCAGCAATTTATTGGCGGCGTACAATTGCTCGAGCCGCTCGCCAAGCTCGGTCTTGATGGTTTCGATCGCCTCCAGCACGGTGCGTCGCGAGGTCACGTAATGTGATTTGGGAAATACCGTGAAGCGCGGCAATTTGCCGATCACCGCGCCAGTCAACGGATCGAACTGGCTGATCGACTCGATCACGCCATCGAACAGCTCGATGCGGATCGCATTTGAATCGGACTCGGCCGGAAACACGTCGATGACTTCGCCGCGCACGCGATAAGTGGCCCGGCGCAACTCGTAGTCGCCACGTGAGTACTGCAATTCGGTCAGCCGACGCAGCAGTTCGCGCTGGTCCATCGGCTCGCCTGGCGTGAGTTGCAGCACCATCTTGAAGTGCTCATTGGGATCGCCAAGGCCATAAATCGCCGATACCGTGGCCACGATGATGCAATCCCGGCGCTCAAGCAGAGCCTTGGTCGCCGATAGCCGCATCTGCTCGATATGCTCATTGATCGAGGCATCCTTCTCGATGAAGGTGTCGGTGCTCGGCACATAGGCTTCGGGCTGGTAGTAGTCGTAGTACGAAACGAAATACTCGACGGCATTCTGCGGAAAATATTCCTTGAACTCGCCGTACAGCTGCGCCGCCAGAGTCTTGTTGGGCGCCATCACCAGGGTCGGCGCCTGCACCTGCTGGATCACATTCGCGATCGAGTAGGTCTTGCCCGAACCGGTGACACCGAGCAGGGTCTGGTGGGCCAGACCATTGCGAAACCCCTCGACCATCCGCGCTATCGCCTGGGGCTGATCGCCGGCCGGCGCGTAGGGAGCAACAAGCTGAAAGGCTGGGGACATCGCGGGGACCGGGACAGGCTGGCAAGCGGACACAATAGTGGATCGGAACCGGATTCGCAGCCGCAGCTCAGAAAAATCCGAAGCCCATTCCGGAGCCTTGCGCATGCCGAGCGCACCGTCGGCGCGGCAATCTGGCCTCCCCAATGGAGGACTTCCCATGTATCACGGCAAGGCAGGCACGCCGCAAGGATTCACCCAGATAGAACTGATGCTGGCGGTCGCCGTGCTCGGCATCCTGCTCGCGATCGCACTGCCGGTCATGTCCGGCGTCTATGGCGAAGCCGACAGCAAGCGCATCCTCAACGCGCTCTCGACTTCGATCAGCCAGGCCCGCGGCGGCGCGATCAACTACGACGACGATGCCATCGTCTGCACCAGCAACGATGGTGTGAGCTGCTCCAGCAGCGTCGAATGGCATTACGGCTGGATCGTCGGTATCGACCTCGACCACGACAATAATCTCGACGCCGATGACAGCCTGATTGAACACATGGAGCCCTTCGACGTACCCGCCCATGTGTTCAGCACCAGCGGCCGCACCCGGCTGCAGTTCCAGCCCTATGGTTCCAATGGCGGCAGCAATGTCACCTTCACGGTCTGCGATCGCCGAGGCCGCCCTGGCGCGACGGCCTATGCACTGAACAATTACGGGCAATTCCATGAGGTCAAGCCAAAAGACGATCGTGTGGCGCAGGCCTGCGCCGGACTTTGAGCCGATTCGCCTGCGTGCTGACACTGACCGCGACTTCGGGCTTGACGAAATTGTTGGCCGTCGCTTTAATGTCCGACTCGGCCGGCGCTGTTGCGCCGCGTACGCCTAGGCCAGGTAGCTCAGTTGGTAGAGCAGGGGATTGAAAATCCCCGTGTCGGGGGTTCGATTCCCTCCCTGGCCACCACTTATCGAATCCCACCATGCCCGCCACTGTGTTATGCATCCGTCATAAGCAGGAACTGGAAGCGCTGGATTTCGCGCCCTTTCCGGGCGAACTCGGACAGCGGATACTCGCATCGGTGTCAAAAAAAGCCTGGTCGGAATGGCTGGCCCATCAAACGATGCTGATCAACGAGAATCGGCTCTCGCCGATCGAGCCGAAGGCGCGCGCCTTCCTGCGCACCGAGATGGAGAAGTATTTTTTCGGCGATGGCGTTGAGCCACCCGCGGGCTACACGCCGCCAGTCTGAGCGCTGGCGCTGGCCGCGCTGAGGGCCGCGAGCTCACGTTCGAGCAGAGCATCCACCTCCTGGGCATGGAACTGCGCTGCGAATAGCGGCACCGCAAACGCGTAGCCCTCGCCTCTGCGCTGCACGACATAGGCCAGCTGCAGACGCGCGAAAGCGCCGCGCACCGCCTCGGCAGCGACCGCGATCTGGCGACTCGACAGCAACTGCATCAATTCGACCAGGGTCAGCGCTGCTTGCACGGCGTCAGCCGTTTCTCCTGGCGCGGCAGGCGTCTGCGCGATCCGGTACACGATGATTCGATCGATGGCGCAATCGGCCGGATCGGGACTCAGCCTCGCCCAGCCGGCAAGCGCATCGAGCAGCGCATCGGAATCCATGGCTTTGTCGAGATGGGCCTCGGTGAGTAAGCGCTCACCGCGCTCCAGCTGTTCGAGGCCGTGCTGACAGAGGATGGCGACCAGATTGGCGCGCTGTCCGCAGGCCTGCACCAGGCGCTGCACCAGCTCAGGCTGCACGAATTTGATGCCGAGCCGAGCCAGCGGTTCGGTCGCCAATGCCGTACAGGCATCGGCTTCGAGCGCGCCGAGCGTGATCACCTCGCCGAAATTGCGGATGGGCGAGGCATAGTCGATCGCGGTCGCCTGATACAGATCCCAGAAGCCGGCCAGCATGAAATGACATCGCCCCTCTTCACTGAGGCTGCGCAGACTGGCCAGTTGCGCGTAGCCAGTGCGCGATTCCTCGCGCAGGAACAGATCGGTTTCGTCAATCAGCAACAGGACGCGGCGCTGACCAGCGCGCGCAGCGAGGAGTGCAACCAGGGCCTCGATCGGCGTATCGGCCGGCTGATCGAGTTCGGCCGCGAGGCGCGCGCCGAGGCGATGATCGCGCAGCGAAAGATAGTGGCAGTAGACCCGCGGATGCTCGGCAAAGCGACGTTCGATCGCCTTCATCAGACTGGTCTTGCCGAGCTGGCGACCGCCGACCAGCAGATAGTTGCCGGGCTCGCGATTGAGCACGCGGGCCAGCAGCTGCTCGCGACCAAAGAACGCTGCCGGGCGAGTGATGCCGCCTCGCGTCTGGTACGGCGATATCCGCGTGATGCGCAGTTGTCGCGCGAGCACGGCAACCAGCACGTCCTGCGGCGACGGATGCAGCAGCCATTCGCATTGGGCAATCTGATCCAGGCACACGCAGAGATTGGCGGTGTCACTGGC
Source organism: Lysobacterales bacterium (assembly GCA_038255435.1). GTDB lineage: Bacteria > Pseudomonadota > Gammaproteobacteria > Xanthomonadales > Ahniellaceae > 0-14-3-00-62-12. The sequence continues at coordinate 39,586 of JBBSLG010000039.1, forward strand.
GTACGCGAGCAATGCAGCATCCGTCGCCGCATCGCGTGTGGCAACGATCAGCACGTCCTGGCCAGTCTGCAGCGATTGCAGATGGCGCACCAGATCGCGTGCTGCGGTGCCGGCGGCGGGCAGGTACAACAGGGCACGATCCAGCGCCAGCGGCAGCGTCGGCGGCAATTTCCATTCGTAGACCTGTCCGGGCAAGGACCAGCCGGGACTGCGCCTGCTGCGCGCCGCCACCCGCAAGGCAAGCATCTGCGCACGGGCATCATCATCGGCCTGCGCATACGACAGCGCCTCGCGCCAATCCGACTCGGCGATCTCAGCGGCAGCAAGCGACGATTGCCGCCGACGCAACCAGCCAAGCTGCCGATGCAGGCGCGGCAACTCGCTGATCGGCTGTCGTCGCAAGCGACGCGGTTGTTTGCGCAGGCCGGCCAAACGCGGATCGAGCAGGGCCAATCCGCCCAGCAGCAGGATCAGGGCAGCAACCGCCACGGTCAACGCGAACAACAGCCACTCGATTGGACTCCAGTGTTGCGTCGGCGGCAGGCAGTCGCCACGCAGCCAGGCCCTGGGCAGCGGAGGCGTATCGTTCTGACAGTCCCAGCGGCCGGTCGCCGGATCAAATCGCGTGCGTATCCAGGTATCGCGCAAACCGGTCTCGGGGGCAAAGCCGCGACTCATGCCGAAGCGCAGCACAAAGGGCTCGGGCGTCTCAATGCGCAGCAGCCCGTTGTCATCGAGCCGGTAGAACGCCCGCGGATTCTCTGGCCAGCTGCGATGTTGCTCAAAGTGTTCGACCACGTCCGACTGCGCCCGTGCGATTTCGCTCCAGTTGATGCCCATCATCGCGGCAGTCTCGTGATCCTGCATCGGCCCGAAGCCGGTGAGATTGGCGATCCACAGGCGCAGAATCAGCACACCGATCACATACACACCGGCGAGAATTGCGAGCACGCGCAGCAGCCGGCGCCATGACACCTGGCCACGCAGGCGGGCCAACCAAGGGGCATTCACGCGCCGATGTCCAGCTCGGCGATGATCAACGTGCCGGCGCGCTGCACAGCCGCACAGCGCCATTCAAGCCAGTTGCCATCGGGATGCCGCCGGGCCACCACCAGATTGGCCCAGAACAAGCGACGCAACAGCGGATCGAGCAGGTACGGCTGGGCTACAGCCAAGCGATCCTGACCCAGGCGCTCGGCAATCGCGGAACGTACTGCCGGATCGCTCAGCACCGGTAGAAAGCTCTGCCACAGCGGTGCATGGGTGGCGAGCGCTTGAATCAGTTCAGCATCGGAACGCGCGGGCGCTTCCGCGAGCAGGGCGAGCGCAGCCGGCGCAAGCAGAGGATGCCCACCGCTCAGTCGCAGAATCCGTGCGGCATCGAATGTGGCAATGCCGAGGCGATCTGCGAGCACAGCAACGTCGGCAGCAGCCAGTTCTGGCCAGCTCTCGCTGGCGGCAATATTGAGCAGGGAAAGATCGCCACCCTGATACTTCAGATCCGCCAGCGCCGAGCCGCCGCAGATCAGCAGATGCAGCTGACCGCTGTGCATCTCGCTCAGGCTGCGCAGGATGCCGGCGAGCACATCGCGCAATACCGGATCGCCCTGCTCGAAGCGGCTGACCAGACAGAACAGCGGCCGACCCGACTGCAGTCGAAGCGACAGCGCCGCTTCAAATGCATAGTCGGATGCGACCTCGGCAAATCCACACTGCAAGGCCAAGGCCGAAAAATAGCCGGCCGCATCGGCGTGCAGGCTGAACGGCGGTTGCAGATGCAGGACATTGTCGACGCCGTAGCGTTGCTGGGCCTCGGCAAGCATGGCTGCGCGTTCTGGAGGCTGACCCAGATGCGCCTGCGTCAGCAGCATCAGGATCGGATAGGGCCGCAGTTGCTGCAGACGATCCATGATCGATCCCACCGCTGCCGAGGCCGCCGGCAGTTCCTGTACATGCTCGGCGGGAAACTCCGGCTCAAAGCCGACCGCTGCCAGCAACTCATTGGTCTCCAACTCGCTGAGCCGAAGATACGCCGCGCAGGCGAGTACCCGGTCACGATGCTTTCGACTCGGCATCGAATCGCCATTGCGCCAGTTGTTGACCGCCTCGCGGCTCATGCCGATTTCGCTGGCAACGCCGGCTGCGCTCGCCCGTATTCTTCGCATATGCCGATTGAGCAGGCTGGAGAAATCAGAGACGGTCATCGCGACGGGCAGGCCTTGGGGGTGGGAGTTGCACCCTAGCGTGGACGACACTGATGTCAATCGGGGACATGATGCGCCTTGATTCTTTCGCTGAGGGAATTGACCAGCTCCGCTGTTGAGCGCCATAGAGCGTGGCTTGCCGCGCTGCTTTTGCTGTTGATGTTTGTAGAGCGTGGCTTGCCGCGCTGCTTTTGCGCTTTGCCAAAAAAAGATCAAAGGCAGCGCGGCAAGCCACGCTCTACAACATCAACATCAACATCAACATCAACATCAACATCAACATCAACATCAACATCAACATCAACATCAACATCAACACCAAGATCAACAACAGCGTTGGCGTTGACGTCCACATGAACGTCAACGTCCTCGCTGCAGGCGGCCTTCGATCAGCGCAGGAACATCGGCATGAACACCACAATGACCGCGGCCAGCGCCAGATACTTCAACGTGGTCTTGATCGGCCCCTGCGGCTTGTAGGGCTCGGCCTGCAGGATGCTGTAGAACGGCGGCGCACTCAGCCGGTGATAGAGCACCCAGGCCGACAGCGCGCAGAGTATGCCGCCAATCACCCAGCAGCCGGTCGGACCCAGCAGATCAAGCAGCCAGACCACCAGTTGTTTGAGGCCCTTCTTGCGGCCGGAGATCTCGTACTCTTCAACGGCACGGATCGCGGTAGCGGCGGATACCGCGATCTTGGTGCCGATTCCGAAAATCGTCAGCGCCAGAATCGGACCAAAGGCAGCACGCGCGCGCCCGGTCTGATCCTCGTAGCATTTGAAGCGCCCGTGACTGACCCGCTCGATCGCAGCGAACACTTCATTGCGTATGCCTTCATCGGCGATACTGATGGTCTCGTTCTTCTCGTCCTTGCCATCGCGCAGGGTGAAGTCGATGTCATCGTCACCGCGCTCCTGCTGGACCTTGCTGACCGAACGCAACACCACGTGGGTCGCATCCCTGCCAAATACCGTGGCCGCTGACTTGCCGGCGGTAAGTTCGCCGATCTGACGCAGGCTGGCCGCGTGATCCATCTTGTCGGCGTAGACAGCCTCCTCGGTCACCACAATGAGTTGGGTCTTGTCGTCGTCTTTTTCTTGCCAGTAATGCATTGCAGATCCCCTGGTGCAGGTCGTCACGCCGGTAATCACGCCGGTCGGTCGCGGTCCGCTTCGGTTGTGCGAACGGAGCGCACTGTACGCAGCCAGGGCCTTGGAAGGAACCCGCAAGCTGTCCAGCCGGCGTTGGCGCACTGGACAAAGCGTCAACCGACCCAAGCCGCTCACCTGGTCGATAAGCTGATTGGCTCCGATACTCAACCAGGTTGCAGTGCAACGACGCTGATTGTGCATTTGATCCTGTCCCCGAGGGGATTGCATAGAGCGTGGCTTGCCGCGCTGCCTTTGCCGTTGCCGTTGACGTTGCCGTTGCCGTTGTAGAGCGTGGCTTGCCGCGCTGCGTTTGATTTGCTTTTCTCGTCGAAAAGGATCCAAAGCAGCGCGGCAAGCCACGCTCTACAAAATCTCGGGCCGTTGTCCCCGGGGGATTTCATAGAGCGCGGCAAGCCA
>JBBSLG010000040.1:0-38374 GCA_038255435.1 Lysobacterales bacterium
AGAGCAGCGCGGCAAGCCACGCTCTACAACGGCAACGGCAACGGCAACGGCAACGGCAACGGCAACGGCAACGGCGATGGCAGTAAACACGGCGCAATTGCGGCAGGGCATTGCGCGGCGCGCTCTTGTCTTCGAGGGAGTGATCAGCTCCGCTGTTGAGGGCCGTCGAGTGCGGCTTGCCGCGCTGCTCTTGCTTTTGCTCTTGCTTTTGTAGAGCGTGGCGTGCCGCGCTGCTCTTGCTTTTGCTCTTGCTCTTGCTTTTGTAGAGTGTGGCTTGCCGCGCTGCTCTTGCCTTGGATTTGCTTTGAACCAAAAATCAAAATCAAGAACAGCGCGGCAAGCCACGCTCTACAACGGCAACGGCAACGGCAACGGCAACGGCAACGGCAACGGCAACGGCAACGGCAACGCGAAGTGCAGCGCGGCAAGCCACGCTCTATGCAATCCCCTCGGGGACAACGGCAACGGCAACGGCAACGGCAACGCGAAGTGCAGCGCGGCAAGCGCCGCTCTGCGATCCAAGGGAGTCCAGTTGGGACAACTGCTGCAGCAGGGATCGGGGTGCGGGCGCGGGGCCGCGGAAGGTCTGAACTACCGCATCGAAGAAACGAGCGCGGGCTTACTTCTCGACGAACGCACGCTCGAACACGTAGTGTCCGGGGGTTCCGATTCTGGGGGCGGGGTGCATGCCGCGGCTGTCGAGGATCTGGCGGAAACTTTGCAGCATTCCGGGGCTGCCGCAGATCATGAAGCGGTCGTGCTCGGCGTTGATCGGGGGCAGGCCGAGGCTCGCGCTCAGGGCGCCGGATTCGAGGAGATCACTCAGCCGACCGGCGTGACGGAAGGGTTCGCGGCTGACTGCGGGGTAATAAACCAGCTTCTCGCGGATCACGTCGCCGAGGAATTCGTGGTGGGGCAACTCGCGTTCGATGTAGTCGGCGTAGGCGAGGTCGACCGACTGGCGCACGCCATGGGTGATGATTACCTTGTCGAAGCGTTCGTAGGTTTCCGGGTCACGGATGATCGACAGGAACGGCGCGAGTCCAGTGCCGGTGCCGAGCAGGTAGAGATTCCGGCCGGGCAGGAGATCGCTGATCAGCAGGGTGCCGGTCGGCTTGCGGCTCATCAGGATGCTGTCGCCGGGCTGGATGTGCTGCAGGCGCGAGGTGAGTGGACCATCGGCGACCTTGATGCTGAAGAATTCCAGTTGCTCATCCCAGTTCGGGCTGGCGATCGAGTAGGCGCGCATCAGCGGCTTGCCATTGATGTGCAGGCCGATCATCACGAACTGCCCGTTGTCGAAACGGAAGCCGTCGTCGCGACTGGTGGTGAAGCTGAAATAGGCGTCGGTCCAGTGGCGGACAGCCAGCACGGTTTCGGTGATGTAGGGGCTCATCAGAATCTGGGTCGCAGTGTGCACGGCCGCCGGGCAGGGCTTGGCCAACGGCGCAGATTAGCAGGGCGTCGCCGAGCATTCGAGCCGCTTTGCTTGTTCTATGGATTCACGGCACCATGTTATTCACCTACAGCCTGCCGCCAGTGCGGCCCGAACGACAGGAGTCTTCCATGAGCAAGATAGATCAATTCTCGGCGCGCACCATCGATGGCGAGGAGCAGTCGTTGGCCGACTACAGAGGCAAGGTGATGCTGATCGTGAACACCGCATCCAAGTGCGGGTTTACCCCGCAATACGCCGGCCTGGAGAAGCTCTACCGCGACAATCAGGACAAGGGTCTGGTCGTGCTGGGTTTTCCCTGCGACCAGTTCGGCCATCAGGAGCCGGGCGACGAAAACGAGATCAAGAACTTCTGCTCGCTGAGCTATGACGTCAGCTTTCCGATGTTTGCCAAGGTCGATGTCAACGGCGCCAATGCGCATCCGCTGTACAAGCATCTGACCAGGGAAAAGAAGGGCCTGCTCGGCACGACGTCGGTCAAGTGGAACTTCACCAAATTTCTGGTCGATCGCGAGGGCAATGTGGTGGAGCGCTACGCGCCCACCGACAAGCCGGAATCGATCGCGAAGGATCTGCAGAAGTATCTGGGTTGATGCGTCAAGGGCAAGAGCAGCGGGGCACGTCCCGCTCTACAGACTGAAGCATGCGACCTGCGATTTCCCGTAGGGCATCTCTGCGAGATGCCGTCTTGAATGCGCCGCGGTGTTGGGATGGCATCTCACCGAGATGCCCTACAGGATCAGAGACGAGCAGCGGGGCCAGCTCCGCACTTCAGGGTCAGACGCGCTCGAAGATGCCGGCGGCGCCCATGCCGGTGCCGATGCACATGGTGACCATGCCGTATTTCTTCTGATGGCGGCGCAGGCCGTGGACCAGGGTCGCGACGCGGATTGCGCCGGTGGCGCCGAGCGGATGGCCGAGCGCAATCGCGCCGCCGAGTGGATTGATCCGGCTGGCATCGAGGCCAAGATCATTGGTCACCGCCAGTGCCTGGGCGGCGAAGGCCTCGTTCAATTCGATCCAGTCGAGATCGTTCTGCGATATGCCGGCCTGACGACAGGCTTTGGGGATCGCGGCGATCGGGCCGATGCCCATCAGTTCGGGCTTTACCCCAGCCACCGAGAACGACACAAAACGTGCCAGCGGTGTCAGGTCATAGTCTTTGATCGCCTGTGCGCTGGCGAGCAGAATCGCGCCGGCACCATCGGACATCTGCGAGCTGTTGCCGGCGGTGACACTGCCGCCCATGCGGAATACCGGCTTGAGGCCAGCCAGTGCCTCGACGCTGCTGTCGCGGCGCGGGCCTTCGTCATTGCTGATCGTGCGCCGATTGATGTTGACCTCGCGGCGATCCAGATCGGGGCTGCGGTCGTCGATTTCGTAGGGCAGGATCTCGTCGGTGAATTCGCCGGTGTCGATCGCCTTGCTGGCCTTCTGATGACTGCGGAAGGCGAACTGGTCCTGCGCCTCGCGGGTGATCTTCCATTGCTCGGCGACCTTTTCGGCGGTGATGCCCATGCCGTAGGCGATGGCGATGTTCTCATCCTTGAACACATCCGGATTCATCGCGATCTTGTGACCCATCATCGGGATCATGCTCATGCTCTCGGTGCCGGCACCGATCATCAGATCGGCTTCGCCAAGGCGAATGCGGTCAGCGGCGAGGGCGACGGCCTGCACGCCGGAAGAACAGAAGCGGTTGATCGTCATCGCTGCTGTCGAGATCGGCAGACCGGCCATCAGCGCGGCGATGCGCGCGACGTTCATGCCTTGCTCGGCTTCGGGCATGGCGCAGCCGACGATCACGTCATCGATGCGGCTGCGGTCGATTTGCGGGAAGGGCGCGAGCATGCCGCGCAGCGCATGCGCGAGCAGGTCATCGGGCCGGGTATGGCGGAACACGCCACGCGGCGCTTTGCCCACGGGGGTGCGGTTGGCGGCGACGATGTAACAGTCCTGGATCTGGCGACTCATGGCGAACTCCTGGTCTTTCCTGTTCGGTCGTGCCATCCCTGCTGAGCGGGACAGCGCGGCAATGTTGGCTAGCGTGCTCGGTCGGTGACTGCTGTGCCTAGTTGCGCAGCGGTTTTCCGGTCTTCAGGGTGTGGGCGATGCGCTCCTGCGTCTTCGGCATCTGTGCGAGGGCAACGAAGTGCTTGCGCTCCAGATCGAGCAGCCACTGCTCATCGACTGCGGAGCCGCGCTCGATCTCACCACCGCAGAGGGTGTCGGCGATCCGCGACGAGACCTCATAGTCATGCGCCGAAATGAAGCGGCCTTCGAGCATATTGATCAGCATCATTTTCAGCGAGGCGGTGCCGGTATCGCCAGCGACTGGAATCGCACGCGGCGGCATCGGCGGTCGATAGCCGGTCTCCGACAGCGCGCGCGCCTCGGACTTGGCGACGTGCAGCAGTTCGAACGGATTGAACACGACCACATCGCTGGCACGCAGCAGGCCCATCTCCTTGGCGTCGAGCGCACTGGTCGAAACGGTGCCCATGGCAACGGTCTGGAACATTCGCTGCAGGAAGGGAAACAGATCGCCGCCCTCGGCCTTCTGCGCGCAACGCACGGCGATTTCCTTGAGGCCGCCACCCGCCGGCAACAAGCCCACGCCGGCTTCAACCAGGCCGATGTAACTCTCGAGCGCAGCAACCGTGCGCGCCGAGTGCATCTGGAACTCGCAGCCGCCACCAAGGGCCATGCCACGAATCGCGCAGACCACAGGCACCAATGAATACTTGATGCGCATCGAAGTCTGCTGGAAGCGATCGACCATCGCCTCGAACTCATCGAGCTTGCCAGCCTGCAAGGCAGCCATCGCACCACTGAGATCAGCACCCGCGCTGAATGGCTCGCTGTGCTGCCAGAGCACCAGACCCTGGAAACCGCGCTCGGCCTCATCGACCGCGCGCTGGATGCCATCGAGCACGCCAGCGCTGACGGTATTCATCTTGGTCTTGAAGCTCAGCAGCGCAATGCCATCACCCTGATGCCAGCAACGAACCTCCGGTGTCTCGAATACGGTCTCACCCGGATGCGGCAATTCGCCGAGCAGGGGATCGGGAAACAGCTGGCGCTGATAGACGGCGAGGCGGGAACGCGAACGGAATGTATTGTCGCGCGGCGCGTAGGAGCCATGTGCGGCATGCACGCCGGCGCGGGTCGGATCGGTTGCCCACTTCGGCAGTGGCGCATCGACCATGGTCTCGCCGGCTTCGATATCGCTGGCAATCGCCGAGGCGATGGTTTTCCAACCGGCGGCTTGCCAGGTCTCGAACGGACCGGCCGACCAGCCATAGCCCCAGCGAATCGCGAAATCGACGTCGCGCGCGTTGTCGGCGATTTCTTCGAGATGGTAGGCGGTGTAATGGAACAGATCGCGGAAACAGGCCCACAGAAACTGCGCCTGCGGATCGGTCGAGGCACGCAGCGAGCCCAGCTTCTCGGCCGGATTCTTGATACGCAGGATGGCTTCGACTTCGGGCGCGACCTTTCCGGTCTGCGGCTTGTAGCTGGCGCTGGCGACATCGAGCACGAGGATGTCATTGCCGGACTTCTTGTAGATGCCGACCTTGGTCTTCTGGCCCAGGGCGCCTTGTTCGACCAGGCGCTTCAGCCAGTCCGGTGCCACGAAGAACTCATGCCAGGGATCATTGGGCAAGGTATCGGCCATGGTCTTGATGACATGCGCCATGGTGTCGAGTCCGACCACATCGGCGGTCCGGTAGGTCGCGCTCTTCGGTCGCCCGATCGCGGGTCCGGTCAATGCATCGACCACGTCGAAGCTGAGGCCGAATCGCTTGGTGTGGTGCATCGTGCACAGCATCGAGAACACGCCGATGCGGTTGCCGATGAAGTTCGGTGTGTCCTTGGCGCGCACCACGCCCTTGCCGAGCACGGTGACCAGGAAATTTTCCAGGCCCTCAAGAATGGCCGGCGCGGTGCGCTTGGTCGGGATCAGTTCGACCAGGTGCATGTAGCGCGGCGGGTTGAAGAAATGCACGCCGCAGAAGCGCTCGTGACGCTCGGCGGGTAGCGCCTCGGACAGCCCATTGATGCTCAGGCCCGAAGTATTGCTGGCGATGACCACGTCGTCTTTCAGATGCGGCAGCACCTTGCTGTAGAGATCCCGCTTCCAGTCCATGCGCTCGGCGATCGCCTCGATCACCAGATCGCAGTGGCGCAGCAGGGGCAGGTGCTGATCGTAGTTGGCGGCCTGGATCTCGCTGGCCTTGTTCTTCGTGGCGACCGGGCTGGGGCTGAGCTTGCCGAGATTGGCAATGGCCTTGTTGACGATGCCATTGGGATCGCCCTCACGCGCCGCGAGATCGAACAGGATGACCTCGACATCGGCATTGGCCAGATGCGCGGCTATCTGCGCGCCCATGACGCCGGCGCCGAGTACTGCCACGCGACGAATTCGAAGATTGGAATCGCTCATGAAACCTCCGGTACAGATGTTGCGTTCAAGCCCGAACAGCGGGCGCGGACGAGGATGATGTTCTTGCTGCGCCACGGACAGGCGGTGCGACTGGGCCTTGTGTCCCGTACCGAACCCCAAGTGGCTGGGCAGGGTGGAGGTTCGGCCGCACAACGCCCATCCTGGGCGATGGACTTCTACGGTGTGCGGATCAGGGCGCGCGTAGACCCGCGGCGGCAAAGCGGACGAACTGCCTGGCAGCGTTCTGGCGATGCTGGTCTTCGCTCAGCGTTGGCGGTTTCTTGATCATGCCGAAATCCGACATCGCATAGGTGAGCGCGCCACTGACGAAATCCAGCCGCCAGTAGAGGTCTTCCTTGGCCAGATGCGGCAGCAGGGACGAGATCGACTTGGCAAATTCTTTCAGCACATGACCGTAGTTGTCGGAGACGAAACGGCGCAGGCGCTGATCCTGTTCGGCAAAGGCACGGGCGAGCAGGCGGACGAAACTCTGGCCGCCGCCGCGATCCTGGGCCAGGGTAAGCGCCGGGGCGACGAAGGCCTCAAGCACCGATTCCAGCGTGATCGAGGGTTCTTTCAGGACCTGTTCCAGCGACTTGGTGCGCTGCGCGGTCAGCTCATCGAGCCGGCGCTTGAACAGCTCATTGATCAGGTTTTCCTTGGAGCCGAAGTGGTAGTTCACCGCGGCCAGATTGACATTGGCCACCGAGGTCACCTGGCGCAGCGAAGCGCCGGCGAAGCCCGACTTGGCGAACAAATCCTCGGCGGCACTGAGGATTCGGTCCTTGGTAGAAAAATGCTGATTAGTCAATGGGATAACCGTGTCAATTAATGTTGATTATTACGATGAAATCATCCAGCTAGTGCAGTTGTGACACGGGCGGGAGCCTGGAAATCCTGTATGAAACAAGTGTTTGAATGGTAGCGGCTGTGCGGTGGCGCGGTCAATCAGCGCACGCCACCCGCGCAGCCTTCACCGTCATCCGCGCTTGTGCTTGGCCAGGCGCAGCCAGGTATCGACGACGGTATCGGGATTCAGGGAAATCGACTCGATGCCCTGGTCGAGCAGCCACTCGGCAAGATCGGGATGATCCGAGGGGCCCTGGCCGCAGATACCGATGTACTTGCCGCGAGCCCGGCAGGCCTTGATCGCCATCGCGATCAGCGCCTTGACCGCATCGTTGCGCTCATCAAACAGATGGGCGATCAGGGCGGAATCGCGGTCGAGCCCGAGCGTCAGCTGGGTCAGGTCGTTCGATCCAATCGAGAAGCCATCAAAATGATCGAGGAACTGATCGGCGAGCAGGGCATTGGACGGCAGTTCGCACATCATGATGACCTTGAGCCCGTTCTCGCCGCGGACCAGTCCGTTGCGGGCGAGCACCTCGATCACGGCGCGACCTTCGTCGACGGTGCGCACGAACGGGATCATCACCCAGGCGTTAGTCAGACCCATCTCATCGCGCACCTTGCGCATGGCCTGGCATTCGAGTTCGAAGCTGGCCGCGAAGCTCGCGTCGACATAGCGACTGGCGCCGCGGAAGCCGAGCATCGGATTTTCTTCGTGCGGCTCGTACTGACGCCCGCCGATCAGATTGGCGTACTCGTTCGATTTGAAATCGGACAGGCGCACGATCACCGGATTGGGCGCGAACGCCGCGGTGATCGTGGCGATGCCCTCGGCGAGACGGTTCACGTAGAAGCTCACCGGATCGGCATAGCCGGCCATGCGCTTCTCGATCGCGGCAAGGGTGGCTGCGTCCTGACGATCGAATTCGAGCAGGGCACGCGGATGCACGCCGATATGACTGGCGATGATCATCTCGAGGCGGGCGAGGCCGACACCGGCATTGGGCAACATCGCGAAGTCGAGTGCCCGGTCGGGATTGGCGACATTCATCATCACCTTCAGTGGTGCCGGTGGCATTGCGCCGAGATCAGCGGTCACGATCTCGAAATCGAGCAGGCCCGAGTAGATCATTCCGTTGTCGCCTTCAGCGCAGGAGACCGTCACTTCAGCGCCGTCAGCAATGGTCTCAAGCGCATTGCCGCAGCCGACCACGGCCGGCACGCCGAGCTCGCGCGCGATGATCGCGGCGTGGCAGGTGCGGCCACCGCGATTGGTCACGATCGCCGAGGCGCGCTTCATCACCGGTTCCCAGTCGGGATCGGTCATATCGGCGACCAGAACATCACCGGGCTGCACACTGGCCATCTGGCTGGTTGAGCGGATCACGCGGGCAACACCGCTGCCGATGCGCTGGCCGATCGAACGACCTTCGCAGATGACCTCGCCGCGCTCGCGCAGATGGAAGCGCTCGAGCGTGGTGGCGCGGGTTCGCGATTTCACGGTCTCCGGGCGCGCCTGCACGATATAGACCTTGCCGCTGGCGCCGTCCTTGGCCCACTCGATATCCATCGGGCGGCCATAATGGGTTTCGATCTTGAGCGCCTGACGGGAAAGCTCATGGACATCCTCATCACTGATCGAGAAGCGCCCGCGCAGTTCGGCCGGCGTCTCCTCGGTGCGCACGCGCTCGCCGGCGGCGGTCGAATACACCATGCGGATGGCTTTGCTGCCGAGTTGGCGGCGCAGGACCGCCGGTCGGTCCTGCAGCAGGGTGGGCTTGTAGACGTAGTACTCGTCCGGATTCACCGCGCCCTGGACGACGGTTTCACCGAGGCCATAGCTGGCGGTGATGAAGACCACGTCGCGGAAGCCCGACTCGGTGTCGAGCGTGAACAGCACGCCGGAGGCGCCGATGTCCGAACGCACCATCAGCTGCACGCCCGCCGACAGCGCGACATCTTCGTGCTTGAAACCCTGGTGAACGCGGTAGGCGATGGCGCGATCGTTGTAGAGCGAGGCGAAAACCTCCTTCAGCTTGAGCACGATATCGTCGGCGCCGACGACATTGAGAAAGGTTTCCTGCTGGCCCGCGAACGAGGCGTCGGGAAGATCCTCGGCGGTGGCTGACGAGCGCACTGCGACGGCAACCTCGTTACCGCCATTGTCGAGGCAGAGCTGGCGGTAGGCCGTGCGCACCGCGGCATCCAGGGCAGGAATCAGCGGCGTCTCGATCACCCAGTTGCGAATTTCGGTACCGGCGCGGGTCAGCGCATCGACATCATCGACATTGAGGCTGGCCAAGCGCTCATAAATTCTTTTCTCCAGTCCACTCTGCGCGATGAACTGGCGAAAGGCATCGGCACTGGTGGCAAAGCCGCCGGGCACCGAGACGCCGAGATGGGTCAGATGGCCGATCATCTCGCCCAGTGAGGCATTTTTTCCGCCGACCTGGGGAAGATCGGACAGGCGAAGTTTGTCGAGCCAGAGCACGAGTTCGGACATAGGACACTCCAGGGAAGGGCAGGCGTATGTGTTGCGCTTGGCAGTGCATGCGTGGTGCACTGCACCAGCTGACAATGATGGTCAATTACACCTCATGTCACAAGCTTGCACGCTCCAGTTTGATCGGCTTGCCACCGAATCGCCACGCAGGCATTGCGTCCAACCCGCAATCCTGAGGCCATTCGCGGGCGATTCGGTCAGTCGAGCGCGTTGGTATTGGCCGTGCCCCCAGGCCACCGAACGGAGATGAGCCATGAAACGCATCGTGTTCTATATCTCCGATGGTACCGGAATCACCGCGGAAACCATCGGTCACAGCGTGCTGACAAAGTTCGAGGGCATCGAATTCGAGACCACTCGACTTCCGTTTGTGGACAGCCGAGAGAAGGCCCAATTGGCTGCCGAGCGCGTGCGCAGTGAAGGCGAGCGCAGTGGCCAGCGACCGATCGTGATCAATACTGCCGTCGATCCCGAGCTCAGCGCCATCATCGCCAGCAGTGACGCACTGATGCTCGATGTGTTTGCGCCGTTCATCGCGCCGCTGGAGGAGGAACTGGGGACCAAGCGGCAATCCCATGTCGGCAAGGCCCATGGCATGGTCAATTTTGCCGAGTACGAGGCGCGCATCAATGCGACCAACTACACGTTGAGCCACGACGACGGTATCGATCTGAACTATGGCGATGCCGACCTGATCCTGATCGGCGTTTCGCGCTCGGGCAAGACGCCGACCTGTTTGTATCTGGCCTTGCAGTTTGGTGTGAAGGCAGCAAACTATCCGCTGACTCCGGACGATCTGGATCTGCAGGAAATGCCGGTGAAACTGGCGCCCTACCGCGACAAGATGTTTGCCTTGACCATCGATCCGGTACGCCTGCAGCAGGTCCGGCAGAACCGCAAGCCGGGCAGTCGTTACGCGACCATTGAACAGTGCCGTTGGGAAGTGACTGCCGCTGAGAAACTGATCCGTCGCGAGAATCTTCCGGTGCTGAGCACCACGCATACGTCGATCGAAGAGATCGCCAGCAAGGTGCTGCAGACCCTGGGGCTGAATCGTCATCTGCTGTGAGGGTAGGCTGCTCAGGCTGCGCCGGCGTCGGGTGGATATGATGCGGGAAAACACGCCATCAACATGCAGTTGAATCTGGATTGTACACCGGCATCTCGCTCGGCGGCAGGCTGGCGCGAATGATCAGGCTTGTTATCCTCAGTCCATGAATTCGCAGTCCGCCATCCGCAAAATGCAGCAGCCGAGCCGGTTCTCCTGGCTGATGGGAATGTACGGCGAAAACTACTGGACGCTGACCCGGCTGTTCGGCATCCAGCAATTGACCGTCGGCTGCTATCAGTCCGAGGGCGAACGCGGCTTGCCGGTGCTGATCGACGTCCGTGAACGCGCACCGTTCACCGTCGAGTTGAAACTCTCCTACGCGATGATCGATTGCGTGAGTGGCAATCCCGATCCCTCGGCGCATGTGCGCTTCTATTGCGATGCCAGGGTCGCCGAGGTCACCGCCTGCCACACCGGTTCGCGCATCGAGGACGTGCTCGGTCGTGATGCCGCCTGCGAAAAGATCCTCGTGCATCGACTGCGGATGAATGCCTTCCTCGGCAAGTGGTTGGCTTACCTCGAACAGTCGGGCCATTCACGCTTTGGATTGCGCCGCCACGACTGATCCACGGGCGGATCGTCATCGATTGCGTGGCAGGTTTTTCGATTCCCGGAGGGATGCACAACTGCTCTGCGCATGTGGGAGGCGAGAATGGCGGTGTTCGGCCCAGTCGGGTATTGCGACTGGGCCGCGGGTGAGCCCAGGGCGCTGGCGCAGGATTCCCCGCAGCCTGAGCCTCTCCCTCAAGCGGGAGCGGTGAACTCGCGTGCAGGCCTGATGAGGGGCCCGGACTCGCGCCTAGAGTTCCTTGTAGCCGAAGAAGCTGCGCAGCAGACGATCATTGCCGTCGTATTCGGCGGCGCTGGCGGGGATGAACTGGCTGATACCGAGCTCGCTCAGCACCTCGTAGGCGCCGGGGTCTTCATGCAGCTTGAGCAGGGTGTCGCGAACGGCATCCTTGGCGGCCTGATCGACATTGGGTGCAGCCGAAATAGCCGCGCCGGGGAAGGTGCGCGTGGTGGTCATCGCAATCAGGTTGGGGTATTGGTCTTTCAGCCAGGTCGGCACGATGGCCGCGTCGGTTTCCTCGGCGAATACCATCTCGACGCCATCGCGCCAGGACTTGCCGCTGGAAAGTACATTGGGCTGGCGGATGGGATCAGGAAAAATCTCGGTCAGCAGGGCAAACCCGAGACTGGGTGAGGGCATCGTCACCACGCCGTAGCCGATCAGCGAATTGATGCCGCGCTCGGCGACCTCTTCATTGGCCAGCACCGTGTAACTGCTGCGCTCAGCGGTCTTGACCAGGGGTTCGAAGCCGGAACGCTTGGCGCGGTAGTCGGTGAAGTGCGCCTCGGCGAACATGAAATCGATCGGCAGCTCCTGTCGGATATCGCGCCAGAAGAACTGGAAATTGCGCGAGGTGACCAGGGTGAACCGGTGTCCGGAGTTCTTGTTGAGGTAGTCGATGAAGGGCTTGTAGACCTCCAGCTGTTTCTCTGGTGTGTAGACCGGTTCAATGGCGATACGAAACTCTGCTGCCCCTGCCTGCGGCACGCCGAGCACCATTGCCAGCATGACCGCCGCACAGCCCCCGCGAGCACGACGATTGAACATGATTCTCTCTCCTGAATGTGCTCAATGAATATCACGATATTTCAAGTATGCCAACGGCTTTGACGCAAGTTTTCAGCCTTGACTACAAGTGTGACGATTGCCCCGCCGGGTGAACCAGCGCGGGCATTCACGCGGTCTTAACAAGTCGGAGCGGAACCCTCCGGTTGTCGGCGAGAATCGCCGCCAGATCTCCATCGAGGCGCTCGTCAGAAAGCACGGCGAGCAGGAAGTTTCCGCTTTCGCTCGCCAGCACATTGACCAGTTCACCTGCCAGCTGGTTTTCACCATCGCGGACCTGGCTGCCAGCATCCAGTCCGGCAGGGATTTGTGCACTCTCCAGCAGAACCAAATGGCGCTTGCTGCGGCCCAGATAATGCGTGCGCGCGACGATTTCCTGGCCGGGATAGCAGCCTTTTTTCAGATTGATTGCGCCCAGTACATCCAGTCCGAGTGCCTGCGCCAGGTGCCGATCGGCCGCCGCATCGGGCAGCCAGGGAATCCTGTTGACGATGTCCTGATGTTTCCAGTTGAAGTCCGCCGGCGGGTGATCACCGGCCGCTGAGGCGAGCAGGAAGCGACGCCCATCGACGAGTTCCGGCTGTAGTGGCAGGCCGTCGGCCGGTGCCGGCGCGCCCGCGATCGAGCCGACCAGGTGGCGCTCGATGTCGATCCGCAGCGTGAGTTTTCGCCTGAGCACGAAACGGCGCAACTCGTCGATGATCGCCGCTCCGCGCCGGTAGGGCACGGCCAGCAGATAGGCGTTGAGGTCCGTCTGGATCAGCAGCATCAGCGCCTGGACCCGGCCCTGTGGACTCAGTAGCGCGGTCCATTGCCAGTGTCCAATGCCAACGAGCAGTTCGACGTCGTTGCTGAGCAGGGATTGCAAAAACGATTTGGCGTCGTGCCCTTCACAGGCGATCAGATCGAATGAGTCAAGCACAAAAGCAGTGGCCGGCAAGTTGTTTCTCCAAGGATCAGGCTGCGCGCGAGTGCTTCGACAGCAAGCAGCGCTTGTCGCAGATGGTGCCAAAGTATTACTCTTCAAAGGTTAACCGAGCCCTCATGAACCAGCCTGACACACCTCAGGCCGAGACCATCGTCCCGGTCGCACAGCCCGTACCCATGCCGCAGCCCGAGCCGGCCGTCGAGCATGGCGGCCGCCCGGGTCCGGAGCCGACGCGCTACGGTGATTGGGAAAAGAACGGACGCTGTATCGATTTTTGATTGTTTCTCGCTTTCTGACCAGGATGGAATACGGCATGGCCGCAAACAGACCGCTTTCGCCTCATATGCAGATCTACCGGCCGCAGATCACCTCGGTACTGTCGATCCTGCATCGCATCACCGGCATGCTGCTCTGTCTGGGTGCGGTGGTTCTGGCCGGCTGGGTCGTGACGGTGTCGGTCGGACCGGACTGCCACGCGCTGTTTTCCGCTTTCATCAACTCCCTGCCCGGCAGGCTGCTTGTGCTGGGGCTGGTGTTTGCGCTGCTGTTCCATCTCTGCAATGGCGTACGCCATCTGGTCTGGGACATGGGTTACGGCTTCGCGCTGGATACCACAACGATCACCGGCTGGCTGGTCGTCGTGTTGAGTCTGCTCGGAACGGTCTATGCCTCGCTGCATATCTTCGGAGTGATGTCATGAGCCTGCGTGATCCGCTTGCCCGCGTGCGCGGCCTGGGTTCGGCGCGCGAAGGTGTCGCGCATTGGTGGGCGCAGCGCTTGAGTGCCGTCATGCTGCTGCCGCTCTGCCTGTGGTTCCTGGTCAGTGCGGCGCCGCTGCTGATGGCGGACTATCCGGATGCGCGTGTCTATCTGGCCCAGCCGCTCAATGCTTTCCTGATGATGGCCCTGGTACTGAGCCTGCTCTATCACGGCATGCTCGGACTGCAGGTCGTCATCGAGGACTACATCCATAATCGTGCACTCGAGCTTGGTCTGCAGATCGCAGTCAAGCTGTCTGCCTTCCTCTGTGCGCTGGGAACGGTGTACGCACTGATGCGCATTACGCTGGGAGCCTGAAGACATGGAAGCCTACAAGATCAATACGCATACCTACGACGTGGTGGTCGTGGGTGCCGGCGGTGCCGGTTTGCGCGCAACCATGGGTATGGCGGCCAAGGGCCTGTCGACGGCCTGCATCACGAAAGTGTTTCCGACTCGTTCGCATACCGTGGCCGCCCAGGGCGGCATGTCGGCGGCCTTGGCAAATATGGGCCCGGATGACTGGCGCTGGCACTTCTTCGATACCGTCAAGGGATCGGACTGGCTGGGTGACCAGGACGCCATCGAGTACATGTGCCGCGAAGCGATCCCTGCGGTCATCGAACTCGAACACTACGGTGTGCCATTCTCGCGCACCGATGATGGCCGGATCTATCAGCGACCGTTTGGTGGCATGACCACGAAGTTCGGCGAGGGTCCGCCGGCGCAGCGCACCTGCGCCGCTGCTGATCGCACCGGTCACGCGATCCTGCATACGCTCTACCAGCAGTCGCTGAAGTACGACGCGCGCTTCTATGTCGAATACTTTGCGCTCGATCTGATCTTCGACAACGAGGGTGTCTGTCGCGGCGTGCTCGCCTGGGATCTTTCCGACGGCAGCCTGCACCTGTTCAAGGCGCAGACCGTGGTGCTCGCTACCGGTGGTTATGGTCGCACCTATTTTTCCTGCACCTCGGCGCATACCTGCACCGGCGATGGTGGCGGCATGGTCTTGCGCGCGGGTCTTCCGCTGCAGGACATGGAGTTCGTCCAGTTCCATCCGACCGGTGTCTACGGCGCCGGCTGCCTGATTACCGAAGGCGTGCGCGGCGAAGGTGGCTATCTGACCAACTCCTCCGGCGAGCGCTTCATGGAACGCTACGCGCCGAGCGTGAAGGATCTGGCGCCGCGCGATATGGTCAGCCGCTGCATGACGCTGGAAATCCGCGAGGGCAGGGGTGTGGGTGCCGACAAGGATCATATCCATCTGCATCTTGAGCACCTCGGCGCCGAGACCATCCGCGAGAAGCTGCCCGGTATTGAAGAGACCGCCCGCATTTTTTCCGGCGTCGACGTCACCCGTCAGCCGATACCGGTGCTGCCGACCGTGCACTACAACATGGGCGGCATCCCGACCAATTTCCATGGTGAGGTGGTGACCAAGCGCGGCAACGATCCGGATTCGATCGTGCCCGGTCTGATGTCGATCGGCGAGGCGGCCTGTGTATCGGTGCATGGCGCCAATCGTCTCGGTTCCAACTCTCTGCTGGATCTGGTCGTGTTCGGTCGTGCGGCAGCCAATCGCGCCGCCGAGATCATCACTCCGGGCGCCAATCAGAAGGATCTGCCGGCCGATGCACTCGACAAGGCGCTGTCGAATTTCGATCGCCTGCGCCATGCCAAGGGTGAGACGTCGACCGCCGATATCCGCATGAGCATGCAGCGCACGATGCAGCGTGATGCCGCGGTATTCCGCACCGGCGCCACACTCAAGGAAGGCGCGCAGAAGATGGATGAGGTCTACGCCTCGTTTGCCGACGTCAAGGTCGCCGATCGCTCGATGGTCTGGAATACCGACCTGGTCGAGACCCTGGAATTGCAGAATTTGCTGGGTCAGGCGGTCGCCACGATTCAATCTGCGGAGAATCGCACCGAGAGCCGTGGCGCCCACGCCCGCGAGGATTTCCCCACCCGCAATGACGATGAATGGATGAAGCACACTCTGGTCCACGTCAGCGACCAGGGCAAGGTCTCATTCGACTATCGTCCGGTGCATATGACGACATCTGGCGATGTTGCCGTGGTGCCGCCGAAAGAACGCAAATATTGAGATCCTTCGCGCCGGGATAGAGCCCCGGCGGGATGAGGCCCAACACGAAATATCACCTGTCCCACCCCAACCCTCCCCGAACATCGGAGAGGGCGCAAAGCCTCCCAACCCGATCAGCTTTGTACCGGGAAACGTGTCAGGCAATTGCACAGTTCATGAATCCGCGATATCGAGGAAGTCAACATGGCCGAGTTCACGTTACCCAAAAATTCCAAGGTGCAGAAGGGTAATCACTTTCCGGCCAAGGCGGGCGCGCGCAAGCTGCGCAACTTCAAGATTTATCGCTGGAGTCCGGATGACGGTCAGAATCCGCGCCTCGATACCTATGAGGTCGACGTCGGCAACTGCGGACCGATGGTGCTCGACGCCCTGATCAAGATCAAGAACGAGATCGACCCCACGCTGACTTTCCGGCGCAGTTGTCGCGAAGGCATCTGCGGTTCCTGCGCGATGAATATCGACGGTACCAATACGCTGGCCTGCACGCGCGCGATCGATGAATGCGGCAAGGCTGAAGTGCCGATCTATCCGCTACCGCATATGCCGGTGGTCAAGGATCTGGTTCCCGATCTGACTCATTTCTATGCCCAGTACGCATCAATCCGGCCCTGGATACGCACCCAGAGTTCACCGCCGCCGGATCGCGAGCGCCTGCAGACCAAGGAAGATCGCGCCAAGCTCGATGGACTCTACGAGTGCATCCTCTGCGCCTGTTGCTCGACCAGCTGTCCGAGCTACTGGTGGAACGGCGATCGCTATCTTGGTCCAGCCGTGCTGCTGCAGGCCTATCGCTGGATAATCGACTCGCGTGATGAAGACACCGGTGATCGCCTCGACAATCTCGAAGATCCGTTCCGGCTCTATCGCTGTCACACCATCATGAATTGCGCGAAGACCTGCCCGAAGGGTCTGAATCCAGCCAAGGCGATCGCCGAGATCAAGAAGGCCATGCTGGCGCGACGTTCGGTCTGAGCGGACCCACCCGGTGGCTTCAGAATCCGAACAGCGCGCTGCCGATGTCGCCAAGCAGGATTCAACCGAGTCCGTCGCCACGCGACTGGCGCGACTGCGCTGGCGTTGCCGGCGCGGCACTCAGGAACTCGATCGGCTGCTGCTGCGCTTTATCCGCCATCGCGCCGAAATTGCCAGCGCAGCCGAACTAACCGTTTTCGAACGCCTGCTCGCCTGCGAGGATCGCGACCTGCAACGCTGGTTTCTCGCCTACGCGACCTGTCCCGATTCCGAACTGGCTGCCCTGGTCGATGCGATCCGCGCCCTCCCTGACGCTTGAGCCACGACCTTCGCGGATTGCGCCGGCCTTGTTGGGGCTGGCCATCTTGCTGGCCCTGATCTCGATCTGGTTGAGCGCAGTCGGACTCGCATTGCAATATGGCTTGAGCCTGCTGGTCGCCTTGATTGCTCTGCGCAGGCTGCTGAAACCGAGGCCGGCGCCAGTGCGCGCGGTACTGCAGTCCGATGGGCTCTGGCTGCTGGCGATTGATGGCAGAGAAATCATGGCGACGCTCGAAGCCTCCAGTCTGCTTGCCGGGCTGATCAGCATGAGTTGGCGCGACCAGGGCACAGGCAAGGCGCATACGCGCCTGTTCTGGCCGGATGTTCTGCCAGCGCACGCGGCGCGGCAGTTGCGTGTCTGGCTGCGCAGCGGACGTGCCCACAGGACCGATCCTGCCGGTGGTTCCGGCCAGCCGCTCTAGTTTGACCGGGCTCACCCATTGTGCGGCCAGTGTTCAGTCTGCCCGCTTGAATCGCCGACACTTTGAGCTAGTCTGAGCATTCGCTCCTGCCCAGGAGCACCACCGAGGTTTCATGTTCCGACCACTCCAGATTTTCATCGGCCTGCGCTACACAAGGGCGAAGCGTCGCAATCATTTCATTTCGTTTATTTCCCTGGTCTCGATGTTCGGCATCGCGCTCGGCGTGATGGTGATGATCACGGTGATCTCGGTGATGAGCGGATTCGAGCAGGAGCTGCGCCAGCGCATACTCGGCATGGTCGCGCATGCCTCGATTTCCGGTGTCGGCGAGGGCCTGCCGGACTGGCAGGGCGCCGTCAAAGCGGCCGGCGATGTCGAGCATGTCATCGGCGCCGCACCCTATATCGAGCGCGAGGGCATGCTGCAGGGCAGCCGTGTCAGCGGCGCCATTGTGCGCGGTGTCTTGCCCGATCGGGAGCCGGCGGTTTCGGAGATCTCCGAACATATCGTCGAAGGCAGTTGGGATGCACTGAAGCCGGGTGAATTCGGCATCATCCTGGGTCGTGAACTTGCCCTCTGGTCGGGCGCACGCCTGGGCGAGAGCGTGCTGGTCTACGCGCCACAATCGCGCGCGACGCCGGCTGGCGTGGTTCCGCAGATGCGCCGCTTCAAGGTGGTCGGCATCTTCGAGATCGGCATGCAGGAATACGACCGGGGCATGGCCTTCATCCACATGGAGGATGCCGCGCGCCTGTACCGGATGGGCGATACGGTCACCGGTGTGCGTTTGAAACTGGATGATCTGTTCCAGTCGCGTACGGTCGCGCGCCAGCTCGCCGACAGCATGGGCGGGTTCTATCGGGTCAGCGACTGGACCCAGGAACATGCCAATTTCTTCCGCGCGATCGCCACAGAAAAAGCGATCATGTTCATCATCCTGTCCCTGATCGTGGCCATCGCTGCGTTCAACCTGGTTTCGTCCCTGGTGATGCTGGTCACCGACAAGCAGAGTGATATCGCGATCCTGCGCACGCTCGGCATGCGGCCGCGCACGGTGATGGGCATCTTCATGGTGCAGGGCATGTTGATTGGGCTGATTGGCATTGTACTTGGCACCGTTCTGGGCATCCTGCTTGCCGAGAACGTCACCCATGTCATGCATGGGCTCGAGAGCCTGTTCGGCTTCCAGTTGATGCCGGCGGATATCTACTACATCAGCGATCTGCCTTCCGACCTGAAGCCCTTCGATTTGCTGCGCATCGTCGGTGTTTCGTTCCTGTTGTCGGTGCTCGCCACCATCTATCCAGCCTGGCGCGCCGCGCGCACCCATCCCGTCGAGGCGCTGCGCTACGAATGAATACTCAATCTGCAGTTGATCCGGCAGAACGCAAGGTGGTTCTCGCCGCGCGTGGTCTGTCCAAGAGCTACCGGGAGATGCGCGCCGCCACGCACGTGCTCAACGACGTCGATTTCTCGGTGATGAGTGGCGAATCCGTTGCCATTGTCGGGAGTTCCGGCGCTGGGAAGAGCACCCTGTTGCATCTGCTCGGCGGACTTGATCTCCCCGACAGCGGTGAAGTGTTTGTCGATGGCCAGAGCATGAACGCGCTCAGTGATTCCGCACGCGGCGATCTGCGCAATCGTGCACTCGGTTTCGTCTACCAGTTCCACCATCTACTGCCCGAGTTCAGCGCGCTCGAGAATGTGGCGATGCCGCTGCTGATCCGCGGTGTGGCAGCAGGCGCAGCCGCGGATTCCGCGCGGGAAATTCTCGGTCGGGTGGGCCTGGCCGAACGCCTCGAACACAAACCGGGCGAGTTGTCCGGTGGCGAACGTCAGCGTGCCGCCATCGCGCGCGCCCTGGTGACTTCGCCGCGCTGCGTGCTCGCCGATGAACCCACCGGCAATCTCGATGCCGGCAATGCGCGTAAGGTCTACGACATGATGATCGCCTTGAAGCAGGACCTCGGTACCGCGCTCGTGGTCGTCACCCATGACCTGGAACTGGCAGGGCGGATGGACCGCGTTCTCGAAATCCGCGGCGGCCAGCTGATCCCTGCGTGACCACGCGGACGACCAGCGCGGCTGCTGTCGTCCACGGTCTTGAGCCCGCTGTCGCGCTTGCCTTCGTCGCCGGTGTCTGTTTGCCGCCGCTGTTGCCGCGTCTGGTCGCGATGCCGTGGTGGTTGACCGCGCTCGCGCTTGCACTTTGTTGCCTATTGGTGTCGCGAAGGATTTGGCCGCTCGCCGGTCTGCTGATCGGATTCGCCTGGGCCACGCACAGCGGGCAGTCCGCGCTCGATCTGCGGATCGACTCGGATCGGTCCGGGCAGGACCTCAGGATTGCCGGTGTGATCGTTGATCTGCCGCGCAGTGACCTGCAGCCGCCGCGGTTCGATCTGCTGACCGATCCGGGCAGCGCTGTCGCCGGTCGGGTCCGGCTGAGTTGGTACAACGCCGCGCCCACCATCATTCCGGGTCAGCGTTTTGAGGGTACGGTGCGCTTGCGTGCGCCACGCGGCCTGGAGAATCCCGGTGGCTTCGATTACGGCCGCTACGCGCTCGCGCAACGACTCGCGGCGACCGGCTACGTGCGCGATGGTGCGCTCAGCGAGTCGGGGTCGATGTCGTTCGGTGCGCGCCTTGACCGACTGCGCGCCGGCATCGCCGATCAGATCGATCGGCAAGTCGTTGACCGCCAACTCGCCGGTCTGTTGCGCGCGCTCGCCGTCGGGGATCAGCGTGGCCTCGACGATGACTCCTGGGATGTGCTTCGCGTCACTGGCACCGGCCATCTGATTGCAATCTCGGGCATGCATGTCGGTCTGGTCGCGGCATTCGGTGCCTGGATGCTGGCCGGTGTGTATCTGGTCTGGCCGCGACTCGCGTTGCGCATTCCGCGTCTGACCTTGTGTGCGTTCGGCGCGCTGGCCGCTGCGTCGGCGTATTCCCTGCTGGCCGGTTGGTCCTTGCCGGTGCAGCGTACCCTGGTGATGATTGTTGTGGTGCTGTTGGCGCGCATGCTCAAACGCCAGGCCTCGTTGCCGCAATCCCTGCTACTGGCCGCCGTCGTGGTGCTGATCTGGGATCCCTTGTCAGTACTTGGTGCCGGGTTCTGGTTGTCGTTCATCGGTGTTGCCGGACTGATGTGGGCGCTCCCCGATGCCCATCGACGGCGCAGCATCGCCAGCAGCTTTGGCCGTGCCCAAATGGCGATGTCGCTGGGACTCTTGCCGATCACGATCGCCTTCTTCGGGCAGGGCAGCCTGGTCGGTCCGATTGCCAATCTGATCGCGGTGCCCTGGATTACCTTCGTGATTGTGCCGCTGTTGTTGCTCGCCGTGTTGACGCTGGGCATAGTGCCCGCGCTCGGCCAGGGCCTGCTCAAGCTCGCCGCGCTGATACTGCAGCCGCTATGGCGGATGCTGGAATGGATGACCGAGCTGCCTGGTGCCTCCTGGTATTTCGCCGAGCCGTCGGCCTGGGCGATTGTGCTGGCCCTGCTCGGCGCAGTCTGGCTGTTTCTGCCACGCGGCGCGCCGATGCGTGGGCTCGGCCTGCTGATGTTTCTTCCGCTACTGATGCCGAGGCTGCCGATCATCGACGACGGCGACGCACGGATCAGCATGTTCGATGTTGGCCAGGGCCTGTCGGTCCTGGTAGAGACCCGACATCACGCACTGCTGTTCGATGCCGGCGCGCGTTCGCGATCGGGCTTTGATATGGGCGAGGTCGTCGTGGTTCCCGGCCTGCGCGCGCTCGGTGTGCGCCAACTCGATCGACTGGTACTCAGCAATCTCGATGCCGATCATGCCGGCGGACGCGAGGCCGTGCTGCGCGCATTTCCGAGGGCCGCCGTGCAGATCGGCATCGACGGCGATCCGGCGCCACGTTGCGAGGCCGGCAGTACCTGGGATTGGGACGGCGTCCATTTCGAGTTCCTGCATCCGCCGGAATTTTTTCCGGACCTGGGCAATGACAGCTCCTGTGTCCTCAGGGTGCAGGCGCGCCAGGGCGTGGCCCTGCTGACCGGCGATATCGGCGAAGTGATCGAGTCGTCCCTGCTGCGTGCCGACGGCGCCAAATTGCGCGCTGATGTGGTCATTGTTCCGCATCATGGCAGCCGTTCGTCATCCTCTAACGCCTTCGTCACCGCTACCGGCACACAGTGGGCATTCAATTCGGCCGGGCGCGACAACCGCTACGGCCATCCGCATGCTGAGGTCAGGACGCGCTGGCAGGCCGCCGGAGCCCACTGGATCGCCAGCGACGAAGCCGGATTCAGCGCGATCCAGCTCAATCGGCTCGACCAGGTTGAACGGCGCCGTCTGCTGCGGCCGCGTTACTGGCACTGAGCGGGCGGGCAGGGCGGATTCGTTTGCGGTCAATGGAGCCCTCACGCGATAATCAACGCCTTCATTCGAGGATTTCTCCATGCTGGACCCCAATCTGTTGCGCACCCAGCTTGCGCAGACAGCCGAGCTGCTGCGTGCACTGCGCGGATTTGAACTGCCAGCCGCCGAAGTCGAGGCGCTGGAGAGCGAGCGCAAGCAATTGCAGACGCGCACGCAGGATCTGCAGAACCTGCGCAATACCCGCTCCAAAGCGATTGGCGTAGCCAAGGCGCAGGGCCAGGACAGCGCGGCCCTGATGGCCGAGGTGGCCGGAATCGCCGAGGAACTGAAATCCAGCGAGGTCCGACTCGAAGTGATCCGCGATGCGATCTCGGCGATCGCACTCAGCGTGCCGAATATTCCGGATTCGTCGGTGCCGGTGGGTAGCGATGAGAGCGGAAATGTTGAGATCCATCGCTGGGGCCAGCCGCGCACGTTCGACTTCAACGTGCGTGATCACGTTGATCTCGGCTCCCATCGCGGCTGGCTCGATGGCGAGACTGCCGCCAAGATTTCCGGCGCGCGATTCACCGTGCTCCGTGGCGGCCTGGCGCGGCTGCATCGTGCACTGGCGCAGTTCATGCTCGATCTGCATACCGGGGAGCATGGCTATCTCGAAGTGAATGTGCCCCTGCTGGTCAATGCCGACAGCATGCAAGGCACTGGCCAGTTGCCCAAGTTCGAAGAGGATCTGTTCGCCACCCAGGTCGGCGAGGTCAAGCGCTATCTGATCCCGACTTCGGAAGTGCCGCTGACCAATATCGTGCGTGACGAGATCGTCGACAACGCGCAATTGCCGCTGCGGATGACCGCGCATTCGATGTGTTTCCGTGCCGAGGCCGGTGCCTCTGGCCGCGATACCCGCGGCATGATCCGCCAGCATCAGTTCGAAAAGGTCGAGCTGGTCAGCATCGCGCGACCCGCGGAGAGCGCCGACGAACACGAGCGGATGACGCGCGCGGCTGAAGTCGTGCTTGAGCGTCTGGGTCTACCGTATCGGCGCATGCTGCTCTGCACTGGCGATATGGGTTTTGCCGCGAGCAAGACCTACGACCTCGAAGTCTGGTTGCCTTCGCAGAACAGCTATCGCGAGATTTCGTCGTGCTCGAACTGTGATGCCTTCCAGGCCCGTCGTCTGCAGGCGCGCTGGCGCAATCCAGAGACCGGCAAGACTGAACCGGTGCACACCCTCAATGGTTCCGGTGTCGCAGTCGGTCGCGCCCTGATTGCGGTGATGGAGAACTATCAGAACGTGGATGGTTCGATTGAGGTTCCCCAGGTGTTGCAACCCTATATGGCGGGTTTGACGCGAATCGATTGAGTTGGCGCGTTCGTCGAGCGGGGCTTGCCCCGCTGCGCGCGCTCTGCCGTCGCGGTTGTCCCCGAGGGGACAAAATCACATGCGAAGAGCAGCGCGGCAAGCCACGCTCTATCCAATCCCCTCGGGGACAGGAGCAAGAGCAAGCAGCGGGGCGAGAGAAAGAGCAAGCAGCGGGGCGAGCCATGCTGTATCTGATCATCTCGTGGACGGGAACCCGGATTGACGGGAGCCGCGCGCAGTCAGTGGATCGCACACCTGCAGGAGCACATCATCGAAGCCTTTCTTGTATCCACCGGACTGGTCGCACTCGCCGAGATGGGCGACAAGACGCAGTTGCTCTCCCTCGTTCTGGCCGCGCGCTTCCGGCGTCCGTATCCGATTATCGCCGCGATCCTGATCGCGACGCTGGCCAACCATGCGCTGGCCGGCTTGCTGGGCGCGTCGATCAATACCTGGATCGGCGAGACCCTGATGCGTTGGATTCTTGGCATCTCGTTTCTCGCGATGGCAGCGTGGACCTTGATCCCCGACAAGCTCGATGAGGAAGAAGCCAAGCCGGCGCGTTTCGGTGTTTTTGGCACCACCTTGATCGCGTTCTTTATTGCCGAGATGGGTGACAAGACCCAGATCGCCACGGTGGCCCTCGCAGCTCAGTACGCTTCTCTGGTCGCTGTAGTCGCTGGGACCACCCTCGGCATGCTGCTGGCCAATGCTCCGGTGGTGTTGTTCGGTGAACGCATCACACGTGCCGTGCCGATGAAGACCGTGCACGCGATCGCGGCGGCCATCTTTGCGCTGCTCGGTGTGCTGGCCCTGCTCGGCATCGGCTGAGCGCGCGCCCCGCCAGCCGGGCGTGCTTCCCGGCTATGCTTGGTGTTCGCAAGCACGGAGAAATCAATGGCCCACGGTACCCATGATTTTGTCGCCGATGAGCGCAACGAATCGGTCCTGATCTATCTCAATGGCGCTTACAAGCGCCGCGCCGAGGCGATGGTGTCGGTGTTCGACTCCGGGTTTGTTCTCGGCGATGGTGTCTGGGAAGGCCTGCGCGTGGTCGGTGGCCATCCGCTGTTCCTTGAGCAGCATCTGGATCGATTGTATGAGGGTGCGCGCGCGATCATGCTTGATATCGGGCTCAGTCGCGATGAATTGACGCGCGCGATCTACGCCACCCTGGCCGAGAACGCGATGCGTGATGGCGTGCATATCCGACTGATGATCACCCGCGGCATCAAGCGCACGCCGTATCAGGATCCGCGCGTCTGCATCGGTCCGGCGACCATTGTGATTTTGCCCGAGTACAAGACTGCGCTGGCGAGCACGTTGGAGCAGGGGCTCAATTTGTTCACCGTGCATGTGCGCCGCGGCTATCCCGACGTGCAGGACCAGAAGCTCAACAGCCATAGCAAACTCAATTGCATCACCGCGTGTATTCAGGCGTACACCGCGGGCGCTGATGAAGCCCTGATGCTCGATCCACATGGATTCGTAGCAACCTGCAATTCCACGCATTTTTTCATCGTCAGACGCGACGAGGTGTGGACGTCCAGTGGCGATTACTGTCTCGGCGGCATCACCCGCGCCAATGTGCTCAGAGTGTGCCGCGAGGCGGGTATTCCGGTGTTCGAACGAAACTTCAGCCTGACCGATGTCTATGGCGCCGAAGAAGCCTTCACTACCGGCACCTTCGCCGGCGTGGTGCCAGTGCGCGAAGTGGATGGTCGCGTCTTCGGCGAGGGCCGGCGTGGTCCGATGGTCGAGCGTCTGCAGTCGCTGTACCGAGCCCTGGTCGCGCGCGATGTCGCCGAGCGAGACGCCCGTCGATGAGCCCGACGGCCGAGAATCCGCTGCGTCTGGCCATGTGGTCCGGTCCGCGCAATATCTCCACGGCAATGATGCGCGCCTGGGAGAACCGCGAGGATTGCAGCGTCATCGACGAGCCGTTGTACGCGCACTATCTCGCGCAGACTGGTAGCGACCATCCGGCCGCGGACGAGGTCATCGCGCAGGGCGAGACCGACTGGCGCAAGGTCGTTGCGAATCTGACTGGTCCGGTCCCCGGAGGCACGCCGATCTGGTACCAGAAGCACATGAGTCACCATCTGCTCGATCACATCGAGCGCGACTGGATCTTCGATCTGCGCAATGTGTTCCTGATCCGCGATCCGCTCGAAGTGGTCGCTTCCTACATCAAGTCGCGCGCCACTGTCACCGCCGAAGACATCGGTCTGGAGCAGGAGGCGCGGCTATTCGATCTGGTTGCCCAGAAATCCGGTAACGCACCACCGGTGATCGACGCCCGCGACTTCCTCAGCGCACCCGAGGCGCATCTGTGCGCACTTTGCGGTGTGCTCGGGATCGACTTCACACCGCGGATGCTGAAGTGGCCGGCTGGTCGACGCGACAGTGATGGTGTCTGGGCGCCACATTGGTATGCCGCGGTCTGGCGCTCCACCGGATTCGAACGCGCACATCCCGCCGCGCCGGTGACCGATGCCGCCGCCCTGCGCGCCGCCGACCAGGCCCGGCCCTGGTACGAATCGCTCTATCAGCATCGGCTGCGGCTGCAGGACGCCGTCTCGCCGTGATCGTTGTTCCGCGCGAAGTTGCGGCCGCAGCGAACCAGACTCTACGAACCCGGAGCAGGAGCAGCGCAGCAAGCTACGCTCTATGCAATCCCCGGGGACGACCGAAGGGAGTCGCCAGGGGACAAAGGCAAAGCCAAGGGCAAGGGCAGCAGCAGGGGCGGCCAGGCATCCGCAGCCGGTTCTTCGATCCGACAGTTCCTGCTCATGCATCCCGATTGCGTGCGTTCAAAGTGCGTGCCTTCTCGATCTGCCACTCGCGATCTTTCACCGCATCGCGTTTGTCGTGTTCCTTCTTGCCATGGGCCAGGCCCAGTTCGATCTTGGCGCGGTTGGCCTTCCAGTACATCGCGGTCGGAATCAGGGTGTAGCCCTTGCGCTCGACCTGGCCGACCAGGCGGTCGATTTCCTTGCGATTGAGCAGCAGCTTGCGTGTGCGCCGCTCCTCGGGATGGATATGGGTGGATGCTGAGCCCAGTGGCATGATCTGCGCACCGAACAGGAACACCTCACCGTTTTTGATGATCGCGTAGCCATCGGTGATGTTCACCCGCCCAGCGCGCAAAGACTTCACCTCCCAGCCCTGCAGAGCCAGCCCGGCCTCGATGCGTTCATCGAAGTGGTACTCGTGGCGCGAGCGCTTGTTCAGCGCAATCGTGCCCTTGTGATCATCCTTGTCGGTTTTCTTGGCCATGGCCGGGTCCTTGTCTAATACAATGGCATTGTCGCCTGAAACCGCATCCGGTTCGAGCGCCGTAGCCTGGGGGAAGGATTGAGCAGGATTTCGCGCAGCGTGTTGATCGCCCGGCCAGTGCTGCCGGTATTCGATCTGATCAATGAGGTGGAAGGCTATCCGGCACAGTTTGACTGGTGTCGCGATGCCCGTGTGCTGGAACGCGACGGTGACGACCTTGTCGCGCGCCTGGATCTGCAGTACGGCGGATTCAATTCAGCCTTCACCACCCGCAATCACGTTAACCGCCCTGAACGGATCGAGCTGCAACTGGTCGAAGGCCCCTTCTCTGACCTGCGCGGCAGCTGGACGTTCACTGCGCTCGGCAAGGCCGGCTGCCGCATCGAACTTGAACTCGATTTCGATTTTGCCGGGCGCTGGGTCGGCTCCGCGCTCGCCATGGGTTTCCAGGGTCTCGCTGACCGCATGGTCGACGACTTTTCTCGCGCGGCGCGCCAGATCGATGCCTGAGGCCAAGCATATCAGCGTGCAGATCGTGTTCGCCTTGCCAGATCGGCAGCATTTGTCGACCGTACAGGTCGCCGCCGGGTGCACGCTTGGGCAGGCGATCGAAGTCAGTGGAATTCGTGCGCACATCAATGATCTTGAGATCGGCGATCACAACGTCGGCATTTACGCGCGGCCGGCAAGCCTTGGTACCGTCTTGACTGATGGCGATCGCATTGAAATCTACCGCCCGCTCACACGTGATCCGAAGGATATGCGGAGGTTGCGGGCAAAGGGGCAGATGAGGCGGCAATGACCTGGCCAAGATGGCCGCCCTCATCCGCAGCGTCGCACGCTTAGACCTTTACCGTCGCGAGCGCCTTATGCCTGCGAGTTCGGGGTCAAGGAGCATTCCGGTAGCGCGTTCGATCCAATGGCAGGTTGACCCGTGTTCCACACAAACACCTGTTTTCACAGATGGCAGATGGGCCTCTGGTTACGCGTTGAATAGTGCGACACATGCAGATAGTTTCACCGCCGTGAGCGTAGATTCTGAGGCAACTTGATCATCATTGTGATGGGCGTAAGTGGGAGTGGAAAGAGCACGGTGGGCCGGGCCTTGGCCGATCGCCTTGGCGTGCCGTTTTTTGAAGGTGATGAATTTCATTCCGAAGCCAATGTGCAAAGCATGAGCGCCGGCATTGCCTTGACCGATGTCGACCGGGCTCCCTGGGTTGCGGCGATGGCGGCTGGCTTGAATGCGCGTGCCATTGGCGATGGGGACGAAGGGCGAGGGGGTTTCTTCGGCGTGCTGGCCTGCTCCGCACTGACCCGCTCTGTGCGGGAGGCACTACGCCTGCAGTTGCAGCCGCCGTGTACCTTTGTGCATCTGGTGGTCGATCGGCAGACGGTCCAGAGCCGCCTTGACGGCCGGGCAGGGCACTTCATGAAATCGACCTTGTGCGACAGCCAGTTCGCGGCCTTGCAAGAACCCGAGGATGCGCTCCGGGTTAAGGCGGATCGCCCGGTCTCCGAAATTGTTGATCAGCTTCTGCGGCAGTTGCGCTCACACAAAGAGTGAAATCAGTGCCGCGGTGGCAAATCCGCTGCAGCCCGCAATGGTTGAGGCCACGGTCCACGATTGCAGGGTTTCCTTCTCGGTCTGACCAAGATATCGATTGACCAGCCAGAATCCGGAATCGTTGACGTGGGACGCAATGGTTGCGCCCGACGAGATTGCGATGACCAGCAAGGCCGCCTGGGGCGCACTGAGCGCTGCATGCTCGAGCGCGGGCGCGATCAGGCCGGCCGCCGTGATCATTGCAACGGTCGCCGAGCCTTGCGAAATCCGCACCAGAGCGGCAATCAGGAAAGCCAGCAGCAGGATGGGCAGCGCTTGTTCGTTGATCAGGGCGCCAAGCTGGCGACCGACGCCCGAGTCGACCAGGATTTGCTTGAACACACCGCCGGCGCCGGTGATCAGGACCACGATGCCGGCGGGCTCCAGCGCGCGCGTCATGATCTGCTGGAGTTTCTCGCGTGGCACACCATGGCGCACACCAAAGACGTAGTAGGCATACACACAGGCAATCGACAAGGCCACGAATGGATGCCCGAGCAGGACCAGGGTGCTCTTCAACGCGCCGTCGTCAAGGACACGCCCACTCGCGGTGCTGGCGACAATCAGCACCAGAGGCAACAGCACCGTCGACAAGGCAGTCAGCAGCGATGCCGAATGTTGTGCGGGTTCACCGACCGCTGCATTATTTGCACCGCTGGGCCGAGGCAAGTGCGCAAAGCGGCGCGCAAAGATCGGGCCGGCGAGGATCATCGCCGGTAGGCCACAAAGCGCGCCCATGGTGATCACCCAGCCGAGATCGGCGCCCAGCAGTTCGGCCACTGCGATCGGTCCCGGGGTCGGTGGGATATAGGCATGCGCCACTGCAAGTCCGGCCAGTAGCGGCAGGGCGTAGTAGATCGGAGCACGGCCACCGGATCGCGACAAGCGCAGGACCAGTGGCACCAGAATGATGAATGCAACATCAAAAAATACCGGGATCGCCACCAGGAATCCGATTGCCCCGAGGCACCAGGTGGCGCGGCGCTCACCAAACTTCAGCAGCATGCGATCGGCGATTACTTGAACGCCACCGGCGTACTCGAGCAGGCCGCCCAACATGGCGCCCAGTCCAACGACGATCGCAACGAATCCCAACGTCGATGCCATGCCTGACTGCACCGAAGCCAGGACAGTTTTTCCGTCCATGCCGAGCAGCAACCCAAATACCAGGCTGACCAGGAGCAGGGCAAGGAAAGCCGGTAGTTTCCAATGCAGCACCAGCCACAACAGGCTGAGGATCGCGAGCACCAGCAGCAGGTAGTTCATCGAAGGACCAACTCAGAATTCGACGCCACGAACGCGCAGCGCAACGCGCATGAGTTGTTGATGTGCCGTCATGTACAACACGTTGCCGTCATCGCCAAAGGCGCAGTTGGCGATCAGTGTTCCGGTTTCAATTCGACCGAGGCGTTTGCCTTCGGGCGAAAGCACCAGTACGCCGCCCGGTCCAGTGGCAAAAATTTCGCCGCCTTGCGCGATCGCCATGCCGTCCGGCAATCCCTTATCGCCTGCAGCCAGCAGATCGGACGCGTCGGCCAGCAGCGAGCTGGCAATCGGCGTTCCGGTCTCATCCAGTTCATAGCGCATCCAGATCGGACGCTCGGGATCGGAGTTGGCCACATAGAGTGTGCGCTGGTCGGGTGATAGTGCAATCCCGTTCGGGAAGCTCAAGGAGTCGTCAAGCAGGACGACGCTGCCATCGAGATCGCGCCGGTAGACGCCGTTGTGGTTCTGCTCCTTCGCCGCCGAATCATTCATGTCGCGCAGCCCGTAGGGCGGGTCGGTGAAAAAGATGGTGCCGTCGGAACGCCGGGCCAGATCATTGGGACTGTTCAGACGCTTCCCGTCGTATCGATCGGCAAGCACGGTTTTTTGCCGGCTTGCAAGATCGAGTCGAACCACGGCGCGGCTGCCGTGATCGGCAACCAGAATCTGCCCCGGTGCATCGGCGACCATGCCATTGGTGCCAGGTTCGCGAAAGACCTGCGCGGAATCTTCGCCTTGCAGGCCGGACGGCTTCATGAAGACGGTCAGGCCCGCAGATTCCGACCAGCGATACATCGTGTTGCCGGACACGTCATTGAACAGCAGGGCATTTTGTTCGGCGATCCAGACTGGCCCCTCCGACCATTGAAAACCGGAAGCGAGGACTTCGATCTCCGCATCCGGCGCGACCAGTGCGTTGATTTCATCGGTGTAGATCAGGATTTTCCGCTCGGCGTCGTTGGCGGATTCGGGCTCCGGCAATGCGCCGGTGCAGGCGGTGAGCAGCACAGTGGCAGCGAACAGACAGGGCAGGCGCATCGACGTTCTCCTAGCGCGTTACGGTTTCGATGGCGGCGGCAGGCGTCGATGTGGCATATGACTCCTGCAAGTTGAAATGGCTTCGGAGCCGAATATCTTGCGAGGAGCTGCCGATCATCAGTTCGATCCGGCCAGACTCCACCTGCCATTGCCCGTGTTCGGCATAGACCGCGAATTGCTCCGGTTGCAGATCGAACTGCACGATCTGTTGCGCGCCCGGATCGAGCGTGACGCGATGGAACCCGCGCAATTCCAGCACGGGCCTCGCACTGGACGCGACCGGATCGCGAACGTAGAGCTGTGCCACTTCATCGGCGCGCAGTTTGCCAATGTTTTTCAGGGTGAACCGGACACTGAGCACTTGACCGCGCTTGAGTGTTGCCGTGGACTGCTCCAAGCCTGAAAATTCAAACGGGCTATAGCTCAGGCCGTGGCCGAAGGCGAACACCGGGGTGATCGGTAGATCCAGGTAGCGCACGCTGTCCTTCGTCAGATCCGGGTCGGCTGGGCGGCCGCTCGGCCGCGCGGCATAGGAGGCGGGCAGGGCGCCGGTGGCATGCGGAAACTGCACCGGAAGCTTTCCACCAGGAGCGGTCTTTCCGAGTAAAACATCGGCCACCGCCGATCCGGCCTCAACCCCCAGCATCCAGGTTTCGACCAGGGTCGAAGCGTGGGCGGCGAGCCAGGTCAGGGCGAGCGGCCGACCATTGGCCAGCAGTACTACCACCGGCTTGCCGGTAGCAAGGATGCGCTGCGCCAAGACCAGCTGACTGCTCGGTAGCTCGATCGCGGAGCGACTGCGCGCCTCTCCGCTCAAATCAAAATGCTCGCCGATCATCAGGATGGTGAGATCTGACTGCCTGGCCAATGTGACGGCGGCATCGATGCCAGATTCATCCGCCGACCGTGGGTCGGCGCCCGCAGCATGTCGCACATCCACGCCCGGCAATGCAGCACGCAAGCCATCGAACACATTGACGACGTCGGCCTCGCGGCCCTGGGCGCGCCAGGAGCCCAGGGCCGACAAATTGTCGACGGCCAATGCGCCGACTACGGCAACGCTTTTCAGTTTTGTTCGATCAATCGGCAGCAGGTCGGCAGAGTTTTTCAGCAGAACGATGGACCGCGCTGCGGCGATCCGCGCCGCCGATCGGTGCGCCGGCGCCAGCATGACCGCGGCTTCACGCGCTGCGTCGTGATACTTGAATGGATCTTCGAACAGGCCGAGCTTCGCCTTGGCCCGCAACACCCGCAACACGGCCTGATCGAGGTATTGCATCAATCGCGGATCTGCTTCGATCGCCTGCTTCAGATCATTGGCATAGACGTCCGCCACCATGTCCATATCGACGCTGGCGGTGAGCGCAAGCGCCGCAGCATGACTGCGGTGCTCGGCGACGCCATGAGCAATCAATTCGTTGATGGCATTCCAGTCGCTGACAATCATTCCGTCGAATGCCCATTGTTCGCGCAGCAGCGTACGCAGCAAGGCGCTGTTGGAGGTGGTCGGGATGCCGCCGATATCGTTGAAGGCGGTCATGATTGTCGCGGCGCCGGTCTTTACAGCGGCGTGAAACGGCGGCAGATAGATTTCATGCAGCGCCCGTTCCGAAATTTCTGCGGTGTCGTAGTCGCGGCCTCCACTCGCTGCGCCGTAGGCGCCAAAGTGCTTGACGGTGGCAAGGATCGTGTCAGCGTCGGAGAGTCGGTTTCCCTGGAATCCGCGTATCTGGGCGCGCGCCATGGCTGCGCCGAGAAAAGGGTCTTCCCCGGCGCCTTCAACGATTCGACCCCAGCGCGCATCGCGGGCGATGTCGACCATCGGCGCAAAGGTCCAATGCAGTCCCGCCGCCGAAGCTTCGATTGCGGCGATGCGTGCCACGGCTTCCTGCTGCGTCGGTGACCAGGTCGCGGCCATGGCGAGCGGTACAGGAAAAATCGTGCGGTAGCCATGCACGACGTCCATCGCAAACAGCAGCGGAATGCCAAGGCGGGTTTCTTCCACCGCGACACGTTGTAATTCGCGCAGTGGCACCGCGCCGGCTACATGCAGATAGGAACCTACCCGGCTTGCGCGTACGCGGGCCAACTCGTCCTCATTGAGTCTGGAATTGAGCGCCTTGCTACGCCCGCCAGCACGTTGCACGAGTTGGCCGATTTTTTCATCCAGCGTCATGCGTCGGAGCAGCGCATCCGGATCAGTTGCCGCAATCGTCGATTCAGCGAAAGATGACAGCGCTGTCAACAAAAAGCCAAAAAAAATGGCCCGCCATGAAACCCCCGTCATTTTGCACCCCAGTGAGCCGATCCAAATCGACATATAGCGCATCGCGGATCAACACTCAACAATTCGCAAGGTCGCTTGGACTGCCCTCAGCGCGGCTGATTTCCTCAGCCGCTCTGGCAATTTGCAGCGCAACGACACAGTTGTGCCCCTCCGACAACAGCATCCGGCAGACTGCAGCGTCGAGCGCATCCGCTTGGATGAGCATCGGTCATTCCGTTCGGCGGATGCCGATGGCCGCGCGTTCCGGCTGCCCACCGCAAGGCCTTCTACAGAAATCTGGGCGAACCGCGGTCCAGTCCGCGCCCCGCTGAGTCTCGCCAGCGCTGTATGGATCGCATGCCTGAGATCAGCCCTTGCCCGAGTGCAGAATGCACGTCTGGCCACGGCCGCGGCACTTCGCAATGACGCTTGCCACATTCTCAACTACATTGATAGCCGATACTGTATTGCTCATGCATGACAATGCGCCTCATCCGAAGAGCAGCCTGCGCGACTTGTTCGAAGCGATCCAGGATGTCGACGCCGGCGAACGCGAGGCCTGGTTGGACGCGCGTGCGCCGGATGCGGAGGTGCGCGCGCAGCTGCGCGCGATGCTGGATCACCCCGATACCGGCGCCGATCCGCTGCAGCGGCCGCTCGAGTCGCGGCTGGCCGCGCTTGAAAGTGACGCGCCCAGCGATGTCGCCAGCGATCGCTGGTTGGGGCGGAGCATCGGTGCGTTTCGATTGATACGGCTGATCGGGCAGGGCGGCATGGCCGTCGTGTTCGAGGCCGAACGGATCAGCGCGGACTTTGAGCAGCGCGTGGCCGTCAAGGTGCTCAAGCGGCTGCTGTTCTCGACGATGGAGGAACGCCAGTTTCGCCGTGAACGCCAGGCCTTGGCCTCACTCGCGCATCCGAATATTGCACGACTGATCGATGGTGGCATCGCCGAGGACGGCACGCCCTATCTGGCGGTGGAGTTGATCGACGGTCAGCCGATCACCAAGTACTGCGCGGCGCAGAAGCTGGATCTACGCCAGCGCCTGCAGTTGTTCAACACAGTCTGTCGCGCCGTGGAGGCGGCGCACCACGCGTTGATCGTGCATCGTGATATCAAGCCTTCAAATATTCTGGTTACTCCAAAGGGCGAAGCCAAATTGCTCGACTTTGGCATCGCCAAGCTGCTCGACGAGGATGCCGAACCAACCCGCACCGGTCTGGGCGCGCTGACGCCCGGCTATGCGGCGCCTGAGCAGTTCGTCGGTGGCCAGATCACTACAGCGACCGACGTCTATGCGCTCGGCGTACTGCTGCACGAGTTGTTGCTCGGCGTGCGTCCGGATGGCGCAGCGCGCCGGCCCTCCAAGCTGACCGTCGGCGTCCACGATCCTGCAGGCCGCGCGCTGCCGGATACCTTGCGGCTGAGGCTGAAAGGCGATCTCGACAACATCATGCTCAAGGCGCTTGAACCCGAGCCTGAGCGACGCTATGGCGCAGCGGGTGCGCTCGCCGATGATATCGGCCGGCATCTGGCCGGGATGCCTGTGCTCGCGCATCCGCCCTCGGCCCGCTATCGCATCCGAAAGTTCGTGCAGCGCCATCGCAGCACGGTGCTGGTTGCCGTCGCGCTGCTGGTCGCCCTGATCGCCAGTCTGGCCATCTTGGCCTGGCAGGCACAGGTGGCGCGCCATCATGCCCGGGTGGCTGAGCAGCAGTCAGAGCGTGCCAAGGTCGTCCGTGACTTCGTCGTGGAATTGATGCGCGATCTGCGCCCCGGCGCCGCCAGTCGCTCGCCGCAGTCTCTGCTCGAGCACGCCGAACAGCGCGCGCGCGCGCGTTTTGCCGGCGATGACGAGACGCGCGCCCGCTTGCTCCAAGTCGTCGGTGAAATCGAGCTGAGCTTCGGCCGTCTCGATCGCGCGCGCGGATTGCTGGAGGAGGTCGCAGCATCGGCGCATACCAATTCCGGTTCGCATTCACCGCTTTGGCTGGATGCCGAAGCTACGCTCGCCCACACAGCCTATCGGCAGGGACGCTATACCGGTGGCGAGCAGCGCCTGAGACAGGCATTGACGGAATACGACCTTGCTGGCGGTCCGGCCGATGCCGCCCGCATCCGCGCGCTCAGCTTGCTCGGAATGTTGTACCTACAGAGAAGCGAGATGCGCCTGGCGCTGGCTACCCAGGCCGAGGCCGTACTGCTGGCCGAGCAGATCCTGCCAGCCACTCATCCGCTGCAACAGACGGTGCTTGAGAATCTGGGCGACGCCCTTGCCAATGACGGACAATATGAGCGGGCACGACCGCTGCTGATCCGTAATGTCGCGCTGGCGCGGGCACTCTACGGTGACCGCGACCTCGCGGTGGTCTCTGCGCTGGAGACGCTCGCCGTCTGCGAGACCGCGCGCGGTGCGCCAGAACTGGCCTTGCCCTTGCTTTACGAAGCGCAGAGCCTGCTTGGCGAGTTGATCAGCGAACCGCACGTGATGGCCGGCTATGTTGCCAATTCGCTGGGTACGGCGGAGCTGCGTCTGGGCAGGCCCGACAAGGCTGGGCAGGCATTCGAGCAGGCGCTTCAACTGTACGGCAGACTGTATCAGCCACCGCATCCGATGTTGGCCGCGACCCACGACAATCTTGGTGAGGCAGCACTTGAGCAGGGTCAATTCGAAGCCGCGGCGCTCGAATTCGATAAGGCGGCGCTGCAGCGCGAAGCGCTGGCCGGAACGGCCAGTTTCTCTGGTTCTTCCTTGCGCTGTCTGGCCGGCGAAGCCCGCACCCAGACTTCCGACTGGGCGACAGGCATCGCCCAATTGCGCGAATGCATGGAACCGTCAAAGCGAAACGACACCAGTACGACGCCTGCGCTGACCGGGCCACTCGGCGCGCTTGCCTACGCACAATGGCGACATGGTGATCGAGTGCAGGCTGAGCAGAACGCGCGCAGGGCGCTTCTGCTCGACGATGCCAACAGCGCGCACGAACGGCTCTTGCCCCTCGTAGTCATCATGTCCGCCGATCAGCTTGCCGACCGCAGCAGCGCGGTTCGTGCCTCGGTCAAACAGGCATTGCAACTGGCGGATGCAGCGCTATGGACGCGTCCCTGTCAGGCGGCAGGCATGTTGAATTCCGTGGCTACCATTGCCGATCAAGAAGACGATCCGGTATCGGCCAAGACGCTGCGTGCTCACGCCGCAAGCGCCTGCGTGTATCGACCGTAGCCGACAACTGCGGTTGGCCTGGCGGTTGGCGGCTCCCTGGCCTCATGGACGGTCCCACTCGGCACAGGCCAGCCGCCGCGCGGCCACGATCCACTGGTCGATGCGGGATCCTCGGTCGGGTGGATTGCAGATATCGATTGCATACCGCCTCGGCTCTGCTGTCTGACGTGGCAGAATGCTCCAGCCCTTAGCGGGTGGTCCCGATGAGGTCGCCAGCATGAACCCTTCAAGCAAGTTGCTCTTTCTGCCTCTGCTGGCCCAGATGCTGCTCACCATCGTCGTCTACTTCGGCCTCGCCGTGGCCAAGGCACGCGCGGTCAAGCGGGGTCTGGTTGATCTGCAGCGTCGCGGATTGCACGACGACGCCTGGCCGGAGAGCGTGCAGAAATTCAATCACAACATCCGCAATCAATTCGAAACGCCGGTCCTGTTCTATGTGCTGATTCTGGTGCAGTACCAACTTGGCGTCGGCGGACCCCTCGCCCAATCGCTGGCTTGGCTCTACGTTGTCAGTCGCGTCGCGCACGCCTATGTACACATCGGTTCCAACCATGTTCCGATTCGGCGCCCGCTGTTCATGGTCGGCTGCGTCATTCTGTTGGCGATGATGGGACTGACGGTTGCTGCGGTGTTGTGTTGAGCGCAACTTCAGGCGGCCTGCCTTGTCCACCGGCTCTGGCGGTCGCAATGGAGCAGCGCTTCTTTCACGCCGATATCGGTAGCGGAAAGCGCTATTCCAGCGGCGCGTGAGCGGGGATTGTGGGGTTCGATCCTTCAGCCAAGCGCAGTGGTTCGTGCCCCATCAGACTTCCCTTCGCGCTCGACTGGCCAGGCCGCGTTGAACAGCGCGCGGGGCCGGGATCGGCCCCGCCTGCCTGAGCGCCCGAACATTCTCACACGCACTGCGCTCCGGGTAACACTCGGAGCGCAGTGCATCGCCTCTGCTTGTCAGCCAGCTGTTCGATCGAAGGGCATGAGAGCTCGCCGCTTGGTCGGTTGGATACTTCGTCCGGCAAGGAGCAGTATTCCGAACGCGAGCAGTATCAGAGCCCACGTACTGGTCGCTGGGACTGGAATTGCTGGGCCGACGGGCGGACCGTTGTTGATCGGCGTGATATCTCCGTCGGTGTTGTTGCTCGGGTCGCTGTCGCCGCCACCGCTCACACTGGCTGTATTGACCAGGCTATCCGGGGCCGTGAGTTCCACCGACACCGCCAGGGTGATGGGTGGATAGCTAGTGCCGGCGGCCAGCACATCCGAACGGCTGCAGGTGAGGCTCGCCAGCACACAACTCCACCCTGGGCCGCTGATGGTGTTGGCGACCAGACCCATTGGCAAGGCATCTGTCACCGATACGGTTCCGCTGGTCGCGGTCAGGCCTACGTTCGACACAGTCAGCGTGTAGATGCCGCCGGGGAGCCCACGGACAAAGCTCCCGCTGTGCGTCTTGACGATGGTGAGGTCAGCCAGGTTGACGCCGTTGATCGTGGTCGGGTCAGTGTCGGTGTTGTTGCCTGGAGTGCTGTCGCCACCACCGCTGACTGTGGCGGTATTGATCAGCGAGTTGGGCGCAGTGAGCGCCACGTCAACTATCAGGATGATCGGCGGGTAGCTGTTGCCAGCAGGCAGTACGTCGCCGCGTGTGCAGGTCAGGGTGGCCAGCGTGCAACTCCATCCCGTACCAGTTATCGCCGTTGCGGTCAGCCCGGTCGGCAGGGTATCGGTGATCGAAACAGTGCCAGCAGTTGGGCCGTTGCCGACATTGCTGACCAGCAAGGTGTACTGGGCTCCGATCTGCCCCTGCGAGAAATTGCCAATGTGCGACTTGTCGACCGTGAGGTTGGGCACCACACCCAGCGGGGTTACTTCGGTGTCGCTACAGACCGATCCGGCCGTGGTCGGATTGCAGACATTGGTGCCGGTGGTGGTCGCGGTATTGCTGACCAAATCGTTGCTGACATCGCCTGCGGTCAGGGTGTAGGTGCCGGTGCAGACCAGGCTGGCACCAGCATTGAGGGTCACCGGCAGTGCGACACCGCCGCCACTGATCGTGCAGCTGAGCATGCCGATCAAAGGATCGGCCACGCTGACGCCAGTCGCCGGACCATTGCCGCTGTTGGCGACCGTGATCGTGTAGGCGATGGTGTCACCGGGATTGCTCTGATTGCTCGGCGGTACGACGCTGTTGTCGAGTACGCCGGACTTGCTCGTGGTCAGTACCGGCACGAGACCGAGCGGTGTGACCTCGGTGTCGCTGCAGACCGATCCGGCCGTGGTCGGATTGCAGACATTGGTGCCGGTGGTGGTTGCGGTATTGCTGACCGAACCGGTGCTGACATCGCCTGCGGTCAGGGTGTAGGTGCCCGTGCAGACCAGGCTGGCGCCGGCATTGAGGGTCACCGGCAGTGCGACACCGCCGCCACTGATCGTGCAGCTGAGCATGCCGATCAAAGGATCGGCCACGCT
>JBBSLG010000041.1:0-34010 GCA_038255435.1 Lysobacterales bacterium
AGCCTACGCGCAATTCATTGAATTTCAAGACATCAATGCTGCGAAAATAGGGGAAACGTCAGCCCCAAGGGGATTTCATAGAGCGTGGCTTGCCGCGCTGCCTTGGATCTTTCTTGGCAAGGGCAAGAACAGCGCGGCAAGCCACGCTCTACAGGAGCAAGGGCAAGGGCAAGGACAACGGCAAGGGCAAGGGGCAGCGCGGCAAGCCACGCTCTATGAAATCCCCTCGGGGACAGGAGCAAGGGCAAGGGCAAAGGGCAAGGGCAGCGCGGCAAGCCACGCTCTATGAAATCCCCTCGGGGACAGGAGCAAAGGCAAGGGCAAGGGCAAGGGCAGCGCGGCGAGCTCCGCTCTACATTTTCCAGATGCGTTGGCGGATTGCCGCCGCCAGGATCATCATCGACAGGAACGCGCCGTAGGCGAACAACACGGCGGCCACCTGCGGCCAGATTTTTCCAGTGTGTTGCCAGGGCATATCCATGGCCAGCACGGCGCCACCCAGCGCCACCAGCATGGCCAGGGCCATGGCGCTCCAGTCGAAACTCCGCCGACTTGCCGGTCGCGGCAGGTCGCGCGGCAGATGCCAGTAGGCGAATCCGATGATGGCGAACCAGGGCAGGAACAGGATCAGGGCGAGATAGCGAAACATCAGCCGCCGGCCTGCCCAGTGCCAGCAGATTCCGTGCGAATCATCGCTACTTCTCCCTGCTCTGCTCGATCTGCAGACTGCGCAGTCCGGCGCGTATCTGTTCCAGTAGCGCGGGATCGGCAAGTCCCAGCGGCTGATCGGCGCCGAAGCGCAGCACGCCTTCGACGATCTGCAATTGATCGGCGTTGGCCTGCTTGAATGCGGAGATCAGCAAACCGCTGGCCTTGGGCTGATCAAAAGCCAGGCTCTGCACCAGCAGATCGCCGGCAGCGGAATGAATCTTGAAATAGAACTTGCCGTCGTGATCGCGGTAGTTCTTGATCACCAGCGGTTGCACCGGGGCGGGATCGATGCCGATCGCGGCAGTCCCGATACTGCTGGATTCGAACCCCTGCACGGCAAGCGGCACGTCCAACCGATCGGACGGCGACTTGCCTGCCCCCGCAACCAGCGACCGCAACCCGACTGCATGGCGCAGATCGCGAATCAGCACACGCGTGCGCACGCGCGCACGCTCCGCACCACGCAAGAGGATCTGCTCGACTTCAGTCGGGTTTTCGATCAAGGCGTTGTAGCGCTCGCGCGCCGGTGCCAGCTCGCGATCGATCTGCTCGAACAATTTCTGCTTGGCCTCACCCCAGCCAATGCCTTGCGCATAGGCCTGGCGCATTGCGGCGATTTCGGGAGCCGAGGCAAAGGCCTGATAGAGCGCGAACACATGGGCGGAATCCGGATCCTTGGCTTCACCGGGTGCCTGTGAATTGGTGACAATGCCCATGATCGCCTTGCGCAGGGCAGCCTCGTCCAACCACAGCGGAATGGTGTTGTCGTAGCTCTTGGACATCTTGCGGCCATCGAGCCCCGGCAAGATTGCCGAGCTCTCTTCGATCAAAGCCTCCGGCAAGGTGAAGTGTTCGCCGTAGAGATGATTGAAGCGCTGGGCCAGATCGCGGGCGATCTCGATGTGCTGGATCTGGTCACGACCAACCGGAACCAGATGCGCATTGAAGGCGAGAATATCGGCCGCCATCAGCACTGGATAATTGAACAGACCCATGCTGATGCCGGCATCGGGATCACTGCCCTCGGCGATATTGGCATCCACCGAACCCTTGTAGGCATGGGCGCGATTGAGCAGTCCCTTGCCTGCCACGCAGGTCAGCAACCAGGTCAGCTCGGGAATCTCGGGGATATCCGATTGCCGATAGAAATACGTGCGC
Source organism: Lysobacterales bacterium (assembly GCA_038255435.1). GTDB lineage: Bacteria > Pseudomonadota > Gammaproteobacteria > Xanthomonadales > Ahniellaceae > 0-14-3-00-62-12. The sequence continues at coordinate 1,870 of JBBSLG010000041.1, forward strand.
TCGGCATCGAGCCCAAGCGCCAGCCAGCTCGCCGCGATTTCCAGCGTCGATGTCTGGATACGCAGTGGGTCATGGCACTTCACCAGGGCGTGGTAATCGGCCAAAAAATAGAACGACTCCACGCCAGCATCGCGACTGGCTGCAATCGCCGGACGGATCGCGCCGACGTAGTTGCCCAGGTGCGGTGAACCCGTAGTGGTGATGCCAGTGAGTACGCGACGATTCATGGAACTCTCTTCATAAAGCCAGGACAAAAGATATTCGGCAACTGCTACCCACCGCAGACAAGCTGGGGTCGCGACCGACGCAGCGCGCAATGGAAGCAGCGCCGCACGGCTGTGGCAGGCACGGCACAGCCCGGTGGATGCCAGCGGGCATCATCGCATGGGCGCCGCGAGCGCTCCAGATCGATCACGGACTTCGATCCGCTGGGCAACCGCAGCTGAATCAATTCAATCCCGCAGCAGCACATTCAACCCCGATTCCGATGGCATGGCGTTATCTGTAGTCGCCAGGCAGTGTTGCGCAGGGCACCACAAGACAGGAGCACAGCATGAAACGCATGATCGGTATCGCCCTCGCACTCACCGGCTTGTTTGCCGGCAACGCTTCCGCCTACGGTCGCAACCTGGTCGACATCGAAGTGATCGACCGCGAGACCGGCCGCCAGATGCCACTGTTCGAATCCCGCGGCAACGCCTACGTCGCCGGCGAACCGGGGCATCGTTATAGCGTCAACCTGCGCAATCGCAGCGGCGAGCGCGTCCTTGCCGTCCTCAGTGTTGACGGCGTCAACGCCATCACCGGGCAGTCGGCCGACCCGCAGCAGAGCGGCTATGTGCTGGCGCCGTACCAGAGCACCCAGGTCAGCGGCTGGCGCAAGAGCAATAACCAGGTCGCGCAATTTGTCTTCACTGCGCCCTGGGACAGCTACGCCGCCCGTACCGGCCGGCCGCGCAATGTCGGTGTGATCGGGGTCGCGGTGTTCCGTGAAGCCGAGCCGATCTGGTATCGCGATGATCAGGAAATCAGTCGCTACAAGAGCGCACCAAACGAGCCGGGTCGCGCTCGACAGTCAGCACCGGCGCCAGCAGCAGATGCGGCATCAGGATCGGGTGCACTGGCCAAACGCTCAGCACCCTCGAGCCACGACCAGCACAGTGAGCTCGGCACCGCGCACGGTGATCGCGAATACGCGCCGGTACGCATGACCGAGTTCCGCCGCGCCTCCAATCGCCCGGATGCGATCGTCGAGTTGCAGTACGACACCTATGCGCACCTCGTTGAGCGCGGTGTGATCCCGCGTCGCAGCCGGATCTACGAGCGCGAACCGCGCGCCTTCGCCGGTCACTTCGTACCCGATCCGTAATCCCTCTGAAGCTGAACCCCACATCGCCGCCCAACCGGGCGGCGATGCTTTTGCACGACCGTCCGGCCGTGACTCGCTGCCCCGACTGATATCATCCGCATTCGCAAACCTGCGCCGCCACCAGACTTGCCATGATTCCACGCTACGCCCTGATCCTGCTCTGCACCCTCAGTCTCGTCGGCTGCGGCGATCGCACACCGGCACCGCGCGACCTGGCGGATTTGCCCGCAGCCCGGACGTCCTGGTCGCTGGCAGCGGCGAGCACCGAGCGCGGACTGGAGATCTTCGGCTTCCAGGGCATGGGCCCCGGCCTGCGTCGTGCGGATGCCGCGCAGGACATTTATGCCTACTCGGTTCGCGACGACGCCTGGCGCAGTGTCGGCAAGTTCCCCGAAGAACTCGGCCGACTTTCGACATCAGCCACCTTGGTCGGACGTGGCATCTGGATCGGCGGCGGCTACACGCTGGAGGCCGATGGCACCGAGAACACGATGGCTGGCGACTATGCCTTCGATCCGGAGACCGGCACCCTGCAACAGCTGGAGGGGCTCGGTGCGCGCATCGACGATACTGTCGCCGTGGCCTGGCAAGACCGCTACGTGCTCTACGTCGGCGGCTGGATGCAATACGTCACTTCACTCGACGTCCAGGTGTTTGATACCGAAACGGGATTGATCGAGCTCGCCGAACCGATGCCATTGGCACTGGCCGGACATGCGGGGGCGCTGATCGACAATCACATCGTCATCTGCGATGGCATGACCGCCGCACCGGGACCCGATGGCAAGCCGGTATTTGCGATCAGCAACCAGTGTTTTCTGGGCACCCTCGGTGCCACCGTGGCCGAGCTCAAATGGGAGTCCATCCCGCCGCATCCTGGCAAGCCGCGCTATCGCATGGCGGCCGCAGGTACGCGCCAGCATGGGACCCGGGTCGTTTTTGCCGGCGGCGCCGAGCAGCCCTACAGCTTCAATGGAAAATCCTACGATGGCTCGGCATTGACGCTCAGCGACGAAGTCATCAGCTTCGATCTCGACAAGCGTCAATGGCATCAGCATGCCTCCCTGCCCGTCGCGATCAGCGACGTGCGCAACCTGCCCGAGGCCAATGGCGAATTGTTTGTCATGGGCGGCCTGCGCCCGGGCGGTGTGGTGTCCCAACGCGCCTTCGCCTTTCAGTTGTCCAAACCACGCGATCCGGAGTGATCACGGCGAACCAGCGGACCCGTCGCGCGACTCGGACGCCGGTCTCCCTACTCAGAGCTGATCAGCCAACCGACTCCGCCCGCGCGAAAATGCGGACGATCAGGGCATCGCCGCTGCCGACGATGCGCTGGATGTGTGCGCCAGCCTGATCGCCGCGCAGGATCACGGTGTCAGCGGGACCAAGCTTGATCGCGGGACTGCCTTGCAGCTGCGCCTGGCCGTCGAGCAGATGCAGGATCGTGATGACGCCCGCCTCGGGTACCAGGACCATCGAACCGAGCAGGGGTCGATGCAGCATATCGGCATCAAGCCCGGGATCACCAAGCATCAGATTGAAGTCCTCGACATCGCCATCGAGTGGCACCGATTCGACGCGCGCAGCGCCATCGAACTTCAGCCAGGCACCGGGGCGCTCCAGGGTATGCGGTGGCAGCTCATCGATGCGCAATTCAAGCGCTCCGCCCGAGGCCAGTGCCAGCCAGCGGCGCACGCCCGGGTATGCGGAGAACAAGGAAGTCCCGGTGATGCCGGCACGGCTCAGTCGCCAGCGAAATCCAGACTCACCATCGGCGCGCGCATCCACCGCAATCTCCCAGGTGCGGCCAAGGCCATTCTTCCAGGGGGTGGCGACCAGGTCGCGAAATCTTATCAGGGACATCGGCAGCCATCGACAACCTTGGGGATGCTGATGGTAGCGAGGCCGGCTCGCGATGGCGCAACGAGGCGCAACAGCGACTGCAGGAATCATCAAACACAGCAACCCGGCCGCCTGCGCGAACCGGGTTTCTGCGGACCCAAGGCCCGATCAGGACTTGCTGGCGACAGCCGGCTTGGTGGCGGCGCTGATGCTGATCATGTCGCGGTTCTTCTCGACCGTCTTCAGGCCGATGCCCTTGACGTTGGCGAGCTGCTCGATGCTCTTGAACGCGCCGTGCTCGTCACGGTAGGCAACGATCGCCTTGGCCTTGGCTTCGCCGACGCCGTTGAGTTCGGTCAGCTGCTCGACGCTGGCGGTATTGATATTGACCGGGCCGGCAGCAGCGGCAACCGAAGCGAAGGCAAACAGGACGCTCAACAGCAGGGATTTGAAAAAGTTCATGGCAGTTACTCCTCAGTAGGTTTATTGCAATGGGATACAGCGTTGGGATTGAGTGCCGGCGACCTCGTCACCGCACGCTGCACACTCTACGGATCGGCTCAGCTGGGCTCTTCGGGGCGACTCTGGCTGTACCCACCGAACTTGCCGCGGGTTTGCCTGGGAAATCTCGCAATAGCGTACGGCCGGCGCTGACAGCGCCTGGTCAGAACGTAGGCCCAGAGCCTTGCTACACTGGCTGCCCGATACCGGCACGCGCGCCAGACGCCGGCATCTGCCGCCAGCACGCCATCCGTCAGTTGCAGCCCCGGCTGCATTGTCGACCTGCAAGGGAGATTTGATGAACAGCGACAAGCTCTATGCCTTCTGCGATGAAATGTGGGAACGCCAGATCATTCCGCAGCTGTGCGAATACATAAAAATTCCGAACAAGTCGCCAATGTTCGACGCCGACTGGGAACAGCGCGGCTATATGAAAGAGGCGATGGACCTGATCGAGCATTGGGTGCGCGCGCAACCGATCACCGGTATGAAGGTCGATCGCATCCAGCTCGAAGGCCGCACGCCCCTGCTTTTCATCGAGATCCCCGGCAAGGGCGACGACACCATCCTGATGTACGGCCACATGGACAAGCAGCCCGAGATGATCGGCTGGGCGGTCGATCTCTCGCCATGGAAACCCGTGCTCGCCGGCGACAAGCTTTACGGTCGCGGTGGCGCCGACGATGGCTATGCGACCTACGCATCGCTTACCGCCGTCATGGCACTGGCCGAGCGCGGCATCGACCATTCACGCGTCATCGTGGTGATCGAGGGCTGCGAGGAATCGGGCTCCTACGATCTACCGTTCTATATCAACCATCTGGCCGACCGGATCGGCAATCCATCGCTCGTGGTCTGCCTGGATTCGGGCTGCGGCAATTACGATCAGCTCTGGTTGACCACGTCGCTGCGTGGCCTCGCTGGTGGCACGCTGAAAGTGAAGGTGCTTGAGGAAGGCGTGCACTCGGGTGACGCCAGCGGCATCGTGCCAAGTTCGTTCCGCATCCTGCGCAATCTTCTCGATCGCCTCGAGGATTCCAGCACCGGCAAGATTCACGCCGATGTGCTCAATGTCGAAATTCCGGCCGAGCGCCGTGCCCAGGCCAAGCAGTCGGCCGAGGTGTTGGGCAGTCATGTCTATGACAAGTTTCCCTGGCCACCGGGCATGCAGCCGATGGCCGGTGATCTCTCCGAACTCGTGCTCAATCGCACCTGGCGTCCGACCCTGTCGGTCACCGGTGCCGATGGCCTGCCCGAGCTTGGCAGCGCCGGCAATGTGCTGCGCCCGCAGACCAGCGTCAAACTGTCGATCCGACTGCCGCCCACACTCGATCCGTTGGTGGCGTCGAGCAAGCTCAAGGAATTGCTCGAACAGAATCCGCCCTATGGTGCCAAGGTCGAGTTCGAGATAGAGAAGTCCTCGCAGGGCTGGGCCGCGCCCTCGCTCAAACCCTGGCTGGCCGACACCATCGACACCGCATCGAAAACCTACTTCGGGCCCAGCTCGGCGGCGATGGGCGAAGGCGGCACGATTCCGTTCATGGGCATGTTGCAGGAACGCTTCCCCGAGGCCCAGTTCGTCGTGACTGGATTGCTCGGCCCGAAGTCCAATGCGCATGGACCGAACGAGTTTCTGCACATCCCGACCGGCAAGAAGCTGACCGCGGCCATGGCCAAGGTGATGTCCGATCATTATGTAAACCGTGGAACGCCGGTCGACGCCTGAGCGGACACGAGGCCCTGGCGCCTCGTCGTCCTTTGCTCCGATCGCTGCTGCGTTGCGCTGGCCTCTCCGCAATCCCGAACCGTCAAGGAACCCCATGTCCGCAGGAAACCTACTCTACGCTCAGTCCGGTGGCGTGACCGCCGTGATCAATGCCAGTGCTGCCGGTGTCATCGAGGCGGCGCGCAAGAGCAAGAAAATCGGCAAGATCTACGCGGCCAGAAACGGCATCATCGGCGCCTTGCGCGAAGAACTGATCGACACCAGCCTTGAATCTGTCGAAGCGATCAAGGCGCTGCGGCATACACCCGGCGGCGCGTTCGGCTCCTGCCGTTACAAGCTCAAGTCGCTCGAAGAGAATCGTGACCAGTATCAGCGACTGATCGATGTGTTTCGCGCGCATGACATCCGCTGGTTTCTCTACAACGGTGGCAATGACTCGGCCGATACCTCGAACAAGCTCTCGCAGATCGCCGGGAAACTCGGCTATCCGCTGCAGTGCATCGGAGTACCCAAGACCGTCGACAACGATCTGGTGGTAACCGACACCTGCCCCGGCTTCGGCTCGGCGGCAAAATACACGGCCGTCTCGATCACCGAGGCCAGCCTCGATGTCGCCTCGATGCACGAGTCTTCGACCAAGGTCTTCGTGATGGAGGTGATGGGCCGGCATGCGGGTTGGCTGGCCGCTGCCGCGGGCCTCGCCGGTCGCAAGGAAACCGATGCGCCGCACATCATCCTGTTCCCCGAACTGGTGTTCGACGAGGCGAAGTTCCTTGCCAAGGTCAAGGCGACCGTCGACAAGGTCGGGTGGTGCACGGTCGTGGTATCCGAAGGCGTGAAGAACGCCGCTGGCAAGTTTCTGTCCGAGGTCGGCACCCGTGATGCCTTCGGTCACAGTCAGCTCGGCGGCGTCGCGCCGATGCTGGCCGAACTGGTCAAGCGCGAACTCGGCTACAAATACCATTGGGCGATGCCGGATTATCTGCAGCGCTCGGCGCGCCATATCGCATCGAAGACCGATGCCGAACAGGCCTATGCCGTCGGCAAGGCCGCGGTCGCCTATGCGCTGGCCGGTCTCAATGCGGTGATGCCGGTGATCCGTCGCAAGGCATCTTCTCCGTATCGCTGGGAAATCGAACCCGCGGCGCTGAACGACATCGCCAACCACGAAAAGAAAATGCCCGCCGAATTCATCCGTGCCGATGGCTATGGCATCACCGCTGCAGCACGTCGCTATCTGGCGCCGCTGATCGCCGGCGAAGCCTACCCGCCCTATCGTGCCGATGGCCTGCCCGACTACGTCGTGCTGAAAAACAAGCTGATCCGCAAGAAGCTGCCGGCCTACCGCATCGCCGACAAGTGATGCCCGCCGCAGGCAACCGATGCGGTGGGCATTGCGCACCACATCGGCAACTTGGCGCGCGATGAGCCAAGCCGATATCCGGCATGCCGGTACAGTCTGCGGAGCTGTTCAATCGCCGAACGCAGCGGGATCACTGGCCGCATCCGACGGCTTGCGCGCAGTCGCAGAACAAATCAGGATCGCGACGGAATTCCAGCAACCCGTCCAATTCATAGGAAGCATACTTAATGATCCGTCTCGCCAAGCTGCGCACTGCTGGATTGCTGTTTGCTCTGGCTCTTGCGCAGCCATGCGTCGGGACGTCGCCGGTCATCGAAGAGGCACCGGCAGCCGCCGCCATCACCGACACCGGCAGCCTGGGAACGGCGCCGTACCGGGTCGACATCCCCGCTGTGTGGAATGGCGATCTGGTCATGCTGCTGCACGGATATGAGCCAAAGGGCGTGCCGCGCGAGACGCCCTGGCCGCAGAACGAAGCGACTTCGGTCTTCCTGAGTCAGGGCTATGCGGTGGCGCAAAGCGCGTACTCGACTCAGGGTTGGGCAGTGAATGACGCGGTTCCCGACAACGAACAGCTGCGCGCGTATTTTTCGAGCAAATACAAGAAGCCGGCCCGTACCTACCTGGTCGGCGTCTCCCTGGGTGGGCACATTGCCATCGCCAGCCTGGAGCGCTACGAAGCGCACTATGCCGGCGCACTGTCGCTCTGCGGCATGAATGTTCCAGCGGCGCGCGTCTTCGACGATGCGCAGACGGCTCTGGTGGCGTTCGATTATTTTTTTCCGGGTGCGCTGGCTACGAAACTCTCCGACCCCACCGCAGCGGTCCAGCAGCAATGGCCCATGATGCAGGCCATCGAAGTCGCCTTGCAGGGCAACGAGACCGCCGCCGCCCAGCTGTCCAAGCTCATGGAAGTGCAGCGCCCCGGGCTGGCCGGTGTGCTGAGCCTTCAGTATCTGGTGCTGCGGGAAGCGCAGGCGCGTGCCGGCGGACTACCAGTGGACAATCTGTCCAAGGTGTACTCCGGCTTTGATGACGATGCGGCATTCAATAAGGGCGTCGCCCGCTATGCCGGCGACGCGGCCGCCATCAAGCAGCTGACGTCGGATTTCTCTGGGCGCATCAGCAAGCCGCTCATCCTGCAATACAACCAGCAAGACCCCACCGTTCCCAAACGCTACCACCACGTCTACGCGCAGTTGGCAAAAGCCGCGGGCAACTCCAGCGAACCGACGGTGTTGCCGCCCGCCGGCGATGGCCACTGCGATTTTTCAACCGAACAGATCGGTGCAGCATTTGGCGAACTGAAAAAACGGGTCGATCGCGATCGTCGTCAGGCAGAATCCTGAGCCGCGAGCCGGAGACAGGCCGCTGCCGAGCTGGGCGAAGCGCATTGATTGAAAGATGCGCTGACCCGCATTGCTCCGGGTGCTGTCCATTGGTCGGTCGGCGTCGCGTTGACGCAACGACCGACGCTGCCGTCCACTGCGCTGATCGCGCCAAATCGCCGATGCGGCGCCGCTCAGGTTCCGATTGCGCAAGCAAGCCGATGCGAGGAAGCTGATGGGCATTCCCGGCGTGCCAGGTAGTGACGCAGTGAACAGCAGACGACGCAACGCAGCTGGCGGCTGAACTCCGTCGCGATAGCCCGAACGGAGCAACACCAGCATGAGCGGACATCCGATACGACGCGAAGAATTGATTGCCCTCGAATTGATGGGGCGCGGCCAGGCCCATGGCGGCCAGATCGACGAGCCAACCATGCTGCGCCTGCAGACAATGGGTCTGGTTGAACAGCAGCGTGGCAAGTGGAGCATCACCCAGCGCGGAAAGATGGATCTGCAGCGCCGCAAATCGATGCGACCGACCAAGCGGGATTAAAGCCGCGCCGGGCGCCGCTACTTGCGCAACCGGGTCTCGGGCCGCAAGCTGGTGTCCGGCCGACCAGCCGACGCCATCCAACGCGGAGAAAATCGATGACCGAGCACCCGATCCTGACCTGGCATCGCCTGGTACAGCAGCATCTGCCCGAGGGCCTCGATCAACTGATCGCCGAGGACGCGGTGTTTTTCTCGCCTGTCGTGCACGCTCCACAGCGCGGCAAGCAAGTGACGATCCTGTATCTGTCCGCGGCCTTCAAGGTTTTCTTCAACGAGACCTTTGGCTACGTGAGAGAAATTGTCGGCAGCAACGATGCAATGCTCGAGTTCGAGACCACCGTCGACGGCGTCCTGATCAACGGTGTCGATCTGATCAAGTGGAATGCGGAAGGCACGATCATCGAGTTCAAGGTCATGCTTCGTCCTCTGAAGGCCATTGCGCTGATACACGAACGGATGGCGTCGATGCTCAAGACCCTGCAGGATGGCGCATATTGACGCAGTCGCGAGCAAGCGCGAAGCAGCCCGAATATGTGAGTGCGCCGGCGCGTAGCCCATCTAGGGGCACCGAGACCGCGTTTCGCTTCTCAACACTGGCCCTCGCGTTCAAGAACTGACAAGCAATCCCCTCGCTGACGCCGTTGCTGGCGCGAAACGCACTTGCGCGCGGTCCTGCGGCAACACCTGCGGCTTTGCACCGCTCCGCGTCGACGGGCGACTCGCCCGATCAACCCGCATTCGCTTCTCTGTATAGGGATTTGCACGTATATCCGGCCCCTCGGATCGACCGTACCTTAGGTCAAAGCCGACAAGGATTACGCGCCAGGCAGCAGGCCACACTGGCCAGCGAACGTCCAGCCCGTCGCCTTTCACGAGGAGCGTGTCATGCCGAGAATCATGCTGGTCGACGATGAACCAAGTGTGCTGAGCAGTCTGCGACGCACGATCCACATCATGCCCGCGAACACATTCGAAGACTCGGTCATTGTGGAAGTGTTCGACAAGCCCGAGCGAGCGCTTATTCGCGCAGCGGAGTGCGAATTCGATCTGGTGATCTCGGATTGGCGCATGCCCGTGATGAACGGCATTGAGTTCCTGAGTGAGCTCGTTCGCATCCAGCCGAACATCGCACGCCTGATCCTGAGCGGTTACGGCGAGTTCCTGGCCGAAGTGAAGGCCATAAACCGGATCAATATTTTTCACTTCATCAGCAAGCCCTGGAACAATGACGAACTGAAGTCCCTGATGTGCCGGGCGCTGGAGCACCGTCGTCAACGGATGATTTCCCAGAGTCAGTCGGATAGGGATCCGAAGGCCGAGGCGCGCGCTCCAGACATGGAGCATCATCGCGTCGAACCCGCATTCCGCTTCATGGATCGGATCGCGCTAAACAGTTGATCCACCGAGCCAGAGTCAGTGATGCCCGTTTCGCACAGCGAACGCTTGGCACCGCTACGCGAAGGCCGAACGCCCCGCATGGCGAGGACACCGCGAGGGCATGGCGAGGGCATGGATGCCCGAGGTCGGGCAACGCAGGAGCAGTGGCCTAGTGCCCGAGGTAGAGCACGCAGGAGCGGTTGCCGCACGCAGGGCCACCAGGGATGGTGCTTCATCACATTCCCACTTTAAACCACGCGCCCTCATCCGCCTTCGGCACCTTCTCCCGCAATCGGGAGAAGGGAACCACCATGCACCCTTGCGGCCGCCCTTTTTCCACCTGCAGGCGGGAGCAGCGAACCGCTCCGGCCATTTCGACGCTGGCCAGCCCAAAGCAACGCCCGGGGTAACGACGGGCGGCAGTCAGAGCCCTGAACGGGCGATGCAAATCTTTGCGGATCAAGCATGCCAATTGATCTGCCCGCTGAGGGTTTGTTGTACAACGCGAGGATGCACCCAGGGCGCTGCCCTGGACTCTGAAGAGATGCGCGCCGTTGGCGCTCGGCAGTTGCTCCCGCACAGGCGGACTGCGCGCCGGCTGGTCAAGCGCCGTGGCACGCCGCCCGCGGCTGTCTACCGCTCAGTGGAAGAAGTGTGAAGCCCTGTGCGCACTCCAAATGCGGTCGACCGCTGCATCAGCGTGGCGCAGCCGGTTTTTCACCGTGAACTTGATCGAGGTACCCGGGTAGGGTCAGAGAGAGGAAACTCAGCGACCGCGCACGGGGTTCGCGCACAGCGACGCAATCATCTGAAAGCGGTGAATCAAATTTGTGCTTCGCTCGCCGGTCTGCGTATCGGCAGGCTCACCCGGAAGGTGGTGCCTTGACCCACGATGCTGGTCAGGTCAATCCGTCCCTGGTGCGTTTGCACGATTCCGTACGAGAGCGACAGCCCGAGGCCCGTTCCCAGTCCGACCGGCTTGGTGGTGAAGAAGGGCTCGAAGATACGATCGCGCACCTCTGGTGCAATACCGGAACCCGTGTCGATCACTTCAAACCAGACTTCTGCACCTTCGGTACCTGTGCGGATCGTGATGGTTCCAAGTTCTGGCCCGATCGCCTGACAGGCATTGATCAGGATGTTCAAAACGACCTGATTGATTTGCGAGGGCAGGCATTCGATCGACGGAAGTGTACCGTACTCCTTGATCACCTCGGCCTTGTCCTCGATCTGGCTGGTCAGCAGGTTCAGAGTCGAATCGATGCCTGCATGCAGATCTGTCTGCTCCCATTCTGGAGTCGAGTCGACATGCGAAAAAGTTCTCAGATCCTGCACGATCTGGCGCACGCGCACCACGCCCTGTACGGACTCGCGCATCAGCATAGGTATGTCGGCTTTCAGGAACTCCAGCTCCAACTGCGCGCGCATGGCGCTCAGTTGGGCGGCGGTATCCGCGGCAACCAAGCTGTGCTCGGCGCTTTCGTAGGCAGCCAGCATGGCGAACAGCTTTTCGTGGTAGTTCTGCAATGCTGCAAAATTGGAATAAACGAAGCTTATTGGATTGTTGATCTCGTGGGCCACGCCTGCTGCCAGTTGGCCGATGGAAGCAAGCTTTTCAGATTGCACAAGCTGGACTTGCAGCAGCTTGCGCTCTCGAATCTCGGCCTGTAACGCAGCGTTGGTGTTCATGATTTCGGCTGTGCGCTTGCGCACGGCCTCTTCGAGCTCTGCGAGCTGTGCGTTCGCCTGGCGCGTGGCCTCCCACTTGGTCGTCAGAGTCGCGGCGAGCTGCCACACCTCAATTGCGTCGAACGGCTTCTTCAAGATCAGCAGTCGATCACCCACATCCAGGCGCGCGAGCACTTCGTCCCACGAATGGTCCGAGTAGGCGGTACAAATGACGATCTGCAGGCGCGGGTCGACCCGCCACAAATTCTCGATCGTCTGCACACCGTCCCAACCCGGCGGCATGCGCATATCCACAAACGCCATCGCGTAGGGTTGGCCCGCTTCGATGGATCGCTGCACCTTGGCGTAGCCCTCCTGACCCTGATAGGCCGAATCGAGCTCGAACGCACCGGCTGTAACTTTTACTTCATCGCCAAACAAAGCCGCCTCGACCGCACTGAGCTCGGCGCTTTGTGGTGCAACCGGTGCAAGAATCTTGCGGAAGTCCTCGTGAATCGTCGGCATGTCGTCGACCAGCAGGACACGTCGGTTGGTCGCGGTGCTCATGACTGGACCTCCTCGTTGCGAACCGGGATATCAAGTGTGAAGCAGGCGCCGCGCCCCACGCCATCGCTGTGTACAGTCAGGCTCCCCCCCATTTCCTGCGCGGCGAGTACGCAACTGTGCAATCCAAAACCATGCCCGGTCTTGCGCGTGGTGAATCCGTGCGCGAAGATGCGCGTAAGGTTCTCCGGCGCGATACCTTCGCCATTGTCGGCAACCGTGATGCGCAGTATCTCCCCGCTTATGAGCGTGCCGGCGAGCGTGATGCACGCGCTGATATCGGCAGCCTCACTGGCCGCCTGCTTGGCGTTGCTGATCAGATTCACCAGAATCAACAGCACGCGGTTTCGATCCAGCAGCAGCGGAGGGAGGACATCAACCCTGTTCACGACTGCAACCTTGTGGCGCGTCAGCGCCCCAGCGTTCATCCGGAGCGCGTCACCCACCAGGCCAGCCAATTCCACGGATTCCACTTGCCTCAAGTTGCCGGCATACGACTGCTGAGTCGCGATGACGTCCTTGATGTGGTCGACGTTCCTGTGGAGCGCGGAAAGTTCTTCCCCCATGACTTCGTGCTCAACGTCGATCGCCTGAGTCAATTCCCGCAGATAGGTCGGCAACAACCGCCCTTTGGCATCGTGGGTCAGGAAGTTGCCAAGGTCTTCGGCGTGCTCATCCAATAGTCCCACAGCGCGCGCCAGTCCCCTGACTTTTGAGTTCCGCAGTTGAGTACTTACCAACCCTGCCGAGATATTGACGCCGTTCAACACATTACCCACATTGTGCAACACATTGGTCGCGATTTCCGCCATCCCGGCCTGGCGTGCGGTCGCTACAAGCTGACCTTGCGCCTGGCTCAGCTCGCGCGTACGTTCCTGCACCCTTTGCTCCAAACTCTCATTGGCGATCATGAGCTCCCTGTTGACCCGACTGATCATGGCTCGGCCCCTCACCAGTTGAACGCCGGCATAAAAGAGCAACGCCACGAGCAGTACCGCGAAGCCAACCAGATACTCTCGGTAGCGGCGGCTCGCCTCGGCGGATTGCTTCTGCCGCTTGCTCAATTCTTCACTGATCTCTTCCATACGTGCAGCCGTCGGCTCCGAGGCGATGTTCCGGAGCAGATCATCGACCACGGTTTGTTCGCGCACTACCGTGCGGATATGTGCGCTGAAGATGTTGATATCTCCGCCGACAGCCGATGGAAGGAATTGCAAATCCGACTCAAGCTGGCGCAATTGCGCCTGAATTTCGGCGCCCCGTTCGCTGGACGCGCTCTGGCTGAATAACACGACGGCAAGCAGCAGCCGACTTACGCTGGCGGAACTGCGTATCGACGCCGGCCCGCCGCGCTCGCCAGACGCCCGGAGAGATGCCTGGACGTCTTCAGCTGCGGTAGGCAGGAAGGCCAGAGAATTTCGCAAAACCGAGTTTGCCGACTTGAATTGTTCGATGAACGCGGACTTTTCCCGGAGCGCCCTTTGCAGCGCGGCACGGCTCAGCGTCAACCCGCTGTTGGACGCGTACTCCCTCTTACCCATCGCCAACTCGAACTGTTCCAACGTCTGGGTCATCTTTCTCAAGGAATCCGCCAGCCGATCGTAGTGCGTGTTTATGCTCATCCTGGACTTAAGGACATCCAATTCCCACTGCGCATCCAGCTGCTTGAGCTGGCGCAGCAGCGCAACATTTTCGAAGTAGTCGGAGTGATCAAGGTCCTCCTTCTGGGCGTAGACGAAGGCGAGAATGCCCAGCAGCGCTAGGCCCATACCGCCTATCGATAGCCAGGTCCGTCGACGCGCTGCACTCATTTCACCTCTCCCAATTCAGCCGTCAGGGTGTGGAGAAATCCGATGATGGATTCCTTGTCATCCTTGGAGGCGACGCGGCCGAGCTGGTACCTGAACATCACGTCCACTGCATCCTCGAGCGTCTTTGCCGAGCCATCATGGAAGTAGGGCGCCGTCAGCCCAACGTTGCGCAGGCTCGGCACCTTGAAAACATGCTTGTCGCTGTCCACCTTGGTGACCAGATACCGGCCCAGATCAGCCTCCGTCGGATTTCCGCGCTTCTCGAAATAGTCGCCCATGACGCCAAACTTCTGGAACATGTTTCCGCCCACATTGACGCCCTGATGGCACGCAACGCAGCCAAATTTCTTGAATTTTGCATAACCCTCCTTTTCGACGGGCGTAATGGCATCGGGGTCGCCACGCAGAAATTTGTCGAACCGGGAGTTCGGCGTGATCAGTGTTCGCTCGAAGCTCGCGATTGCATTCTGGATATTCTCTTGAGTAACTCCGTTCGGATAGGCAGCTGCAAAGGCAATCCGATACTTGGCATCCTGGGATACGCGCTGGACGACGCCGCCCCAGTCAGAGCCCATCTCGACAGGATTCCGGACTACGTGGTCGACCTGTGCCTCCAGCGTGTCGGCGCGACCATTCCAGAACTGCTTGAAGTTCAATGCAGAATTGAACACTGTCGGCGTGTTGACGGCGGCCGGCTTGCCGTTCAGGCCGATCGAATGGCTGAGGCTGTCTGCCCCGGCCTTGCTCAGATCATGGCAATCGGCGCAAGACACGCGACCATTGCCGGACAGTCGCTTATCGTGAAAGAGCATCCTGCCAATTTCGGCGCGTGCCGGGTTCGGATGCAAGCTCAGCGGCAGCGGCTGGAGCGGCTCGCCGAGCATGCTTGCGTAGGCCGAATGTGACGTCCCAACGCTCGCCGCCATCAACAGCACCAACAAGGATAGCGTACTCACTGATAGGCCTCCGAATTGGACGCCCTTGTGCGAACCTCGGGCAGCATCCCCGCACGGCACGCGATCGTGCTGCGCGCAGACCGCGATCTGTCCCCATCAGGCGACGGGATACCGCTAGCCCGTCCAGGGTGGCGAAACAAGCAATTTGCAGGCGGCCGAGCGCCACGGTTCGCGCGAGGACACCGCAGTTGGTACGCACGGCCGAGCCGCCATGTGTGGGCGTAATCCGAAGCAGGTCTTCGTAGGAGGCCCATCGAATTGTCCGTTGTGAACCCCGCTCCGGAATCACGAGGTCGAGCGTGTACTTCGCTGGTGCTGTTGAATGGTGCTGCGTGCATGTAGCGGGTCGCGAACGCCGTCCCGCTTCGGAACGAACGCGCGGCCAATTCATGACCATTGTGGAGTGGGCGACTCAGCGCATTGCACGCACCGTTGACCCTCAGGATTCTCTGCACGGCACGCTCCTGGACTGCATGGAAGGTCGCTCCCTACACATCTACATCGCGACCCAGTGATTCCATTCTATGGGTGTCCGTCGGGCACCAGAATACGTGAAAGTACATATCGATAGGATTGATCACAAAACTCAGCGACCGCGCTCGGGGTTCGCGCACAGCGACTCGATCGACGAAGCGGTCCGGACTGGTCGGCATCTTCATGCGAAAACTCGAAGTTCGAACTCGTTCTCCTGGCACTGGTGGCCTGTATCAGGCGATTCGCGAGCAACGCACTCGGTCGGTAGCCTTGGCTACAGGCGCCGCTCCGAAGCGGCGCTCACTGCGCCCTCCCATCGCGATCCTACGCGCGCCCTATCAGTTGCAGGCCACCAAGTCAATTGCGTGAGGCCGCTGCGAGCGCACTCGCACGCACATCGAAAGCGTGCCAAATGCGCTGCCAGGCACGTTGGATAGTCGAATACTGCAGCGCCCATTGTCGCCACCACTTAGTACTTTGGGTCCACCGACCGACCTGCTCATCGATCACCGACCGGCGAACATAGCTTCCCGATTTCTGCGCTGATGATCGATCCGGTTCCGCTTCCCGCGAGACGACTGGGTCGCCGCGCGGGAACGCATCCATGCCTTACTCGAAGCCGTCGCGGAACTGCGCGTTGTCGATCTGGCCACGCAACTCGCCATTCGGGTGGGCGCTGGATTGCACGTCGAAGTACCAATCACCGCGCTTGAGTTGCGCGACCTCGGCAGCACTCACCGCGATCGGCGCTGAGGTCAGGGTCGCGCTGCTATTGCCCGAAACGGCGAGCGAGAAGATCTCGGCACCATTCTGTCCACGCGGCGCCGGCCCGCTGATTCGGGTCAGGGTATTGTCGCCGGCCAGCCCGATGTAGTTCAGCGTCACGGTGATCGAGTCCTCCGGACCGGCCAGCGTCACGGTACCGAATCCACTGGCTGTGCCGCTTACGCGTGGCACCTGCTGACCGCCGTCGAGATACGCCTCGATGACGCGATCAGGCAGGATCTGACCGCGAATTTCTCCGGTCGGGTCCGACGTGGAATGCACATTGAAGTACCAGAGACCGGCCTTGAGATCGGCGACCTGCTGCGCGTTCACGGCGAACACCAAGGGCCCCAGATTGCCGCTGTTGGCACCGCTATTGCCTAGATTGAACAACACGCCGGCATTGACGCCGGGCGCTGCCGGCCCGTGGATGTGCGTCATCGTATTGTTGCCGCCCAGATTGTTGAACGCGAGCAGCACGCTGATCTCGTCTTCGGCAGCATTGAGGCTGACGCTGCCGCGACCCGTTCCGGTGGTATCCACCGGCGGCTCTTCCTGTCCGCCTTCCAGCGAAGCACTGAATGTCTGGGCCGGACCAGCATCCGCGGCAAACTCGAAGCCGGTATGTGCGATCAAGCCAAAGCCCGGGATCGCAATTGGCGAGTTCTGCAGATTGCCGCTGAACCCCACGATGAAGAGCTGATCACCTGTCGGAGTTGCCTGCGTTCCACCATCGAGCACCTGTTCGGTGCTGCGCAGCGGAAGCGTCGTGACCTGGTCACTACCCGCCTCGGCGTTCAATTGCAGTCGCTCGGTACTACCGATATCGACAAAGAATGGCGCCGGTGCGTTGTTGGTACGCTCGAAGCGGACACGCGCGCCCGCTTGCGTGATCAGGAAAACCTCACCAGCGGGTCCACCATTGATAACCGTGGTATCGAAGCCGGCACCACCTTCGTTGAGATCGTCGTCCTTGCCGGGATTCCAGATCATCAGGTCGTTGCCGTCGTCGCCAAAAACCTGATCCAGGGTACTGGCGGGGTTGTCACTGCCGTCAAGCGTGTCGTCGTCATTGCCGCCATGGATCAGGTCAGGGCCGTCACCACCGGTAATCGTATCGTTGCCATCGCCGCCATTGAGTTCGAGTGCGATCAGGCCGTTGAGCCCGGCACTTCCGCTGATAAAGTCATTGCCGCCATTGGCGTTGACGATCAGCCGCTCGGTGGTGCCGATGTCGACGAAGAACGGCGCGGGATTACTGCGGGCCAGACGGACACGGCTAATGTTGACGGCATCGGGCGCGATGGTGAAGGTTTCGGCAGCACCGCCGCCGACAATCACCGAGGTATCGAAACCAGGGCCGCCCTCGTTCAGATCATCGTCCTTGCCGGGATTCCACGTCATCGTGTCATCACCGTCATCGCCGAAAACCTGATCCACACTGCCGACCGGATTGTCACTGCCATCGAGCAGGTCGTTGCCATTGCCACCGTGAATGATGTCGGCGCCATCGCCACCCACAATGGTGTCGTTGTTGTCGCCGCCATTGAGTTCGAGTGCGATCAAGCCGTTGAGTCCCGCGCTGCCGGTGATGCTGTCGTCGCCGCCATTGGCATTGACGATCAATCGCTCGGTGGTGCCGATGTCGACGAAGAACGGTGCCGGATTGCTGCGGGCCAAACGGACACGGCCGACGCTGACCGGATCTGGCGTGATGGTGAAGGTTTCGGCAGCACCGCCGCCAATAATCACCGAGGTATCGAAACCAGGGCCGCCCTCGTTCAGATCATCGTCCTTGCCGGGATTCCACGTCATCGTGTCATCACCGTCATCGCCGAAAACCTGGTCCACACTGCCGACCGGATTGTCACTGCCATCGAGGAAATCGTTACCGCCATCGCCATGTATCACATCGGCAAGAAACGAACCGACGATGGTGTCGCCGCCATCGCCGCCATTGATGGCAACCGAACTCAGCAGGGTAAAATCTGGCGCGTTAACGGCCGCGAACGAGATCAGATTGACGCCCGGACCACCATTGGCGGTGGCACTTACGACAGCCGCGCACGACACCGGGCCGGCAAGGGCTGCAAGATTGAGCGTCACTGTGCCGGCACTGCAGCCCAGGACCAGATCATCGCCGGCGTCACTGGCCACGGTCAGCGCCCCGCTACCGGAATCGAAGTTGAAACTCACGGCGGCCGACACTGGCTGCGCAATGGCCGCGACAAGCACGAGCAGCAACGCGAGCGCGAATATTTTTGCTCGCGCGGCCGCGAAGAGGGCACCTCGGGACGTAGCAAGGCTCCGATGATCACTGGAGCTGCTGCGTGCCGCCTCGCCTCGCGCTGAGGCAGGTGAAGTAAAGCCTGATATCGGATGACACCATCCAGCATGAATTCGCACTGCGCTACCTCGAGCTTCCAGAATGGAAGTACAGAGTACGCATCAAATTTCTTCCGGAGTACTGTCTTTCGACAGGTGCGTTCGAATGGCTCACGCGCGTGCATCATCAGAGCATTCGCATACCGTGCGCGCCTTCGCATATTCACTCCATAGTGCATTGAACATCCTCCGGCACGTGTAGATTGGGTTGGCCGCGCGCGGACCCGGACCCTGCGAGATCACGTTGAGCAAGCGATGCATTGAGTTCGTCGCCTCATTGCCCAGCTCGACGACCCTGTGAGCCAGTACCATGACCACACCATGATCAACATCCGCAATCGCCGACGGCTACTGCTTCGAATTTCACTGGGCCTGTTCGGCACTTTGCTGATTGCGTACCTGGTCCTGATCCTGCCCTTGCGCGCATCCAATGCCCGCGATTGGGCAGTGGATCAGGAACGCACGGCAGTCAGCAGCATTGACGGCGATCATCTGCGCATCCACAACGTGCGCAACTTTCACTATCGAACCAGCCAGGATTTCGATGCGCATTGGGAACAGCGCGACTACGATCTGGGTCGACTGCAATCGCTGTGGTATGTCGTCGAGCCGTTCTCCGACTGGCGCGGCCCGGCGCATACCTTGCTCAGCTTTGGCTTCGATGACGGTCAGTTCATTGCGATCTCGGTTGAAATCCGCAAGGAGAAGGGCGAGGCGTTTTCGCCCCTGATGGGCGTGTTGAGACAGTACGAACTGGCCTATGTGATCGGCGATGAGCGTGACCTGATTGGTCTGCGGGCAAATCATCGCCATGACGATGTCTACCTCTATCCGATCCGGGTGACACCCGAACAACTTCGTGCGCTGCTGGTCTCGATGCTGGAGCGCGCCAATCGAATCGCCAAGCATCCGGAGTTCTACAACACCATCAACAACACCTGCCTCAGCAATATCGTGCGACATATCGATCTGATCGCGCCCGGCCGCATTCCGTCCAGCTACAAGACCCTGCTGCCGGCGTACTCGGATGATCTGGCCTACGATCTTGGCCTGATCGACACCGGGTTGGCGCGCGATCAATACCGCCCACCGCATCGCATCAACGACCTGGCTGCGCGCCATGCTGCGGACGCCAATTTCTCGATCGCTATTCGATCCGCAATACGGAGCGATCCGCGCTGAGGCGAGTCGATCGCCCCGGTCGCATTCGCAACCAGCGACTGATCCGCGCTGATCCTCAGTCAACGGCATTGCGCCGCGGCGTTCACTCCTGCATTTGTCCCCGAGGGGAAAAGAGCAATGACGGGCTCGTGATTTTGAATTGCGACGACTATCTCAATTAAATATGAAAATCGTTTTCACATCAATGAATGCGATCCCGATTTGTCCCCGATCGACCCGGATAAGTCCTTGGCGGGAGCGCTGGCGCGGCGTAGCGTCATATTGCGGCGCTCGCTACCGAATGCATCGGCTGCAGCCCGCATTCCCTGACCTGGAGGCACTATGAACATGTGGAACCGTCGGCTGCTGCAA
Organism: Lysobacterales bacterium; assembly: GCA_038255435.1. Taxonomy (GTDB): domain Bacteria; phylum Pseudomonadota; class Gammaproteobacteria; order Xanthomonadales; family Ahniellaceae; genus 0-14-3-00-62-12. The sequence goes on from JBBSLG010000041.1 coordinate 22,084, forward strand.
CCAGCCCGTCGCGCTGCCCTGCTCCTGATCTGCACATTGGCGACAGCGCCGGTGCAGGCACAGAACTTCGAAGCCTATTATGGAGAAAATCCGGCCCGCGACTCGGGTGAAGACGTCAAGTCGGTAAATGTCTGCCTGGGCGGTGGTTCCATCGTCGCCGGCACACGGCGCACACCGGTCGCCACCGAAATTCTGGTCTCGCGCGTCGACAACAATGGCATCGGGCTCTGGCAGCGCGCCTACCGGATCGGCGGCAGCACAAATTCAGGCGCCCAGGCGATCGTCGAAATGCGCGATGGCAGTGGTTTCGCGCTGACCGGCTCGGTCAGACAGGCCGCCGGAGCACATATCCACGTGCTGCGGATTCGCTGCAACGGCGCCTTGCTCTGGTCGCGTGTGTTTGGCAATCAGGCCGCTGGCCACCGCAGCATCGGCTACGACATCATCGAAGCGCAAAATCTCGCGGCTCCGCTCGCGGCCGGCGAACTGGTGATTGTCGGCGACGAGCATATCGCCGCCCTGGGCACGGTGCAGGGCCGTCTGCTGCGACTGACAGCGGCCGGTGTGCTGATGTTTGATCGTGCCTACAGCCAGCCTGCGCCGCAACTTGGACTGCGTTTCCGCGCGCTCACCGAAAGCCGTTCTGCCGCCGGTGGCGCGCCGGATATCGTGGTCGCCGGAAGCTCGGCCTTCGGTAGTAACTGGAGCACCGATCGCCGCGCGTTGATGTTCCGTGTGCGTTTCAATGGCGCGCCCGTCTGCAATGCGTCGATGGGAATCGCTGATAGCACCAGTGAGGATTTTTACGGGATCGTCAATCTGAGTTATGGCAATTTCCCGCAGGAGACCGTTCTGGTCGGCGCCAGTAGCCCACCGCTGACGGGATCACTGCCGCTGTACATGGTGCGCTTCCGGGCGCTCGGCTGTATTCCGATGGTGCAGTCGATGTGGCGCGATCCGGTCGATACGGCGGTCGCTTACGACGTGGCCGAAATTCCTGCGGGCCTGGTCGGTGCCGGTTCGGTGATTGCAGCGGGCACATTGCGCAGCACGGTCACTCAGGGCGATGCATTCTCACTATCGGCGACGCCAGCAAATCTTGGACCCAATGCGCCGGCTACGCGTTACAGCACGCAGAGTGCGCGCGCGGAGACGATCTTTTCGCTGGATCTGAAACGGGATCGCTTTGTCATGGCAGGCAGCACCTACAGCGACTGGGATGGCGTCGGCGACGGTCAGGATTTCTATCTGGTTCAGACCACCCCGAACCGCGACACCCAGTGCAGTGTGCCGTGGAATTTTTCCTGGTCGCCGGTGAATCTGCCGCGTCAGCAGTTCACACCGCCGATGGCCGCACTTCAGCAGAACCAGGCAGTAAATGTGCTGGTGCTCAATGCCAGCGACGAAGGCAATTGCTGCGCGCTCGACCCCAACTGATCGAGATTGGACAGCTGCATGGTCCGGACGCTCAAGCGTCCGGACCATGCGCACCAGCCGAGCGCTGATGACGTTTGCGTTACGGGACCAGCAGCAGGTCGCAGCCGACGTGATACAGGGCATGCTGGGCAACACTGCCGAGCAGTCGCTCATCGAGCAGCGAGCCACGGTGCTGCGATATCACCAGCACGTCCGGCTTTGCCTGTTGGACGTGCTCGACGATTTCCAGCGGCGCAATTCCGTATTCGAGTTGCAACTTCGCGCCCGGGACTTTCGCCAACAAGGCTTGCAGCGCCCGCTCGGCCTGATCGCGCAAACGTTCGCGCAGTGGCAACAGGTGTTCTTCGGGCACACCGTGCATGCGCAGGCTGGCTTCGTCGGGCAGACGATAGGCGTGCAGCAGGGTCATTGCCGACGTGGGCAACAGTTCCCGGGCCGCGGCTACGATCCGCTCGGATGAGGGATCGGCCATCACCGCCAGGGTCGCGGTTCGATAGGCGTCCAGCCCGGTGTTGCGTGCCACCAGCACCGGACAGGGCGCGCGGCGCAGGATGCGCAATGCGGTACTGCCGAAGGCGAGCGCACGCACCAGTCCTTCCCGATGCCCGGCCACCACAATCATTGCGGCCCGCACTTCGCGCGCCAGCGCTGCAATCGCAGTAGCGGGCTCGCCCTCCAGCAGCCTGCACTCGATGGCGACGGAAGCGGGTGCGCTTAACGAAGTCTGCAGCTGATCAAACCAGTCGGTCGATGACAGCTCTGCCAGCGAGAGATCGGGGATGGCATGCATCATCTCGCCGGCGCCCATCAGCGTGAGCAGGGATTTTTTTCTGGCATGCGCCAGCACGATGCGATCACCGGCTGCAGCCAGATGACTGGCCCGGGCGAAAGCGATACGCGCCGAGGGCTCATCGCGCACGGCAACAATGAAGGTTCGTGACCCGGTCATAATAATTCTCCCTTTTTTGTGCAACCAGCCTAGTCCGAAGCAGGGATTGCAACATGATGCAGATCAACTGCATGCGCGGAAGTTTGCAACACGTCGCCGGATCCGCGGAACGGCGGGCCTGAGCGGCCGTCGAATGTACGCCGACTACTGCAAGCATACTCCGGTGACCTTGAATATCCCGGGAATTCCCATACTCGACTGCCCGGTCCACTGCGGATATGCGACCGCCACCCGCTCGCCGGTGGCCATCGCCCGGCAACTCGTGGTGACCTGCGCGCCGACCGCTGCATTGACGAGTTCCGCCATCCATTGGCGCCACGGCTCGTGCCGATCACAGGCACCGGATCTGCCGACCGCGCCGGGCTGGCAACCCGCTACCATGGCCAATTGTCCGAAACGGAATGCTCATGGCAGTGAAGGCCACCGTCTGCAAGCTTGAATTGCAGATCAGCGACATCGATCGTCACTACTACGCCAGTCATACCCTGACCCTGGCGCAGCATCCCTCCGAGACCGAGCAGCGGCTGATGCTGCGCATGCTGGCGTTCGCGCTGTACGCCGATGAGCGTCTCGAGTTCGGTCGCGGGCTCAGCAGTGAGGACGAACCCGATCTCTGGCGGCGTTCGTTGACCGGCGAGATCGAGCAATGGATCGAACTTGGTCAGCCCGATGAGGCCAGGTTGCGCAAGGCCAGCGGACGCGCGCGCGAAGTGATCGTGCTGGGTTATGGCGGGCGCGGGTTTGGTCTCTGGTGGGATAGGAACGCACCCGGCCTGGCGCGTCTGGACAATCTTCGCGTACTCGAGATCAGCGCCGAATCAAGCGCCGAGCTGGCTGCCCTGTATGCCCGCAATATGCAGCTGCAGTGCCTGATCCAGGAAGGCGAGACACAGATCTCGGATGCGACGCGCACGGTGGCTATTGTGCCCTTGCGGCGACAGACGCCTGCCGAGTGAACGCGGATCAGGCCGCCTGATGCAGGAGCCTGATTCCAGCCCCTCGCCAGCACCGCCCGCTATCCGCGATGATGGCACCCGATGAACTCGATACCCGCTCTTGTTGCGCTCCTTCTGTCTCCGCAGTTCGCCGATCCGCCGGTGACGGCGGCACCGGCGCGGCTGGAGCGCGTTACAGTGCGCGCCCAAGTCAGTGAACCACTCGCGAGCAGCACCCGGATCGAGAGCGCAGACGTCGAGCGCGCAGCAGCCACTCATCTGAACGAACTGGTGCAGCGCGTACCCGGCGTCTGGATCGGCCGCGGCAGCGGGCAGGAACAACTCACCGCGATCCGTTCACCGGTGCTGACCGGTACCGGCGCCTGTGGTGCCTTTCTGTGGACCGAGAACGGCGTGCCGATCCGACCGGCGGGCTTCTGCAATATCAACAACGGCTTCGAACTCGATACCCAGGATGCCCAGGCCGTGGAAATTCTGCGCGGACCCGGAACTGCCTTGCATGGCTCCAATGCCCTGCATGGCGTGATCAATGTGGTCACGCCTTCCGCGTTGGACGCATCGACAGCGAAGGCCAGCTTGGAGGCGGGCAGCGACGATTACTACCGTCTGCGCGGTTCATGGTCGCGCTCGGACCTTTATGGCGGAACCTATCTGGGTGCGGAGCAGGTCGACAGTGGCAGTTTCCGCGCGCAGGAAGGCTATCAGCAGCGCAAGGCTCATCTTGCTCATGAGTCGGTGCGGGAAACGGGCGCCTGGCATTCCTGGCTATCGCTCAGTGAATTGAATCAGGAAACGGCCGGCTTCATCAGCGGTAACGATGCCTATCGCGATCCAATGCTCAGGCGCAGCAACGCCAACCCGGAGGCTTTCCGCGATGCGCGCGCACTGCGCGCAGCCACACGCTATCAATTCGAAGCGGACGCGCAGCGCTCATGGCAGATTATTCCCTACCTGCGCCGCGACCAGCAGCAATTCCTTCAGCACTTCGCGCCCGGCCAGCCGCTCGAAGACAATGCCAGCAGCAGTGTTGGCGTGCTCAGCCTGTTCAATCTGCGTGATGACCGCGCGCGCTGGGCGTTCGGCACAGAGCTCGAATGGGCCCAGGGCAGCTTGCGCGAGTTCCAGGCGCTCGCCCTCAGCACGGGCTCGCCGCAGCAGCAGGCCATCCGACCGGCTGGCATCCACTACGACTATCGCGCAGATACGGCCATGCAGGCGCTGTTCGTCGACTATGCCTGGGCGATCAGCGCCGATACCGAACTGCAACTGGGTCTGCGCGGCGAGCGTCTGGAATATCGCTACGACAATCGCGCCGCCGATGGCAACTTGCGCGAGGACGGCAGTGCCTGCGGTTTTGGCGGATGCCTGTTTCTGCGGCCCGCGGACCGCCGCGATCACTTTCAGCAGCTCGCACCCAAACTCGCCCTGTTGCATCGACTGGACCATGGCGCGTACTGGCTGCGGCTGGCGCGCGGATTCCGGTTTCCGCAGGCAGGCGAGCTGTATCGCCTGCAACGCGGACAGCAAGTGGCCGATCTGGACAACGAAGTGTTCGACATGGCCGAACTCGGCAGCCGTCACGACGTCGGTCCGATCTGGCTGGAAGCCAGCGTGCACAGCGCCCGCAAACGCAATTTCATTTTCCGCGATGCCAATGGCTTCAATGAAAGCGATGGCCGCACCCGGCATCACGGTGTCGAAGTTGCGCTGGGCGGCGCCAATCAGGCCGGATGGTCCTTTGACGTCAATGCCAGCTATGCGATCCAGCGTTACGATTTCGACCGTGGCATCGGCGCCGGCGAGACCATCCGCGCCGGCAACGAGATCGACACCGCACCGCGCCTGCTCGCGGCAACCCAGCTCGGCTACGCCGATCGCCGATTCGGCGAGTTTGAACTGGAACTCGTGCATCAGGGCGGCTACTTCATGGATGCCGGCAATCTTGCGCGTTATCCGGGGCACAGCCTGGCGCACCTGCGCTGGCAACAATCGTTGTCGGCACATTGGCGCCTGACCGCGCGCCTGATGAACATCGCCAATCGCCGCTACGCCGAACGCGCCGACCTCAGCTTCGGCAGCCAGCGCTATTTTCCCGGCGCCGGCCGCAGCCTATTTCTCAGCCTAACCTACCAGCAACCGTAGCAGCACCGAATCGGTGCGACCGTTGTCGTCACCATCGCCACCGCGGTCGGCCCGCCTCGGGCTACTACGTTGGCGGCGACCATACTGCGGGATTCGCCTTACAATCCTCGGGTACCGCTGCCTATCCTGCAGCCATGGAGATCGCCATGCATCAGAAACTCTTGTTGGCAACACTGGTGGTCGCGCTATGCGGCTGCAACGGCAACGAACAGAAGAACGCCGCGCCCGCGCCGATCACCGCAACCGCCGCTGCGGCTGAACCTATCGCCGAGGTGCGGATGCCGAGCGGCAGCGGCTTCAGCGCACAGGAGCGTGCGCGCTTCGATGAGCCCTGGGCGATGAGCTTCCTGCCCAATGGCGATCTGATCGTCACCGAGAAGCGCGGAGCGATCAAGCGCGTCGACGCCGCCGGCAAGATCGGCATCATCAGTGGCGGACCGACGGTCGACTACGGCGGTCAGGGCGGGCTCGGTGATGTGGTTCCGCATCCGCAATTCGCGGCCAATGGCTGGATCTATCTGAGCTATGCCGAAGCCGGCGACGGCGATCTGCGCGGCGCGGCGGTGGCGCGCGCGAAGCTCGCCCTTGATGATGCCGGCGGCGGCGCATTGAGCGATCTTCAGGTGATCTGGCGTCAGGTCCCCAAGGTCAGCGGACGCGGCCACTACGGCCATCGCATTGCCTTCGATCGCAATGGCATGTTGTGGATCAGCTCGGGTGACCGGCAGAAATTCGATCCTGCCCAGGACATGGCCAGCAATCTCGGCAAGACCATTCGCCTGCACGATGATGGCAGTGTGCCGAAGGATAATCCGTTCGCCGATCAGGGCGGCGTGGCGGCCCAGGTCTGGTCCCTCGGCCATCGCAATCCACTGGGCATCGCGTTCAATGCCGAGGGCGCGTTGTGGATGCAGGAGATGGGACCGGCCGGTGGCGACGAGCTCAATCTGATCGAGCGCGGCAGCAATTACGGCTGGCCGATCGTCTCCAATGGCGATCACTACGACGGTAAGGAAATCCCCGACCATCCGACCCGGCCGGAATTCAACGCACCGGAAATCCACTGGACACCCGTGATCGCGCCCGCGGGTTTCATCATCTACAGCGGCGATCGATTTCCGCAATGGAAAGGCAACGGCTTTATTGGCGGCCTGGCTTCACAAGCTCTGGTCCGCATCGAGTTCGCCGGCAGCACGGCGCGCGAGGCCGAGCGATTCGACATGGGTCATCGCATCCGCGATGTCGAGCAAGGCCCGGATGGTGCGATCTGGCTGCTCGAGGATGGCAGTGACGCGCGCCTGCTGAGGCTGGACGCGGGCTCCTGATCGAGGTTGGTTCGTGCGTTCTGGCGCGGCCTCAACCGCGTCCGAGTCGCCACCAGCCAAACATCATCAACAGCAGGGGTGGCACGGTATAGGCGACCACCAGGCTGATGCCAGCAACGCGCGCGGCATTGATCGCCATCGGCTGCAGCACCACGTAATAGGCGACCGCGACCATCAGGCCGACGAACAGTCGCTTGCCAAATCCGCCTGAGCGCAACGCGCCAAAGACCAGAGGCAGGGCAAGTAGCAGCGGCGCCAGCACGTTCAGCGGATAGAACACGCGCGCCCAGAACGCTGATTCAAAAAGCGAGGCGTCCAGCTTGTTGCGTTCCCGGTAGTGGATAGCGCCACGCAGATCGGCCAGGCGCTGGTAGCTCGGATCGACGATGGACAGCGACAGCAGTTTGGGATCCACGCGCGAATCCCATTGCCAGCGATCCAGCTTGGTGGTCTCGATGGCACCTTCGCTGAAGGTGTAGCGGGATACATCGTTGAATTGCCAGGCGTCGTTTTCATGCGTCGCCAGCGCACCGCGGGTGATCGTGAGCAGGCGACCCAGGTCGTCGAAGCGATAGAGCCGGGCATCGATCAATTCGATCCCTTGTTTGAGTACGCGCCCCTGCTTGGCATTGAGCAGATCCTGACCATCGCGCGCCCACATGCCGGTGTTGTTGGTCACCACGAGATCTTTCGACTTGGCACCGACAACCACGCCCTGTGCGCGTTTCTCGCCCTCGGGCGCAAGGGTTTCGCCCAGCCACATGACCGGAATGATCAGTAGTGCGATCAGCACCAGGGCCGACCAGACCAGCCTGCGCTTGGACCAGCCGGCGGCGCGCAGCGCCGTCAACTCGGACGTGGGCGCCAAGGCACCGAGGCCGATCACGCCGCCGATCACGGCAGCGACGCCGAACATTTCGTAGCCACGGCGCGGAATTGTCCAGGCGACATAGGTAAGGGCAACGGTGAGCGAGTAGTCACCCTGGCCGATCTCGTCGATTTCATTGGCAAACGCGGTGAACGCATGAATGCCAACCAGAACCACCCAGACGATGACGAAGGTCAGAAAAACCTGGCGTGCGACCAGTTTGTCGGCGCGCTTGAGCAGACTCATCCGCGACCTCGCGGCAGACGCTCGCCGAGCCGGATCAATACGACAGACAAAATCAGCACGATGGCGTGGATCCACCAGAGTCCGAGTGACTCGGGAATTGCGCCTGCGGCCATCCAGCCGCGACCGAGTGCGAGCAGATTGGCGTAGAGGATGTAACCGAGCACCGCGATCAGGATACGACCATAACGTGGTTCTCGCGGCGGCGCCTTGGACAGCGGGAAGGCCAGCAGGACCAGCAACAGCGCCGACAATGGCACGCCCAGTCGCCACTGCAATTCGGCGCGGTCGGCAAGCTGTTCGCTGCCGATCAAGGCCTCGGTTGAGCGTACCGATTCGGCGCGGCGCTTGCCATCCGGATCGGGCTCAGGCAGGCGGATGTCGTTGCGGGCGAAGCGCATGGTGCGGAAATCGGGGGTATCGAGCGTGCCCTCGACGCGAAATCCTTCCGAGAGTGACAGGAAGCGCTGCGCGCCGTCCTCATCGTAGAACAACTGACCTTCACTGGCGGTGACGATGTCGAGCCTGCCGTCGTGCTCATGCTGGACGAACAGCCGCTTGAAGCGGGTGCCGTCATCGCTCATCTCGCCGACATAGATCACCCCGTAGCGACCCGGCATATCGACAAAGCGGCCCGGCTCCATGCCTGCGACCAGAAGCGAGCGGTTGGCCTCACGAACCATGCTGTCGGCGCGATCGAGTGCGGCCGGACTGCCCCAGAACGAAATCATCGCCAGAATCGCCGCCACCGGCAAAGCCAGAAACCAGAGTGGTTTGAGCATGCCGCCCAGGCGCAGACCGGATGCGGCCAGAACCGCCATCTCGCTGTCCCGATACAGCCGTCCATAGGCGATCAGCACGGCCAGGAACACCGCCAGCGGCAGGATCAGGCTGAGCGCATCAAGCGAGCGCAGGCCCAACTGGCTGAGCAGCAGGGAGGCTGGAATCTTGCCGCGGGCAATGCGATTGAGCACATTCGCCAGGACGCCGCCGAGCAGCACCAGGGACAGCATGGCGCTCACGGCAAAGAAGGCGAAATACAGTTCGCGCAGCAGATAACGATCGATCAGACGGAACACGGACACCCGGACTGCTAGAATGGTGGGACTACGCGCAGCTTGGCTTGACGCGGACGACGCCTCGGTCGACCGCTGCAGTCTAGCCGAAGGCGGGGCGAAGGCCCCGAATCTCTGACCCAGCCCATTCTCACGATTCAGGATGACCATGACCCTGACTGTTGCCTTTACCCAGCATTCTCCTGTCGACTGCCCGGCCGATATCATTGTGGTCGGTGTGCACGAACACGGTGTGCTGACCACTTCGGCGCAACTGATCGACAGCGCAAGCTCGGGCGCGCTGTCGCGCCTGTCCGCGCGCGGCGACCTGCCCGGCAAGCAGGGCGCGCTGACCCGCCTGCTTGATCTACCGGGTATCACCGCCGCACGCATCCTGGTGATCGGCCTCGGTGAAGCAGGTCCGCTCGATGCGCCGCGCTATCTGAAGGTACTGGCCGAGGCCGCGAAGGCGCTCAAGGCCGGCAACCAGGCCAATGTCGCCAGTTTCCTCGCTGAAATCATCGTGCGCGAACGCGATGCCGACTGGCGCCTGCGCCAGCACGTCGTGGTGTTCAGCCATCACGCCTATCGGTTTGTGAGCACGCGCGGCCGCAAGCCGGGCGACAACGGCATCAAGTCGCTGCAGCTGCCGACCGGCAACGAAGCTGCACTGCGCGCTGGCCTGGCGATCGCCGCAGGTGTCGCCTTGACGCGCGAACTGGGCAATCTGCCGCCAAACATCTGTACGCCGCAGTACCTCGCCGAAACCGCCCAGCGTCTCGTTACGACACTGCCGAATTTTTCCGTCGAGATCCTCGAACGCGCGGACATGGAAAAACTCGGCATGGGTGCCCTGCTGGGCGTCGCCCGTGGCAGTCGCAATGCGCCGCACCTGATCATCATGAAATACACCGGCGCAGCCAGCGCCGATGCCCCACCCTATGTGCTGGTCGGCAAGGGCATCACCTTCGACACCGGCGGTATCAGCATCAAGCCCGGCGCCGGCATGGATGAGATGAAATTCGACATGTGCGGCGGTGGCTCGGTTTTCGGTGCCCTGCATGCCGTCGCCGAACTGGGTCTGCCGATCAATGTGATCGGCGTTGTACCTGCCGTCGAGAACATGCCCGATGGCGATGCCTATCGTCCCGGCGATGTGCTCACCTCGATGTCCGGCCAGACCATCGAGGTACTCAATACCGATGCCGAAGGCCGGCTGATCCTCTGCGACGCAATCAGCTACGCCAAACGCTTCAATCCGCACACCATGGTCGACATCGCCACCTTGACCGGCGCCTGCGTGATCGCGCTCGGCAAGCATGCGCATGGCCTGATGAGTCACGATGATGCGCTCGCCGACGAACTGCTGCATGCCGGCGAGCACGTCCACGATCGCGCCTGGCGGCTGCCGATATGGGACGACTACCAGACCCAACTCGATACCGGCTACGCCGACATGGCCAATATCGGTGGCAAGAATGCCGGCGCGATCACTGCCGGCTGCTTTCTTGCCCGCTTCGCCAATGATGTGCGCTGGGCGCATCTGGATATCGCCGGTACCGCCTGGGACGAAGGGCGCAAGGGCGGTGCGACCGGACGACCGGTGCATTTGCTGGTGCAATGGCTGCTCGATCGCGCGGGTTGACCGATGGCACGCGCGGCACTTGTTGCAGCGATCAGGCACCGGCTCGCCGCGGCGGCTGCGCTTGAGGCCAGTGCGCAGCATCTGGCGGCGTTTTATCTGCTGGAAGAGGCACATATTCTCAGCCAGCAGCTGACGCTCTGGCACTGCCGCGTGCATCTTCGTATGTGGCGCAATGGCTGGGCGCGGCGCGACTGGCGCGAAGTGATCGGCCAGAGCACGCGTTTGCCGGCCGCAGCCCTGTTCTCGCGGATCTGGGTGCCGCTCGGCAATCCGGGCGGCGCGCGCATCAATGCGCTGCGGCAGGTGCCGATTCCCGACACACTGAAATCCCTGCTGGAGTCCTGAATGGCGACCGCCGATTTCTATCTGATCGACAAGGCGCGTTTCCGCGAGAACCCGCTGCTGCTGGTCTGCGAGCTGGCCAAGAAGGCCTTCGAAGCGCAACTGCCGACCTTGATCCACTGCCGCTCACGCGAGCAGGCCGATCAACTCGATGAACTGCTCTGGGAGTTCGATCCGGATGCCTTTCTGCCACACCAGATTGCCGGCGAAGGCGAGGACGACGAGATCACCGCGATCCTGCTGGTTGCGCCCGAATACGATGCGCCGATGCGGGCCCTGGTGATCAATCTGCGCGACAGCTGCGCACCGGCCGGATTTCAATCGGTAAAAGAAGTCGTCGCCGCCGATCCCGCCGAACGCGAAGGCTCACGCGCGCGCTGGAAGGAATACCAGGCACGCGGCCTGACGTTGCGCAAGTTTGATATGTAGTGACCTTGCCGATTTTCCGGACCATCGGTGGATGGCTTTGATGGTTTCGCGACCCGCAACACCAGCAAGGTGGGCGAAGCCATCTGGAGTTTTCTGGATGGCAATCAGGCGCGGCTCAGTTATCGTTTTGACGATAATGACGTCGCCGGTGCATTTTCCGGGCGCGTGGGCACCATCCCTTTGCAACGCCCCGCTGCTCTGCTCCTCTAGAGCGGGGCTTGCCGCGCTGCCGTTGATCGTGATCTTGTCCCCGAGGGGATTGACCAGCTCCGCTGTTGAGAGCCATAGAGCGTGGCTTGCCGCGCTGCCGTTGATCTTGATCTTGTAGAGCGTGGCTTGCCGCGCTGCTTTGGATTTTTGAGGAGGAGAAAGGCAAATCAAAGGCAGCGCGGCAAGCCACGCTCTATGCAATCCCCTCGGGGCTGACGTTTCCCCTATTTTCGCAGCATTGATGTCTTGAAATTCAATGAATTGCGCGTAGGCTGTCGCGAAAACAGCGCGTGCATGACCGATTTTTTCTCCGACACGGGACCAAC
>JBBSLG010000042.1:0-31541 GCA_038255435.1 Lysobacterales bacterium
ATCGAAGGAAGTAGGATGTGGTGAACGCAGTGAACCGCATCGGCCTTTGGACAGTTCGCCTCGGCCTTCAAACGGCCTTGGATTGATGCGGTTCGCGTTGCTCACCACATCCTACGGCCCTGGGCGAGCACGGCCGCAGGGAACGCCTCTTCACGCCTCGCCTGACCACCGTTGAAGTGACCACCATCGAAGGAAGTAGGATGTGGTGAACGCAGTGAACCGCATCGGCTTTTGGACAAGTTGCCTCGGCTTTCAAGCGGCCTTGAATCGATGCGGTTCGCGTTGCTCACCACATCCTACGGAACATGAACGCTCTGTACCTCGATGGAATAGCCTTCACCGGATTCGCGAACTCTTGCACTGAGGACAAGATCGCTTCTCCCCTCTGACTCGGTCCACAGGTCAATGAGGACGTCCCAACGGCTACCCATCCAGATGCACACCGACGACTCCCAAGTCGCTTCCGATAGTTCTGTTAGGACCTCGCCGTAGTCCGAAATGTAGCCCTGAATCTGGGCGGCTGTATCGCGCGACACCGGCGCGACACCCAGAACGCCCTCGATATTGTGCTCACCGTTCGCAAGCGCGCTAACCACGGCGCTAAGGGTTGGGCGCCACGCAGAGGGAATAGGGCGCTGGTGCTCGGCATCTTTCACTGCGAGGACAGTTCGTTCCACAGCGCTTCTCTCAGTATTCCGCAAGGCCATCAACCGCAATCTAGCGCCGCGTTAAGCCGCCGCCGGTGAGCAGCGGGTGATTTGAACGAAAGTGCCCCGGCGGCCGGCTTGAGCGCATAGTCAGTTCACACCGCATCAGCCCAGTAACCTGCGAGCACAGCCTCGACCTCCTCCTTGTCCGAACCATAGAGCTCAGACGCTCGGAACTCCAGATAATCTCGAACCGCCGCTCGTTGATCCATGTCCAAGAGGCAAAACTGGTCGTCAAATCGCCCTACATGCGTCAGGGAGAACAACAACTCGAACTCATACTCAGCGTCGAGGTCGGCGCACAGATACGCCGGCAGATGAAAACGCATACCCGCTGCGTCGAAGAACGACAAACTGCTATTGCACTCGTTTAGCGCTGTCGTCTTTAAAGCCGACCATTCCAGCTTCTCATCCTTGCCCCTGGACGCTGCACGAATAGCGTCATCCGCATAGTCGTCCATCGCCTGGGCTTCGAACAAGCCAACACCGCCACCCAGCCGGACACTCGCAAATGCCGAGCGGATGCGCTCTTTCAATCGCTCCTTTTCGTGCCAGCGCGCGGACCGCTCGATCGCGTCGTCTATGACGGACTTGTCGTAGCCTCGCGCTCGCATCTCTTCGATGTCTGCGGGGGAAGGGTACTTCCGCTTCATAGGCTATCCCGTGTGACTAACGCCGCGTGAAGCCGCCGCCGGCAGCGGTTGGTTTGAACGAAAAAACTCCCCGTACTCATAGTCAGTTGCGGATGCGGTAGCCATAACGCGCCTCCTCCGGAGCGAGTGATTGGAGGAAATGCTCAGGCGCTCAATTGCCCGTGTTCGTAATGGTGGTGCGCTTGAGAACCCGATGTAAAGCACTGAACGAACGTTGGAAGCCGATGTCGTTCACCCTTCTCCTTGAAGTGGCCATTCTCCAGGGCCCAAGCTAAAGCAGACTTGTCCAAGGGATACTCCGTGAGAACACCGCTTACCTTGTGTTCGTAGATCCAAGACTCAGCCAGTCTTCGCTCGGAGAAGACAGCAGCAGGAAAGTCTGCTCCCTCACCTTTGAAAACCCAGACACTTTTCATTGAGGGCTACCGCGGCTTCGGCGGAATCGCCGGAAACGGCATGACTTTCTCGCCGGTGCTGGCATCGCGAATATGGGCGGTGCTGCGCTTGTCGACTTCTTCGATACGCAGGATGCTCTGGATCGGCAGATGCAGGGCGCGGGTGTCCTTGAATTCGTCGCGCAGCTTTTCTTCGGCGGGGTCGACGATCAGGTTGTCGCCGGCGACATCAAATACCAGATCGCTGATGATGGTGAAGCCCCACAGCTCGCTGGATTGGACGTTGCGAGCGAACAGCTCGTAGGTCTTGCCCATATTGAGGAAGGTGACTTTGTAGAGACGGGCTTTGCGCATGCGATATTGTGCCGCCAAGCCGCCCGCGGCGGCGTGAACTTCGGCAACGTTCGCTGAATCCGCGTCCGCGCCAGCCGGTCGGCCGGCACGGTTGCCGGCCGCTCAATCCAGTAACTGACCCACGATCCATTCGGCGGCCTGTTCCGGACTCATCCGGCTGGTGTCGATATGGATCTCGGCATGCTCGGGCACCTCGTAGGGCGAGTCGATGCCGGTGAAATTCTTCAGCTCGCCGCGCCGCGCCTTGCCGTACAGACCCTTCACATCGCGGGCCTCGGCGGCGGCCAGCGAGGTATCAACGAAGACTTCAAGAAACTCGCCCTCGCGCATCAGGCTGCGCGCCATGCCCCGCTCGCTGCGGAACGGTGAAATGAATGCGGTCAGCACGATCAGGCCCGCATCCACCATCAGGCGCGCCACTTCGGCGACGCGGCGGATGTTCTCGACACGGTCGGCTTCGGTGAAGCCCAGATCCTTGTTCAGTCCATGACGGACATTGTCGCCATCGAGCAGATAGGTGTGCCGCCCGAGTGCATGCAGGCGCTTCTCGACCAGATTGGCAATGGTCGACTTGCCGGCGCCGGACAGGCCGGTGAACCAGAGCACGCGCGGGCGCTGGCCCTTCTGCACAGCACGCGCCTGCTTGTCGATATCGACTGCCTGCCAGTGCACATTGTCGGAGCGGCGCAGTGCGAAATGCAGCAGGCCGGCGCCGACCGTCTGCTGGCTGATCCGATCGATCAGGATGAAACCGCCGAGCTCGCGGTTGTCGGCATAGGCTTCGAAGGCGATCGCCTGATCGAGTTCGATCTCGGCGACGCCGATCTCGTTGAGTTCAAGCTGATCGGTCGGCTGATGCTCGAGTGAGTTGACATCAACCCGGTACTTCAGCGGCGCGATGGTCGCCATCGCGCTGCGGCAGGCGGTTTTCAGCAGATAGCTGCGACCGCGCAACAGCGGCGCCTCGTGCATCCAGATGATCGTCGCCTCGAACTGATTGCCGATGCCGATCGGCTGGGTCACCGTCGAGATCACATCACCACGGCTGATATCGATCTCATCGCGCAGGGTCAAGGTGATCGCCTGTCCGGCGACGGCCTGTTCGATCGTGTTGATACCGGTTGCGTCCACGGTCGGCGCCACGACAATACGCGCGACCGTGCTCTCGCGACCCGAGGGCAGCACGCGGATGCGGTCGCCGGCGCGCACGGCGCCACCGGCAATGGTGCCGGCATAGCCGCGAAACTCGGCATGCGGTCGGTTGACCCATTGCACCGGCATGCGAAACGGCTGGCTCACCCGCAAATCCGGCACTTCGACCGATTCGAGATGATGCAGCAGGCTAGGCCCGCGGTACCAGGGTGTGTTTGCGCTGGCCTCGACGATGTTGTCGCCCTGCACCGCCGAAACCGGAATGCAGGTGATCCGTTCGATGCCCATGCGCGCCGCAAAGGCGCGGTATTCGCGCTCGATCAAATTGAAGGTCTCGGCCGAGTAGTCGACCAGATCCATCTTGTTGATCGCCAGCACGACTTCACGAATGCCGAGCAGGCTGACCAGATAGCTGTGCCGGCGAGTCTGGGTCAACAGCCCCTTGCGGGCGTCGACCAGCAGGATGGCCAGATCGGCAGTCGATGCGCCGGTGACCATATTGCGGGTGTACTGCTCATGGCCCGGCGTATCGGCGACGATGAACTTGCGCTTGGCGGTGGCAAAGAATCGGTACGCCACATCGATGGTGATGCCCTGCTCGCGTTCGGCCGAAAGCCCATCGAGCAGCAGGGCGAAATCGAGTTCGGCGCCGCGGGTGCCGACCCGACGCGAATCGCTGGCCAGCGTGCTGAGCTGATCTTCGAAAAGATTCTTGGATTCGTAGAGCAGGCGTCCGATCAGTGAACTCTTGCCATCATCAACACTGCCGCAGGTAATGAAGCGCAGCAAGTCCTTTTGGCCATCGTCGATGCGCTCCATCAGAAATAGCCCTCCTGCTTCTTCTTCTCCATCGAAGCAGCGGCGTCGTGATCGATGATCCGACCCTCGCGCTCGGAGCTGCGCGCCAGCGCCATCTCGCGCACGATCGCGGCCAGGGTATCGGCTTCGGACAGCACCGCGCCGGTCAACGGATAGCAGCCCAGCGTGCGGAAACGGACCTTGCGCAGCACCGGTTGCTCACCGGGCGCCAGCGGCAGACGATCATCGTCGACCATGATCAGCGCGCCATTGCGCTCGACCACGGGACGCATCGCAGCGAAGTACAGCGGCACGATCGGTATCTGCTCACGTTCGATGTACTGCCAGATATCCAGCTCGGTCCAGTTTGACAACGGAAATACCCGGATACTTTCGCCGGCCAGTTTGCGCGCGTTGTAGAGGTTCCAGAGTTCGGGCCGCTGGTTCTTGGGATCCCAGCGGTGCTGAGCGGAGCGGAACGAGAACACGCGCTCCTTGGCGCGCGATTTTTCCTCGTCGCGGCGGGCACCACCGAAGGCTGCATCGAATCGATAATGATCGAGCGCCTGTTTCAGGCCCTGGGTTTTCCAGACATCGGTGTGTACAGCCGAACCATGTGTAAATGGATTGATGCCGAGCGCCAGCGCCTCCGGATTCTGATGCACCAGCAATTGCATGCCGAGTTCGGCGGCCATGCGATCGCGCAAGACATACATGTCGCGAAACTTGAATGTGGTATCGACATGCAGCAGGGGGAACGGCGGCGCTGCCGGGTAGAACGCCTTCTGGGCCAGGCGCAGCATCACCGCGCTGTCTTTGCCGATCGAGTAGAGCATCACCGGCCGCTCGGTTTCGGCGACCACTTCACGCATGATGTGGATGGCCTCGGCCTCGAGGCGGTCGAGGTGGCTGAGTTGCGGAACTGGGGTCACGGCGGCGGCCAGGGGAAAGACAAGACGCGCAGGCTATACAACCCGGCCCGTCACGGCAACGCGGCCGCCGGCATGAGCTCAGGCGCAGGCGGCATATCGGGGCGCGATTTGATGTGGGTTCGAACGACGCGGACGAGCCGCAGAATCACGCCAGATAGCCACCATCGACCGGGAAACTGGCGCCGGTGATGTAGCTGGCGGCCGGTGAGGCCAGAAACAGGATCATCGGCGCGATTTCGGCTGGCTGGGCTGAGCGGCCAAGCGGAATCAACTTCAGCATCATCTTCATGAGATCA
The DNA here is from genome assembly GCA_038255435.1 of Lysobacterales bacterium. Taxonomy (GTDB): domain Bacteria; phylum Pseudomonadota; class Gammaproteobacteria; order Xanthomonadales; family Ahniellaceae; genus 0-14-3-00-62-12. Next base: position 5,288 of record JBBSLG010000042.1, read on the forward strand.
GCATTGCCGGTGATCGCCGAGGCGAACTTGGTCTCGGTCAAGCCGGGCAGGACTGCGTTGACGCGAATCTTGTGCGGCGCCAGCTCCTTGGCGAAGCCCTCGGTCAGCGACACGATGGCCGCCTTGGTCATCGAATAGACACCCTGACCCGGCGCCGCGCGGCGGGCATTGACCGAGGCCACATTGACGATCGCACCGCCGCCCTTGTCGCGCATGATCCGCGCCGCCTGCACGGTGCAGTAGAAATAACCCCGCTGATTCACCTCGACGGTCTTCTCGAATGCGGCCAGGTCCATGTCCAGCATCGGACCGAAATAGGGATTGGTGGCGGCGTTGTTGACCAGGATATCGAGTCCGAATCCGCGATCGCGGACCTTCTGGAACAGCCGATCGATCGAGGCGACATCGCCGATATGGGCTTCGATCGCGCTGGCCACGCCACCGCGCCCGCGGATCGATTCGACCACGGCCTCGCAGACCTCAAGACGCCGACTCGAGACGATCACATGCGCGCCGCAGGCGGCAAACAGGTGGGCCGCAGCCTCACCAATGCCGCGGCTGGCGCCGGTGATCAGCGCGGTCTTGCCGGTAAGGTCGGTCAGTGAGGAGGGCAGGATATGTTCCATTGTTCAAAGTTCCGTTCGCTAGAATCCGCACAGTCTAATCCGAGGGGAATGCCATGAGTGGAACTGCTACTGCGCCCAGGCGCGCCCTGATCACCGGTGCCGGCAGCGGGCTCGGCCTGGCCCTGGCCAAGCGCTATGCACACGCCGGCTATGCCATCGCCGTGGCGGATTTGAACATGGACAGCGCCAAATCCGCCACCGATGTCCTGACCGCGATCTGCCCGGGCCACTTCGCGATCGAGGTGGATGTGGCCGATGCCGCCTCGGTCGAGCGAATGCGGGCCGAACTCAATGAGCGCTGGCCGGAGGGATTTGACGTACTCATCAACAATGCCGGCGTCGCCACCGCGGGCAGTTGCGCCGATAGTCCGCTGGAAGACTGGCACTGGGTGATCGGCATCAACCTGATGGGCGTGGTCCACGGCATCAAGGCGTTTGCGCCGATGTTTCAGCGCCGGCGCAGTGGCCAGATCATCAGCACCGCCTCGTTCGCTGGCCTCGCCGGCGCGCCGGGCATCGCCAGCTACAGCACGACCAAGGCCGCCGTGGTGGCATTGTCGGAGAGCGTGCGCGCCGAGATGCACCGACGTCAGGTCAGCGTCTCGGTGGTTTGTCCCAGTTTCTTCAAGACCAATCTGCTGGAGACCGCCCGCGGTGTCGACAATGGCTTCAGGGGCTTTGCATCGACCCTGATGGAACGCGCCAAGGAAACCGCCGACGATATCGCCGACTACGTGTTCAAAGCCGCCGCGCGTGGCGAGTTCATGATCATTCCGACTGCGCCGGAACGGCTGCGCTGGCGCCTGAAGCGTTTTCTGCCGAATGTCTATTTCCGCAAATTGATGCAGTTATACGCCAAGATGGTCGCCGCAGCCTGAGCCAGAGGCTCAGCTGACGATTCATTCGGTTCCATCGCTGCATGACTGTTCCGGGTCGCGGTCAAGCCTTCACCGGTCGCGCCGGCCAAGCAAAGGTCGGCGGCAGCTACCCGACCACTCAATACAGAGGAAACACCGATGGGTTCCTGGATGCTCTATGGCGCCAATGGCTATACCGCCGGCCTGATGCTCGATGTCGCGCTCAGTCGCGGCCATCGTCCGGTGATCGCCGGTCGCAACCGCGACGCCATCGAAGCCCTGGCACGCAAGCACGACCTGCCCGCACGCATCTTCTGCCTCACCGATGGCAAGACGGTGGCTTCCGCGCTCACGGGCATCGAGGCGGTCATGCACTGCGCCGGTCCGTTCTCGACAACCAGCGCGCCGATGCTGGAAGGATGCCTACGCGCAGGCGCCCAGTATTTCGATATCACCGGCGAGATGGACGTCTTCGAGCACTGCCATCAGCAGGATGCGCGCGCTCGTGAGCGCGGCATCGTGGTGATGCCGGGCACCGGATTCGATGTCGTGCCGACCGACTGTCTGGCGGCGATGCTCAAGCGCGATCTACCCGATGCAACCGAACTGGTGCTCGCCTTCGAGGCCGGCGGCGGACCCAGTCATGGCACCGCACTGACCGCAGTGGAGGGACTCGGCAAAGGCGGCAGGATTCGCCGCGATGGCGCCATCGAGCGGGTGCCCCTGGCCTACAAGACGCGGACTTTCGATCGCGATGGCGAAGCCCGTCACGCCATGACGATTCCCTGGGGCGATGTCTATACCTCGTATGTCTCCACCGGCATTCCCAACATCGAGGTCTATATGGGCATCTCGCCGGGCACAGCCGCGCGCCTCAAAAAGCTGAACATGATCCGCCCTCTCCTTGGTCTCGGCATCGTGCAGAGCTTTCTCAAGCGCAAGGTCAAGCGCGGCGGTCCCGACGATGAGCTACGCGGCAACACCGGCTGCACGATCTGGGGTGAAGTGCGCAACGCCGCCGGCGCCGAAGTAAAAAAACAGCTGCGCACCATCAACGGCTATCAACTGACCGCACTGAGCTCGATCGGCATCCTCGAACACGTGCTGGCGAAAAAACCCAGCGGCGGTTTCTACACCGCATCGCAAATGATGGGCGCGGATTATGTGCTGTCGTTGCCGGGGTCGAGGCTGGTGTGATCAGCGCGCAGCCAACGTGACCGTTATGAAAGCCGAATACGATCTCTCCAGAATGCCCTCCCGCAGAAATCCCTACGCGGCCAAGCTCTAAAAGGCCGTGTCCATGCGGCTTTCGGGGGATGTTATCCCCTACCTCAAGGCCATGGCCAACGAGTCGGTGTTCCGTATCAGCGCCTGATCAATCTGTACCTGCGCGACTGCGTCAAGCCGAGTTTTATTGTCCAAAAAACTGATGCGGTTCTCTGCGTTCACCACATCCTACTTTCTTCGAAAGTGTTGAGGTGGGGCGTGCACCGTAGGATGTGGTGAGCAAAGCGAACCGCATCAATCCAAGCTGATGAAATCGGCGATAGTCGTGAAGTTCGCCTTGGCGTCACCGGTGATTGCAATGAACAACACATGGTCGCGCCATCCCCGCTCAATCAACGCGAACCGATGATCCCTTGCGTACCGTCCAGCAGCATCGTCTTCTGCAACATTGACGGTGCATGCCGGCGCGCCAACCTCGTCATTGCATCAGTGCCCGCCAAAACCCGACAGGTAAAGGGCGTCGACAAGATGGTGCATGGCATGGGCGAACGAGCCCGGCACCAGTTGATCCTCAAGCACCACCGGCAACGGCCGCGGACTCACCCGACAAACCTGTAACGCGCCATGCCCGACTCCCTTGCATCGGCCGAGAGAAGGCAGCAAGATCAGGGCCACTTTTTCTACAGCCCCATTAGCCGTCAGAAGCAATCACTGATGTCCGCCACCACCAATTGGCATTACGTCGGCACTGCCACTAGCGGCCGAATGGCCGCGCTTGCAAGCCCCCGGCCGGCCGCAGAACTGCCAGTCGTTCTTCGCGAAGGACTCGCCCTCGTCTGCTATCACCGAGACCCCGGCCACACTGACACGTCATACGAGCGCGCGGTCTTCTGCGGTACGGTCGAGCCGTCGATCTTCGATTGGTTTTTCAATGCAAGCACCGGCTATCGTGGCGCCTACTACGAGGCGGCCGACGCCGGTCTGCGGTTCAATCGCGCGCTCATCAATTGTGTCGCACCCACACTGGTTCGTTGGGTGATCGCTCAGGACTCGGCAGAGAACGGAGACTGGATCGTCAAGTCACTTTGCGCCCCCTCTGCCAAGGCTTGGCTCGCCGAATACCCAGGTCTTTGCTCAGCATGCGAAGGTGAGTGGAGCCAGTCGCAAACCTCCGAACTGCGCATAGAGAATGGCCGGTGGGAGCAGGCAACGCACACCCATGCGATTTGGGGGCGCCAAGCGCCCCTCCTGACGAAGATTCGCATTTTCGGAGGCCTCATCAACGCTCACGGTCAAGAGTGGCTTGCCGCCCACAAGGAAGGGCGTGCCACCCACATCTCGCAGCACGGGTGGAACTGACGGCTAACCCCCCATTCCAGTGAACTGCCTTCGGCAGCCGCTGAATTCAAACGTTGAGGCTGTCGAAAAACTCCTTCGAAAAGTTTTCCAGCCAAAGGTGCGAGATGACTTCACTAGGAGCTCAGCAGTCAACGATCAGTGCCTCGGTAGGGGTAAACGAACCCCGGGAGATCTTCAATTTGTTCCATCGGCACGCCTTTTCTACAGCCTCGTTAGGCACTACATCCGATGCTTTGCACACACGTTGTTGACATCGCGGCTGAGTACATCAGCCGATCTAGCGGTGCAGGCAAGGACGCCACACTCGTTGGGCTGCTTTGGTACGTGGATTCCCGAGTCAGGACAGTTCCCTCCATGGAAGAGGTCAATGCCGCGTTGCTGCGGCATCCAGACATTCTTGCTAGCCGCATCACCGGGTCGATAGTTTTTTCGCAATCCGGCACGATGTCTGCAGTTACCAAGCAGGACTTGGATGCTGCATACAAGAAGTACAAAAGCGAATTCGCAGCACTGCTTCAGCGGCGCAAGTAATGCCTGACAATGCGTTCAATCCGACCGCCGAGGAGGTGTTTAGCAGAAAGCAACCGCCGCTGGTTGGCGGCGGCTTGGCGTACCGCCCGCACGCATACCTTGGGCTATATTGTCACTGGCGCCGGGCTGCTGTGATTCGAGCTCGTGCGGGCGTCAAGGTCGGCATTGTTGGCGCAACGCGCGTGGAATGACGGGATAAGCCACGATGACCCAGCACCGTATCTATCGAATGAAGTTCTCGAGCGTGTACCCGATGTATGTGCAGAAGGCGGAGCGCAAGAACCGCACGAAGACGGAAGTCGATCAGGTCATCTGCTGGTTGACTGGCTACAGCCAGGCGGAGCTGCAAAATCAGATCCAGCTTGAGTGCGACTTCGAGACTTTCTTTTCCGAAGCGCCGATGTTCAACCCGAAGGCTTCGCTGATCAAGGGCGTGGTCTGCGGCGTGCGGGTTGAAGACGTTGAAGATCCACTGATGCGGAAGGTCCGCTATCTGGACAAGCTCGTGGATGAGCTGGCGAAGGGTAAATCGCTGGACAAGATCCTTCGGCAATAGGCCGTCTGGTTCCGCGCTGGTATTGCGCTTTGGCTCCGGGTGTTCGCATAGAAGGCCGCTGGTTCCTGGAATCAACTTCGCTGCCGTACTGCGCCGACGCCGCATCATCGTCATGCGCAGCGTGGCGCTACTCTGTTGTGGGGCAGGCAAGCATGTTCGCCAAAGCAGTCATCGCCTTTGTCGCGCGGCCAGGTGTCGTCGCCTATCTGGTGCCCGGCGGCTGGATGTGGTTTGCCGGTCAGACGCTGCGCTGGCGCTGGCGCTGGCGCTGGGGGATGGCGATCATCGTGCCGGGTACGTGTGCACTGCTGCGCTGCGTTTGCGATTTTTATGTCTCGGGCAAGGGCACACTCGCTCCCTGGTCGCCTCCGCAAGCGCTGGTAGCCAATGCAGCGCGGCAAGCCCCGCACGCTCGACCTCGTGGCGGGTCCCGGCCGCGTGCAATGGCACTGCCTAGGTCTTGCCGGGGTCTACGCGCTGGTGTCGGGCTTGGCGGCGGCGCCTTGTTCGCCGACATCATGGAACCAGGCCGAGACTTCACCGTTGAGTTTCATCGTCATCGAATTGCCGCGACGATCCAGAGATCGGCCAACTGCGACGCGCACCCAGTTCTCGCTGATGCAGTATTCCTCGACGTCCTTGCGTTCGTTGCCGCGAAAGCGCACACCGACGCCGCGCGCCAGCGCATCGGCATTGTGGAAGGGACTCTTGGGATTGTTCGCCAGGTGATCGGGCGGTGTATCGGACATGGCAAGATCTCGCAGAAACGCAAAGCGTGGAGCGCGCATTGTAGAGCATGCCCGGTGTCTGGATTCGCGGGCGCTAATCCTCGCGGACTACGCGCAGAACCTCTTCGGTCGAGGTGATCCCGGCCAGGCAGCGGTCCCAGCCATCGCGCGCGATCGAGGGCGTGCGCGTGCGCGCCAATTGTTCAAGCTCAGCCTCGCTGGCGCCATCGTGGATCAATCGACGCATGGCATCGTCGACCTGGACCAGTTCGTAGATGCCGGTGCGGCCCTTGTAGCCGGCGAATTTGCCGGTGAGTCCGGACTTGGGTCGACGCAATTGCGGTCGCTCACCGTGGCCGCTGACGGCAAAGGCTTTCAACTCGGCGTCGCTGGCCGCATAGGATTCGCTCAGCGCCGGATCGAGCGTACGCACCAGGCGCTGGGCCAGCACGCCGATCAGCGATGAAGACAGCAGGAAAGGCTCGACGCCCATATCGCGCAAACGGGTGACTGCACCGACGGCGGAATTGGTGTGCAGGGTCGACAGCACCAGATGTCCGGTCAGCGAGGCCTGCACGGCGATCTGTGCGGTCTCCAGATCGCGGATTTCACCGACCATCACCACGTCCGGGTCCTGGCGCAGGATCGCGCGCAGGCCGCGGGCGAAGGTCATATCGACCTTGGTATTGACCTGGGTCTGGCCGATGCCATCAAGGTAATACTCGATCGGATCTTCCACGGTCAGGATATTGCGGCTGGTGTCATTGAGTCGGGTCAGCCCGGCATACAGCGTGGTCGTCTTGCCCGAGCCGGTCGGGCCGGTGACCAGCAGGATGCCATGCGGGCGATGGATCATCTCGTTGACGGCTATCAGCATCTGCGGATTCATGCCGAGCTTGGAAAGATCGAGACGGCCGGCCTGTTTGTCGAGCAGTCGCAGCACCACGCGTTCGCCGTAGCCGGCGGGAATCGTCGACACACGCACATCGACCGGACGACCGGCGATGCGCAGGGCGATCCGGCCATCCTGAGGCAGGCGCTTCTCGGCAATGTCGAGCTTGGCCATCACCTTGATGCGCGAGACGATCGGCGCGGCAGCAGCCTTTTGTGGCGTCAGCACTTCGCGCAACACGCCATCGACGCGAAAGCGCACCACCAGCCGAGTTTCGAAGGGCTCGATATGGATGTCCGAGGCGTTCTCGCGGATCGCTTCGGTGAGCAGGGCATTGAGCAATCGGATGATCAGTGCATCGTCGTCGCTTTCGGCGAGATCCTGCGGCTCGGGCAGCTCATCGGCGAGTGCGTGCAGATCAACCCGGCCATCCATGTCGGCGACCATCTGACGGGCATCACCGCCGCCCTCGTAGAGATCACGCAGCAGGCGATCGAAATCGACCACCGAATAAGGCTTCAGGCTGATCCGCGCGCCGCAGTGACGGCGCAGTTCGCTCAGTACTTCGGGCCGCACACCGGGGCGATGCGCGATCTCGGCGACGCCATCGTTCCAGCCAAGCAGGGTCGCGCCATTCTTGCGGGCGAAGGCAAAGCTGGGCCGTGCCGGCAGTTCGCGCGTGCCATCACTCATTTCGGATTGGGCGCCTCTGCGGGTGCAGGTGCCGATTCGGGCAGCAGGGGCTGATCCTCGGCGCGCACCATATTGCCGCGGCGTTCGCGCACCTGCAGTTGCTCGGCACGCAGGAAGTTGTACTTCTCCTGCGAGATCGTGTTCTCGGCATTGGCATCGCGCAGGATCACCGGACGCAGAAAGATCATCAGATTGCGCCGTACGACATTGCTTTTGCGGTACTTGAACAGATTGCCGAGCACCGGGATATCGCCCAGCGCCGGCACCTTGCTGACGCTCTCGGTGACTTCGTGCGTGGTCAGACCGCCCAGTACCAGCATCGCGCCATCGCGTACCAGCACACTCGTATTGATCTCGCGCTTGTTGGTCACCAGGTCGGTAGCGCCTGCAGGCGTCGGTGCCAGCGAGGAGACGATCTGCGAAATATCCAGCGCGACTTCATCGCCTTCATTGATGTGCGGAGTCACCTTCAACTCGATACCGACATCCTTGCGCTCAACGGTCTGGAACGGGTTCGCGGGCTGGCTGGTTCCGCCGGTGCCGGTATTGGTGTACTGGCCGGTCAGGAAGGGCACTTCCTGGCCGACCTTGATCACCGCTTCCTTGTTGTCGAGGGTGACGATCGAGGGCTCGGACAGGATATTGGTGCGGCCGTCACCGCGCAGAAGTTTGGCAAGCGCGCCGATCTGATACACGGTGTTGCCGGGTCGACCGCCGACACCAGGCAGCGTGGTGGTGCCCGTCACGTAGCCGAGATTGAGGCCGCCACCGAGCGCGCTCAGCGGATCGGCAATGGCACCGATGATGCCACCCGAGCCATTCGCGCCGGGGAAATTGGTTCCGCCGATCAGACCCTCTTCACCGGCAAGACCATCGGTGGCCTGCCATTGGATGCCGATCTCGGCCGCTGCCTCGTCACTGACCTCGGCGATGATCGCCTCGATCAGGACTTGCGCACGGCGCACGTCGAGTGAGCGAATCACCGACTGCAGTTCGCGGAACACCGCCGGCGAGGCGGTGATGATCAAGGCATTGGTTTCGCCATGCGCCTGGATCGTCGCGATCTTGGCGGCATCGGCCGCGCCGCTGCTACCGGTCAGCGTGCTGGCGACATTGTCGAGCACGGGCGCGAGTTCGCTCGCCTTGGCGTAGCGCAGATAGACGACCTGGGTGGCCTCGCTGTTTTCCAGCGGCGTATCCAGATGGCTGACCAGGGCGCGCAATCTGAGGCGTGCGGCCTGATCGCCCGAGAGCAGGATGGAATTGGTGCGCGCGTCGGCGACTGCCTTGCCGCCGCCATTGTTCTCCGGCACCAGGCGGGCGAGCGTATTGGCGACTTCGCTGGCGCTGGCATGACCGAGTGGGATCACCTCGACGCCATTCTCGTTCGCGGTATCGATGCGGCGAATCAGGTTTTCAATGCGCGCGACATTGCCGGCGCGATCGATCACCACCAGGGCATTGCCCGAGGGACTGGCCATCAGCTGCGCCGACTGCGGCTTCAAGGGCTGCAGTACCGGCAGCAGATCCTTGGCGGCGATGTGCTTGAGCGTGATCACCCGCGAGACGATGGCATCGGGACCACTGCTGCTATTGATCAACGAGCCATCCTGCATGGCCAGGGCCTCGGGCAGGATCTTGACCATATTGCCTGCAGGCACCAGGGCAAAGCCATGCACCCGCAGCACCGATTCGAATACCTGGTAGATCTCATCGGCGTCCATCGGCCGCGCCGAGACCACATTGACCTTGCCCTCGACACGCGGGTCGATGATGAAATTTCTACCGGTGATCTCGCTGACCGTGGCGATCAGGGTGCGGATATCGGCGTCCTTGATGTTCAGCGTGTTCTGCGCGGGTGCGCCCGGGCTGCCACCGGCGGCATCCTGTGCTACGCACAGGGGCGCGGTGAGCGCGAGGGACAGGGCCAGTACCAGCAATGTTGGACGCATGCGCATGGGTTTCCGATCAGTTGAGATCAACGGTGAGATTCTGGATCTTGCCATCGCGCCGCACCGCGACGTTCAGGCGACCACCCGACGATAGATTGTTGAGAGCACCGGCGATACGCCCCGGGTCGCTGACATCAATGCCATTGACCTGGGTGACCACATCCTCGGGCTGCAGTCCGAGCTTGGCCAGCGATGCCGCGTATTTTGCCGAAAACAGGCGCACACCGACGAACTTGCCATTCTCCATGACCGGCGTTGCGGTGACGTTTTGTGCCAGATCGCGCGGATCGGCGCCGAGTGACTTGCGCACCGCCTCCATATCGACGCCCTGCATCGGCAACTGCGGTACGCCCATCACGCCGCCCGGAATTGGCATGCCGATGGCGCCGCCGCTATTGGGATTGGTCGCGGCCGTGCCGGTGCGTGGACCCGACTGAGCGCCGCCCGTACTGCCGGTCGCTGCAGTCGCCGTGCGTGCCTCGCGGCTGAGCATCAGCACTTCGGCTGCGCCACTGCGCGAGAGCACCACGCGATCCTTCAGGACCTGATCGAGCACCACACCGGGGGCGACTTCGGCGCCGACCTTGAAGCCGGTCTCGACGCCGGCGGCATCAGCGATGATGGCGCGGCCAATGCGCGGATCGCGACCGGCCCAGACGCCAAGCAGGGTCAACTGCAATTGCGTCTCTGGCGCATTGCTGGCGAGCGCGCGGTTGTCCTGCAGCGGCGTTGCATTGCCAAACAGATGCCAGCGCGATAGCGAGGCCGAAGGCGCCGCCGGCGCCGTACTCGCCGCGAACGGCAGCGCTTCGGGCAGAGGCTGGTTCCAGTCCAGCGCCAGCCAGAGCAGCTTGCTGGCGATCCACATCAACAGGACCAGCAAGGCGAGCAGTACCAGCCAGGCAAGCGGCGAGGCCAGGCGATGGCGGAAAGGCAGTTCGTGCAGAGGAATCGGCATGCTTCAGAAGTTCGGTTGCGGTCGAGCAGGCACAGCAGGGAACAGTGCCCGCAAACAGGGCGAAGCCTACCAGTGACCGCGTTAATCTGTCGGGGTTCCGGGAGATCCGCTCGCCCGCCTGCGAGGGACGGCCGCTGAGGGAATCCTGACGCAGGGCGAGCGCAAGGCGGAGGACGCCACGCTCACGCCTCGGGCTGGCGCACGCCCATGCGCCCTCACAGCCTGCGCGCCAGCATCCGCGCCAGCAGTTTCGATTTGAAGTCCCTCGGCTGGTCCAGTCCGACCCGGATCAGCAGGGCGCGCTGTTCAGGATTCGGATTGCGCGAGAACACGGCAGCGAGCAGGGCGCGCAGGCGCCCCGAACGGCTGGCGGTATCGGCCTTGAGCCTGGCCAGTGCCGGCAGCAGGGCGAGTTCATCGGGCTGGAAATCCGATCCGAACGGATAGCGCGGCAGGCCGCCCTCCTGCTGGAACGGCCGCAGCGCATCCTTGAGCGCGCGCGGTGTATTGCGTTGCCAGGATTCGGGCGGCTGGAAGCCGGGCGCAAGCTTGCCGGCGGCGCGTGCCTGTTCGATCAGCGCCGGCTGGAAGCGCGCATCGCTGATCGCGAGCAGGCGTTTGATCACTTCCTCATCACTCTGGCCGCGCAGATCGGCGATGCCGTACTCGCTGATCACCAGATCGCGCAGATGGCGCGGGATGGTGATGTGGCCATAGTTCCAGACGATATTGGAGCTGGCGCCATCGCGTGCCTCGCGCACCGATCGCAGCATCAGGACCGATCGCCCATTGGGTATGGCATGCGCCATCGCGACGAAATTGTACTGGCCGCCGACGCCACTGACCACGCGGCCATCGGCCAGCCCATCGGAGACGGCGGCGCCGCTCAAGGTATGCATCATGCAGGTGTTGAAGAAGCGCGCGTCGAAACGCTGGGCGATATCGAGCGCCTCGCGACCGCCGTAGAGTTCATTGATGAAACTGACGCGGGTCATGCAGAGACCATCGAAGTCTTCATCGTTCAACTGACGCAACCACTGGTAAAGCTGGCTCGAACCTAGAAAGAACGCGCCATGCAGATAGCGTCCGCCGCTCAGGCGACGACCCTGGATGCGTTGACCGAGTGCGCTCCGATTGTTTTGCGCAAGCAGATCGCTGCCGATCCGGCTGCCATCGGCCAGATGCAATACACCATCGGCGACCCAGCTGCCCTCGGGCAACAAGCCAAAGCGCATCAGCCAGTCGACCGCGGGGCGATCCAGCGCAGTTGGCAGCTGGCCGGCCTCGATAAGGCGCTCGAGTGTGCTGGCATCTGCGGTCTCGCCGACGGCGCCTGAATTGAGCAGACGCTGCAAACCCAGATCATCAAAAACGCGGCGTCGAAGAATCCCCGCCCGGCGCAGATGCATGAAGCCATCCATCACCATCTCGCTGGCGCCATAGAGTCCGCGTTCGAACGGCGCCTCGCCGCCGGCACTGGCGATGAGCTCGGGTGTCGGTCCGCCGCGCAGAGCCGTCAGCTGGGCACGGTATGCCGTGTTCTGGTTCTGCCGTTGGATCAGTGCATAAACAAGCGCATCCGATAGCGCACCGATGCCGATCTGCAAGGTGCCGCCATCGCAGACCAAGGCGCTGGCGTGCAGGCCGATGGCATGTTCGAGTTCAACCACCGGTTCGCGGGGCAGGGCGAACAGTTGATGCCCTGGCGCATCGACCAGCAGATCGGCAAAGTCCAATCCGAGATCGACATCGTGTTGCAGAAAGGGCAGGTCCGGATGCACCGCGCAGACCATCAGCGGTCGCGGCTTGCCGACGGCGGCGAGCGCATCGAGCGCATCGAAGGTGAGATCGGGATTGCACGACAGACTGAGCGCATCGCCGCGCCGCGCGACCATTTGCAGCATCACATTCATGCCGACTTCGGCCAGCTGGCGCGCGACATGGGTGTAGTTGAGACTGATGTAATGGCGCTGCGCCTCGCCGCAGCCCAGCCAGGCGCCGGACTGGAAATAGAACTCATGCACCTCGATGCGCGCGCACAGCGCTCCCTTTTTCAACTGACGGACGTAGTCGAGCACCGGGTAGTCGTTACCAAACTGGCGTGCGATAAAGGGTCCGGCAAACGCCGATTCCAGGCCCGGAGCGGGCTGGGGCACATCCAGCGACAGCGCGGTGTACAGCGTAAGCCGGAGGCTCGGGTCGGCCGCCACTCGCGCGGTCAGCGCATTGATCAGATGATTGGGCTTGCCGAGTCCCAGTGGCAGCCCGGCAATGATATGCGGCCCAGCCACCGCCACGATGCGATCCACCGCGGCTTCGGTCGTCGTCGTTGCTGTCGTCATGGCTGCTCCCTGCTGAATCACCATGATGCTATCCCGGATGTCGGTGTTCGCGCGATGATTGGTTCTGTTCGGGCCGTTGCCGCCTGGATTATCCAAGGGAAGGCCTGCGCCATCATGGCGCCCGAAACAAGGCTCCGGGCAGTGGCAAAATGTACGACGAATGCAGAGGTCGAATATGAACCCAGTGGGACAAAGCGTCGCAAAGCCGATCCGATGCGCGGCATCCAGCGCAGCGCGCCAATTGGGCTGGCTCGAAAGATTCGCTGCCAGCAAATCAGCGCATCGAATCCTGCGATTCGCCGTTGCTAAACTTCAACCGCAGGACTGGGTTTGAGCGATGGATCTTAGCCACGTAGTTTTGCTCGCCCTGATCCAGGCGCTGACCGAGTTTCTTCCGGTCTCCAGCTCGGGTCATCTCGCCCTCGCCGGATTCTTTCTGGGCTGGCCCTACCAGGGCCTGACCTTCGATCTCGCACTCCACTTCGGCACCCTGACCGCGGTGCTGATCTACTACCGTCGCGATCTCTGGAAGATGACCGAGGCGGTGCTGTCGCGCAGTCAGACCGAATCGGCGCGGCAACATCGGCAGCTCGGTTGGGGTCTGGTGCTATCGACCGTACCGGCGCTGATTGCCGGCGCGTCGATGGGCGATGCCTTTGCCGAATCGTTGCGCCTGCCCCTCCTGATCGCGATCAACTTGATCGTCTTCGGCATCCTGCTCGGTCTCGCCGATCGCTACGGCAAGCAGCAACGCGATGTCTGGTCGATGCGCTATTCCGATGCGCTGCTGATGGGGCTTGCCCAGGTGCTCGCCCTGATTCCCGGCGTATCGCGATCGGGTATCACCATGACCGCGGGTCTCACGATGGGACTCAGTCGTGTCGACGCCGCGCGCTACACCTTCCTGATGTCGGTCCCGATCACCGCCGCCGCCAGCGCGCATGGCCTGCTCAGCGTGCTCAAGTCGAGCGAATCGATCGACGTGCAAGCCTTCGTCATCGGCGCCGCAGTCGCCGCCATCGCCGGCATCGCCTGCATCCACTTCCTGCTCGCCTTCCTGCGCCGCGCCGGAATGTGGCCCTTCGTCGTCTATCGCATCGCGCTTGGCATCGTCGTGCTGGTCATGTTGGCGCGGGCTGGAGCGATCTGACTTTGTAGGACGCAGCAAGTAGCCTGGATGAAGCGATGCGGGCCTTCAATAGCGGAGCTGGTCATCCAGGGCGGTCGTTGAGCCACAATCAACGGCGTCCCGCACTGCCCGGCTCCGTTGTTCCGAGCCGCTTCTCTTCATCCAGACCACGGATCTGCTTCTGAAGATTCGCCTGGCGACAAAAGGAGCTTTGTATGCGCAGCACGAGCCGTTATGCCAAGTTCGCAAAAGCCGCATCGCACTTCTGTGGGCGGCCCCGCGTGTTCAGCCTGGCCGTCGGCGTGATCGCGCTCTGGGTCATCACCGGACCGATCTTCGGGTTCAGTGACACCTGGCAGTTGGTCATCAACACGGGCACAACGATCATCACCTTTCTCATGGTGTTTCTGATCCAGAACACACAAAGCCGCGACACCGAGGCCATTCAAGTCAAACTCGACGAACTGATCCGGGCGACCAAGGGCGCGCACAATGTCCTGCTGGACCTCGAAGAACTCGAGGAAGACGCCCTGGATGAGTTCAGATCCAAATACCAGCAACTCGCCGCCACAGCCCGTGCGCAACTTGCGGCGGGATCGAAAGACACCGGAACGCCTGAGCCATGATCGTTGCCGCAAGCTCCGGTCGGCAACCGTGAGCCAAGGCTGGGCTCGCGTTCAAGATCATCGCGGAGTAGGGTCTCGTTCCAATTATCCGCTGCCGATCGTTGGCCGCGCAACGCAACACCAGGCCCGAGGAGACGCGCCCATGATCAGACTGATCGCTGTTGTCGCAATGGTGATTTCGCCGGTCGCATTGAGCGAGGACAGCGAATGCAGTGACCGCCCCGAGTGCTGGCCCGAAGGCAGCGCCATGCACACCGGCTTGACGGGAAAACAGGAGCTGGAGAAAGCCGACAAGGAGCTCAACAAAGTCTATGCCCGGATCATCGCCAGCCTCCCCGCGGATACCCCCGATGAGCATCCCAAACGCTCGCTGATCGAGGCGCAGCGCGCCTGGATCAAATGGCGCGACGCCCACTGCAATCTGGTCGGTGAGATCAGCGGCGGTGCACGCATGTGGAAATCCGCCTATTCCTCGGTGTGCCTTGCCGATGCGACCCAGGCAAGAACCGCTGAGTTGATCGCGCTATTTGAAAACGATGGCAGGGGCTAGACGCCTCCGCCTCTAGCTTTGCTGATAACTTTCGCCCCATCGGTCGATCACTGCGGAATTGATTACGATGAACAAGGGTTCGAGCCTGCAGTTAACCGTTGATCAGAACGGCACAAAAGTTGAGGTCGGAACTCTGGTTCGTGTGCTCGCCATTGATCCCTCAATACTGGAACGTCTTGAAACGAACGAACGCAGCGCTGTTCAATCGATGCTCGGAGCGGAACTCGAGGTTTACGAGGTCGACGCCCGAGGCAGCGCGTGGGTCGAGATGTGGTGGCACCCATCTGAAGACCGCGCAATGTCCCATTCTCTAGGGCTAGCGCCGTCGGAAATGGAAGTGGTGCCGCGATGAACTGCGCCGCGGATTGAACTGCTCCGCCGTTGAGCGCCGCTTCGCTTTATCCGGGCGACGGATCCGCAACAGAGATGGATAGTAGAAGCCCAGCCCGATTCTCTGTCCCGCCGGGCGCAGACCCAGGAGTCGCATTCCATGGCCACATGCAAACGCTGCAACGAGCAAGAGGCAAGTCCCGGCGCGGTCACCTGGGCGGGGATTCTGCCGATGCTCATCGGCCTGCCCCGGCTCTCAAGCGACGATTATTGCAAGGATTGTGGTGGCGGAATGACCTTCCTCGGCCTCTTGGCCAGCGCAGCCGTACTCGCCATTGCCTTCGTGGTCGTGATCGCACTTTGGTAAGCCGCGGTTGTGGACCAGGGCTTCCGACCAGCATATTCAGTCTGGCACCTGGCAGCTGATCGGACGCGGTCCGCGCATGCGACCGTTCGCAGTCAACCTGCTCTCCGTTGCGTCCCTTGCTGTCTGTCCCGCGTCGATTGCCATCTCCATGCCATCGGCGGTGCGGCCGCTGATGCCGCCTGCACATCTTTGCTCGTCGCGACGGACTCCACTCGGCCGAGCATTTCGTGCAGGTGAATCGCGATCCCGGCTGCGCCGCCTAGCCTGAAGTTGCGGCACAATGCAGCCTCAGTATTTCGGAGGCGCAAGATTCGTTTTGCGCGTATCGCCATGAGCAAACTGAAGTCACCGCAGGACAAGAAGCGGGCAAGCCTCGAGCTTGATCGCCGAAATAGTTATGGAGAAAACGACAAGGCAAGTCGAAAGAATATTCCTCTGGCCAAGGCAAGTTCGATTCGGGCGGAGCGGCGCGCGGTCCAGCAGACCATCGTGAGTATCGTGTCTTCCGAAGATCCGGTTGCGGTTGAATGCAGCGCGCGCGAAGTCGGCCTGCTGAAGACCCGGGCGAAATTCATCAAGTCGCCGGACAGTTCTTTACAGAAAGCCCTCGAAGGGAAGCGCGATCGTCGCGCGAAGCGAGCCATCGATGCATAGCAATCTGGCGACAGGCCGTGGGGGCGGCAGCCACGAGTCGGAAAATTCTGAGATAGTTTGCAGCGGACGATTTCTGCCCCGTCAACTCATGCACCAAAGGAGGGCGCCCATGTTTCGATTCGCGCTACTGATTCTGTCGTGCGCTCTGTTTCCGGGCCTGGCCACCGCGATCGCAAAGGACGAACCGGCGATCCACTACGACGCCGCATTGGCGAAGTCGCTCGGCGCCGATGAGCGGGGCATGCGCAGTTTTGTGCTGGTCGTGCTGAAGACCGGCCCGATCAAGGTTCCCGCGGGTGAGAAGCGGACCGAAATGTTCGCGGGGCATATGGCCAATATCCAGCGGCTCGCCGCTGAGGGGAAGCTGGTATTTGCGGGTCCACTCGACGGTGTCGACGGATGGCGAGGCCTCTTCATTTTCGTCGGCTCGGACATCGCCACGGTGAAAACCTATGTCGCCACCGATCCGGTGATCGTCAACGGCGAGATGGTCGCCGAGTACCATGACCTGTATGGTTCGGCCGGTCTGATGATGCTGAATGAAATCAGTCGCAAGATCACCAGGGAGTCGCCTTGAAACGCCGCCCGACGTCTCACAATCCATCGCGCCGTAGCATCAGGTCGGGCTAATGGGCGATCCCTCTTCTTCGGAATACTTGATCGATCGTATCGTTGCCGTTTTCCCGGAGTTCGAGTCCTACTGGGCGGCTTCGGCGCTGAGCCAGTATCCGGAGTAAACCTGCATGCCAAAGCTTCTCAGCGCTTGCCTTGTTTTACTACTGCCGTTTGCTGCGGAGTGCTCCGCGACGCCAGATGCTTTGAAGGAAGTACTCGCCGAGCTGACCGGGCCTGACGCGGTTGACTGTAGCCCCGTGGCTGCATCTGTTTCACTGCGCGAGGCGTTCGTGTGTGCAGAGAGCGCAATGGCGGCTTCGAAGCCATTTCGAATCGTGATCCGCCTTCAGTGCCCCGACTGCAAGTACTGGAACGCGGCGGCTGGATCCGCGGATGGCCGCCTATGGGAGCTTGTGTATGACAGCAATCCAACAGGCTCCGCCAAAGACTCGCCCACACTCACCAACACGGAATGCACGAAGCTCCGCTTTGACGCCGCCACCTATCCGCACATCCTGTGCCTTCGCCCGAGCGGAAACCAGGCACGTGAGCGCGTGGAGCCGTCAGCACAGTAGGATGCCTTCGGCTCTGGGATTTGAGCCTTCGTACAAGCCGAACTCCGTGCTGGGTCTAAAAATTCAGCGGCGAGTAACCCATGAAAAGTATCCGGCCATCGCTGAAGCCGCTCTGGTGGATTTACATCGGTGTCAGCGTTGTGCTGTTCTATCTGGGCATGGCAGTGGATGCGGCCGAGCTCAGCCTGTTCGTGATGGCCAGCACGCTCGTCGCGGCCTTGTGCATCATCGCTACGTTCGGCTATGTGAGGCAGGCCAGATACGTATCCGCCTTGCTATGGTCAGTCGCCCTGGTGCTCTCAATCGTCATGACCATCGGCCCCGTGCTCTGGGCCCTTGCCCAGGGAGCACTGCCGCTCTCTGATTTTCTGTCCTTGCCATTTGCTGGCGCCTTGCTGTTCGTGTTTCCGGGCTGGTGGGCCTGCTACTGCTATGCATTTCGATCGCCGCACATCTGGGGCATTGCACGGCCGGGACAGGGCTGAGCGTGCGCCGCCCGCTCCGATGACCGAGCATGCCTTTCATTCGAGTCAGGAAGTAGCACATGGCCCGGATGGAGCGAAGCGCGGCTTCAACAGCGGAGCTGGTCATCCAGGGCTGTTTGACCCTAGGTGAACGGAGGCCCGGCTTGACCAGCCCCGTCGTTGAAAGCCTCCCGCTTCAAGCAGGCTACAAGCCTGCGCAAGGCCCCACGTGATTCGTACTGATCCTCAGCCGACGCGTGCCGGCGCATCAAGCCCCGACGGGGCGATTCAATCCAGCCCAGGGCAACGCCCTGGGGAAAGCGGCAATCGGTTGATTGAGCCCTGTAGGGGCGATGCAATTGAGATGCGTGTCGGGCAGTTTTATTGAGTCGCCCTTTCAGGGCTGTTCCACGATTCGATCGGGCTACCCAGGGCGTTGCCCTGGGCTGGATTGAATTGCGCCGTTGGCGCTCATTGGCGGCTGAGGATCAGAGCCAATCCGGAGTCGCTCTGGCCAACGTTGCTCTCTGCCACCAAGCGGAGCGGTCGTGCCTGGTCAGGGGCTGCTGTGGCATCGCGCGGATGTGGATCGATCGCAGTAAGCTTTTGAGGCGGTTGCTCGGCCACACAGGTTGATGTCTGGAGCAAGCGCTGTTCGGAATGCATCGGCCAGTACCTGGCCAAGATCCGCTTTTCAGTTACAGGATTTGGAAGCCAAGCCAAAATGCGCGTGTACCTCGACGACGAACGATCAACTCCTGAGGGATGGCTGCGGGTCTACTGGCCTGACGAAGCGATTGGGTTGCTGGAGTCGGGCCAGGTCACGGAAATCAGTCTGGACCACGATCTTGGCGACGACGAACGAGGAACCGGATACGACGTTGTGATCTGGATCGAAGAGGCTGTTGCGTTGCGCGGATTCAAGCCGCCGAAAATCATCGTTCATTCTGCCAACTCGTCGGCACGTGCAAAGATGGAAGCAGGCGCCGCTGCCATTGCGAAACTCTTCAACGCACATTCCGTCAGGTAATCTTGCATTGGGCTGTCTATCGCCTCGCGATGAACGACGCCATGGATCGCGCTGGCGAATGACATAGGCACAAAGCCCAAAGCCCAAAGCACGGCGCTCATTCGCCACTCCGCGATAATACCGCTAGGATCGGTCACGGTAATCATCCAGGCCGAGACATGGCCTCGGCGTAACCAAGGTGTCCGGACCGGTGAAAAATTTCCGCGAACTGCTGATTGTTGAGCTTGTCGCCCTGGTGGCGCTACTCGTGGTGGCCGCAGCAATGACCGTGTGCGCCGTCGTCGGCTCCGCTATGCATGCAGACGCAGGGCCGACTTCTTCCAATCCGGTCGCCCTCCTTTTTATCTACACGATTGCTCTGGGCGCGCTGCCGGTCTTCCTCATTGGTGCGCCTGGCTACGTCGTATTGCGTAGGTACCACGCGGCGCGCTGGCCCTATGTTGTAATGCTTGGCGTGGCGCCTGGCGTGGTCGCACTGGCGTTCCAGGCATCGCTGGGACTCTGGTCTATTGTCTGCGGTACGGCAACCGCGCTACTCAGGCATGCCATCTGCACTCAGTCACGCTTGAACGATTCGTTGAGACAAAATCCGCTTCGTGTACCTGGTGAATTGGAGCGTTAGACCGGAGTGAATGCACAGGAAAAATTCGCGCTCGTCCTCTTGCTTGGACTGAGTTCCTGCGCCAGCGTTCGGGCGCCACCCATCACGGGTTCGACCTGGAGTGGGCAGGAGTTGCCGCGAATATCCGCGCAGATTCGCATTGCCTCAGATTCGCTGGCAGAGGGCTGGTTGATTGAAGTTTCGCGAGCCGACGCGGAAGGCTCGTATTTCTATCACAAGCGATCCGGTGCTTACGAATACTCGGGCCGCGGATATTTTCGGCTGGACGCGCCGTGGATCAGCGGCCAGGAGTATATTGGCGTACTGCAGCCGCAGGGCATTTTCTGCGTGCTCAATCCGGAACTGCAGGGAGACGTCTTGGGCAACACGGTCACCACCTTCCACATCTATGATTACTGTACGCAACTCGTGCGCGAGTAGTCCCCATATGAGCCGACCTCAGATCTTTGTTGCACTCTTCGGCTTTCTCTCGATTGCGGCTTCCGAACAAACGGCGCTCGAGCATCGCTTCGTCGCAAAGCGCATCGAGTGCAGTTCGGAATTGTCGGAACTGCCGCAGTCATCCAAGGCCTGGAATCAGACCGAACACCGGTGGATGGACAGCGGTACCTTGGAACTCGTGTTCTGGGATGCCGAGACCGCGGACCTGATCATCGATGACTCAAGTTCTCGGGTGCTGCTGCGCGGCGACCAAATCGACCTGCAGTACACATTTCAGGAAATCGAGTTTGACGCGGAAGCGCCAATGCATTCGTGTTCTGTTCCGGTCAAGATTTCGTTTGTAATAGACGGTCTGGTTCGCGGGCCCTACACGCTCAGGGCGGAGAGGCGCTCAGGGCCGCCCATCCTGATCAGGACCGGCGACTGACTGCGCGGTCAGGCCAGACTCTGGCCGAGAATTGCCAGGGTTGACGCCGAAGGGCGCACTTGACGTTTGCCCGCCTGCATCGTGATCGATGCGGTTCACTGTGTTCACCACATCCTACGGTGGAGCCCCGCGATCGATGCGGTTCACTGCGTTCACCACATCCTACGGCGGCGTCGTGCGATCGATGCGGTTCACTGCGTTCACCACATCCTACGGTGGCGTCCCGGGATCGATGCGGTTCACTGCGTTCACCGCATCCTACGGCGGAGTCCCGTGATCGATGCGGTTCACTGCGTTCACCACATCCTACGGCGGCGTTCCGGGATCGATGCGGTTCACTGCGTTCACCACATCCTACGGCGGCGTCCCGGGATCGATGCGGTTCACTGCGTTGACCACATCCTGCGGTGAAGGTCCGTGATTTGTAGTTATTTGTAGGATGTGGTGAGCAAAGCGAACCGCATCATTGGCCAGACAACGGCTCAAGCACCATCAAGCGATTTCGGATCGACGCCGAGGTCTTTGAGTTTGCGGTAGAGGTGGGTGCGTTCCATGCCCGAGAGGGTGGCGAGTTTGCTGACGCTGCCGGAGCAGAGTTTGAGTTGACGCATCAGGTAGGCGCGTTCGAAGCGGTCGCGGGCATCGCGCAGGGGTAGGCTGAGGTCGAGCAGAAAATCGCCGGCGGTGCGGCCAGGTCCGGGTGCGACGATGCCGAGAGCTTCGTTGATTTCTTCGAGATCGATTTCGCCATCGCCGCCGAGGATCAGCAGGCGCTGCACCAGATTACGCAGTTCGCGCATATTGCCTGGCCAGCTGTGTCGGCGTAGTCGATCGAGCGCTTCGGCCGAAAGCTGACGGGCGGGCAGCACGTCACGTTCGGCCAACTGCGCGATCTGATCGCGCAGCAGTTCGGCGATGTCTTCGCCGCGCTCGCGCAGCGGTGCCGCGGCAACGGCCAGTACGTTCAACTGATAGAACAGATCTTCGCGCAGCTCGCCGCTTTGCAGGGCAGCCTCCAGTGCATGGCTGCTGCTGGCGATCACGCGTGTGCTCAGCGGCAATGACTGGTTGCCGCCTTCGCGGACGAACAGTCGTGATTCCAGTGCTGCGGCAAGTCGCGCCTGTGCCGGCTCGTCGAGCGTGGTGACTTCGTCGATGTAGATGGTGCCGGCGCTGGCCTGTTCGAATGCGCCGGGAATTACGTCGCCGTTCGACTCGGTACCAAACAGACCGGCCAGCACGCGTTCACGCGGCAGGCCGGCCGGCGCGATGCGAACGAAGGCCGCATGTCCGCGCGGACCGCTCTGGTGGACGAAGCGGGCCAGCGTTTCCTTGCCGGTTCCGGCTTCGCCACGGATCAGCAGCGGCGCATCGCGTTGTGCCGCACGCTCCAGTTGCGCCCGCAAGGCACTGATGCCGGCGCCGCTGCCGACCGGCGTCGCGCTCAGCAGTTGCTGCTTCAATCCGGCGTTCTCGCTGCGCAGGCGGGCGTTCTCGAGCGCGCGCTGCACGGTCAGCAGCAACTTGGCCAGCGACACCGGCTTTTCGAGAAAATCATAGGCGCCCAGGCGCACCGCTTCAACCGCCGACTCGATGGTGCCGTGGCCGGAGATCATCACGGTTGGGCAGGGCATTCCACCGGCTTCGGTCAGTTCGCGCAGAAAACGCAGGCCATCGCCATCGGGCAACCAGACATCGAGCAGGAGCAGATCGGGAATGGCCTGGTCGAGGGCAGCACGCGCGCTGGCCAGCGACTCGGCACTGCGCACCGCGTAGCCCTCTTCGCTGAGGATCTCGACAATCAGATTGCGGATGTCGGGCTCGTCATCGACGACCAGGATGCGGGCGGCATTCATCGGGTGGCTCGTGGTTTCATGCCACAAGCATAGTGGTTCGCATGCATCGTGGGACAGCGTGCGCGGTATTTCCCGGCGGCCAGCCGAGGCCGCCGTGCCTCAGCGGCTTACATCGCGGCGCGGAAACCCTGCTCGATTTCGTCGAAAGCCTCGCGGTTGCCGGCCAGCATGACCAGCACGCCGTCGCCGATCTGCAATTCGCGGCCAAGTACGCCGCGTTCGCTGAAATCACGGCGACTGGTTTCTGTATCCGGCACATACATCACGGTGACCGCACCGCCCGGACTCTGCACGACCATATGCACCGCGCGCCGCAGACCCAGCGGACAGATCTGCAGATAGCTGATCGCCGCGGGCGAGCGTTGCAGATGCACGCCCAGTCGTTCGAACGCGCGGCTGACTTCGTCGCCGGGCACCGTGCCCTGTGCGGTCAGCGCCATCGGCTCATGGCCAAGATGCTCGACCGACATCGCCGCCAGGGTTTCCTGCGGGCCGAGCGCCAACCAGGACATGCCGACCACGCCCGCAGCCAGGGCTACGCCCGCGGCCATGCGCCAGACCAGGGCACGGCGGCCGGAACTGTGCTGACGATCGAGCGTAGTCTGGCGCAGCAGAATCTGATCGGCGAGTGTCGCCGGCACCTCGATGGCGAGGCTGCGGTCGAGCAGGGACTCGAAGCTCATCGCCTTGGCGTAAGCCTCGGCGCAGCGCGGACATTGCTCACGATGCGCGCGCGCATTGGCATCGAGTTGACGCGGTTGCACCGCGATCGCGCGCCGAAACTCAAGACAGTTCATGGACATTGGCCGCTCCTTCGTGGCCGGACAGCGCGGCTTTCAATTTTTGTCGCGCGCGAAAAAGCTGGGTCATCACCGCCGCCGGACTCTGCTTGAGTTCGGCTGCGATTTCCTCACAGCTGTAGCCACCGAGCACCTGCATCAGCAGCGGTTGTCGATACTTGGAATCGAGGGCGAGGATGGCGCGGCGGACCAGGGATTCTTCGCCGCCCTGCTCCGGACCCAGCCAATCCTCATCGGCAACTTCGAGTTCGTCGACTTGTTCGAACGTAGTCGGCGCCTTGCGTTCGTACAGTCGGGCATGTTCGCGACGCAGGATCGTGGTCAGCCAGGCCTTGACCGCCTTGCTGTCGCGCAGATCATCCAGCGAGCGCCAGGCGCGCAGATAGCTCTCCTGCACCAGATCGTGCGCGAGCGCCTCGTTGCCGCACAGCCAGTAGCCGAATCTGTACAGATCGCTATGGGTGGCGCGGACGAGGGCGTCGAACTGGGTCTGTTTGGCATTCATGCCTGCATCCAGACCGGACGGGGTGGGATTTGCTTTCATGCGCCTCCTCGCAGTGCGGGTATGGGCGAAGTGATCCTGCCCGCGGTCATGGCGGCCCACGAATCGCTCGGCAACCCGCGGAAATCGCCCCGGATCACAGTGTACCCGGGACGGCTCCGGGCCCATCCGAAGCCAGCACAGCTCCCGCGGTCAGAGGACGAAGACCGTCGGTTTTGCCCGGTCTGCCAAACACCCGGCAGTGCGGCGACGCCGTGATGGTGTGCCGCAGCCTGGTCAGTGCGTACTGGCTCCGGCGAGCTTGGTGGGCGTACTCATCAGTTTGTCCACCCAGGCAATCGCCAGCGCGGAAACCACAAATCCGAGGTGGATGATGGTCTGCCACATCAGTACTTTCTCGCTGAGCTTTTCGGCTTCGATGAAGGTCTTCAGCAGGTGGATCGAGCTGATGCCGATGATGGCGGTGGCGAGCTTCACCTTCAGCACCGCGGCATTGACGTGCGACAGCCACTCCGGCTGATCGGGATGGTTGTGCAGGCGCAGACGTGAAACGAAGGTCTCGTAGCCGCCAACGATCACCATCACCAGCAGATTGGAAATCATCACCACATCGATCAGGCCGAGTACGGTCAGCATGATCGCGGTTTCCGCATTGTGCGCCGGAACCACGGCTGCGGCGCCGGCCGCTGCCTGCGCGGTCGCCTCGACCGCCGTCCCATGCCCGGTGATCACTTCATGCAGCAGGTGCCAGAGCTCGCGCAGGAACTGCACCACATACAGGGCTTGCGCGACGATCAGGCCGAGATAGAGCGGCAACTGCAGCCAGCGCGAGGAAAAGATCAGCATGGGCAGGGGCCCAAGGCGGGGTGTCGGCGGCAGATTGGCAGGTTGGGACATGGCGGTTACCGTCAGAAACAAAGCGTCGATGATAGCCAAAGCTGATGTCGGCCGTGCGGCGGCGATCCGGCCCGGTGACTGCGCTGACCTTGGCGATCCGTGGAAGCGCGGCTGGAACAGGGGCCGGCTGGTCCGCAGACCGCTCTGCGCAGAAGGTCGAGCCCGAGTTCGGTTGATGCCGCGGATCGGCGCCTGTCGATCGCCTTGGGCCGGAGCTTGGCCGCGGCCTTGACAGCTTGAACAAGGCTGAAACGGCGGTACCCTTTGCTGAAGTCATCGCACAATGACGCGCTGGACGGCCGCCGCCGTGATCGCGCGTCCGGTGTTCCCCGCGGCGCCTGTGCAACCCTTCGTCCGCGCAAGTTCGGAATCCGATCCATGCACAACGATGATCTCGGCGAAGTCCTGGCAGGAATCCGCAACGGTGGCGCGATCTTTGCGCTGGCACTGTCACGCGATGGCGAGCTGATTGCCTGTGGCGGCGAGGCCGGCGTGCCGGTAACGGTATGGCGGCTGCGCGATGGCAGCTGTCTGGCCAGTTTGGAAGGCTTGCCGCGCCAGGCTCACGCGTTGGCGTTCTCCGCTGACGGAGAGCGGCTGGCAGCGGCGAATCTTTGGGGCGGCCTCTGCGTGTGGTCGCTGGCTTCCGGCCACTTGCTTGAACAGATCGAGGACACCACTGCCCGCAAGTTCCGCGAGCTGGTCTATCCGGACACGGCGCCGACGGCGATCCGCCCGCTCATGCTGTCGAGCTCGATCCATAGCGGCAGCGAGCGGGCGCTCTCACCCAATGGCCGATGGTTGGCGCGCCGTGACAACGCCATCGTGCTGAAGCTTTGCAAGTATCGAAGCACGCGCGTTGTGGAGGAATGGCATGCAGATGCCTACGCGATCAGCGCCAGCGGCATGCGCAGCATCTGCTGGTCTGCCGACGGTACTGCGCTGGCCATGGCAGGGGATGGCTGGATCGGCGCCTGGTCGCCGGGCACGCCGACGGCCCCAGGTTTCGCTACTGCGCTGCCGTTCGCCGATCGAGTCGACGCGCTCGCGCGCAGCGATACCCATTGGCTCTATGCGAAAGACGGCAGGCTTGCGGCCTTGCCGATCCCGCTCACACCGCTGGCGCCGCAAGACAGCGCCTGGCTGAGTTTTCTGCGCACCGTGCCGCCGCCACCGCAGGATTTCAAACCACGACGGGAATGGACCTGGAACCATACGCCCAACGGCGGACACGATGGCGTGCATACCCTGACGACCAATAGCATCCTGTGGTTCAACGTCACCTACCCAGCCTATGCCGGTGGTTTTGGCGCCGATCAGAGTTTTGCCGAATTTCTCGCCCAGGGCCCGTATTTGCAGGGCGTGCCCGAGGCCACACTGATCGAACTGGTGCAGGCCGTTCGGCTGCTCGTCGATGAGCGTCCGAAGTAGCGTCACGACGCCACCTTTGATCTTGATCCTGTCGCCGAGGAGCGCGGCTCGCCCGTTGATGTTGATGTTGTCCCCAAGGGCTGACGTTTCCCCTGTTTTCACTCGCATATTCCCAGCCGTTTTCGTAATGTATGCAACGCCGCTGGCGTGAAGTCGATGATTCGTTCCATACACAGCAGTCTGGCGAGCGAGATGATCGACAGCTCGCGAGAAGATC
>JBBSLG010000043.1:0-31163 GCA_038255435.1 Lysobacterales bacterium
AACGGCTTCGAGTACCTGGCCAAAGTCATCACCGGCGTGCGCTTCCGCGATGGCATCGAAGTGCGCGACAATTCACCCGCTCAAACCAACCAGGTCGCCGCCTGACCTCTCACGTCCGTACACCAGATTTGGGCATTTCTCCGCGGCGCGCGGTGCCAGATCCTTCGAGAAGACTGCCCAGGAATTTCTCGACGAGCCGAGCGAGGACCGGCTTGCGGCTGTCCGAGCTGCCTGGATATCGGCTCGGCGCGCTTATATGCAAACTGAGATATTCCGCTTCAACGACGCGCCGATCGATGCCCCCGCGACGTCCGCACGTGCTGAAGGGCCTGAGTCACGCATAAACGCGTGGCCGGTAAATGAAGCCGCCATCGATTACGTACGCGGCCGCCCCGGGTCAGGGCTGGTGAATTCGCCTGAGCCGGCAACTGAGCAGCTGATACTGGATAGAAATCAAAGCACGGACGAGTCGGACGTGACCACGGGCTGGCATGCGATCGAATTCCTGCTCTGGGGTCAGGACGAAAATCTGCTCGGTCCGGGGCAACGTCCCGCGAAAGACTTCGAGCCAGGAGATCTAAGTCGCGAGAATCGCCGTGCATTCCTGCGTATTGTCTCGCGGATACTGGTCCGTGACCTGGACTATTTGGCGGATGTTTGGCGGCGCGATTCCCCTGGGAGCTACGCGCAACAACTTCTGGCGATGGATCCCCTCGAAGTGATTGGTCGAGCGCTGCAGGGTGCGACGTCTCTTGTTTCGATTGAACTTGCTGGAGAGCGACTTGCCGTCGCACTCGATAGCGGCTCGCAGGAAGACGAGCATTCCTGCTTCAGCGATACCACGCACTTGGACCTGCTGCATGACGTGCTGGGCGTCAGCAATTTTCTGGAGGGCCGATATGAAGGGGAACGCACCGGCGCCGGATTGCTCGAGTTGATCGCATGGAAGTCGCCGAGCTTGGGAAAGCGGTTGGCCACTGCGTTGGCGACAGCGCAACTTGAAGCCGCCAACTTGCACGTTCCCTTCGATCAGATTCTACAACTCAGCTCTGACCGGCCGGAGCGGCGGCAGGCCGAACGAACCGTGACGGCCATGCACGAGCTGGCGCTGGCCTTGAAAGCTAGCGCGGAGTCCTTGGGCTTGCATATCGTGGTGCCCGGTGTTTGATCCATCAGCGCTTTGGCTACTGGGGATACTCAGTCTGCTCCCGATGAACGAATCGGAGACCACACGCTCTGCGATGACTGGACCACTCACGGCGCCAGACAGGGTGGAATTCATTGGGGGAGGATTGACTCACTTCGACCGGACCCGCGATGCCTACTCTCGTCCTGCGCCCGGGCTCTCGGTGACCGAACTCCGCTCCTTCGGATTGGGCAACCGGGTTTTCAACACGCGGTGGGTGGAAGCGCCAGCCTCTGTTTCAGGTTTCGATGGACTGGGACCGCTGTTTATTCGTGACTCCTGTTCTGGTTGCCACTTGCGGGATGGGCGAGGGCGCCCGCCACACGAAGGAGAGTCCGATGACCTGGCTTCGTTCGTGGTCAAGGTGTCGGCCCGCAGCAAACGCGCACGGCGCCGACTCGCGGCGGAGATCGGGCCACAGTTGCATACCGCAGCGATTTCTGGAGTGGCGGCTGAAGGCATTCTCTCGCTGGAGTACGTCGAGGTAAGCGGCACCTATGCGGATGGCTCGCTCTATTCGCTCAGGGCTCCTGTCCTCAAGCTGCGCGGGGCGAATGCCAAGTTGCCACGGGACCTTGAACTCTCGCTGCGTGTCGCTCCGGCGGTTTTTGGGCTTGGCCTGATCGAAGCAGTTGCCGCCTCAGCAATACTGGAACACGCCGATCCGGATGATCTTGATGGCGATGGAGTCTCGGGAAGGCCGAATTGGGTCAGTTCACTGGTGCACGAGGGCCAGCAGGTCGGTCGATTCGGTTGGAAGGCAGGCGCCGCAACTTTGACCGATCAGGCGGCGATGGCGGCGCTCGACGATATTGGCCTGACATCCAGTTTGCTTCCAAGGTCAAATTGCGCGCCAAGCCAGGATTCCTGCCGGGAGATGTTCCAGTCCGGACAGGCGGATCTGAGTGACCGGTTGCTTGATTCCCTGGTGGGTTATCTCAGACTGCTCGGGGTTCCCGCGAGAACAGCGGTCGGGAATATCGATTCGCTTGAGCGCGGGTATGAACAGTTCACCCGCATGGGTTGTGCGCTCTGCCATCGGCCTGCAATGGTTACCGATGACACGCATCCCTTGCCCCTCCTCCGCGATCAAACGTTCTTTCCCTACAGCGATTTTCTCTTGCACGACATGGGGCCCGGGCTAGCGGGTGTGAGCATCGAGGGGATAGCCACCCAGCGCGAGTGGAGGACCCCTCCGCTCTGGGGGATTGGCTTACTTGAGCAGGTCAACGGACATACGCTGCTCTTGCATGATGGCCGCGCACGCTCCATTGAGGAAGCCATTCTCTGGCATGGTGGCGAGGGCAAGTCAGCGCGCGAAGCGTTCCGGAAGTCATCCACCGCTCAGCGCAGCGCTCTGGTGGAATTCGTGCAGAGTCTTTGAACCATGGCAGCGGTAGCAGCACCCTCGCTTGTGGCCCAACGCTCAGACGTGAAAGAATCGACCCAGTCAAACTTTGAGGTGCCGGGCGTGATTGATCCCGACGGCTACCGACCTAATGTGGGCATTGTGCTGTTGCATGCGGACGGGCGCGTTTTTTGGGCGCGGCGGGTTTCGCGGGATGGCTGGCAGTTTCCGCAGGGCGGCATGAATTCAGATGAGACGCCACTCGAGGCGATGTATCGCGAGTTGCGTGAGGAGACCGGTCTGCTGCCCGAGCACGTCGATGTGCTGGCATCCACGCCCGGCTGGCTGCGCTATCGGCTGCCCAATCGATTCGTGCGTCGGCACGAGCGGCCGACCTGCATCGGTCAGAAGCAGGTCTGGTTTCTGCTGCATTTCCAGGGTACCGAGGCCGATCTGCGCCTGGATCTCTGCGAGGACCCGGAATTCGATTCCTGGACTTGGGTGGATTACTGGCACCCGCTCGACCAGGTCGTTCCGTTCAAGCGTGAGGTCTATGAGCGCGCCCTGCGCCATCTGGCGCCGCACGCGTCCAAGGTCTCGGTGATTGCCGAGGCGGCTCAGCCGACCGCGGCAACCATTGCGAATCAGAGCAGGGCGGGCTGGGGTCTGGGTCGTTCGGGCTGGCGCTGATCGGAATTCGGTCCGTTCAGGATAGTTATTGACAACTATTCGCATTTGCATTGAAATACGGTCACTGACATCAGGGACCGCCCATGTACGTCTGCCTCTGCAATGCCGTTACCGAATCCGCCATTCGCGCTGCTGCCTGCGCCGGTGTCCGTGATCTGGACACGCTGCAGGCGCGTACCGGCTGCGGCAGTGGCTGCGGCTGCTGCCGGGAACTGGCCGCACAGACCTTGAACGAACACGCTGCCTTGCTGGATCAGCCCGAAGTGCACGGCGGCAATGTATTGCCGTTCCGTCAGGTGGCCTGAGCCGGTTGCGCCGAATCATCCAATCGCGAACCCTGCCCGCGTCCAGAGTGCGCTAACGCTCCTCATTCGCAATAGCTCGCCGGAAGCCCGCGCGCAGACTTGCTAGAGTGCACGCACACTCAGGGAGCAACACCATGCGCGGCGATGCCAAGACGATCGAACTTCTGAACAAGGCGTTGACCAACGAGTTGACGGCGATCAACCAGTATTTTCTGCACGCCAAGATGTTCAAGAACTGGGGCCTGAAGGAACTGGCCGAGTACGAGCATAAAGAATCCATCGACGAGATGAAGCACGCCGATCGGCTGATCGAGCGCATCCTTTTTCTTGATGGACTGCCGAATCTGCAGAAGCTCGACAAGTTGATGATCGGCGAGTCGCCGAAGGAATGCCTGGCCTGCG
Source organism: Lysobacterales bacterium (assembly GCA_038255435.1). Classification (GTDB taxonomy): domain Bacteria; phylum Pseudomonadota; class Gammaproteobacteria; order Xanthomonadales; family Ahniellaceae; genus 0-14-3-00-62-12. Next base: position 3,932 of record JBBSLG010000043.1, read on the forward strand.
ATCTGAAGCTCGAACACCTGGCCATTCCGGATCTGCAGGCCGGCATCCGCCACTGCGAGTCGGTCGGCGATTTCGGAACCCGCGGCCTGTTCGCCGACATCCTCGATTCGGAAGAAGAGCATATCGACTGGATCGAGACCCAGATGGGTCTGATCGAGCGACTTGGCGAAGCGGCCTATCTGCAGACCAAGGTCGGCAGCTGATTCCTGGCGGCTGATGGTCGGCCCTCGCGCGGGATGGCAAGGCCGCTGGCACGCCCGGCAGTATTCCGCCGCGACCGGGTCCAAATCCGCAATGCCCACTGCGAGGATCAGGGGTGCGGCTGCCGCGCCTGAATGCTGAAGCGGTCGGCTCACGGATCGCGGCTCTGGCTGCGATCTGCGCATTTCGTGGCGGTGCCGGGGTTTTGAGGCGTGATCGCGGCGCGTGGGGCTTGTTCGCCGGGTCCCTAGCCGCTACGGTTGGCTCAACCTCTTCAACTCTCCGACCTTCGGCGGCCAAGCGGCTGCGAAGGTATGGAATTCCCGGAAACCTCAGCAATGCGGATTGTTTTCTTAGGCGCGCCCGGCTCGGGCAAGGGCACGCAGGCCGTCAAGGTCAAGAGCGAACTGGGCATCGCCCATATTTCCACTGGCGATCTGTTGCGGGCCCAGGTTCGCGCCGGCACGCCACTCGGCATCAAGGCCAAGGCGGTCATGGATGCCGGGCAACTGGTATCCGATGATGTGGTGCTGGGCATGCTCGAAGCGCGCCTTGCCGAAGCCGACACGGCGCCCGGATTCATTCTCGATGGCTATCCGCGCAACCTGATCCAGGCCAATGCGCTTGATGGTCTGCTGAGGCGCATCGGCCAGCCACTGGATGTCGCCGTGTTGCTGGCGGTGCCGAGTGAGCTGATCGTCTCGCGGCTGGCCGGTCGCGCCCAGGCCGAGGGTCGCAAGGACGATACGCCGGAGACTGTGCGTGAGCGGCTGCGTGTCTACGCCGAGCAGACCGAACCGGTGATCGATTTCTATGTGCGTGCGAGCAGGTTGATTGAAGTCGATGGTGTGGGTGATGTCGACGAGGTCAATGCCCGCATTCTTGCCGCGATCCGGGTACCGGCCTGAGCCAGGGCGATTCAGCCGCGCGCGACGATAAAGCGGGTGTGGTCGGCGGCGGATTCTTCCGCGAGCAGGACGTGTCCGGCGCGCAGACAGAAGGCGCGGACATCAACGCTTGCCATCGGATCGGTAGCCAACAGCGCAACCCGCGTCGTCGGCGCAAGTGGCCGTAGCGCCTGGCGCAGCATCAGCACGGGCTGCGGGCAACTCAACCCGCGCGCGTCAACCAGTTGGCCATCTCGTGTTGTCATCTGCTGCATGCTTCAATCAGATTGTCTGCAAGCCTAACCCAAGATCGCGAGCCAGGAACCGGAATCGAGCATGACCGCTTTTTTGAATGTGATTCTGCGCCTGCTGAGCTTTCGTGCCGGTGGCGCCGACCTGCCCTATGCGCCGCGCCTGCTGGTGGTGCTGGTCGTGGCGATGGTCGGCTGCGATATCTGGCTTTCGTATCATCTCGAAGGCAGTGACGCGGCGCCGCAATGGATCCTGCTGCGCACACTGATCGGTATTGGATTGATCTTTCTGGTGCTGCGCGCCGCCGACAAGCCGGCCCGCTTTGTGCAGACGGCGACTGCGCTGACCCTGGTGGCATTTGCCATCACCATTTTGTCGGCGCCGATTCTGCTGGCGATCTGGCCGTTGCCAGAGGATCCGAAACAGATCACCGGGACGCAGGCCGCCCTGGTCATGCCACTGCTGGCGGTGATGCTCTGGTTCCTCATCCTGCGTGCCCACATCCTGCGTGGCGCGCTCGAGTGCCTGTGGTTTGCTGCCTTCATGCTGTCCCTGCTGCTGCTCTTCGTTGAGAGTGCAGTCACGCTTTCCCTGATGAACCTGTTCAAATAACCGAGCGCCGCAAACCCCGCACCGCGCCTGCAAGCGCCGCAGTTCAGAGTGTCCGCATGAAACTTCCCGCATGAAACTTCACGTCCTCGGTATCTGTGGCACCTTCATGGGCGGACTCGCTGCGCTCGCGCGCGAGCTCGGCGATGAGGTTGCCGGCTCCGATCAGCAGGTCTATCCGCCGATGAGCGATCAGCTCAGTGCGCTCGGCATCGATCTGCAATCGGGCTATCAGGCCGAACATCTGCAGCCTGCTCCGGATCTGGTGGTGGTCGGCAATGCGACCTCGCGTGGCAATCCGGCGGTTGAACATATGCTCGATGCGCGACTGCCCTTTGTCTCTGGCCCGCAGTGGCTGGGCGAGCGGGTGTTGCCTGGGCGACAGGTGCTCGCTGTGGCCGGCACGCATGGCAAGACCACGACCACCAGCCTGCTCGCGTGGATACTCGAAGCCTGCGGTGCGCGGCCGGGATTTCTGGTCGGCGGCGTGCCCGACAATTTCGGTGTGTCGGCGCGACTCGGCGCGGGTGCGCCGTTTGTAGTCGAGGCCGATGAGTACGACACCGCATTTTTCGACAAGCGCTCGAAGTTTGTGCATTACCGGCCCGAAGTAGCGGTGCTCAATAATCTCGAGTTCGATCACGCCGACATTTTTGAAAACGTCGCCGCGATCCAGAAACAGTTCCACCATCTGGTGCGCACCGTTCCCGGCAATGGCCGGCTGATCGTCAACGGCGAAGATGCGCATCTCGCCGAAGTGCTGGCCATGGGCTGCTGGACGCCGGTTGAGCGTTTCGCGATGCACGATCATCCAGCAGCCGCAGACGCACAATGGGTCGGTCGATTGATCAGCGCCGATGGCTCGCGCTTCGAGTTGCTGCGTCGGGGCAAGCTCGTCGATGTCGTCGACTGGAAGCTGCTCGGCCGCCACAACGTGATGAATGCACTCGCCGCGCTGGCCGCGGCCGAGGCGATCGGGGTCGCTGCCGAGCAGGCGATTCCGGCCCTGTCCGGATTCCTCAGCGCGAAGCGGCGGATGGAATTGGTCGCCGACCTCGCCGGCATCCGCGTCTACGATGATTTTGCCCACCATCCCACCGCCATCGCGACCACGCTGGCGGGTCTGCGTGCGCGTGTCGGTGCGGCGCGTATCCTGGTGGCAATGGAACCGCGTTCCAACTCGATGCGTCTGGGCGCACATGCCGATGAACTGGCGCCCGCGCTGAGCGATGCCGATCAGGTGATCTTCCTGCAGCGCCCCGGCCTGGCCTGGGATGCCGGAAAGGTAATCTCGGCCTTGCGAGGCGACGGCGTGGCGGCTGCGACAGTCGATGAATTGCTCGAACGACTGCAGGCGCGGGCAAGCGCTGGCGACCAGGTCGTCTTCATGTCCAATGGTGGTTTCGAGAACGCGCCGCGGCGGTTTGCAGCGTTGTTGGTGCCGGCCGAGGGCTGAGCGCGCGCTGGAAATCCATTCACGCGGCCCGATTGCTGTGCCGCGGCGAGCCGGAAATATCAGGAATACAGCGTTCCAAGCTGCAAAAATATCGCGCTGCAACAAAAAACACTTGACAGCTCGATCTGCATCATGTTTTGCTCGGGTCATGTCGCAAGCCCCACACACCAGCCCCGTCAAATCGAATCTGGACGCCTCCGTCCCGGCGCGAGACGGTGGCATGTGGCTGCTTCTTGTAGGCCTTCTTATTACGCCCAGACATCGGAGCGGGATAGGACGCTGACAAAAAATCAGGGTCTCAATCAAAAACCCCGCACCGACCAAGTGCGGGGTTTTTTGTTTTGGCTTGCGCAAACCTCTTCCAACATGACACCAGGATTCAACCGTGCTCAGTGATGCCATCAAGAAAGGTCCCGCCCGCGCTCCCGCTCGCGCCATGTTGCGTGCCACCGGGCTGGATGATGCGGCGATCGCGCGGCCGCTGATCGCGGTGGTGCATACGTTTTCCGATGTCTCGCCGTGCAACCTGACTCTGCGTGATCTGGCCCAGCACACGCGCGCCGGTATCAAGGCGGCGGGCGGTACACCGATCGAGTTCAATACGATCGCGGTCACCGATGGCATCGCGATGGGCTCGTCGGGCATGCGCGCTTCCCTGGTTTCGCGCGAGGTGATCACCGATTCGATCGAGCTCGCCGTGCGCGGTCATTGCCTCGACGCTGCGGTGATTCTGGTCGGCTGCGACAAGACCATTCCTGCCGCGGCGATGGCGCTGGCGCGGCTGAATATTCCGGGTGTGGTGCTGTATGGCGGCACGATCATGCCGGGCTGCCACAAGAATCGCCAGGTCACCGTGCAGGATGTATTCGAGGCTGTGGGCGCGCATTCGGCCGGTCGCATTGATGATGCCGAGCTCGCCGCACTTGAGCGCGTTGCCTGCCCTGGCGCTGGTGCCTGTGGCGGTCAGTACACCGCCAATACGATGGCGATGGTGCTGAGTTTCCTCGGCCTGTCGCCCTTGCAGCTCAACGATATTCCGGCGTTGAATGAAGGCAAGAATGCCGCGGCGCATCGCTGTGGTGAACTGGTGATGGCGATGCTGGCGCGCGCCCAATCGGCACGCGAGATGATCACTCTGGCCTCGCTGCGCAATGCGGCGCGTGCGGTCGCTGCGACAGCCGGTTCGACCAATGCCGTGCTGCATCTGTTGGCGATCGCGCATGAAGCGGGCGTGCCGTTCGCGCTCGATGAGTTTGATGCGGCCGCGCGCAACACGCCGGTGATTGCGGATCTCAAGCCGGGCGGCCGCTACACCGCGGCGGAAATGTTCGCCAAGGGCGGCACCGCCCTGGTCGCGCGCGAGTTGCGCATCGCCGGTCTGATCGACGATGTGCCCACGGTCACCGGGCGCAGTTTTTTTGCTGAACTCGATGCGGTGCCAGTGGCGGCCGCGCAGGATGTGGTGTTTCCGGTTGCCAATCCGATCAAGCCCGATGGCGGCTATTCGATCCTGTACGGCAATCTCGCGCCCGAGGGCTGTGTGGTCAAACTCGCTGGCCATGGACGCCGGCAGTTCAGTGGCACAGCGCGCGTGTTCGATTCCGAAGACAGCGCCTTTGCCGCCGTGCAGGCCGGCCGCATCAAGGCCGGTGATGTGGTGGTGATCCGCTTCGAGGGACCCGCTGGTGGCCCGGGCATGCGCGAGATGCTGGCGGTGACGGCTGCGCTGGTCGGTCAGGGATTGGGCAACGATATTGCGCTGATCACCGATGGCCGCTTCAGCGGAGCGACCTACGGATTCATGGTCGGTCATATCTCACCGGAAGCCGCGCGCGGTGGTCCTCTGGCGCGCCTGCACGATGGCGACGCCGTGACGATCGATGTCGATGCGCGTCAGCTCAATGTTGCCGCCGATCTTTCCACGCGCACTCCAGCCGCCGCGCCGCTGCATCAGGAGCGCGGTGCCTTGGCCAAATACGCCCATATGGTCGGATCGGCATCAGCCGGTGCCGTTACCAGCTTTCCCTTGAACGCACCAGTTTGACGGCGCGGCCTACAAGTCAGGATCAGTTTTTCAAATCGCAGACACCCTTCCATCTTTCATCGCAAGGACCAGACCATGAGCAAGCACGACGCCGCCCTCTCCAACCTGCAGAATCTTCGTGTAGCAATTATTGGCTATGGCAGCCAGGGTCGCGCGCATGCGCTCAATCTGCGTGACTCGGCGGTCGACGTCATCGTCGGCGTGCGCGCAGGCGGACCCAGTGCCGACAAGGCGCGCGCCGATGGCCTGACCGTAGTCTCCCCGGAAGAAGCCGCACGCCAGGGCGATATCGTGGCCGTGCTGACGCCGGACATGGTGCAGGCCGAGCTGTATACCAATGTCATCGAGCCGAATATCAAGAAAGGCGCCCTGCTGTTGTTCGCGCATGGTTTCAATGTGCACTTCGGCACCATCAAGCCACGCGCCGACCTCGATGTCGCCCTGGTTGCGCCCAAGGGTCCGGGCGCCCTGGTTCGTCGCGAGTATGAGCAGGGCAAGGGCGTGCCCAGTCTGATCGCCGTGCACCAGAACAAATCCGGCAAGGCGCGCGACCTCGCGCTCGGCTACTGCGCTGGCATCGGCGGCACCCGCGGTGGCGTGATTGACACCAGCTTTGCCGAAGAGACCGAGACCGATCTGTTCGGCGAGCAGGCCGTGCTCTGCGGCGGCGCCACCGAGTTGGTGATGATGGGTTTTGAAACCCTGGTCGAAGCCGGCTATCAGCCGGAAGTCGCCTATTTCGAATGTCTGCATGAGCTGAAGCTGATCGTCGATCTGCTCTACGAGGGCGGTATCGCGCGCATGCACCAGTTCATCAGTGACACCGCGCAGTACGGCGATCTCACCCGCGGCCCGCGTGTCGTCAACGAGGACACCCGCGCGCGCATGCGCGAAGTGCTTGCCGAGATCCGGGATGGCCGCTTCGCCCGCGAATGGGTAGCTGAGCACAAGGCCGGCAACAAGCGCTTTCACGAATTGCGCGAGAAAGATATGGCGCATCCGATTGAAGTCGTCGGCCGCAAGTTGCGCGCACAGATGAGCTGGTTGAAGACCGACGCGACCGCATAGGCGGTGCCGGCGGGCGCCCAAGACGCGCCCGCCCACCGCCGCACCCGAGGAGAAAGGCATGTCACTGAATATCTGGTTCGACGGCAGCATCGGCAGCGCCGAATCGCTGACCGCACCGCTGACCACACACGCGTTGCATTACGGCACCGGCGTTTTCGAGGGTATCCGTTGCTATGCCACGGCCAAGGGTGCGGCGGTGTTCCGCCTGCCCGAACATCTTGAGCGGATGCGCCTGGGTGCCGATGCACTCGGCATGCAGATGGATGTTGCGGCTGCAGCCGAGGCGACCGTTGCCGTGCTGCGCTCGAACGCGCATCGTGATGCCTATGTGCGCCCGCTGTTCTGGCTCGGTGTCGGATCGCTGGGTCTGGATGTGGCGCCCTTGTCGCGGCATTTGATGGTCGCCTCGATGCCCTGGGCCTCGCATCTGGGTGCCGCAGCGGTCAGCGTCGGTGTCTCGCCGATGCGGCGCAATCGTGCCGAGGCGATGCCGCCACTCAAACTCTGCGGGGCCTATGTCAATTCGATCCTGGCCAAGCGCGAGGCCGGCGGTCGCGGTTTCGGTGAGGCCTTGTTTGTCGATGACAGCGGCTTCGTTGTCGAGTGCACCGGTGAGAATGTTTTCCTGGTCCGCAGCGGCAAGATCACCGCTGTCCAGCATCCGGACGCCTTGCCCGGCATCACCCGCGCCACCCTGATCGAGATGACCGGCGCCGAATCACGCCCGGTCACGCTGGAAGAACTGCTCGATGCCGATGAGGTGTTTCTCACTGGTACCTCCGCCGAAGTCACTGCTGTATCGGCGCTGGAGCAACGCAGCTTTGCGCCTGGGCCGGTGACAGCCGCATTGCGCGAGCAGTATCTGCAGATTGTGCGCGGCGAATCACCGCAGTATGCCCACTGGCTGACCGAGGTCTGATCCGATGAAGAGCACCCATGCTGGCGGCGCCAATGCCGTGGAGGACGATGTAGTCACAGTACCCGTGGCACCGATCCGGATTTTTGATACCACGCTGCGCGATGGCGAACAGTCGCCTGGATGCAGCCTGCGTCCGCGCCAGAAACTCACCTTGGCGCACGCGCTGGCCGAACTCGGCGTCGATGTGATCGAAGCCGGCTTCGCGGCGAGCTCGGCCGCTGATGCTGAGGGAATCCGCACGATCGCCCGTGAGGTCCGCGAGGCGAGCATCTGCAGTCTTGCCCGTTGTCATACCGGCGACATCGAGGCGGCCGTACGCGCACTCGAACCGGCCGCCAATCCGCGCCTGCATGTCTTCATCTCGACCAGCCCGCTGCACCGCGAACACAAGCTCGGCCTCGACAAGGCCCAGGTGCTGGCGCGTGCCGTGGAAGGCGTCACCCTGGCCCGTCGGCATATCGCCGATGTTGAATTCTCCGCCGAGGATGCGTTGCGTACCGAACCGGAATTTCTGGTTGAAATCTTCGATGCGGCGATTGCTGCAGGCGCAACCACGATCAATGTGCCCGATACCGTGGGCTATACAACGCCGGCCGAGATCCGCGCACTGTTCGAGTATCTGCGCCGCAATGTGCGCGGTGCCGATGGTGTGGTGTTCAGCAGTCACTGCCACGATGATCTCGGCCTTGCCGTCGCCAATAGTCTGGCCGCCATCGAAGGCGGCGCACGCCAGGTCGAATGCACGATCAATGGCATCGGTGAGCGCGCCGGCAATTGCGCACTGGAAGAACTGGTGATGGCGCTGAAGGTGCGCCGGGCCTGGTTCAATGTCGATACCCGGATCGATACCACGCGCCTGGTGCCGACTTCGCGCTTGCTCGCACGCAGTACCGGCATGGCCGTGCAACGCAACAAGGCCATCGTCGGCGCCAATGCGTTCGCGCATGAGGCGGGCATCCATCAGCACGGCATGCTCAAACATCGCGGTACTTACGAGATCATGCATCCGGAATCAGTTGGCTGGATGCGTTCGCATATGGTGCTTGGGCGTCACAGCGGTCGTCATGCGATCAATGATCGACTGGCCGAACTCGGTTTCGGATTTGACGAAGTCGGTATCGAGCGGGTGTTCGCGGCGTTCAAGGCGCTGGCTGAAAAGAAGCGCGAGGTATTCGATGCCGACCTCGAAGCGATTGCGCTCGACATCGAGCCCGGGCTGTCGCGCGGCTGGCAACTGGTGCGCTGGACGGTACACACCGGTGCGGCGCAGGGCAGTATGCCGACGGCCAGTGTCGAGCTGAGTGCACCCGACGGTTCTGCTGTTTGCGAAGCCGCGGTTGGCGATGGTCCGGTGCACGCACTCTGTCATGCGCTCAGTCGCGCTACCGGGCTGGCGCTGGAGCTCGACAGCTATCAGGTGCAGAGCGTAACCACCGGCGAAGACGCTCAGGGTCAGGCCACGCTGTCGGCACATTTCAATGGCGAGGAGCTTAACGGCAGCGGCACCAGTACCGACATCCTCGAAGCCACCGCGATGGCCTGGCTCGATATGGCCAATCGCTGCCTGCGCGCCAGTCAGAACGCGCCGCGCATCAGCGCAACCGAACCGTTGCCCTCAGCCAGCGCGCCAGTTGCGGCTTGAACCGCGGATTCGACCATGGTCATGAATCAGATTGAGCACGGAACCGATATGAAGTTGAGCCACAACCCCGACCTTGACGCGGCATCCGCGGCGGAAGCATTGCAATGAGCGCGCGCACTCTGTTCGACAAACTCTGGGATGCGCATCTGGTCGAGGCTGAAACCGCCGAGGCACCCGCGCTGATGTACATCGATCTGCATCTGATCCACGAAGTGACCTCGCCGCAGGCCTTCGCCGAGTTGGAGTCGCGCGGCATCACGCTGCGTCGTCCGGAGCGCACCAAGGCGACACTCGACCACAGCACGCCGACTCTGCCGGCGGACAGCGACGGCGAGCTGCCGTATCACAATGAGGCGGCTCGTGGTCAGGTGCAGCGCCTGCGCGAGAACTGTGCGCGGCATGCGGTCGAATTGTTCGATATGGATTCAGAAGCGCGTGGCATTGTCCATGTGATCGGTCCCGAACTCGGCCTGACCCAGCCCGGCATGACCATCGTCTGCGGCGACAGCCACACCAGCACACATGGGGCCTTCGGTGCACTGGCATTCGGCATCGGCACCAGCGAAGTCGGCCACGTGATGGCCAGCCAATGCCTGTTGCAGCGCAAGCCGAAGACCCTGGCCATCGAAGTCGATGGTGCGCTCGCGTCGGGCATTTCGGCGAAGGATCTGATCCTGCACATCATCGGCCAGATCGGCGTCAATGGCGGTACCGGCCATGTCATCGAGTATCGCGGTGCGGCCATTCGCGCACTCGATATGGAAGGCCGGATGACCCTGTGCAATATGTCGATCGAAGCCGGCGCGCGTGCTGGCATGATCGCGCCCGATCAGGTCACCTTCGACTATCTTGCCGGTCGCCCGCGTGTGCCTGCAGGCGCCGCTTTCGACGCGGCGGTGGCCGGCTGGAAAAACTGGTACAGCGACGACGGCGCTGCGTTCGATCGGGTGGTGCGTGTCGACGCCGCCAGCGTTCGTCCGACTGTGACCTGGGGAACACATCCCGGCACGGCATTGGCGATCGATGCGGCTATTCCGGTTGCAAAAGATGCCGCCCAGCAGCGCGGCATCGATTACATGGGCTTCAAGGCCGGTGAAACGGTGGCCGGTTCGGCGGTCGATGTCGTTTTTGTCGGCAGTTGCACCAATGGTCGCATCGGCGATATGCGCGAGGTCGCGCGCATTCTGCGCGGGCGCCGTATTCATGAGCGCGTGCGCATGCTGGTCGTTCCCGGCTCGGCTCAGGTAAAACGCGAGGCCGAGGCCGAAGGCATCGATGCCGTCGTCCGCGCCGCCGGTGCCGAATGGCGTGAGCCCGGTTGTTCGATGTGTATCGCGATGAATGGCGATCTGGTCCTGCCCGGCCAGTTGGCGGTGAGCACCAGCAATCGCAATTTCGAAGGTCGTCAGGGGCCGGGGGCGCGTACCGTGCTGGCTTCGCCGGCGACCGCTGCGGCATCGGCGATTGCGGGTGTGGTCGCCGATGCCCGCACCTATGTTGTAGGAGCGCACCAGGGCGCGACCAACACTGACGCAAAGCTTGTCGCGCCCGAGGGCGCTCCTGCAGGTGCAGGAGTATCGGCATGAATCCGCTGCGTTCCGTCACATCGAAAAGCATCTGCTGGGCGCGCAGCAATATCGATACCGACCAGATTATTCCGGCGCGCTTTCTGTCGACCACCGAGCGCGTCGGACTGGGACGATTCGCGTTCAATGACTGGCGCTATCTGAAGGACGGCAGCCCCGACCCCGATTTCGTGTTCAACAAGCCGGAGAACGCCGGGCGCAGCATCCTGGTCGCCGGTCCCAATTTCGGCTGCGGCTCATCGCGCGAACACGCGCCCTGGGCACTGACTGATCTTGGTCTGCAAGCCGTGGTCAGCAGCGAGATTGCCGACATCTTTCGTGGCAACTCGCTGAAGAATGGTCTGCTGCCGATCGTGCTGGATCAGGCCATTGTCGACGAGTTGCTCGCCCATCCCGAATGGGAGCTCGCCATCGAAGTCGCCGACAAATCGCTACGTCTGCCCGACGGCCGTCGCTTCCATTTTCATCTCGATGCGTTCCAGCAGATCTGTCTGCTCGAAGGCGTCGACGAGCTGGGCTATCTGCTCGCTCGTTCCCCGTCCATCCAGAAATTCGAGGAGTCCTGTCATGCGCGCTGAGATCGTCGTCCTGTCCGGTGATGGCATCGGACCCGAGGTCACCCAGTCGGCGGTCACCGTGTTGCGTGCGGTCGCCGAATCGCATGCGCACCAGTTCGTCTTTCACGAGCATCTGATTGGTGGCGCGGCGATCGACGCCGAGGGCGCGCCTTTGTCAGCGGCGACCCTGGCCGCGTGTCAGCGCGCCGATGCGGTGCTGCTCGGTGCCGTCGGCGGCCCGAAGTGGTCGGACCCGCGCGCGAAAATCCGGCCCGAGCAGGGCCTGCTGGCGCTGCGCAAGGGCATGGGCCTGTATGCCAATCTGCGCCCCGTGGTGCCGCATCCGGTGGCGCTCGGAGCGTCGCCGATCAAGTCGCACTTGTTGGCTGGCGTCGACTTGATGGTGGTGCGCGAGCTGACCGGTGGCATCTATTTTGGTGACAAGACGCGCACGGCCGATTCGGCCAGCGATCTGTGCACCTACACGGTGGCCGAGATCGAACGGGTAGTGCGCCGTGCCTGCAAGCTGGCGCAGAATCGTCGCGGCCATGTGGTCTCGGTCGACAAGGCCAACGTGCTCGAGACCTCACGACTCTGGCGCGAAGTGGCAAGCCGGATTGCTGCAGACGAATTTCCCAAGATCCGGCTCGAGCATCAGCTGGTCGATTCGATGGCGATGCACCTGATTTCCAAACCGCGCGAATACGATGTCATCGTCACCGAAAACATGTTCGGCGACATTCTGACCGACGAGGCGGCAATGCTCGCCGGTTCGCTGGGCTTGCTGCCCTCGGCGTCGCTCGGTGAAGGCAATGTCGGCCTGTATGAGCCGATCCACGGATCGGCACCCGATATTGCCGGCCGTGGTATTGCCAATCCGTATGCGGCGATGCTGAGTGCCGCGCTGCTGCTGCGTCATTCGCTGCGCCTGGAGACCGAAGCACACGTGATCGAGCGTGCGGTCAGCGATGCCCTCTACGCCGGTGAGCTGCCTGCGGATCTGAGCGACGGCAAACCGGCGCTCGGCACCCGTGACATCACCGCGAACATCGTCGAGCGCATCGCCAACTGCTGCTGCAGCCAGATCGCCGAACTGCGCGATTGAGCCCGCGTCACGAATCGGTCTGGGCCAGCCTGACGCGGTTGCGGCCTTGGTGCTTGGCCAGATAGAGCGCGCGGTCGGCTGCGCTGAGCAGTTCCTGGGCGCTCCCCGGTATCAGCAGACCGGTGCCGGCGACCCCTGCGCTGATACTGAGCACGCCGATCGGCGAGCCGCAGTGCTCGATGCCTTCGTTGGCCACGCGTTGGCAGAGTAGATTGACCGCGTGGTGGGCGGCTTCCTGTGTGCTGTTGGGGAACAGCAGCACGAATTCCTCGCCACCGTAGCGCGCAATCCGGGCGCCCGGCCATTGGCAAGCGCCGGTCAACAACTGGGCTACGCGACGCAGTCCATCATCGCCGACCAGGTGACCGTAGTGGTCGTTGTAGGCTTTGAAATGGTCAACATCGATCAGTGCGACCGACAGTGGCTGTCGGTCGCGATGATTCGAGGTCCAGGCTTCGTCCAGCCAGAGATCGAACTGACGCCGATTGGCGAGGCCAGTCAAGCCGTCAACCTGGGACAATCGGTAAAGGGTTGCATTGGCATCGCGGAGTTCACGATTGAGTCGCAGTGTTTCGGCCAGGGTCGACGACAGTCGCACTGCGCCAGCGATCTGGTCGGCAACGGTTTCGAGCAATACGCGCTGGCCATCGAACGCATTCACCCGCTGGCTCTCGACATTCAGCACAGCGAGCACCTTGCCCTGGTGCTTGATCGGCACGCAGAGCTCAGAGCGCGTAGCGCCCAGGGTTTCAATGAAGTTGGCATGCAGGCGCGTGTCCGGAATATCCAGGGTGCGGCCGGTCTGAGCCACTTCGCCGACCACACCAGAACCCATCTTGCGCGTATAGCCGACAGCGATTTCCGTCTCGATATCCGAATGCAGCGCCTCGCAGACGAAGCTGTCTGTTGCGATATCGACGGTAGCGCAGGCGATAAAGGGCCAGCCGAATTGCGCGTGCAGCGTGTCGACAATCCGCTGCAGCATCGGTCGCAATTCCAGTTCCTCGGTGGCGATGTGCGCGATCCGGTTGAGCACCTGCAATTGCCGCAGCAACTGCTGGTCAGGCGCGAGTGATGCGGGCTGGATGTCCTCGCGGCTCATGGCGGTAGTGGACCCGGGATGGGCCACAGCACAGGCTCGAGCCTCATGGCGGCGTCACTCCGGCCTGGCGAGCGCGCAGCCAGCGCACCTCCTGCCCGACCAGCACGAGGCCGAACACATGCAGAGGGACCAACAAGCCCAGGCCACCGTAGAAGCAAAGCAGGATGATCCGCGGCGCCGATTCTGCATCCGCGCCCGTAGCGTTGATTGCGATGATCGTCGCGAACGAGACCATGACGAGGCCTGGACCCAGGCCGCCCGCGCGCATGGCGACGGGACGTTCCCGGCCGCGGCCGACACTGTGTTGGACCACCACCGCGACCGTCATCAGCAACTGAACTCCGATGCTCATCATCGCGATGCGTACAAAGTCACTCTGACTCGCCAGCGCTGCCCCGATATCCACGTCAATGTCTTTCAGATAGAACCACAGGCCAGCCGAGCAGACTCCAGTCAGCAGCCAGTCGAAGAATACGCCGGTGCTCGCGACATAGCCGACCATCGCCTTGGAAAAGCGCTCGCGTTCGCTCAGCAGGGCGCGGCTGATCGCCCAGACCTCCTGATCCTCGTTGTACAGGCGTGACCACAGATCGACCTGGTGGCGCGCCATCCGCAGCTTGATCAACTCGCCGAGATTGCGCACCCAGAAGCTGGCAAACAGCAGCATCAGGCTGCTGACCGGATCCCAGCCGGCGATCAACAGGCCCCAGAGCCCGACCGCGATGATCCACAGCCACTCGGCACCGAGCAGTACCTGCTCGATGAAAAACCCGGCGTCGCGGCGCGACAGGGCACCAGCGGCATGCTTGTTGAGGAATCGGCGATGCTGCACGGTGATCGCCGTGGTCTGGCTCGACTCCGCGGAATCCGGATCGTTGCGCGAAGCGCTCATGGGTCCCCCTTGTGCGCGGATTGTGCCAGCAGTTGTGGCACCCTGCAGTAGCGTCGGTGTTGTCACGCCTAGCTGTCGACGTGCCCAGCAGGCCCGCTGGCCCTATCATGTCGGCCCATTGCCCCAAAACCGCGGCTGCGTGGCATTGTGCCCGGCCGCAAGGATGCCTCGCCATGAACCTGTTCGACCTTGCTGCGATCTTGATTACCGCCGCGGCGCTGTTCGCCTGGTTCAATCTGCGCTTCCTCAAACTGCCCAGCACGATCGGCGTCATGCTGATCGGTCTGGTTCTGGGCTTGGCGCTTGCCGGTCTGCGCTGGTTCGGCGTGGGATTTGCCGATGAGGTCGAATTCCTGCTGCGCGCCATCGATTTCGACGAAACGCTGCTGCGCGGAATGCTCAGTTTTCTATTGTTCGCCGGTGCGCTGCACGTCAATCTCGAAGACTTGCGCGCGCACAAATGGGTGGTCGCTACCCTGGCCAGCTTCGGCGTATTGATCTCGACCCTGCTGATCGGGTTTGGCTCCTGGTTGATCTTTGATGTGATGGGCCTCGGCATCCCGTTGATCTGGTGTCTGGTATTCGGCTCGCTGATCTCACCGACCGACCCGATCGCTGTGCTGGCCACGCTCAAGCAGATCGGTGCGCCCAAGCGCCTCGAAGTGAAGATTGCAGGGGAATCACTGTTCAACGATGGTGTCGGCGTGGTCGTGTTCATCGTGCTGGTCGGTATCGCAACCGGCCAGACCACGGCCGACCCGATGGCGATTTCAAAACTGTTTCTGACCGAGGCGGTCGGTGGTGCGGTATTCGGCATGTTGATCGGTTACGCCGGTTTCCAACTGCTCAGAAGCGTCGACCAGTACGACGTGGAGGTGCTACTGACGCTGGCGATCGTGATGGGCGGCTATTCGGCTGCCTATCATCTGCATTTTTCGGCGCCAATTGCGGTGGTGGTTGCAGGCATCATCATCGGCAATATGGGCCGACGGCATGCCATGAGCGACAAGACCCGCGAGCGACTCGACGATTTCTGGGAGCTGGTGGATGAAATTCTGAACGCGGTGCTGTTCCTGCTGATCGGCGTCGAGGTGCTGGTGATCACCTTCAATATGCAGCACCTGCTGGCAGCTCTGCTGCTGATTCCGCTGGCGCTGCTGGTGCGCCTGATCAGTGTCGGTCTGCCGATCACGCTGTTCCGGCTGCGCGCCGATTTTCCGGCACGCACGATCCGGATTTTGACCTGGGGCGGGCTGCGCGGTGGCATCTCGGTCGCGCTCGCCCTGTCCCTGCCGTCCGGGCCGATCCGCGAACAGTTGCTGATGGCGACCTATGCCATCGTGTTGTTCTCGCTGTTGGTGCAGGCGACCACGATCAAGCACCTGTTGCCGCCGGGCGGGGAGGCGCGCGAGTAGCGGCTTACCCGTGTTGGTGCGGCAAATTGAACCGTCCGCAATGATGGAGGGGACGATGATGCGGTTCACTGCGTTCACCACATCCTACGCCGACCACGGTTGTTGACGTTGCCGTTGCCGTTGATTTTTGTAGAGCGGGGCTTGCCCGGCTGCTCGTCTCTGATCCTGTAGGGCATCTCTGTGAGATGCCATCCCAACACCGCGGCGTATGGAAGCCGGTATCTCGAAGAGATGCCCAATAACACCGCGCGATTTCTGGCATTGGCAAACCCCGCGCTACTCGGGCCGATAGACCTCGCCACCCTGTTCGCGGAATTGCTTCGCCTTCTCGGCCATGCCAAGTTCCAGCGCCTTGGTCTCGTCGCCGATGCCCTTGTCGGCCGCGTAATCGCGGACGTCCTGGGTGATCTTCATCGAGCAGAAGTTCGGCCCGCACATCGAGCAGAAGTGGGCGACCTTGTGGGCGTCCTTGGGCAGGGTTTCGTCGTGGAATTCCTTGGCCTTCTCCGGGTCAAGGCCGAGGTTGAACTGGTCCTGCCAGCGGAATTCGAAGCGCGCCTTGCTGAGCGCGTTGTCGCGCACCTGGGCGCCGATATGCCCCTTGGCGAGATCAGCCGCGTGCGCGGCGATCTTGTAGGTGATGATGCCGTCGCGCACGTCCTGCTTGTTGGGCAGGCCGAGGTGTTCCTTCGGTGTCACATAGCAGAGCATCGCGGTGCCGTACCAGCCGATCATCGCCGCGCCGATCGCGCTGGTGATGTGGTCGTAGCCGGGCGCGATGTCGGTGGTCAGTGGGCCGAGCGTGTAGAACGGCGCCTCACCGCATTCGCGCAGCTGCTTGTCCATGTTCTCCTTGATCAATTGCATCGGCACATGTCCGGGGCCTTCGATCATGGTCTGCACATCATGCTTCCAGGCGATCTTGGTCAGCTCGCCCAGGGTTTCGAGTTCGCCAAACTGCGCGGCGTCATTGGCATCGGCAATCGAGCCCGGACGCAGACCATCGCCGAGTGAGAAGGCGACATCGTAGGCCTTCATGATTTCGCAGATCTCTTCGAAATGCGTGTACAGAAAACTTTCCTTGTGGTGCGACAGACACCACTTGGCCATGATCGAGCCGCCGCGCGAGACGATACCGGTGACCCGCTTGGCGGTCAGCGGGATATAGGCGAGGCGTACGCCAGCGTGAATGGTGAAGTAGTCGACGCCCTGCTCGGCTTGCTCGATCAGGGTGTCGCGGAAAATGTCCCAGGTCAGTGCTTCGGCGCGGCCATTGACCTTTTCCAGTGCCTGGTAGATCGGCACCGTGCCGATCGGCACCGGCGAATTGCGCAGGATCCATTCGCGGGTTTCGTGGATGTGCTTGCCGGTCGAAAGATCCATCACGGTGTCGGCGCCCCAGCGGATCGACCAGACCATCTTCTCGACTTCCTCAGCGATCGAACTGGTCACCGCCGAGTTGCCGATATTGGCATTGATCTTCACCCGGAAATTGCGCCCGATGATCATCGGTTCGGATTCGGGATGGTTGATATTGTTCGGAATGATCGCGCGGCCGCGGGCGACCTCGTCGCGAACGAATTCGGCTGTGATCAGGCCGGGCAGGGATGCTCCGAATGACTCGCCGGCGTGTCGTGATTTGCCACCATAGGCGGCGATCATTTCCTCGGCGCGTGCGTTCTCGCGAATCGCGATGTATTCCATCTCGGGCGTGATGATGCCGCGTTTGGCGTAGTACATCTGGCTGACATTGGCGCCGGCCTTGGCGCGCCGCGGCGTATGCAGATTGGGAAAGCGCACGCTGTCGAGCTTGTGGTCGTCGGCACGCTTGCGGCCGAAGTCGGAACTCAGACCGGCAAGCAGTTCGGTATCGCCGCGCTCTTCGATCCAGCGCGCGCGCAAGGCCGGAAGCCCGGCGGCGAGATCGATTTTCGCAGCGGGATCGGTATACACGCCCGAGGTATCGTAGACCGCGAACGGCGGGTTGGATTCGGCGCCAAACAGTTTGGGTGTGTCGGCCAGCGCGACTTCGCGCATCGGCACGCGCAGATCCTCGCGCGATCCAGTCACATAGATCTTGCTCGATCCGGGGATCGGCCGGGTAACGGCCTCGGACAGGGCTTCGGTATCGCGGACGACATCATTGCTATTGAGCAGGGCGTTCATGGCTTCTTCCTCGGGACGGGAACGAAGCGGACGCCGGGTGCGCGCCAATGCGCCGCACCTGCAAGCTTCCCTACGCCGGGATCAACCGGATCAGGTTCCAAGGGTATGTCTCAGCCCAAAAAGTCCGGGCACCCCCGCTTCAGGCTGCCATTGAACCATGGATTCGAGTCTCGATGCAGGTTCTCGACGGTGATCGCTCTGATCGATCGGGCCTTTGCGTCTCTGGACCCGTACGCGTGACAACGTGCGCAGCGTCGTGCTCCGCTCGCAGCGTGGATGCCTCGCCGAAAAATCGAAGCGACTGCTCGCTCCGATTTCCGCGTCGCCCGAGAGCTAACGTGCGGTGATGGTCAGATGGCCGGAGTCAATCAGGCACGCGGTTGGGGCGGCGAACCCGTCATAGCAAGCCCGACGGGTCATCAGGAACCACGGGGCCGCGAAGGCAGCCGCCGTAAGGGTCAGATCGCAGTAGGGCTGCGCGATGGCCGGCAGCGGCAACAGGTTCCAGTCCATGACCAGCACGCGCACGCTTCTACCTCCGGCGACCAGGGCACAGGAACCCCCGTTGCGTTGCGTCACCGAAACGACGCGTATGCCCGCCGGGATCGCAATTTCGAGATCTGCGGCGACCGTGCGCTGATCACCAGTGAGTGAAATCGACATCGTGGTGGTGCCGCCGATCGGCACGACCGCATTGGTGGAAGACCAGAGTGCGGCTTCGGTGGGAGCGGCAAAAAGACTGGTGATGAGGATAAGGCCGGCAACCGCTGCGATGCGCATGGTGAACTCCTGATTGATTGATTCGTGATGCCGTCCAGTGCACCCGGTCCAGCCCCGGCGCTCTGGCGTGGCACGCAGGGACGCGTGCATGCCAGGACATACGAAGTGTCGGCCGCAACCATGCCAATCCCATCAGGGAGGCTTGTGCCCGCAAGGCACTGGCACGGTTGCCCGTCGATCTTCGTACATCAGGTAGCAGGGCCCCGTTGTGGTCCGTGGAGATGCAATATGGTCGTTCGATCAAATCTCATGCTTGCGGTGCTGCGCACTGGCGTGCTGCTGGCAGCGATTGCCGTCAGTGGCCGCGCTGCTGCGGTGACCATCAGCGTGGGCAGCAGCGGCTGCTGGTTCACCAGCTTGCAGGAAGCGCTCGATCACTTGGAGAGCGAGGTCGGTCCGCATGTGGTCAAGCTCCGGACACAGACCATCGCGATTCCGAACGGCGTGGTGCTGGATACCAGCAACACCCATTACAGCTTCATTGGCGGCCATGCCCAATGCAACGACGCCAATCCCACGCCAGGGCAGCGCAGCACGCTCGATGCCAGCGGGGGCAACGATGGCACCGCGTTTGCGATCAACGGCACCAGTTCCAGCGAGACGCCGTTCATCAGCTTCGCGCGGGTCACGGTGCGCGGCGGCAGCTCCGAGAGCGGGCCTTTTGCCAATCCCGAAGGTGGCGGGCTGGAGATTCGTGGCCGCGTTTCGGTTGTGCTTGCCGACCAGACCAATATCCAGAACAACCGGTCGGGCAAGGGCGGCGGGGTTTTCATGCATGGCGATAACGCCAACGAGCGTGCCGAACTCAGCATCATCGGGGAAAGCTGGATCATCGCCAACGTCGCCACTGGCGATGGCGGCGGTGGCATCTACTGCGCACAACATGGTCGGGTTTTCCACAACAACGGCCAGGTGTCGTTCAATGACGCGGCGGGGGAGGGATCGGTGTTCGGCAGCGGCGGTGGCGCCCTGATGCGTGACACCTGCCGCTACGTCGCCGCAGTGGAACCGGGCAGCTATACCGGTTTCTTTGACAACACTTCGGAGTCGGCCGGTGCTGGACTTCGAAAGATCAGCCAGGAGCCCTTGAATCTGCGTGGCGCTGCCAATGCGCCGTTCTGGTTTATCGGCAATCGCGCCGGCGGCGGCGATGCCGGTGGCTTGGGCTACGACTACACCGGCACCACGCGCGTCGAAGCACGACTGGAGAATGTCGTGTTCAAGAACAATTATGCCGACTCGCGCATGGGCGCCGCTTTCAATATCGGCGGCCCGGTCGATGTTTACTTCGGGCCGCGTGTTGGCGCCACCGTGTGCGGGTTTTCAGGCGTGCCGTACGGCGCCTGCGCCGCGGTCGTCGGTTCGCGCGCAGGCACAGTCAGCACCTTTGGCGGAAGTGTCCATTTGAATGGCAGCCCAGGATCGGTGCCGGTGCTGAGCGTGCGCCGTGCGGTGTTTGTCGACAATCAGGGTCAGAACCTTTTCAGCACCTGGGGACCGGGACGCTTTGATATCGAGGGCTCGATCATCCAGGGCAATCATCTGTTTGCCCGCTTCGTGGACCCGGGCGCCCCGGACGCGCTGATCAGCGTGCTCTACGACCGCTTCGATCCGGTGCCGCCCACCGGCCTGAATCAGCGACTCGCCTACAGTACGGTGATTGGCAATACCAGCGCCGGCAGTGTGCCTACGCTCTTCAGTCTGGGTGGCACCGCGCTGAATGTGACTGGATCGATTTTGCACAACCCGAGCATGGGCTTTCGCGATGTGACCAGCACCGGCGCGGTCACACACAACGGTTGCCTGCTGGTCAGCAGCGCAGCCGGTGTGCCGACGGTGCCTGCACCACCAATTGTTGGCGAACCCGGTCTTGCCGCCGACCTGACGCCCAATTCGGCATCGCCAGTGCTGGACCAGTGCGCATCGGCCGGCGCACCGCTCACTGATATTCGAGGCAATGCGCGCGCGGTGGATCAGCCAGCCGTAGCCAACCGATTCGGGCCGGTGGATCTCGGCGCCGTTGAGCGCCCGCTCGATCCGCCGCCAGCGGCGCCGAATCTGGAGATGTCGCGCAGCTCCATCGTCGTGCCCGATGGCAGTACCACGCCCTTCATCTCAGGCATTACCGACTACGGCAATGTCAATGTCGGCCAGTCGCTGAATCATCTCTTTCTTGTACGCAATATCGGCGACGAGTTGCTGACATTCACCGCGCACAGTGTCAGCGGCGCCTGCGCGAACAATTTCCGCGTAGCCGCGGTCCCCGGTGATCGCCCACCCGGTACCAGCGGCATTCTCGGCATCATCTTCGAGCCGATCGTGGCGGGTGAGTGCATCGCGACCTACCAACTTTTCAGCAACGACCCGGACAACTCACCGTATGACTTCCAGGTTCGCGGCGTCGGCACCAGCGCTGGCAGTGGTTTGTTCGCCGACGGGTTCGAGTAAGGCGAATGAAATTTGGCACGGCTCGCGGTGAGGCTTCGTATGTCAGGGCAGGCGTCGCCGTGTTGACGCCCCTTTGCTCTTGACGAGGTAGTCCCGATGCGCATGCTTGCCGTATCTCTGTTGGTACTGTTGCTCCATTCGCTGCAGCCGGCCAGCGCAGCAATATTTGTCGTGAACAGTCTCTCCGATGACAATGCCGGTGATTCCAATCCTGGAGACGGCATCTGCGAGGACATCCGCGGTGGTACGCGCTGCACATTGCGTGCGGCGATTGAAGAGGCCAACAGCACGACGGTGTTCGACACGATCAACTTCAATGTCGGCAGCTTTTTCGTCATCAACCTGGAAAGTCCGCTGCCTTCGATATCCACGTTCATGTCGATCGACGGCCGTACCGAGGCGGGCTACAACACGGCCGCCACCGACATCTCCCAGGCGCCGCCGCGCGTCTATCTCAATGGCTCCGCACTTGCTGGCACAGCATCGGCAGATGGCGTGCGGCTGACCAATGGCGCCACGGCGTCGACCATTCACGCCCTGGGCCTGATCAACTTTCCGGACGCTGGCATCGAAGTCTTCAATGCGGATGCCGTGCAGATCAAGAATTGCTGGATCGGACTGGCAGCCAATGGGGCGCTGGCCGGCAACGGCCGGGGAATTTTCCTGAACCAGGCAGAGCGGGCCATTGTCGGTCAACACATCAACGGCCCCGGGCAGGTGATCGGTCTCGGCAATGTCATCTCGTCCAATACAGGTGACGGCATTTACGTATTGGTTGGAGAAGAAAATCTCATCGCCGGAAACCGGATCGGAACCTCACCCGATGGTTTGAGCAATCGCGGGAATGGCGGCGATGGCATCGAACTGGTGGCGCCCAACAACGAGATCGGTACCGCGCGTGGCCTGGCCGGTGGCGTCTTGGTGCGGGCGGGAAATCTGATCGCTTACAACGCAGGCTACGGAGTGAATGCCGCCTTGGGCGGACAGCAGATCGAGACCAATGACATTCGTGGCAATGGGCTGTCGGGTGTGTTGCTCGCGGGTACTGGCAGCAATGTCGGATTCACCAACGCCGACCTGCAAGCCAACTTGATCCATGGCAACGCTGGCGCCGGTGTGCGTCTGGCCGGCAGCGCACACCTGGTGCAGAACAACGCGATCTATCAGAACACCGGCCGCGGCATCGAGGCAACCGGCGGCAGCGACCATGACCTGGTGCAGAATCGCATCTACGGCAACGGCAGTGACGGCGTTCGCGTGGCTTCGAGCACCACCGAAGTCCGCAGCAATGAAATTGGGCGCAACAACACCACGCTGGCGCCCAATCTCGGCGAGTGCGTCTTGTTGGAAGGGGGCAATAACCTGGTGACCAACAATCGCATCGGCGGTGCGCCTGGCGGCTTGGGGGACGGCATCGATGTTCGCGCAGGCAACAACAATGAAATTCGCAGCAACGACATCGGCACGGTCGATGCGGCCAATATCGGCAATGGCGGGTTCGGAATCCGGATCGGCCTGGGCGTGAGCGCCACGGTGATCGATGGCAATCGGATCGGCTTCAATGCGGGCGGCATTTCTCTGCTCGGCAGCGGCGCACGGGTATGTGGCAATCGGATCGGTGCCAGTGCCTCGGGCGGAGCGGCCGGTAACTTCGTCGAGGGTATTTTTGTAGCCGGCAGCGCTCACCTCATCGGCGCGTCGCCACTGGGCTGCGCCGGCAACGAGATCGTGCATAACGGCAGCAGTGGCATGATTCTCCGCGGCAGCGGTCACTTCATTGCCGACAACAGCATCGGCCGGGTCGGCGGCGGCAATGCCAGCGGTGGCATCAGGATCGATGCCGGCGCCGAAGACAACCAGATCATCCGCAACATGATTGCGCACAACACCGTCGTCGGCGTTTCGCGCTTCGCAACGATGTCTCTGCCGGCTGGTGTATCCGGCGGAACGCTGACGGCGCTCGCGATCGACAACCTGGGCAATACCTCTGAATTCAGCGAGCCCTTGGCCTTCACCGGCGCCCCGATGATCGATGACCTATTCAAGAACGGCTTCGAGAACCCCTAGGAAATCCCTGTGCAAGTCGTCGCAACGTCTCCGCTGCCCTGCTTGGTGTTTCCCAGACCCGCAACGAACTTGCGGGTTTTCGCCCGCTGACTCAGGTGATTCTCGCGGCTCCGGACTTGCTCAGCGGTTCCCTGGCCGGTTGCGCTGATCGTCTGACTACGCAAGTGTGGCGAATGGACTCGGCTCAGTGCCGAGCGCGCTCTTGATCGCCTTGCGACTCGATCGATCCGCGCAGGCGCGTGTGCAGCCTGGACTGGATTCCGCTGCCGCGTTCTTCGAGCAGGGACAGTGTCTTCGCATACTGCGCGCGCGCGCTTTGCGCGTCGCCGTTACGTGCCAGATGTTCGGCAAATGCCAGGTGGTGGCGCCAGGTCGCGCTCCAGACACCGGCCTCGGTCAAATCCGTGCCGGACGCAACGCGTGCAAACATGCGGCTTGCTTCGTTTTGCTTCGCGTTCAGAGAGAGGACACTGGCGGCAATCGTATCCCGGCGCATGCGCTGTGCCACTGCCGCGACCTCGGGCGTCGACAGCGTGACCGCGTCGACCTCGTCGAGCCGAAGCTGCGCCCGGTCGGCGCGTCCTGCCAAGGCGGCTACATGAGCGCCAATCATAAACAGGTTGTAGCGGTCCTGTGCAGTTGCCGCGCTCGGCAGGGATTGAAGGGCCAGCTGCCAATCCTGCTCCGCCTGTGCGTTGTCACCGGCCTCAGCACGTGCCATTGCGAGATTGCGCAAGGCGATCAGGCTGCGCCGATCTTGCTGGCCAAACTGCGCCGCGGCCATCGCGCTGGCCTGGGCAATGAGCGGAACGGCAGATTCTGCGACACCCAGATCGCGCAGGAGCACGCCGCGATTGTGGACCAGCGCGGCGAATGCGGGTGAATGCAGATCGCCGAGGGCGCGATAGATGGCTTCGGCCGTTGCGTATGCCGCATCCGCCTCGGCCATCCGATTGGCCGCCGACAGCGCGGTGCCGAGATTATTGTAGATGCGTGCGCGTCGGTTGGTGTTTCCGGGGTGTACGCGCTCCGCGAGCACGCTCGCCTGTTGCGCATAGCGTACTGCTTCGTCGAGCTGCCCGAGTTGAATGGCGGCCGCTGCCATCATGCTCGCCAGAAACAGCCGGTCGCCCGGTGTTGCGGGATGTTCGCGATGTCCCTCCTGCACTCTGCTGAGCAAGGCCATCCGTTGACTGGGATCGGGCGTGACGATGGTCTGCATCAGGATCAGCTCGTTTCGTTGTCGCGCGCTCAGTACATTGCCAGTATCTTCAAGTGTCTTGGCGAGCCGCGTCTGGGCCTCCTGGCCGCGGCCGAGGTTTTCCATCGCATAGGTCCAGCCGCTGAGCGCCGTTACCCGCACCCGTTCGCGTTCCACGCCAGCGAGTGTGGCGGCCTCCGCCAGGGCGATTTCGAACAGCGCGATCGCCTGCTCGGGCTGGCCGCGTGCGTTGGCAAGCAAGCCCTGGCCGATGCGCACGTTTGCCAGCAACTCCACATCGTGCGTCTGCTCGGCACTGCGCATGGCCGAGTCGAACAACTTGCCCGCGCGCTCGTGCTGACCCAGTGATGTGTCCATCTGCGCCAGTAGGGTAGCCACCTCGGCATGCAGCGCAGGATCACCGAGTGGAGTGTCCTCAAGCTCGACGATGCCGCGCGCAATCACCTCGGAAACCGGTGGGTCGACAACTTCGTTGCGCTCGCGATCGCCGGCCGTGATCATTGCAAACAGAAAGTCGCGGGCAGCGGTCGCACGTGCGGCCTGGCGCTGCGCCTCGTTGGCCTGCAGTGAGGCACGCTGCGCCTGCCATAGTGCCGATCCGAGACCGATCAGCAGCGCCAACGCAGTGGCACTCACCGCATAGGCGAGCCCGCGGTGCCTGCGAAGAAACGCGCGCAGCCGATAGCCGGCGCTGTCCGGAGTGGCCATCACGGCGCGCCGATCGAGCAGGCGCCGCAGGTCCTCGCCGAGTGCGCGGGCATCGGGATAGCGCCGCCCTGCCTCGGGACGCAGCGCCATCGCGATGATGTTGTGGAGGTCGCGCGGCAGCTCCTTCGCCGGCCGGCACAGGGCCTTGAGGGTGACGCCGAGCGCATAGACATCGGTAGCCGTGGTGATCGCGCCGCCATCGAATTGCTCGGGCGCTGCGTAACCCGGCGTCAGCGCGCGCGACTGTGTGTGCGTCTGCTGCACATCTTGGTCCAGCAGCTTGGCGATGCCAAAGTCGAGCAGCACCGGATCGCCATTGCTCGCGACCATGATGTTGCCGGGCTTGAGATCGCGATGCACCATCAGGTTCTGGTGCGCATGCGCGACCGCGTCGCAGACCTTTACCATCAGCTGCACGCAGGATGACCAGTTCAGGCTGTGTTGCTGGCAATACCTGGCCAGGGTTTCGCCTTCGATCAGATTCATCACCAGGAACGGCGTGCCATCGTCGGCAATGCCGCCGTCGATCAGCGCGGCGATGCCCGGGTGACGCAAACGCGCC
This sequence comes from Lysobacterales bacterium, assembly GCA_038255435.1. Classification (GTDB taxonomy): domain Bacteria; phylum Pseudomonadota; class Gammaproteobacteria; order Xanthomonadales; family Ahniellaceae; genus 0-14-3-00-62-12. The sequence continues at coordinate 29,620 of JBBSLG010000043.1, forward strand.
AGCAGGCGGCGCTCCTGTTCGAAGCGTTGGCTGCCCTCGCGGCCGAGCACGGCAAGTCCAAGCAGCTTGACCGCCGCGAGTTGTTCGAAATCCACTGCAATGCGCCGGGCCTTGTAGACCACGGACATGCCACCGCGGCCAATTTCTTCCATCAGCAGCCAGTCGCCGATCTGTCGCCCGGCGAGCTGGTTGCGCGCTACGGGCTGTCCTTCATCTGCGCCTGCCATGTGTTCCAGCACAGGAAACCCGGTCTCGGCAACGTGATGTGCCTCGATCAACTGCTCGACCGCCTGCAATAGTTCGGCTGCCAGATTCTGTGCCAGCAGCCAGCGATCACGATCGGTTTCGGCCTGATCGAGCCAACCAGTAAACAGGCGGTCGGCCTCACGCCAGCGCCGAATCTCATCAGCGTCCATGCTGATCAATCCGGACCCGCAGCAGCGCACGGGCGCGTTCCCAGTCGCGCGCCGCGGTGCGCAGCGAAACGTCTCGAAGCTGTGCGATATCGGGCAAGGACAGTCCGGCAAAATAGCGAAGCTCAACCAGTTCGCACAGATCCGGATCGATCTCGCGCAGCTGATCGAGCGCCTGATCGATACCCAGCAAGTCGGTGTTGTCGGCAATGGCGTCGCAGTTGTCGAGGGTGACGCGCTCGAGACCATCGCCGCGTTTCTCGGCGTGCGCGATGCGGCTGCGGTCGATCACGATCTGGCGCATTGCGCGGGCGGCACAGGCAAAGAAGTGCTTGCGGCTGTGCAGCGAGAGTTTCGCGGCACCGACCAGCTTGAGGTAGGCCTCGTGTACCAGGCCGGTTGCGCTCAGGGTTTCGTCGGGGGCGAGTTGCGCGACACGGGCGATGGCGATGCGTTTGAGATCGGCATAGAGTCGATCGAAGACCGCAGCCAGATCGGGGCCATCGCGGCCCTCGCTCCGTTCCAGCAACTCGGTGATTTCGGCCATTTCAGCACCTTTGCCGCAACGAGCCGGAGCTTACCAGCTTGCAATGGCCGAGTCGGGTGACGGCCGTAGCGGCGCAAAGTCGGCGGAAAGCGGAACAAGGGCTCCGTCTTCTCGATCCCGGATCTCATGAGTTGACTTCCGCCAACACGGGGCATCGAACGCACGCACATGGGCGAGGGGCAGCGCGTTCGACATGCGTTGAAGCGCATGTCGAGCTGCGCCCGAGCGCCGCGCAGGGACGCGCGGCTGGACCGCAGCACCAGGGACGGTTCGCGTCGAGTTGGTGGCATTCGAAATTGGGAAACGCCGCTGGGCGTCAGGTAAGTGCGGGCCGGGCAGTCGCAGGGATGCATCGGAGCGCGAAAGAAAAACCCCGCATCGCTGCGGGGGTGCGCCGGGGTTTCATGTGTTGCCCTCAGGCAACACATGCCGGCGCACGCACGCACATGGGAGAGGGGCAGTGCCTTCGACATGCGTTGAAGCGCATGTCGAGCTGCGCCCGAGCGCCGCGCAGGGACGCGCGGCTGGACCGCAGCACCAGGGACGGTTCGCGTCGAGTTGGTGGCAATCGAAATTGGGAAACG
>JBBSLG010000044.1:0-31110 GCA_038255435.1 Lysobacterales bacterium
AGCAGGCAAGCGAAGCAGGCAAGCGAAGCAGGCAAGCGAAGCAGGCAAGCGAAGCAGGCAAGCGAAGCAGGCAAGCGAAGCAGGCAAGCGAAGCAGGCACGCGAAGCAGGCAAGCGAAGCAGGCAAGCGAAGCAGGCAAGCGAAGCAGGCAAGCGAAGCAGTACGGAAAAGCTGGCTGTGCCGAATCAGCGACTCAGGCGAACGTAACCCGATTACCTGACCGGCCATTCGGAGGCTCGAGTGCCAGAGAACTCTTCGGCTGTTTTAAAATATTCAGCTCTGTCCAGCTATCATCCCAGGATTGCTATCCCCTTGCCGATGGCAGGGCGGGGTGCGCGGAGCGCACAGGCTTGGCGGGGCCCAAATCGGCGGCGATGTTCAGCTCAGACTGAATCGAGAAATCTTCGATATCGCACCACGCCACCTCACAAAAAGTTAATTTGTACGCTGGTAATCTCGGCCGAGACGTTGCATAGTCGCAACATCGCGTCAAGCAACCAATGATTTTACCGGAGTCCTACGGAGTGACAGTCATGAATCAACGCCGTTCCTTGCTCATGGGTCTAGCGATCCTGTGTTCTTCCGCAGCCACGCAAGCGGCCAATTTGATCCTTGATCTGGGTAACGGTAATACAGTTCCGTATCTGATCAGCACGGCGCGCGAGGTCAGCATTGCCCCAGGCACAGGAAATATCACACTGCGCCTGGTACAGAGTTCAGGTACAGCAAACGATGGTTGGTGTCCCTCAGGTGGCGGCGGTCCAGGCCTGCCAGTGATCACCAGCTTCATCGTTTCGCCGAGCTCGGTACTTGTCGGTGGCACTGTGAACGCAACCTGGTCAACCACGAATGCGACCAGCTGCAGCACCACGTCATCTATCCTTGCTGGCACCGTGAGCAATTGGCCGGCCACGGTCGGCACTTCGAGTTCGGGCCTGAGCATGGTGCTGCCGGTTGCGGGCTCGTACGCGTTTCGGCTCGAGTGCACCGGTCCGGGTGGGACTTCTGCCGTATCGACCAGTACCGTAACCGTGGGCTCCGGCGAGTGCGCCGGCGTCAGCTCGCCCCCCGGCACCACCCGAATGACCAGCTTCACCAACAACAACGCGCTGCGCGCCGATGGCAACTCCGAATGGCCCGCCGGTACGGTGCTCGCCGCGGACAACTATTCGCCGGTATGGGGTCCGGTATTCCCGACCCGCAACGGCACCGGTGCCATTCCGTTGCTCAATGGCCAGTATGCGGCGATGGCCTTCAGTACAGGATCATCTTCCGGAAGCAGCACGCCCTGGGGCGGTAGCAACTTCGGTGGCCTGCTGTGGACGCAGGCGCAGCAGAATGGCGGCGGCACGGCTATGGTCGCCATCAGTGAGTGCCCTGGTGATTTCTCGCAGCGCCTGCCCGATCCGGTCAAGTGCGTGACCACGGGCAACAACGGTCAGATGAACTTTATTCTCGCGACCACCGGTAATCGTTGCCCGCTGGTCCTGAACAAGACCTACTACTACAACATCGGCTTCTTCGATCTCAATGGCAATCAGACCTGTGGCGCGAACAATCTTTGCCACTTCTTTGCAGCGCCCAACTAAGCAGGCTTGATTCCATGCGTTTGAAGTTCGGATTCCTGCACGCGATTGCGATCGCGTGCTTGTCCTGCGGTGCGGCAGCTCAGGGACAGAGCGAGAAGGATTGGTCGACAGATGCGGTCGTGGTGGCCCAGGGCGATGCCAAGGTCACCGTGGGCGATGTCGATGCCTGGATGCAGGAAGTGACCGAGGACAAGCGCCTCGGTTTCATCCAGTCGCCCGAGCGCATCGAAACGATGCTGACCCAACTGCTGATGATGAAGCAGCTCAATGTCGAGGCGAAGGCCTCGGGTGTCGACAAGACACCCCTGGTCGCCGCGCATGCGCGCATGGCTGCCGAACGGGTCATTGCGCGCTACCAGCTTGACGCGTTTGCCAAGTCGGTAGAGGCGCCAGATTTCACCGATTTGGCGCAGGAGCGTTATCAGGGCGAGAAGGAAAAATATCGCGGACCCGACACAGCCGATTTCTCGCACATACTGATCAGTCCGGAAAAGCGCGGCCAGGACGCCGCCCGGGCCCTGATCGAAAAGCTGCACAAGCAACTCGTGCGCAAGCCCGGAGATTTTGCCAAGCTGGCGGCCGAGTACTCCAGTGATGCCGGCTCTGCCGGGCGCGGTGGATCGATTGAGGGTGCCAAGCTCAACGCCGTGGTAGAAGAGTTCGCCGAGGCACTGCGTTCTCTGAAGGTGGGCGAGATGTCCAAGCCGGTGCAGACGCAGTACGGTTGGCACGTCATTCGCCTCGACAAGTTTACCCGTGGCAGCCTGCCGACCTATGACGAAGTCAAGCCGAGCATTCTGGCTGCACTCGAGAGCGAATATCGACAGAACACCATCCGCAGCTATTCGGAAGGGGTCCGTCAGCGTGAAATGACACCCAATGTTCCTGTGCTCGAGCGCCTCGCCTATCGCTATGGCTTCACCGGTGAGACTGCACCTGCAGCACCGGCAACGCCGCCCGCCAGCCCCGCCTTGGAATCAGGCTTCGAAGCGCCACATCCGGAAATACCCTGATTCCGTGAGCAACCGTACTCCAGCGCCTGAGCACTGGGGTCCGGTTGGATTGCAGCGAGTGTCGGGCAGAGTGGCTCAACCGTGATCGGCAGATCCGCCTGGTCCGGGCCGAATTGCCAAAGCCCGCACAAGTTTTCGCTTATCCGACGCTGAGACGCTGATACGCGCACCACTGCTGACGGTTGCCCAACGCGGCCCGCTGACCGATGATCAGCGTCCGCTCGCCAGACCCCGCTGAGACTCCCGTGCCCCAAGTATCGCCACCGATGGCCACGCTCGCGCTGCTCTACGCGCTCATCAGAAGGGATATTCGCGAACGCTATCTCGGAACTGTCAGCGGATTGTTGTGGGCATTCCTTGGTCCGGCACTGACCCTGCTGATCTACGCCTTCGTCTTCCAGACCCTGATGAAGGTCAAGGTGCCGTCCACCGGCGCGGCCGGATTTGTACCCTTTCTCGCGCTCGGTCTCTGGCCCTGGTATGCCTTTGCCGACGCAGCCGGGCGAGGCACGGGCGCCATCGTCAGCAATGCGGCCCTGCTCGGCAAAATCGCGCTGCCGCGCTTTATCCTCGTGCTGGTGCCGGTATTCAGCAGTTTCGCCATACACAGTCTCGGCCTGATCGCAGTCTGCCTGTCGCTGCGCCTGACCGGCAGCCCGTTGGAATTGTCGGGGCTGGCGGAAGCAGCGCTTCATATGATTGGTATCCTGGTACTCGCTGCCGGCACAGCGTTCTGGCTGGCGACGCTCAATGTGTTCATGCGTGATGTATCGGCTGTGTTGCCGCAATTGCTGACCCTGTGGATGCTGATCACGCCGATCTTTTTTCACGCCGGCTCTTTGTCGCCGCGACTGGTCAGCTGGCTCAGCCACAATCCGATGATGGTATGGGTTGAGGCCATCCGTGCTGCCCTGCTGGGATTGAGCTACCCGCCCGCAGCTGCTTTCGTCGAAGCCTTGATTGTCAGCGTGCTTGTCTTGGTCAGCGGCGTGTTCGTGTTTCAACGCGCACAGGCACACTTCGAGGACTATTTGTGAGCGCCGAGCCCTTGATCGTTCTCAAGAACGTGTGCAAGTCCTTTCCCAAGGTCACCCGCAGCGGAGATCGCATGCGCGCGCTCGGCAATCTGCTGCTCGGTCGGCAGAATCCGATGCAGACGGCCGTGCTGCGCGATATCAATATCGAAGTACGGCGCGGTGAATCGCTGGGGCTGATCGGCGTCAATGGCGCCGGCAAGTCGACCTTGCTGAAGGTGATCACCGGTGTGCTGACGGCAAGCTCGGGTACCGTGGCCGTGCACGGACGCATCGCGCCCATGCTCGAACTCGGCGCCGGTTTTCATCCGGAATACAGCGGGAGGGAAAACATCCGGCTCAACGCCGCCTTGCTCGGCATGAGCAGTGCGGACATCGAAGACAAGCTCCACTCGATCATCGAATTCGCCGATATCGGCCATTACATCGACGAGCCGGTCAAACACTACTCATCGGGCATGACGGTCCGGCTTGGCTTTGCCGTCGTTGCGGCAACGCACCCGGACCTGCTGATCACCGACGAAGTGCTCGCGGTCGGCGACGAGAGCTTCCAGAAGAAATGCGTGCGCTGGATGGAACGATACCTCGCCGATGGCGGAACCCTGCTGCTGGTCACCCACAGCATGTACCACATCCAGAAATTATGTCGTCAGGCCTGCTGGCTGAATGGCGGAACCATCCAGCGCATGGGCGATGTATTCGAAGTCAGTCAGGACTATCTCGCCTGGCATGAGCGGCAATCCGCCCAGCTCGAGGCGAGCGGACGTGATCGCGCGGCCGAGGGCGAATACGCGGTCAGCGAACTGCTGGTCAACGACGATGCCGGAACCACGCCGATCACGCTCGAGCGCAACGAGCCCCTGGTGGTTGAAGTCAGCGTACGCGCCCGCGATGGCCGCAAGCCGGTGCTCGCGCTCGGTATCAAACGCGTGGACGGTACCGGAATCTACGGACTGACTACCGAGATGGCCGAGGCCGAGCCGATCGAGGCGGATGACGGCCGGTTCCGCTGGCGCATCGTGTTCGACGCGCCACCCTTGTTGCCTGGCAGCTATCTGCTTGCCGTGCATGCGATGGATCCGGAAGGCGTGCGACTCTTCGATACCGTGGAGCGTGGCTTGACCGTGCGTGGCAGCACGCGCGAACTCGGCATGGTCCGCCTCGCCCATCGCTGGGGACGATGATGCAGGAACCTCGGCCGCGCCCGGTCGTCATCGTGCCGGTATTCAACGCAGTTGAGCTTGTCCGCGCCGCCTTTGCGAGCCTGGTCAGGACGCTGCGGCCTGAGGACCAGGTCATCGTGATCGATGATGCTTCGGATGAGCCGGGGATTGCGCCGGCCATTGATGAGTTCCGGCAGATGGCCGCATTTGCGGTGCGCGTCGAGCGCAACCAGCACAATCTCGGCTTCGTCCGCAGCGTCAATCGCGGCATGGCCATGACCAGGGACGATATCGTCCTGCTCAACTCCGATACCGTGACCACACCGGGCTGGCTGGATCAGCTGATTGCCGCTGCCGCCAGCGACGCCTCGATCGCGACCGTTACTCCGTTTTCCAACAATGCCGAAATCTGTTCGCTGCCCTTGTTCTGTCGGAACAACCCGGCGCCGACCGATCCGGATCGGCTGGCCGCAAGGCTGGCCGGATGGCAGCCGCAGTATCCGACCCTGCCGACCGCGGTGGGCTTCTGCATGTACATCAGGCGACGCGCACTCGAGGCGCTGGGCGACTTCGATGCGGCAACGTTTGGCCGCGGCTATGGCGAGGAAAACGATTTCTGCCTGCGCGCAACGGGTCATGGCTGGCGGCATGTGCTTTGCGACAATGCCTATGTCGTCCATCAGGGCGGCGCCTCGTTCTCGCTGACCGGAGAACGACCGGGCGGTGAAGCCCTGCGCCGGCTCAATGCGCGCTACCCCGGCTACAATGCCCTGGTCGCCGAATTCATTCGTGCCGACCCGCTGGCCTCCATTCGGGATGCCGTATGGTCGCGTGTAACGGCATCCTGATCCGCAACACAGCGCAGCGCCGCGAGGATTTCTTGAGCGATCTACCCTTCACTGGCGAGCGGTTCACGCCCGAATGTGTGCGTGAAATGTGGTACGAGCACTACCACCGCTATGCCTTTGCCCGCGCCGCCGCGATCGGCAAACGCGTCGCCGATGTCGCCTGTGGCGAGGGCTACGGTTCAGCGCTGCTGGCCAAGGTGGCCAGCGAAGTCGTCGGGCTGGACATCAGCGACCAGGCCATTGCACATGCGCGCGCACGCTATGCAACGCAATCCAATCTGCGCTTTGAACAGGGCGATGCCAGTGCCCTGACCTGGCCGGATGCCAGCTTCGACCTGGTCACCTCGTTCGAAACCCTCGAGCACCTGCACGCACAGGAAGATCTGGTTGCCGGCTTTGCCAGGGTGCTTGGCGCCGAGGGTGCCTTGCTGATTTCATCGCCCGACAAGCAAACCTATAGCGATGAACGCGGATTCCACAACGAATTCCATGTTCGCGAGCTCTATCGCGACGAACTGCTGGCCTTGCTCGGACGGCACTTCGCCGTGGTACGACTGTATGCCCAGAAGCTACTGTTCCAATCGGCAATCTGGCGGCCCGAGATCGAACGACCCATAGCGGTCATGCACACCAGCGATGCCGACGGTGGCGTGATCGATGGCGGGCGCTATGCGCCGATCTACTATGTCGCTGTCTGCGCGCAAAGCGAAGCCGCGCTGCCACGGCTGCCGGATCTCGATCTGTTCGGCGATGCGGCAGAATCGGTATACAGCCATTACGAACACGAAATCCGCAAGAACATGGCAGCTGGCGCGATACTGCAAAATGCCGATGCTGAGCTCAAGGCGGCGCGAGCAGAACAGGAACAGGCGCAGCTGCGCCTGGGCGAACTGGAAGAGCGACTGCGTCGTCTGGAAACCGTAGCATCCACGCGGCCCTGGTGGCGGCGTTGGCTGCGGCCGTGACACTCGGTGCGGCAAGACGCGACATCGTCCAGACCAGGCGCTCGGCGCGCCGCACCAGGAAACGTTGCAGCGGATATCCGGCGACCGACGCGCGTGCACAAGCGCTGAATTTTCAAATTGGAAAGTGAGGCTTCATGGAATTCAACGTGTCATTGGACGCCAGCCCGCGTCTACAGGTCGATGCCAGAGCGCCGCTGTTCGCATCGGTAATGGGCAGTGCTGCCGACCTCGGCGGCGGCGAATGCGTATTTCGCAGTCAGGACGGCCAGACCCATGTCATGACCCATCAGGTCTTGCAGGCGCTCGACCGTTGTCGTGCCTTCCTGACTCTGGCCGAGCATGTCCAGTCCGTGCAACAGATCCTGCCCAAGGTGCCGGGCGAGGGCATCGCCCGCGTGCTCGAGAGTCTGGTCTCGCGTCGTCTGCTGATCAGCGAGGCGGACTTCATTGCCGGTCTGCGCGGCGCTGCCTCGTCCGCGTCCCCGGCGCGCATGCGCATGATCGTGCGCGGCGGAACATCGCCCGTGGCGATCGCGCCCCTGCTTGAATCTTTGGCGCAGTCCAGCGACTGGCCCGCCGACATCGAGCGCGTGCAATTGCTCTGGGATTCGGCTGACGCCGAGGCACGATCGAGTGGTCTTGCTGCTACCCGCCTGTTCGCCGAGCGCAGCGCTTGCAAAACCGAATGGGTGGATGCGATCGACTTGCGCGCCAGCCTGCGTCAACTATGCGGCAAGGATGCACGCCAACTCGCCGCTGCCGAACTGATATTTGGCACAGCCGGTGGTGCCGATCATCAGGGCTACAACCTGGCGCTGGCCCTGGCCGGTGGGCAGCGCAGCTTCATCCTTGATGAGCAGATGCGCTGGCCGCTGCAACGGACTGACGATGCTGCACGCGGGCTGGACTTGTGTGCACAGAATGTCCGCTCGGCCGGATTTTTCCCCGATCTCGGTTCGGCATTGGCCGAATCAACCGCGCCAGAATCTGCGACGAGCGCCTGGCGCGCGCACTTCGATGCCTGCGGTGCGCGTCTCGCCGATTTGCTGGCTGATGACGGCTGGCGTGCCGGCGACCTTCGTGGCCGCGCACTCAGCGAGTGCCTCAGTACATCGGGCTCCGCGCGGATTGCCGCCACCCTGACCGGTTCGCGTGGCTGCCACCGCGGTATCGAGCTTGAGGATCTGTTCCTGCTTGCTGGCTCAGCGCGCGCCGCGTTTGCTGGCGATCGCGAAGCCTATATGCGCCAGCTTGGCCGCGGCAGCGCCCGGCACGGTGTCGACCGCGCTCAGCTGATCCGGCGTAGCGCCCTGGTGCCACTGAGTGTTGATGGCCGCGGATTCCTGCCCTTTGCTCTGCCTTACGGCGGCGCGCCCGGCTGGACCTTCAGTTCCATGTTGCACCTGGTCGATCCGGAAGCGCTGCTGCTGCAATTGCCCGATTCGATCGGGATCGCAGCTGCCGCGACCGAAATCGGCCGCGATATCGGCAAACGCGCACGCAGCCGCGGACCGGGCCAGTTTGTTGCGGACTATCTGGCCACACGCACGCCCGATATCCAGGCGGACACCCCGGCCGCACGCATGCAGACGGCGGCCGCCCTGCTGCAGGATCTTGCCCAGAGCAGCGACGCCAGGCTAGGCGATCAGGTTTCCGAATACGTGCAGTATCTGCGCAGTGAGTTGATCGGCAAACTGCAAAGTGTCGCCGAAGCCGCCGGAACGGATGCACCCGTGCATTGGCTGGCCGACCTGCGTTCCTTGATCACGGCAAATGGACGGGCCTTGATCGACACCACGTCAGCGCGACTGAGCGGGGACGACGAGGCCGATACCAGTCATCGCGCCCTGCGCCAGCGGCTCGTTCAGACCGCCGAGGCGATGATGGTGTGGCCCGTGCTCTGGGAACGGATTCGGGCAGGGGAACTGCGCGTAGCGGTCAAATCCGCGTGACCACGCCGGTGGATGGCAGGTATCTCGACGCCAAGGCTATCGACGTTGTCGTCGTCTCCTGCAATAGCGGCGCCCTGCTTTCCGATTGCATCGCGCGCGCCATCCTGGCCGAGCGCTGTGTCAGCGTCACCTTGTACGACAACGCATCCAGCGATGGCTGGCCGCAGCGTGTCGCCGGGCGCTACTCGATGGATACGCGTTTCACCCTGCTGTCCGGTGAGCGCAACCTCGGCTTCGGCGCGGCCTGTAATCGCGGCGCTGCCAACGGCGCAGCGCCCTGGATCGTACTGTTGAATCCCGATTGCCTGGTCGATTCGGGCACGCTCGCGGCGATGGTCGATATTGCCGATCGCAATCGGGCGATCGGATTGCTCGGTGCCGACGTGCGCGATGCGCTTGGCCGCGACGAACTGGCTGCCCGCCGTCGCGATCCAACACCCCTGCGCCTGCTGCGCGACCATCTGCCCTGGCTGCGCCGCGCGGAGGCCAGTGTTCATCTTGCGCGCAGCGCCGAGCCAGTGCAGCAGGTCGACGCCTGCTCGGGCGCCCTGATGCTGCTGCCGCGTGCGGTCTATCAGCGGCTGGCGGGATTCGATGAATCCTACTTCCTGCACGGCGAGGATCTCGATCTCTGTGCGCGCGTTCGTGCACTCGGCCTGCAGGTCGCGGTGGCCAACGAGATACGCGCCGAACATCGACAGGGCGGATCGAGCCGCGCCCGTCCGGTCTTCGTCGCCTGGCACAAGCACATCGGGCTGGGCCGGTTCCTGCTCAGGCACAAGGTGCGCACGCTACCCGGAAAATTGCTGGTGGTGCTGGGCATTGCCGCTGTGTTTTTTCTTCGCGGCCTGCCCAGGGCTTTGGCCAATCGTACGCCCTGAATTGCGCGCCTTGACCGCCGCCGATCCCATGATCTGCGGCTATTCAAATCCATGTCGAAACAACAACTGCCCTGATGGCAACATTGGCGGTGCTTGGCCATCCCTGCGCAGATTGCCGCGTGCGGTTCCCCACAGAACGCGGGCATTTGCACTGCCAGGAATCTCGTAGACCACCACCCCGCTGTGGCTGGTTCCGATCACCACTTCAATATTCGGGTCATTGTCGATCTGTGCCAGTGTCGGTGCAGCCATACCGCCATTCCAATTGCCGCCCCTGGGCGCAGGGAGGTCAATGCTGGTAACAAGCTCGCCGCGCATTCCCAGAATGATCAGCTTGCCGACGGCGTTGCCGCCCTTCTGCGGCCAGGTAGTGAAAATGACTTCGGCCTCGCCATCGTCGTCGAGATCAGCGACCGCAGGCTCGGCAGCGAATCTGAATCCCGAACCAGGAACGCTGTAGGGCCAGCCATGCTTCTCGGTCTTGTCGAGCCACCATGCATGCAGCTTCCCATCGTAGCTGGCAAACAGAATTTCGCGCTGACCATCGCCATCGAGGTCGGCAAGCACGGCATTGACGACGGCATCCTCGATCGTCGCGAACTGGCCCTGGATGGTTGCGGCCGCGCTCGCGCCTTGCGCCGGGATCGCGGTCCAATCCCATCCGCCGGCCGCCCACCGGCTGCGATCGCGACGAAGGATCCAGGGCAGGTAGTACAGGTCTCCGGCGGGATCGCCGATCGCACAGTTGTAGACATCACCTGGAACCACCAGTTCGAGGCTGCCGTCGCCGTCCATATCGGCAATCGAGGGCGCTGCATTGGCAAAATTGGGCCGATGCTGGCTGCCGCAATTGGCAAATCCAGCGAGATCGGCGGCCTGATCCACATGCACGCCGACCTGTGACCAGACCTTTTGCAATCCGCTACTCAGTCCATACAAAAGGCTGGCCAGCAGCTGGTCGCCATTGGGGTGCAAGGCAGTGATGTAGTGGGTGTCGGTTGGCGCGTAGATTTCGGCCGACTGATCGCCATCGAGATCGGCCACGGCGAGATTCTGGTTGTACATGCCTGCCCCGAATCCAGGTTCTCCAGTGCGTCGCGCTGGCCACCCAGGTCGCAGCGCGCCATCGTGTTCATAGACCGAAACCTGCAAGGTGCCGCCGCTGGATGCACGCCCGACGATGATCTCCAGATCGCCATTGCCGTCGATGTCGGAGGTCGCGAGACTGCGCACCTCGCCGCCGCTGAAGGGATTGCGCGTCCAAAGCAATGCACCCGTGGCACTGTACATACTGACCTGGTTGGCGCCGCGGCCGACCACGCTTTCCAGACCGGCAATCGCGGGGTCATAGTCTGCAACTACGATCGCGGGCCAGACGCGCTGCGCATTGCTCCCACGCCACTTGAGACTTCCGCTGGCGCCATTGAGTGCGACGAGATCATAACTGCCCCAGACGACGTCCATCGCGCCATCGATATCAATATCGGCCACGGCCGGGCCGCTGTACCAGCCGGTCTGACAATCGGATGGTGAGCAGCCGCCGTAGGCCCATTCGAGTTGTGGCGTACCAATCGCTGCATGCGCCGGCGCGGTAATCGTGACAAGCAATGCGCCAATCACACCGTTGACGCGTACAGAGCCGTGGGAGCGTTCAATCCGCTGCGTGTCCATTCGCGAATTCTACGCCGGCTGGCCAGCGATTCCTGTGAAGCTCTGCACGCCGCAGGCGTTGATTGCCATCTCAGCGGAAGCAGATCGCATGCACGGGCGGCAGGCGGGCATCGAGTGCCTGCCAGTGGTTGCCCTGATCCTCGCTGATCCAGACGCCGCCGGTGGTGGAGCCCATCGCCAGGCGATCTCCGCTGGTGTCGATGGCAAGTCCGTGGCGATAGATCAGATCGTAGCTCGCCGACTGCGGTAGCCCCGCATCAAGCACATCAAAATTCCTGCCGCCATCGCGGGTGCGGCTGACCACGAGTTTGGCGTCAACCGGATAACGGGACTCGTCCTTCACTGCGGGCACGAACCAGGCGCAGTCCGGATCACGCGGGTGCACCGCCACCGCGAACCCGAATACCGATGGCACGACCTTTGGTACATCGGTCCAGGTCGCTGCACCGTCGACACTGCGGAACACGCCATTGTGGTGCTGCACCCAGAGGCAATTGGGTGATCCCGCGCATTGCACCATGCGATGCGGGTCCTGGATATTGGGATTGCCGCGCTGCTCGGGCGGCATATAGTCGGCAAACATGCCATCGGCGCTGAGCGTCCAGCTATCGCCGTCATCCCGACTCAGCCAGACACCGCCGCAGGAGATCGCGACGCGCAGCGTCCGGCCGTCGCGAGGATCGATGCAGATCGAGTGGATGCCGGGCGCGTCGTAGCCGCCGCCGAACCAGTCCTTGCGACCGGGCTGGTCCCACAGCGAGCGCACCAGGGTCCAGCTGGCGCCGTGGTCATCCGAGCGGAACAGGCCACCGGGCAGGGTCCCCGCCCACAGCCGGCCGGGCTGGTCCGCAGCGCCGGCGGCGAGAGACCAGATCATGCGGGTGCTGGCCGGCTGTTCCGGCTTGCCATCGCCGGTGTGCAGGGTTTCGCCCTCGGGATAGGCCGGCGTGGCGACGTCTTCGAAGCTCCGGCCATCATCGCGCGAGCGCCGCAGCTTGACGCCGAAGTGGCCAAGGTTCATCGCGGCATAAAGCGCATCGTTGCGCGGGTCGACCAGACTGAGGGTGACGTTGTCGCCGAGAAAACTCGACTGTACGATCTGCCAGCGGTTGCCGCGACGCTCAACGAAGAACAGGCCCTTGCGGGTCGACACCAGCAAACGATCCGACATCTCAACCTCCGGAGAGTGATTGCGCCAGAAAGACTTCCGCCTGTTCGGGCAACTGCTGCTGCAGATGAACCTTGTCGCGCACCGCGACACCATCGACGAAGATCGCCAGATGGTGGCGGAGTGCGCCCTGGTCATCGAGCACATAGCTGCGCAGGATCGGGTAGTCGATGAACACCTGTTCGAGCGCGCTGCGCAGGCTCTGGCTCGGCAGCGTCAGCTGCAAGGCGCCTTCAGTGTGCGGAATCCATTTGGCCAGAGTCGAAGCGATGGTCAGTCTGGGCACGGCCTGTCCTCGATTTCCTGCGCCGGCGTGACGCGTGTGCGCTTGCGGCGTGCCGCCTGCGCGGGTCCGCCCGGCGATGTCGATGGCGGTGATTCTACCCGGGTCCCGGCGCATCAGTGGGCGCTTCGCCACATACGCTGCAGTCTGGATGATCGCTGACCGGATCAATCACGTAGAATGGCGCAATCGAATCAGGGAATGACATGGCCACCGCGCTGCTCGCCACCTTGCTTGCCTTGCTGATCGGACACGCTGTGCCCGATCTGGCTCGGGTGCGCGACTACTCCTGGTTTCAGTACTGGCTGCGCAATTGTGCAGAGCGGCTGGGCGACACCCAGTTCTGGCTGCGTGGCAGTGCCCTGCTGCTGAGCCTCGGTTTGCCGGTGCTGCTGATGGCACTCTGCCAGTGGCTGCTGCACGGCCTGTGGTGGGGGCTGCCGAGTTTCGCCTTCGGTGCCGCCGTGCTTTTCTATTGCTGGGGGCCGCGCGATCTCGATGTCGAAGTCGAGGCCATCCAGACTGCCGCCGAGCGAGAGCAGCGCATCGAAGCGCTGCAGAACCTCCCGGATGAGCCGCCGGTTCCTGGTCTGCCGCTCGACAGCGGCGTGGTCGTCGAGCAGGTGTTTCTTGCTGCGCTCTCGCGCTGGTTCGGTGTGCTGTTCTGGTTCCTCCTGCTTGGTGCCTCGGGTGCTCTCTTGTATCGCCTGACCAGTCTCGCTGCCGGCTCACGAGCGTTTGGCGATGCACTTTCGGCCGCGCAATTGCGCGCCGTGCAGGAACTGCGCCATCTGCTCAACTGGCCGGCTGCGCAGCTGATGACGGTGGCGCTGGCCCTGGCCGCCGATTTCGATTCGGTACTCACCGCCTGGCGCGATTTCCATGGCCAGCGCGTTCCCGGCTGGTATTCCAGCGATCCTGGCTACATGACCGCAGCAGCCCGCGCCAGCGTCGATCTTGATCCCGAGTCCGATGACCAGGCTGCCATGGATGAAACCGCCATGCTGGCCCTGCAGCAGGCCATGGCCCTGATCTGGCGGGTGCTCGTGGTCTGGCTCGCTATCCTGTCGGTCTTTGTCCTGGCCGGAAAAATCGGTTGAGTACGGTCATGGCAGGTCGGCTGCCGGGGCGCGCAGCCGGTCACCCGGGTCAGCGCGCTGGTCGTGGTCGAGCGCCCGCCGAGTGCGCACTGCGCACCAAGCCGCCCGCATCGGGGATAATCAGCCGATGAAGCGCGACACCATCAACTACACCCTGGTCGGACTGGTGGTGCTCACCGCACTTGTGCTGTTGATCGCCTCCCTGGTCGTGATCACCGGACGCGGCGGTGGCACCGTCAGCTATTACACCGAGTACCGCAATGTCACCGGTCTGGGCTACGGTGCCCCGGTGTTCTACGAGGGCTTTCGCATCGGTCAGGTTTCATCGATCGAGCCGCAACGCGAGAACGGCAAGACCCGCTACCGGATCGAGTTGGCGGTGCGTCGCGATTGGACCATGCCGGTCGATTCGGTCGCGCGATTGTCGTCGAGCGGGCTGCTCGCCGATGTCGCGATCGCGATCCGCGAAGGCGAGAATCCGCTGATGCTCGAACCCGGCGCCAACCTGCGCGGTGAAGAAGGCCAGGATGTATTCGGCGCAGTCAATGATCTGGCCGGCGAGATGACCGTGCTGACCCGCGACCGCCTGCGCCCCTTGATCGAGAATCTGGGCACGCGGCTCGATTCGATAACGGCCAGTGTCGACGCCGGTACGCCCGAGCTGATGGCTGAGGCGCAGGCGCTGCTCAAGCGCTTGAACACTGCCTCGGACTCGGTCAATCAGATCCTGTCGACACGCAATCGCGAGCTGATCGATACAGCGCTTTCCGACCTCTCCAGCACCGCCGCCAATGCGCGCGAGGTTTCCCAGGATCTGGATGAGACCAGGGCGCGGCTCGATGCCCTGCTCGACGAGTTGCGTGGCACCGTCAGCGACAGTCGGCCCGAGGTGCGCAAGGCCATCAGCGATCTAAGCCAGATCACCGGTTCGCTGGCCCGAAGGATCGATTCGATTTCACACAATCTCGAATCATCGAGCCGCAATCTCAATGAGTTCACCCGTGAAGTGCGCAAGAGTCCGAATCGACTGCTGTTCACGCCCAAGGCAGACAACGTGACCGTGGAGGACGAATGAACCTGATCTGCCGCACCGGTGTCGTCGTGCTCGCGGCCGTCCTGGGCGCCTGCGCGGCCGCGCCGGTTCCGGATATCGCCTACGACCGGATGCCGTCGGTGCGCGATGCCGATGCCCTGACCGAAAAATTTTTCGTCATGCCGATCGTGGTCGACTCGATGATTGCCGATGGCGTTTACAACGATCAGGCGATCCTCTACGTCACCAAGCCCGAAGGCAGCATCAAGGCCTATCACTACCAACTCTGGGATGAGCCACCGGGACAGCTGCTGCAGCGCCGTCTGGTCGATACCCTGCGCGCGCGACAGGCCTCGCATCTGGTCAGCGATCGCCTGCCGCCGTCGATCGACAGCCTGCGAATTTCCGGCCGGATCGAGCGGTTCGAACGCGCCAAGCTTGGCGAACAATGGCTGGCGCGTGTGCGCATCGAGCTGAGGGTCGAGCGCGGCACGCAATTCGAGCCCCTGCTGCTCTCGGAGTACGGTGCCGATGTGCCAGCGAGCAGCGATAGCATCCAGGCTACGGTGCGCGCGTTTGCCGCTGCCATCGACCAGAGCTACGCTGCCTTCTGGGCGGAACTGCAGAAGGTCGAGCTGTGAACAGTCCGCAATCACTCAGCGACGGAGAGCGTCAGCGTATCCTGCGCGTGATGGGATACGAACTCTGGCAGCGGCGCACGGGTGATTATCGACCGGTGCGCCCGGCCGTAGCGGAGGCGCGCAGCGAGCGTGCGCGGGTCATGCCAACCGTTGAGCCACGCCGCGCCGCATCCAGCGCCGTTCCCGCGCCGATGCCTGCGCCCGTCGATACGCCAGCCGCCGTGCCGCGTCCACGCGCGCGGCCGCAGCAGGCGCGGGCAGTCATGCTGGTGCTGGAGAAGCGCGTGCATGCCGATCTCAAGTTCATCAAGCACCTGGTGCTGGCCCTGCCCGGGTCGACCATTTGTACCTCCGATACGGTGGCTGGTGGATCGGCTCGATTCGCCGTGCAACTTGGTGTGGATGCCAACCTGCCGAGCGATGTGCTCGGCCTACGCGTGCCAGCGCTCACGGAATTGCAGCGCAGTGCCTCGGCGCGCCGGGCGCTGTGGTGGTCGATCAAGCCGGTCCTCAGGGCCTTGCAGGTCTGATCATGGTGGCAGCGCTGGACAGCACTCCCAATCTGCGTCAGATGCGCGAAGCCGATGTCGATCAGGTCATCGATATCGAGCAACGCGCCTACGAGTTTCCGTGGACTCCGCAAATTTTCCGCGACTGCCTGCGCGCCGGTTACCACGGCTTCGTGCTCGAGCAGGTCGGTACGGTGCTCGGCTATTTCATGCTCTCGGTGGCCGCCGGTGAGGCGCACGTCCTCAATATCTGCGTGGATCCCAGGGCGCACGGCCAAGGCCACGGCCGTCGTCTGATCAAACGCGCCATGGACGTCGCACGTTGGCATCGTGTCGAGCGAATTTTCCTCGAAGTACGCCCGAGCAATCCGATCGCGATCGGGCTCTACCACGACATCGGATTCAACGAGATCGGTCGCCGACCGCGCTACTACCCGGCCAAGAACGGCCGTGAGGATGCACTGGTGATGGCGTTCGAATTTCTGCCCGAGCCGTGAGTGCGCAGAAACGTTTTCGCGACTTCAGCTATACCGGAGAGCTCGTCTTGCGATCCTGAAGACTGGTTCAAACGGGTGCCTGATTCGGTCCGATCCTCAGCCGCTGTTCAGCGCCAACGGCGCGGCTCAATCCAGCCCAGGGCAGCGCCCTGGGTAGTCGGATCGAACCGTGGGACAGCCCTGAAAGGGCAATTCAATCAGCTTGCACGACTCGCTTCTCCGTTGAATTGCTCCTGCAGGGCTCAATCAACCGGTCGCCGGTTTCCCCAGGGCGCTGCCCTGAGTTGATTTGAATCGCCCCATCGGGGCTTGACGCGCACTTCGGCGCGCCGAGGCTGAGGATCAGATCCAATCAGGAGCGGGTAATCGCGCCGACGCCCGCGGGTCGCCCGCCATGCATCAGCCGATGCCGCTGCCGACGAGGGCGATGAGGGCCAAACTACGAATCGGATTGCGCATGGAGTGATCTCGTGGACGAAGGGGAAATTACTGTGCTCAGAGCTTGGCCCAGCGCCGCAACAGGTTGTGATAGACCGCCGTGAGCTTGAGCAAGTGGGGATCGCTCGGCGGGACATTCGGGGTGATGCCTTGGATCGCCTGATCGAGATCAAACAGCAGCAGACGCTCGGTGTCGTCGGCGACCACGCTCTCGATCCAGAAGAATGCTGCAAGCCGGGCGCCGCGTGTTACTGGCGTGACGCGGTGCAAACTGCTTGCCGAATACAGCACCATGTCGCCGGCATCCAGCTTGACTGACTGGACGCCGAAGGCGCCCTCGATCTCCAACTCGCCGCCATCGTAGTCATCGGGCTCCGACAGAAATACCGTGGCCGCAAGATCCGTGCGCATCATGGTGTCGCTGCCCGGAATGCGCATCAACGCGCTGTCGACATGGGTGTCGTAGTGACCGGCATCGACGTAGCGATTGAACTTCGGAGGATAGATCTTCGACGGCAGTGCCGCCGAAACGAACAGCGGATGGCCATCGAGGCGCTGCAACAGGTGCCGACCCAGACTGATTGCGGGCTCGGCATTGTCGGCAAGCTGCTGGTTTTGCTTTGCAGAACGCGCGAGCGCGCCCGCCGTGGCCAGGCCAGCGACCCATTCAGCAGTACCCAGTGGTCGGCGAAACTGCGCGACCTCGTGCTTGTCGAGCAGGCCGTCGATCGGTATCAGCATCGTGCAGCTCCCACGCTGAAGTCCGCGACGCGGTTGAGCACCAGGCGCGTGGCGCGGATCGCGGCCAGCGAAGCGCAGCCGCTGTGCACCATGCAGACCTCCAGTTCCTCGCGCAGCAACTTGAGCATGTGCGCGACCCCGAGCGCGCCGGCCACGCTCAGCGCATAGAGCTGCAGGCGGCCGACCAGCACCGCATCCGCACCCAGCGCAATCGCCTTGAATACATCCGCGCCCGAGCGGATTCCACTGTCGAACAACAGCGGGTAGTCATCGCCCACGGCACACCGGATCGATGGCAGCTGCTGCAGCGATGCGGGTACTCCGTCGAGCGATCTCCCACCATGATTGGACACCACCAGTCCGGCGACTCCGCGCGCCTTGAACATGCGCGCATCGTCCGCGTGCAACACACCCTTGACCCACACCGGCAGGGATGTGCTGGCGATCAGAAAATCGAGATCGCTCCATCGTGGTGCCGATTCGATCACGCCGCTGAGAATGCCGCTGACTGCACCGGCCGCTGCTGCTTCGATCGAAGCACCGGGCAGTTCGGCCAGGTTCACTGCGCCGCAATGCGCGGGCATCCGAAATCCCGATGCCCGGGCACGAAAACTCGGCACCTGGAGCACGGCGTCCAGGGTCAGCACGATGGCGCGATAGCCCGATGCTTCGGCGCGGCGCACCAAGCTCAGCGTATGTTCTCGCCGGGGTTGCAGGTAAAGCTGAAACCAGCGCTCGGGTCCGGCCACTGCGGCTATATTTTCAAGACGACGCGATGACAGTGTGCTGACGACGAGTCCCGCCGAAACCGCAGCGGCAGCGCGCGCCGTTTCGAGTTCGGCTTGCTCATGTACCAGCGACTGGAAAGCCACCGGTGCCAGCATGATCGGGTGCAGAAGGTCGCCGCCGGGCAATGACACCCGCGTATTGGCGTCGCCAAAACCCCCAAGCAATCGCGGACAGATTGACCATGTTGCAAACGCCGCGCGATTGGCAGCCAGGGTCTCGTCATGCGCGCTGCCGCCGCCGATGTAGGCATGGGTCGACTCGGCGATGAATTGCCGAGCCAACATCTCGTAGTCATGGGCGCAGTCGATACCGGCGGGAATTCGGCCGAGTGGAGTCTGCAGGGATGGACAGTCGTTCATCGCCATACCAGCAAACGCATCGACGACGGCCAGGGTCTCGCTGGAGGTTCTCGCATCGAATCCATGATCAGAAGTCGTAGATCAAGGTCAGCCGATAGTTGCGCGCGTCGCCCTTGTAGAGAAACGATCCGGAACGATACGCAGCCAGGTAGTAGTCCTTGTCGGTGATATTGCCGATGTTGAGGCGTGCTTCCAGATTCGAATTGAACCGGTAACTGGCAAACATATCGGCCACGGTATACGCCGGCACCGGCTGGCTGTATTCGCCATCGGCGGTGAAGGCCGCGGCAGTGTCCGGCTGTCCGGCATAGCGCTGGTCCTCGTACTTGATCGCACCGCCGGCATACAATTGCTCGGTGATCTGGTATTTCAGCTGCGCCGATAGCGAGTTGTCGGCGAAGTTGCTGAGCACCTTGCCAACATTGGCCGGAGTCGCCGACTCAAGCACCTCACTTTCCATCAAGGTGACACCGACCTGGCCACTCAACGCCGGCGTGATATTTCCAGTCAGCCCAAACTCGACACCACGCACGCGGTTCTTGCCGGTATTGAATGTGCCGACTGAATCGTAGCTTGCGCCTTCCATCACATCGGACTTGGTCACCTGGAACAGCGCCGCAGTCAGCAAGAGCTTGCTGTCGAGCAGGTTCCATTTGGTGCCGAGTTCGAGGTTGATCGAGGATTCCGGGTCCGCGCCCGCGACTTGGCCGTTGTAAATGACCGTGCCGCCGTAGCCACTGCTGGTGCCCACGTCGGATTCGCCGCCATTGATGTCGCTGGCGGTCGCCGCGTTGGCATAGACGATACCGTTGTCGCCGATCTTGCGGGTGAGGCCGAGCTGGCCATTGATCAAGGTGTCGTCGTATTGATAGCGGGCCTGGGCCAGCGTGTTGCTGTTTTGCGTCCTCATGTCGAAGTCGAAGTTGTCACTGCGCAGGCCGGCGAACATCGTCCAGAGGTTGTTCAGATCGAAGGTGTCCAGTACCGACAGCGAGGTCGTCTTGACGTTCCAGTCGATGTCCCAATTGCCCTTGAGAATCTGGCGATTCATCATCGTATTCAGGCCGGGCACCGCATTGCCATCGGCGCCGATCGCACACCACGCGTTCGGCGTGGTGCCGCCGCCGGTGATGCAATTCTGCCCAGAGTTGCTGACCCGGTAGACCCCGTTGAGCACGCTGTGGTCGGTGTATTCGAGTCCCAACACGAAACTGTGTTCGCGGCCGAACAGCTGCTTGTCGATGAAGAGGTTGCTCTGATTGGCGAAGTATTCGACGTCCTGCCAGCCCTGATGCGTACTCAGCGTTGCCGTGCTGTAAATGCCATCCGGATTGTTCGCGCCGGTGCTGGCTGCGCGCGCGCCGGTAACGACATAGCCGTTGTCCGAGCTGCCATGGCGCGTCAGATTGCTCAGCCGCCACTCGGGGTTCAATGCGTAGTCGAGACGCGCGGTCACGGTGTCGACTTCAGAGACCTGGAAGTCCTGTTTCTGCGCATAGACCGGGACATTTTTCGCCGGCTTGCGATCGGGCAGGGCGCCGATCAGGAAGCTGCCAAGATCGGGCGTGTCATCGGCGCGTATGCGGTAGTAGTCGACATGCAGGTCGAGTCTATCGGCCGTCGTATACAGACCCGAGATCGCCACACCCTTGCGCTCGCGCTGTGCCGGCGCGCGGTCGGGCACGTCCTCATCGGTGTACAGCGCATTGGCGCGCAGCGCGAAGTGCTCACCCAGCACCTTGTTGGCATCGAGTGTATGGCGGGTATGGCGATCGCTGCCAACAGCAGCGTTCAGTGTGGCAAAGTTGTAGTCGATCGTGGCCTGTTTGGTGATCGCATTGATCGCGCCGCCCGAGGTTCCACGGCCGGCAAAGCTCGAATTCGGACCCTTGGAAATTTCCAGCTGCTCGATCGCGAAGCTCTCACGCGTCGTCATACCGGGATCGCGCAGACCATCAACGAAGACATCGCTGCGCGCTTCCTGACCACGGATCACATAGCGATCACCAAACGCATTGCCGTTTTCACCAGTGCCGACCGTGATGCCGGGCTGGGCGTCGAGGATCTCCCGAAGATCGCTCGCACCAGAGTCGTCGATGGCCGATTTGGTGATCACCGAAATGTTCTGCGGAAGTTCGGCGAGAGGGCGCGTATGCCGCTGGTCTCCCGAAGTCCTGGCCTTGTAAGGCGCGCCCACTTCGCCATTCGGATTCGGATCCAGCCCGACCACATCGACCTGCGGAAACTCATTGACACCGCCACTGACGGGCACCGTCGCGCGCACCGCCGGCTCGGCAAAGGTCGCAGCCGGAATCAGCAACAGAGTCGACAGACCCAGACCCAGGCTGGACCTGAGCGGGAGAACATACGCGGCCATGCCCGTTTCGGTTGGCTTCGCTGGAACACGGAAACTGGATGGACGCTTTTTCATTGAATGCACCGTAAGTCATTGAATTTGTGTACTAAGTCGCGTCGAGCAGACTCCGCCGAAGCGGCGCCTTGCTCGCGCACCGGGATTGCGAGTCCATTCTAAACACGAATGATTCGCATCCGCAAGACATGCTTCGCACCCGGAATTCGCGAGCCGCAGACGGCTGCCTATCGCGAGGCGTTCAAGCGAACTGCGGGGTGCTCAGCGAGTTGGAGCGCAGACTCCCGCGCAAACTCCATGGCTCCTCGACTTGTGCCGGGCAACTGGTGGTCATCGTCGTACCCACCCTGCGTGCGCGGCTTGTTGCGGTCGGCAGCCGGTGTGGTGTCCGGATAGCTCGTCTCCAGCAGACGATTGGCCTTGTCATGACACATGCGCGTGACCCGGCCCGCCGGAACGGTCTGGCTCAGCACATTGCCCTCGCCGTCGCACTCAGTCTCTTCCTCTTCCGATCGTTCGCGACTGGCATCGCAATGACGCGAATCTTTTTTTACTTTTGTGAATTCCCTATTCTGTTTACAACTCTCAATCGAGCTGCAACCCTGCAGCTGCGTAACCGATGCGGCTGCGCCAATGGGGGAAGACCAGATGGGTTTCGAAGTCCAGCGTGCATGTGCACGTTCAAGTGCAGTGCTGGCATTTTTAATGCTTTCACCAGTTTGTCTCGCGCAGCAGTTTGTCATCGGCAGCGGCGCCAGTTTGTCGCTGGGCAGTTCGCAGGTCGACGCGGGCTGCCGCGATTTCGAGATCGCCGGCACCCTGGATATCGACGCGGGATCGCTGCACGGCGTGCGCGATCTGGTCGCGAACGGATTGCTGCGTGGCGGCAGCGGTTTGATCGCGCTCAGCGGCGATCTCGCTGCGGCCGGCGCTCTGCAGCCGGAAGGCGGCACGGTACGCATCAGTGATGGCTGTGGCAGCTCCGATTCGCAATTGACCGGCAACCATCAATTCAACCGGCTCACCGTACAAAATTCGGCCAGCTACGAGCTGGTGCTTCCGGCTGGCGGTACCCAGTTCATTGCCAGTGCGCTGGAATTGCTTGGCGGTGCACAACGACTGGCGATGCGCAGCACGGCGCCCGGCGTGGTCAGCTTCCTTTCGTTGGCGGGCAACGGAACACAGTTGGTCGATCGTGTCGATGCCATCGACGTCGGCGCGCCGCCGAGCGGCCAGTTTCTGGCCCCACAGGAGCCGGCGTCCTACGACAGTATTGATCGCGGGAATACGCCGCGCTTCCTGGGTGCTGAGGTGATCGTGCCAATTCCGACGCTATCCACATTTGGCCTGTACAGCCTGCTTTTGTTGCTGGTGGTTGTCGCGCTGGCCCAACTACGACTATTGAACCGAGGGGAAATCTAATGCGCGCGATAACAATTTTGCGTCATCCACTGGCGCTTGCGCTGCAGCTTGCCTTGCTTGGCGGTGCTGCCATGGCCGCCGATATCGAAGCGCAATTGGCGCCCGGCGATGGTTTTGTGGTCAACAGCCAGTCCGGCAGTGTGGTGCGACTGCGCGTCAACGACAACGGCAGCGTGGTGATTCCCGGTCTGCCCGGCAGTGCCGGCGAAGATCAATATCTGTGTTTTGACACTGCCAGCGGGCAATTGGGTACCTGCTCGATTCCCCCCACTGGCGCTACCGGTGCGACTGGCCCGGTTGGTCCTGCCGGCACGACAGGAGCGACGGGTCCAACCGGCGCAACTGGCGCTCAGGGCCCTGTCGGAAGCGCGGGCGCAACGGGCGCGTCGGGCATGGACGGCGCCACCGGTGCCACCGGCCCGATGGGTGCCAACGGACCCACCGGCGCGACCGGCACACAGGGCCCGGCCGGTAGCACAGGCGCGACCGGCGCAACGGGAAATACCGGATTGACCGGAGCCCCAGGACCGATCGGACCGATGGGGCCCATGGGTGCAACCGGCAATACCGGTTCAACCGGCGCGACCGGCGCAACAGGTCAGCCAGGAGCCACGGGCGCCACTGGAAGCACGGGTGCCACTGGGCCAGCAACAACGGCTAGTTGCACATGGGTAACCGGCACACCTGGCACATTGGATGCAACCCAGGGCTCAACGCTTACTCTTTCAGCGGCCTGCCCCGTAGGCACCACCGTTTTCGCGGGTGGCTGTGACGGATTCACGTCGATCGCAATCGGTCGCAGCCGTCGCACTGGAAATACCGGCTGGGAGTGCTATCTGTCACGCACCGCAACGATCGGAAACTCCAACACGCTCGCCGCCGATGCGCTCTGTTGCTCGTAGCCTGCGCGACAACCTGAAGACCGGAAAGCAACCGGGGCCGAACAGCGATCGACCCCTACGCGCCTGATCTTGCTCAGCCGGCCGATACGGTCGTACTCGTCACGCGTGCACGGTTGTCGCTGTCGTCAGCCGGTGTGGTGTCCGGATAGATCTTCTCCAGCAGACGATTGGCCTTGTCATGACACATGCGCGTGACCCGGCCCGCCGGAACGGTCTGGCTCAGCACCTTGCCCTCGCCGTCGTTAAGAGCCGCTCTGCTTCATCCAGGCTGCTCGCTGGCTGTTGGCGATCGCACGGCAGTGATGCAAATTGTGGGTGTCCTGCTTCCGACAGTTGAGTGCAAAGGTACTGCGATTGCGGCAATGCTCAGTCATGACAGTGCTCCCCGGGGTAGCCAATCATTACGGAGACATCGGTGCGCCATTTGTCCCAGCCGCGAGCGATCATGCCTTTCGGTGGCGTGCCATTCGGCCAGAAACAGTCCCGCGTTCCAGATGCCCCCGCCCTGCGTGTACAGCGCGTTGCGGCGGTAAATTCGGCCGTCCGGTCGGGTGTTCAGCGATTCCTGCTGCGATCCCTGATAGTGGGATCGCAATGATCAAGGCTCACGTGGCAGCACGCTGCGCCGCTAGACCTGTTCACCAGCGCCGCGCGCGGCGCTCAGCATCGCCTCGATGGATATCTCTACATCGGCATCCGTAGTCGCCCACGAGGACACACTGATACGCATGGCCGACTGCCCCTGCCATACCGTGCCGGAGCACCAGCAGGTACCCTCGGCCTGCAAAGCCGTCATCACGCGCTGGTTCGTGGTCGTGTCGCCGAACGACACCAGTACCTGATTCAGCACCACATCGTTGAGCACGGCATGGCCAGCGCCACGCAGGGCCTCGGCAAACCGTCTCGCCTGACGACAATTGCGTTCGATCAGTTCGGCAAGCCCGGCGCGTCCGAGGCTGCGCAAAGCCGCCCATACCTCCACGCCGCGCGCACGCCGCGAAAGTTCCGGCGTGTATTCGCAGGGATTGCGGCGATCAGTGTCGAGGGGCAGATAGTCTGCGCTGATCGCCATCGCCGCGCGCAGGGCATGCGCATCGCGCACGATCGCGACGCCGCTGTCATAGGGAACATTCAGCCACTTGTGCGCGTCGGTGGCCCAGGAATCGGCGCCCGCTAATCCAGTCACCAGCCCATTGAGCTTTGGCGACGCCGCAGCCCACAAGCCAAACGCACCATCGACGTGAATCCAGGCACTGCTGCCTTGATAGTGATCGACAATCTCCGCCAGCGGATCGAAGGCGCCGCTGTTGACGTTGCCGATCTGTGTGCACACGATCGTCGGCCCCTGCACCGCTGGCAGCGCGTTCGCACGCATTCGGCCCTGTCCGTCGACCGGCACCCGGGTCAGCCGGGTTCGACCCAGGCCGAGCATGCCCAGTGCCTTGATCACGCTGGCATGCACCTCATTGCCGACGATGACCGAAATCGGCGGCGCGCCGAATAGTCCATCGGCCTCGACATTCCAACCCGCCTGTTTCAGCACCGCATGGCGCGCTGCCGCCAATGCGGTGAAATTGGCCACCGTCGCGCCGGTGACGAACGCGCCGGCACTGCTCGCAGGCAGACCAAGCAGATCCAGCATCCAACGCAGCGCCACCGACTCCAGTCGCGAAGTCGAAGGCGTGACATGGTCGAACGCGCAGTTCTGATCCCAGGCACCGGCCAGCCAATTCGCTGCCAAGGTCGCCGGCAAGGCGCCACCGATGACAAAACCAAAGTAGCGCGGCCCAGCCATCCCCATCGTCGCTGGAGAACCGATGCGATCCAGCAATTCCAAAGTCTGCTCTGCATCCGCACCTTGCTCCGGCAAGGCCTCATCGAACGCCGTCAACGCGGCGACCGCCTCCGGCGTAGGCGCCACTGCCCGCTCGCCGATGTCGTCCAGATAGCGCATCGCCCGCGTCGCTGCCGATTGCAGAACCTTCGTCATCGCATCATCCCGTCGTCGCGCCGTGGTGGTGCGGGAATAGTATGCCGCAGCTGTCGCCCAGTCCTTGCGCAATGGTCGTCACGCTGGCGGGCAAGTGAGCGCTGGACTCTCGGACACCCATGTTCTTGCACTCGCGACCTGGGCCAGAAGAATCGCAATGCCCGCGGCGCACAAAGCGAATTGCAGTGACAGAGCCCAGGCGCGCCCGGCGTGACCAGTCGAGATCATGGCCAGGTCATGCCCGCCACGATGATCGGATCGCACGTCAAAGTCAGACGGGCGAATCCGTGACGTGGGCTGGGAGATGTCGCAAGTGATGGGTGCCCAGGTTTTCGGGCGGCCAGGTTTTGGGACGACTCTGCGCGCTTCCTTGACCCTGTTGCAACGCATGGATACATTCGACCGTCGCCGCGACTTAGGAGGGGAGATGGCTGATCAGGGCGTGAATTACCGGAGAATGTTGCGCGGCATCTGGCGTCCTGAATTTGCTGACCATAGACCGCCGATCAAGGCGAAAGGCGAAGGCGTGGTGGCGCGTGGCAGTTACCAGATTCTGCCGTGGCTTGCGTTCACGCGCGAGACCAAGGAGGGACCGCTGCATCTTCTCTCCGATGGCGCGCTGAACCTGCAACTGGCGCCAGTTGCCGGCGACCCGCTGGCGTTTACGCTTGCCGGCGCGCCCGGCACGATTCGCTTCACCGACAAGGCCGGCAAGGGCGGTTTCGAAGTCACCGGCACCGCAGTCGGCGCGGGCCTGGCGGTCGGTCGCTATGTGCGCATGCAGGTCAAGAAGCAGGATCCCGGGCTGCAACAGACACTCGGCAGCATTTTCGTGCATACCGTGGCGCAGTTCGGTGCCGTTCGTCGCGGCTACAACGTTACCCAGATGGAGCTCGACAACCCGCAGCAGGCCGGCGATGCCGTCAATGTATTCAAGCTGCCGAGCCGATCATCGAAAGCCTACGAGCAGGTCGGCGACATGGTGGTGCCATTCGGCTGGACCTATGCACCCGACGAGATGAAGTACGGCGGTGGCGAGACGCGCATCGTCAGCTCCGGCCGCGACTTGCAGACACGCGCCACCGAGACGCTGGGCCAGCACGCCGGCCTCGACATCTTCGGGCTCAAGCTGGGTGCAGACCAGACCCAGGGCCAGACCACCCAGGTCGACGAGATGTACAACAACGAGCTGACCCTGTCGACGCACTCCAACGTGCTGACCAAGTTTGCGTACGTGCTGGACAAGTCCAATGCCCCGCTCACTGAGGATTTCTACAAGGCGGTGGTCGAGTTGATGCAGGACCAGAATTTCCCGCGCTTCTTCAGTGTGGTCGGTACCCACTACACGCACGCCACGACCTACGGCGGCAAGGGCTACGTCGTCAACACCTACACCAAGGATCAGGTGATGGCGATGCACGATCAGGGCGTTGACCTGAAGACGGCGGTGAACTTCGGTTTCTCGGAGCAATACGGCGGCGTGGGCGCTGGCGCTTCGGGTGGTATCGACGTTGGCTCTGGTCAGGCGCAGCACGAAAAATTCGAGCGCATCGTTGGCAAGGAAGCAAGCCAGTACCGTTGCATCGGCGACTGCACCAATGGCGATCCCGCCGGTGCTTCGCTGGTGCCGGTCTACCTAGACCTGCGGCCGATCTCCGACCTGCTTGCTCCGCCGTACTTCACCGAGTGGCAGATCTGCGTGCAGCTACGCCAGGCGGTGGCGCGCCACCTTCAGGACTACGCCTTCTACGCGATCGACGCGCGCACCGGGCAGTCCTCGGCGCGCTTTTACTCCTATCGCTACGATTCCAATCACGTCTACTTCGCCAATGGCGATGGCTCGCCGGCAGAATGGGCCGCCGCGATGCCGGGCCCGCACTCGGTGGTCAATGTGCCCGGCGGGCTGATCGAGGTCGAACTGCTGCGCGGCAGCGATCTCAACGCACAGCCGACGCCGGAAGTGCCGTCAAAATTTCTGCGCGAGCCGGGGGACAAGGTGCTGCTGATGTCCGGCTCGTATGTCTACCGATCGCAGACGCGCCAGTTCATGCTGTACGACGTACTGCAGGTGCCGATGGTGCCCATGTCACTGCCGCGCTCCGCAACCATTGGCAAGAGTCAGCCGGTCGTCATGCACGTGGGTGGCGGCGGGGCGATGAGTCTGGAATCCGCCGAGGGCGACGCCGGCAGCATGTACATCGACGACGCGGTGCGCCGGTTCTACAACATCCCGCCGCAAGCAATGATGGCGATGACTGCGAAGTTCACGCTCGAGACCATCACCTCGCTTGACCTTCTGACCGCGCAAGCGCAGAACCACTAATCGGAGTCAGCGCCATGGCGACCTGGAGACAAATCAAGGCACTTCTCGTCAAGGCCGGCATCCGCTTCGGGCGTGGCGTGCATGTTGAGGAGCGCGACAGGACCGAAGTGTTCGCGCCGATGGCGCTCTACATCGTTGATCCCGATCACCCGGATCAGCTCAAGCGACTCGCCTTCTTGCCGTTCAACGAGGCCAACGCACTGAGCCCCGAACCGGCGATGGATGCAAGCTGGAACAACGAGGTCGTGTACCCGTTGCTGGTCGAACGACTCGGCATGGATCCGCAAGTGACAGCCGCCGGCCTGGACCTGACCGATGACGAGCAGCTGATTATCGACTTGCGCCACCGCCAGCGGGCGCAGCCGGCACTGCTGCCTGAAGGCGATGACTCGGCGCTGGATGACGTGGTCTTCCTGGGCACCATCAACGACTCGTCCAGCGTCATCGAGGACGATCCTGATGAGCACGGAATGCCTTCGATGGCCAGCGCCGAATGGAGCGATTCGGAGGCATCGGACGAATGGGAGATTGACGAAGATCCGAGGTGAGTCCGCGCGGTGAACGGGCCGTGGGCGCACGCGACGGCGCAAGCATAAGAATCCTTGCCGACACAGCGCACAACGCCATCATAGGCCGGGGCAAGCGCAGCGCGGACCAAACAGCCTTTGCTCCGTTGTTCGAATCTATCCCGCCACGTGCCAGGACACGCGGCAGGACATGGCACGACATGGATGGCAGGACATGGACACCCCGCAGCCAGCAGGGGCACCCCCAGGGCCCAGTATCTGGACACCCAGCATTTTGTGCGATGGTCGTCACGCTGGCGGGCAAGTGAGCGCTGGGCGCTCGGACACCCATGTTCTTGCACTTGCGACCTGGGCCAGAACAATCGAAAAGCCCGCCGCGCACAAGGCCAATTGCAGTGACAGAGCCCAGGCGCGCCCGGCGTGACCAATCGAGATCATGGCCAGGTCACGCCCGCCACGATGATCGGATCGCACGTCAAAGTCAGACGGAAGAATCCGTGACGTGGGCTGGGAGATGTCGCCGCAAATGATGGGTGTCCAGGTTTTCCCCCAGCAGCTCCTCAGGCGCCTGATGCCGGCAAGTAGATGAGCGGTGCGCCTGGGCCGATTGGAATGTCCAGCCAGATCCAGACACCGAACAGGATGCTCCAGCCAATCAGGAATACGATCGAATACGGCAGCATGGTGGCAACCAACGTCCCGATACCGGCTTTGGGTTCGTAGCGCTGGAAGAACGCGATGATCAGCGCGAAGTAGCTCATCATCGGTGAAATGATGTTGGTTACGCTGTCGCCGACGCGATAGGCGACCTGGGTCATCTCGGGCGAGTAACCGAGCAGCATGAACATCGGAATGAATACCGGTGCCATCAGCGCCCATTTGGCCGAGGCCGAGCCCATGAACAGGTTGACAACGGCGGTCAGCAGAATGAAGCAGATGAACAAGGGAATCGTCGGCAAGCCCAGGGACTTCAACGCGTCGGCGCCTTGCACTGCAAACACCAGGCCGAGTTGCGTCCAATTGAAGAATGCGACGAACTGGGCAGCGAAAAATACCAGCACCAAGTAGCCGCCGAGCGTACTCATGCTCGCGCTCATGCCCTTGATCACGTCGACATCCGATTTGATGGTGCCCGCTCCGACACCGTAGGCGATTCCCGCAGTGACGCCATAGCCGAAAATGATGGCAACAATCCCGCTCAGGAAGGGCGACTTGAGCAGGTCACCCGTCTGCGCGTCGCGCAAGAATCCGGCGCCCGGCATGCTGCCCTGTGGCAACGTCGACCACAGCAGCAACAGGCTGAATGCAAGCACCGAGACGATTGCCCATAACATGCCTCGGCGCTCGGCAGGACTCAGGCGCTGCGACTGCGGGTCGTTGCTGTCGACGCTGTCCGCGGGTGCATTCGGAAAGCGCGGCGCGATGATGCGTTCGGTGACAAACCAGCCCAGCATCGTGATCAGCGGGGTCGACGCAATCATGAAATACCAGTTGGCCAGCGGGCTGACGGTGTAGGTCGGGTCGACGATGCGCGCGGCTTCCTGTGACAGGCCCGAGAGCAGCGGGTCGATAGTGCCGATCAGAAGATTGGCCGAGTAACCCCCGGAAACGCCCGCAAAGGCTGCCGCCATTCCGAGGATCGGGTGGCGTCCGGCTGAGCGGAAGATCAGCGCCGCCAAGGGAACCAGCAGCACATAACCGATCTCGCTGGCCATGTTGGACATCACGCCTGCAAGCACCAGGATGGGTGTCAACAGATAGCGCGGGGCGGAGAGCACCATCATGCGCAGTGAGGCGCCAATAAGGCCGCTGTGCTCGGCAACGCCGATACCGATCAGGGCTACCAGAACCGTGCCCAGTGGTGCGAAGCTGGTGAAGTTGGTGACCAGGTTGGTGAGGATGCGATGCAAGCCTGCGATGCTCAGCAGATTCACCGGGCGCACAATCTCGCCGCTGGACGGATGCTCAACCGCAAGCCCTGCCAGCGTGGCGAGCGAGGACATCAGGATTACCAGCACTGCCAGCAACGCAAACAGCGTCGCCGGATGCGGGAGCGCATTGCCGCCGCGCTCGACTATGTTCAAGAAACGATCCATGGCGCCGGGCTTGGCCGAAGTGGCTGTGGTCATCGACAGGTCTCCGTAGTCTCAAGTCGCCCTAGGATGTCACGATGCGGACTTGAATGCGCACCACCCGGAGATGCCTGCATGGCGATTGGGGTCACGTCTTGCCTTTTGCCTGAGCGTCGACTCTGGGCAAAAGGTGAGACGTGACCGCTTTCTCGCAGACTTGAAAGCCTGCGTGCAACGCCCGCTCCGCCCACTCAGGAGATCGTGATGCAAGTCGCGAGCCCTTTGCGCAGAATCCCGGCGCAATGGTCACTAAGACAGGTGTTGCGGCCGAGCAGTCAACGCCCGTCGTCGCCGTCATGATGCTACAAAAGTAAACCTGACCCCTACTGCTACAAAAGTAGACCTGACCACTACTGCTCGGGTCAGCTTTTTTGCGAAAAACTGGGGCTGCGAGTGGTGGCGGTGGTTGGGGGACGCTGGGACGTGACACAGCGGGGAAGTTGGGACGTGACACCCCTGTTTCCGTTGGAATTTGGTGCGCAACAGCGGCAAGCCTGATTACGATGCGAACAATTGATCGATGAGCGGCGCCATCACTCTTCGCAAGTGCGGCAGTTTATTGAGATACATGTCGAAGTTTTCACGCGCAGTTGATCGCTGCCCAAGCTCTAGCTGAAGAAAGGCGACGCCCAGGCGGAGTGGCAACTGTCCTGGAGACGCTTCGAGTTGTCGAATCATTTCCTGGAGGAGACTTTCTCTAGTCTCGAAGGCCGAAGCCAATCCAGCAAGCATCGCGTCAAGTCTGACCAAGAACTCTGAAGCTGCAGTC
>JBBSLG010000045.1:0-30932 GCA_038255435.1 Lysobacterales bacterium
GCACAAATAAAATCGATGGATTCGGCCCTGTGGCGAGGCGCGTATCGCCGCCAAGGCTGGTGGCCTTGGCAAGATGCGCAACGACGGCACAGGGGCGAAGACGCGATTTTATGTGTCGCATAGTGTGCAACACCACACTAGACCTTATCGAGCGGCGTCGAGCACCTTGTTCCAGCTCGCGACCTGGTCGGCCATCTTGGCCATCAGGGCGCTGCTGTCACCCTCGATGACGATCGACTCGATACGGTCACCGCCGCGTACGGCATCGACTACGGCCTGATCCTCAGCGCCAACCACTTTGCCGAACACGGTGTGCTTGCCGTCCAGCCAGGGTGTCGCGACATGGGTAATGAAGAACTGGCTGCCATTGGTGCCGGGACCGGCATTGGCCATCGACAGCACGCCCTTGTCATGGCGCAGCTGCGGATTGCACTCATCGCCGAAACGATAGCCCGGACCACCGCGACCCGATCCCTCCGGGCAGCCGCCCTGGACCATGAAATCAGGAATGACCCGATGGAAATCCAGGCCATCGTAGTATTTGCGACTGACCAGATTGACGAAGTTGGCAACGGTCAGCGGGCACTGTTCGAGATACAGATTCACGCGGATCGTGCCGCGCGAGGTATTGAAATGGGCGGAAAGCTCGGATACGGCCATGGGGTACTCCAATGGGTGGATCGCACATCTTAATGCAGATGCCAGCCCGATCGGGCATGGCGACCCGCGTTGTGGTCAACGGTCGCCGGCTTCCTCCCCGGCTCGCTTGGCGGCGCTACCAATCGGTGCTGCGGTAATCCTTGAGGAACTGGCCCCAGACGTGGGTCCCGCTGTTGAAGCCGCTGATGATCGGATCGAGGATGCGCGCCGCGCCATCGACGATATCAAGCGGCGGATGGAAGCGCTCCTGGATCTGCTTGCGGGCAGCGATCTCGGCCGGATCCTCATCGGTCACCCAGCCGGTGTCGACGCTGTTCATATGGATGCCATCGCTGTGATAGTCGGTTGCCGCGGTGCGCGTCATCATGTTGAGCGCGGCCTTGGCCATATTGGTATGCGGGTGCCGCGTGGTCTTGCAGTTGCGGTAGAACTGGCCCTCGACTGCCGAGACATTGACGATG
Organism: Lysobacterales bacterium; assembly: GCA_038255435.1. Lineage (GTDB taxonomy): Bacteria > Pseudomonadota > Gammaproteobacteria > Xanthomonadales > Ahniellaceae > 0-14-3-00-62-12. The sequence continues at coordinate 1,122 of JBBSLG010000045.1, forward strand.
TGCTTGTCGCGCTCGGGCGAGCGCAGCATCAGCGGCTTGAGCCGGGCATTGATGATGAAGGGTGCAACCGCATTGACCAGCTGCACTTCGAGCAGCTCGACCGTGGACACTTCGGCCAGCAGCAGGCGCCAGGAATTGCGTCCGCGCAGATCGATCTGCTGCAGATCCTGATCGAGCTTGCCCTCCGGGAACAGATGCTTCTGGGCCAGCAGTTCCTCGGGCAACAGCGGCATCTGCGAGAGTTCGGCGGCATGGGTCAGCCCGGCCAGGGTCGAACCTGCCGGCGCGCTCAGCGCCGCACCCGCCACCGTGCCATCGGGAATCAACTGATAGCCGCGCAGGCCCTCGTAGCTGCCGAGCAGCTTGCGCACCGGATCAGGCATGTCACTGGCCGGGGCCATCTCCGCGCCCATCATGTGCGCATAGAAATCGGGCGGACGGCGCACGGTCTGACAGGCATTGTTGACGATGAAGTCGAGTCGATCGAGCCGGCCGAGCAATTCGCTGCAGAAGGCCTCCACGCTGGGCGTATGGCGCAGGTCCAGTCCAAAAACCTCGAGGCGATCGGACCAGCTGGCAAAGTCCGGTTCTTCGGCATAGCGCGCGGCGGAGTCGCGCGGGAAACGGGTGGTGACAATCAATCTGGCACCGGCGCGCAGCAGTTTGAGTCCGGTCTGATAGCCGATCTTGACGCGACCGCCGGTCAGCAGGGCAACCCGTCCGCGCAGGTCAGCCAGCTCGGTGCGTTTGCTGAAATTGAGCGTGGCGCAGCCGGGACATAGTTGATCGTAGAAGTGATGCAGCTCGGAATATTTCTGCTTGCAGACATAGCAATGCTGCGGCTCGATGTGCTCGCGGCGCTCCTCGGCTTCGCTGTGCACATCGCCGGCCTGGAATTGTTGCGGCGGAAAAACATTCGGCGTGGTGAACACCGGCTGGCGGCGCAGGGTACGAATGCCGGTGGCATGCAGGGCGGCATCGGCGCGCTCGATCTGGGCGGCATTGCGGGCGCGCTCGGCAGCCTTCAGACGCTGACGCCTGACCACCGGATCGGGGTGATATATCTCGGCGATCGCCGCGTGCCAGCGGTTGCGCTCGGCCTTGGACAGGCTATCCAGCGTGCTGGCATCTGCCGCGACCAATTCGAGGATTGCCAGCGCAGCGAGCAGTCGCCCGTGCAGGTCGGCCGGCTCGGTCGGCACGACCGGCGGGGAGTGAAGCTTGGAAACAGGCACGGGGCAATCTTCCACGGTGAGCGCCAACAGCAGCGGCGCGCATGATAGTGCCGAGTCGCCCTGGACACGAACTCGAGCACGTCGCCGGCCACGCCGCAACGGCCAAAGCGGGCTTGTGCGCCTACAATCGGCACGATTCTCGGCTATGCTCGGGAACCAGTAGCCACCGGCTTTCTGGGGAGGTTTGGATGATTCTGGATCTGAAGAGCGGCCATGATGTCCACGCGACCCGGGTGTTGTCGCTGGACGCCAATGGGCGAATCCTCGACTGGATGAGTTGGCAGGACGCGGTGTGCCTGTACGCCCGCGATGCCGTCGCCTGGACCTTGGGCGACGCATGCATGACCATCCACGGCGGGCAGAACCGGATCAGCGGAAAGCAGAGCCTGATCGAATTGCACCCGATCGTTGCCGGCAAGGGCCGCGCTCGCCCCGGGCTGCTTGAGCCAGCGCCCGCGTTGACCAATGCCGCCCTGTTCGCGCGTGACCGCAATCTCTGCATGTACTGCGGTGCGCACCATCACCGCCAGGCATTGACGCGCGACCATGTGCTGCCGCTGTCACGTGGCGGGCGCGACAACTGGGTCAATGTGGTCAGCGCCTGCGTGCCTTGCAATGTGCGCAAGGGCAGTCGCACGCCGCAGCAGGCCGGCATGCCCCTGCTCGCCGTGCCGTATCGGCCGAGCTGGGTCGAGCATCTGATCCTGAGCAATCGCAATATCCTCGCCGATCAGATGCAGTTCCTGGTCAGCCATCTGCCGCGCAACAAGCGCACCGGCTGAGCCCAGCCGCGCGGATTTCAGCCCGGCTGCAACGAAGCTCGCCTTGGTCGCCGGCCTCCGTCACAATGCGCGGTGGTCCGAATGGAGTACTGCCCTATGTTCGCCGCAATCCCCCTGCTCGCCATTGCGCTACTGATCGCCAATCTGATTGGCTTCAGCCGCGACACTGGATTTTCCTACAGCTTTTTCAGCGCGAAACTGCCTTCCGGTGGCCAGCTTGACGTCAGCGCGGGCGATGCAGTGATCCTGCTCGGACTGGTGCTGCTCTATTTCGAGATTTTCAAGGCGACGCGCACCGGTAGCGCGTCGATCGCCGATCATGCGCTGTCCCTGCTGGTCTTCGTGATCGCCCTGGTCGAGTTCCTGATCATGCCGCGTTTCGCCCATGCCAGCTTTCTGGCCCTGCTGCTGATGACGCTGATTGACGTCGTCGCCGGCTTTACCGTGACCATCTCCGGCGCACGCCGGGACTTTTCATCACACCGCGTGGACTAGCACGATGACTGATACCGCAGCCACTGCCGCGCTTGAAGCGCAGGCCCTGTCGCGCCCCTGGTTCTACCCGTTCAAGCTGCCCAGTGGCCAGACAACGCCGAGCTATGACGGCGGCTGGCTCGATGGCATCCACCACACCCGCAGCAGCATGCTCGACGGGGTGCTCGACGCCACCCTGCCTGGCGACCGCAGCCAGGCCACGGCGATCGATCTGGCCTGCCATCAGGGCTGGTTCTCCTGTCAGCTGGCACAGCGCGGCTTCGGTCGCGTTGTCGGTGTCGATGCCCGCAGCGAACACATCGCCGATGCGCGCCTGATCCGCGACACTCTGGCGCTGGATCACATCGAGCTGATCCAAAGTGATGTGCATGCGCTCGATAGCGCGGCGCTCGGAACCTTTGACGTATGCCTGATCCTGGGCCTGATCTATCACCTTGAAAACCCGGTCGGCGCATTGCGCGTCGCCTGCGCCCTGACCGGCAAGGTCTGCGTGGTCGAGACCCAGGTCGTGCCCAATATGAGCGGCATGGTCGACTACGGCAGTTACAAGTTCGTGCGTCCGCTCAAGGGTTCGTTCGGCATCATCGATGAGATCGACGACACCCATGGCCCCGAGGCCAGCACCACCGGAATCTGCCTGGTGCCGAGTGTCGAGGCACTGGTCTGGATCCTGCGCAAGCTCGGCTTCAGCCGGGTCGAAGTTCTGCCGCCGCCGGCCGATGCCTACGAGCAGTTGCTGCACGGCAAGCGGGTGATGGTCGCGGCCTGGGTCGATTGATCCGAGCGTCTGTCGCAGCGGGACAGATCATTGCGCCTTCGCGGCGCGCTTGGCGTGCTCGAGCAGCCAGCGATGCAGGCGATCGCAGATTCTGTGCAGAGTGGCCAGATCGGCATCGTTGATCACCACATCGCTGGCGATGGCGAGGCGTTGCAGGCGGCTCGCCTGTGCCTGCAACATTGCGCTGGCGAGCGCGCCATCGACGCCATCACGCAGCATCAAGCGCTCGAGCTGGGTCGCCTCGTTGACATCGATGGCGACGATGCGATCAAGCCAGGCGTAGTGCCCGGCCTCGATCAGCAAGGGTATGGCGAGTACCGCGTAACTGCCAGTCGCCGCCAGCGCGCGTTCGCGCAGCAGTACGCGCACGCGCGGGTGCAGGATCGCCTCGAGTTTCTCGCGCGCAGCCTGATCGGAGAAAATGCGCTCGCGCAGCAGCCGACGCCTGAGCGCGCCGTGCTGATCCAGCACATCGGCGCCGAAGTACCCTTCAATCTGGCGCAGCGCCGGCTGGCCGGGCTCGACCAGCTCGCGCGAGATCAGATCGGCGTCGATCACACTTGCGCCGAGCGCGGCCAGCCGATCGCAGACCGCCGATTTTCCAGAGGCGATGCCGCCAGTGACCGCGACCGCGAAGTCCGCCATCGTGGCGCTCAGCCCGGCCCAAGCAGACGGAAGTAGACCGCAGCTATCTCGCCACCAAACATGAATTGCACCCAGCCGGCGGCGGCCAGGAAGGGACCGAACGGAATCTGGGTCTGGCTGTCTTTATTGCGCAGGAAGAGAAACAGTCCACCGATCACCGCGCCGATCAGGGACGACATCAGCACGATCGGCAATAGACCCTGCCAACCGCAGAAGGCACCGAGCGCGGCCAGCAATTTGAAATCTCCGTAACCCATGCCTTCCTTGCCGGTGAGCAACTTGAAGGCCCAGTAGACAGTCCACAGCGAAAGATAACCGACGGTGGCACCCCAGATCGCGCTGGCCGGATCGATGTAGAGCCCATACACGGCAGCCAGCAAGCCGAGCCACAACAGCGGCAGGGTGAACTGATCGGGCAGCAGGGTCGTGCGGAAATCTATCGCCGCTGCCGAGATCAGGATCCAGGTAAAGGCCAGTGCGACGGCGGCCTGCATACCCAGGCCGAACTTCCAGACGACCAGACACGAGGCGACTCCGGTCATCGCCTCGATCAGCGGATACTGGATCGATATCGAGGCCTTGCAGGCCCGGCAACGACCGCTCTGCACCAGCCAGGATAGCAACGGCACATTTTCGTACCAGGACAATTTGTGTTTGCACTTGGGGCAATGCGAGCCCTCGACCACAATGCCCGGCGGTACCGGCTCGCCTTCCGGCTGGGGCAGCTCGAGGATGTCGCGGGCGTCGCGCTTCCAGCCGAACTCCAGCCGGGGCGGCAGACGCAGGATCACCACATTGAGAAAGCTACCGATCAACAGGCCCAGCACCAGGGCAATCCAGGGCGCGTATTCGATCAGTAGATCCATCGGATTCTCCATAGTGATGACATCAGGACAGGCAGGAACTTAGCGGAGCGCAGTCAGCCTGCAAAGCGATCGGTGGTGTCGATCAGGGCGGATCGGATGCCGGGCTCGGCGGCCGAATGACCCGCATCGGCCACGAAGATCAGCTCCGAACCCGGTAGTGCGCGCTGCAACTCCCAGGCATTGGTGGGCGGACACAGCAGGTCGTAACGCCCATGCACCATCACCAGTGGAATCCCTGCCAGTCGATCGGCATGACGCAGTAATTGGTCGTCGTGATCAAAGAAGCCACCGTTGACGAAGTAATGACACTCGATGCGGGCAACCGCTTCGGCTACTTCGTCGGACCCGAAGCTGGCGGCGAAGTCCTCATTGACGCGCAAAAAGGAGGTGCGCCCTTCCCAGGTCGCCCAGGCGCGCGCCGCGCGCATGCGTTGCGCGCGATCATCCGAAGTCAGCTGACGATGATAGGCACTGATCATGTCGGCGCGCTGATCGGCCGGAATCGGCGCGACGAAGTCCTGCCAGAACTCGGGCCAGATCATGCTGAGGCCGTGCTGATACATCCACTCCACTTCGAATCGGCGCAGCAGATAGACACCACGCAGCACCAGCTCGCTGACCCGGTCCGGATGGCTTTGCGCATAGGCTAGCGCGAGTGTCGATCCCCACGAGCCACCGAAAACCTGCCAGCGCGCGATCGCCAACTGGGTGCGCAGTTTCTCGATATCGGCGACCAGATCCCAAGTCGTGTTCTCGCGCAACTCGGCGAAGGGCGTCGAGCGCCCGGCACCGCGCTGATCGAACAGCACGATGCGATAGCGCGCCGGATCAAAATAGCGTCGATGATCGGGCCCGCAGCCGGCACCGGGGCCGCCATGCAGGAATACCACCGGCTTGCCTGCGGGGTTGCCGCATTGCTCGTAGTAAAGGGTGTGCAATTCGGAGACCGCAAGGCGGCCGCAATCGTAGGGCTCGATCGGCGGGTAAAGCGCGCGCATTTCGAACTCCTTGCTCCAGCCAGCGGAATGGGCAGGGGCTCTGCATCGATTGGTCGGGACGGCGAGATTTGAACTCGCGACCCCTTGCCCCCCAGGCAAGTGCGCTACCAGGCTGCGCTACGCCCCGACAGTCGACGAAGAACGAGCATTGTGAGGCTTTGCCGGCCAAGAAACAACCTTGATCGACGGCGGGCCCTGCCGAGGCAGCAAACGCCTGTCGCCCTGCCCTACTCCGGGCTGCGCAATCCGAAAATACTGCGGATGAACGGCACGGTGACCCGGCGTCGTTGCGCCAGGCTTTCGATATCGAGCTGATCGATCAATTCGATCATCGCACCCAGATTGCGCGGAAAACGCCGAAACAGGAAATCGAGCACTTCTTCTTCCAGCTCGAAGCCGCGCAACTCGGCGCGATGCACCAGCACCTCGCGCGCCGAGGCATCGCTCAGCGGGCGCAGAGTCAACTGGGCCAGACTCGACAGGCGTGAGACCAGATCGGGCAAGCCGAGCCCGAGCCGCGCCGGTGCCTGACGGGCAGCAAACAGGATCCGGCCGCGGTCCTCGCGCACGCGATTGAACAGATCGAACAGTGCAACCTCGCGGGTCCGATGCCCGATCACCGCTTCGACTTCATCGACGCAGATCAAGGATGCCGGCGATATCGACGAGATCATCAACTCGGCCTGCTCACCGAGTTGGGCCAGCGGCAAGTAGAAGGCGCCGGGGGTATCGGCGACCATTGCACTGAGCAGGTGGGTCTTGCCACTGCCTTCGGGACCGGACAGGAACGCACCCTCCAGCGCCCCGCCATGGGCGACGCGACTGAGCGTTTCGACGACGCCGGTGTTATCGCCAGCAACGAAGGCCGCCAGCCGTCGTGGCGCCGGAAACCGCAGCAATAGCGGAAGCTGGGGTGTGCCTGTGCTCACGCTGCGGGCGTTCCCGGGCTGCTGTGCGGAATCACCACGACCGCGACGGCAGTGTCGCTGGACACTGGATCGGGTGACGCCGCTCGCGGCTCGGTTTCAGTGGGATCCGCCGTGTACAGCGTGCTCTGCAGATAGCGCTGATGCGCATGCCGCAACAGCACCATCACCACCGCCGCCACCGGCAAGGCCAGCAGCACGCCGAAGAATCCGAACAGCTGACCGCCCGCCATTACCGAAAAAATCACGGCGACGGGATGCAGGCCGATCTTGTCGCCGACCAGCCAGGGCGTCAGGAAAAAACTTTCCACGATCTGGCCAATGCCAAATACTGCAGCGACCAGGGCGACATTGATCCAGGGATCGCCCGGACTGACCAGGGCGGAAATCACACCGGCGATGATGCCGATCGCCGGACCTAGATAGGGCACGAAACTGAGCAGGCCAGCGGTAAATCCGATCAACAATCCAAACTGGACGCCGGCCAGGGTCAAGCCGATGGCATAGAGCGCGCCGGTGACTACCATCACCGACAACTGCCCGCGCAGAAAACTGCCGAGCACCTGATCGGACTCGCGCGCGAGCTGGCTGATGGTCGGCTCCAGTGGCCGTGGCAAGAGATGCTGCAAGCGCGCGACCAGCACATCCCAGTCACGCAGAAAATAGAACGTGATCACCGGCAACAGCAGCAGATTGGCGAGCACACCGAGGACGGCAGCACTCGACTTGCCGACACCGATAAACACCTTGGGCAGGATCTTGCCGATGTCCTGCAGATGGGCGCGCGCAGTTTCCAGGACCGCGGCGACGTCGAGACTGCTGAGATCCAGATTCAGCTTGGTCTTCGCCCAAGGCACCAGGCTGCTACTGAACCAGGCTCCGAGTTTCTGCAACTGCTCGGGAAACCCGCCGGCTTGGCGGATGATTTCGGGGATCAGCAATGCCAATGCGCCGGCGATCACCAGGCTCATGGCGGAGAACACGATCACGACCGAAGTCGTGCGCGAGAATTTCTTCTCGAGCCGGTCGACCACAGGGTCACCGAGGTAAGCCAACAGGGCGGCAAGCGCGAACGGAGTCAACACCGGCGCGAGCAGATAGAGCAGCCCGAGCAGTACCAGGATTGCCAGCAGCCACTGCCATCTGCGTTGTTCGATCACGATCACTCCCTGCTCATGCGATTGGGGCACGGCGCCCACGGCGGGCGCGCCCGGCCCAAAGGACAATGTAGTGGATTCCGCTGCCGCTGGTCAGCGCAACCGCCAGCCAGAACACGATCTGCTCAACTTGCTGGGCTTGCCAGCTCCAGGCGCTGTTGGCGATGACCAGCAGAGCCAGCGTGATCTGGGCCGCCGTCGAGGCCTTGCCGAGCAAGCTCGGTTGCGGTCGCAGCCGCTCAACCAGGCGATTGTAGAACCAGGCGCCAACCACAATCACCAGATCGCGGCCGATCACCAGCAGCAGCCACCAGAGTGGCAGCGCTTCGATCAGGACCAGGGCAAGAAAAATTCCAAACAGCAGGATCTTGTCGGCGAGGCCATCGAGTCCGGCACCGAGCCGGCTCTGCCAGCCGAAGCGTTTGGCCAAGGCACCGTCAATGAGGTCGGACAGACCGGCCAGCAAGGCCAACCAGAATGCGGCGATCCAGTGTTCGCCGAGAATCAGCCATATGACCGGCAACGTGCTCAGGCCACGCGCCACCGATATCACATTGGGCAGGTGCCGCCACATCAATGCGCCAGGCGCAGCGAGAAGCCGGGCGGCGCGCCATCGACTGCCGGCGTGGGCTCCAGGATCAACACCCGGTCATAGGAGAGCAGCTGGCGGAACCGCTGCGCGCCGACGGCGACCTGCATGCTGAGCTGCAGCCGACTCGACTGCGCCGCCTGCGGTGCCAGGTTTGTGGCCGCCGGCAGCTTGCCGAGGTAGCCCATGACTCTGGCGTAGTCGGCCGCGGAACGGACATCGTCGATCCAGACCGTGACCGCTCCCAGACCGGGCTCGCGGGTATCGATGGCGTAACGCCGTGCGACCCGATCGACCGCGCCATTCATCGCAGCAGCCAGCACGCCGGACGCTGTCGCATCATTGGCGCTCCAACTGTCAACGTCGTGCCCGTCGATCAGGGTGTAGCGCGCGGCCCAGCGATCGGCCAATTTCTGCAATCGCGCGACCAGGATCACCCGCGCGTTGTAGCGCTGGCTGGCACCGATGATGGTGGCCGGCGGCGCGTCCCATAAGGTGACCGGGTCGAGCCGGTTCAAATCGGTGCCATCCATGCGCGGCAACTGGATGGGCAATCCGCGCGACTGCGCGACCGAGGTCAGGGCGCCCAGTGCCGATTGCTGGAATGAGCTGACGATCTGCTTGCTGCCATTGCTGTCGATGACCAGCCAGACCATGGCGGTCGGGCGCTCGCGTCCCCATAGCGGGCGGCCGAGATCACGCAGGGCCTGTTCCACACCAGCAGGGTCGAACTCGGCGTCGAGCAGCAGCCGAAGTTCGCCCACGCCCTCGGCGTTCGGCAGCATCGACTCACGATAGGTATGGAAGCGAAGCAGGCTCGAGGCACGCTGCAAAATCGCCGGCAAGGCCGGATCGGTGGCAATGCCGGCATCACCGGATGCCTTGATCAACACCGACTTGAACGCCGCGCGGGCGCCAGTGTCACGGTCGGCCTCATCCTGAGATGCGACCACGGCGGTGCCATTGAAGATCGCGACATCGGCCGCAGACACCGGGCCCAGCAAGGCGAGAACGATCAAGGCGAAAAAGATACGCGGCATTCCAACTCCGGAATTCAGGAAAGGCCCATCATACGTCGGTTTCTGCCGGGTCGCTGTGTCGATCCCGGAGGAGATTGGCGCTTGCTCAGACGCGTCCCGAATGCCATTGGAATATCTGGTACCAGAGCAGGAGCGCGGCATGCACCAGTTCGAACAGAAAGATCATCATATAGCTGCGATCGAGCACGGGCTGATCGATCATCCAGACGATTACCCGACCGATCGCGCCGCCAAGCCAGAGAAATCCGAGCGCAGCGAATGCCATCGGATGCTGCACCCATAATACGTAGGCGGCCAGACCGATCATGAATCCGCCAAACCCAATCCTGAATTCGGCGCGACCGCGCGATCCGCGCAGTTCGAAATTCAGCGAGTGCGCCATGCCGCGCGGTCGCCATAGCGCCAACAGGCCAAACAGCAGGCTGGTCACTGTCGCCAGATTCTGGCCCCAGACCTGGAGGTCGGCGGCAATCACGAGCGCTCACTCGCGCGCTGGCGATGCTGGCCGGCATTGGGGGCAATTGTGCGGTAATCGCGCATGCGCTGCTCCGAATCAAACGGGGGCAGCTTAACCAGAGAGCGTGATCATCGCCATGGCAATAGCGCACGGATTGGCCGATCCGAGCGCCGGTGTGCGCTGATTTCGGACCAGGCCAGGGACACATCGCCAGTTTGCCCGATGTTCGACAAATCGCCGCTGGTATCCTGTCCGCCCCTAAGCCAATGCGCAGCGCCATGAGCTCAACGACCGCAACTCCGGCCGGACTCACCTACCGCGATGCCGGTGTCGATATCGATGCCGGCGAGGCCGTCGTCGAGCGCATCAAACCCCTGGTCGCACGCACATTCCGCAAGGAAGTCATGGGCGGGCTCGGCGGCTTCGGCGCGTTGTTCGAGCTTGCCGGGCGCTACCGCGAACCGGTCCTGGTCTCGGGCACCGACGGCGTCGGTACCAAGCTCAAGCTGGCCCAGATCCTGAATCGGCACGACACCATCGGCATCGATCTGGTCGGCATGTGTGTCAATGATGTTCTGGTCCAGGGCGCCGAGCCGCTGTTCTTTCTCGATTACTTCGCGACCGGCAAGCTCGACGTGGACACCACGGTTGCCGTCATTGGCGGTATCGCGCGCGGCTGCGAGCTCGCTGGCTGCGCCCTGATCGGCGGCGAGACCGCCGAGATGCCCGACATGTATCCACCGGGCGAATACGATCTTGCCGGTTTTGCGGTCGGCGCCGTGGAGAAATCCCGGCTGCTCGACGGCAGCAAAGTACGCGCCGGCGATGTGGTGCTTGGCGTCGCGTCCAGTGGCCCGCATTCCAATGGCTACTCGCTGATCCGCAAGGTGCTCTCGGTAACCGGCGCGGATCTCAACCAGGCGCTCGGCGCCGGTACGCTGGCCGATGCGCTGATGGCGCCGACCACACTCTACGTCAAGCCGATGCTGGACCTGCTGACGCGTTTTGACCTGCATGCAATGGCACACATCACCGGCGGTGGCATCAAGGAGAACATCATCCGGGTCGTCCCGCAGGGACTCGGCCTCGCCATCGAGGCCAGCGCCCTGCCGAAGGTTGAAGTATTCGACTGGCTGCAGCGCAGTGGCGGAATTGCCGCGAACGAAATGTGGCGCACCTTCAATTGCGGCATCGGCTTCACCCTGCTGATCGATCGCAGCGATGTGGTCGCGGTGCGCGCTGCACTGGCGGCACATGGTCTGGCCAGCTGTGAGATTGGATCAGTCGAGGCCAACAGCAGCGACGACCGTGTGCGCATCGGCTGAGCCGGATTCAGCCAGCGTGGCGGACAGCAGCCCCGCGCCGGGCACCGGCAAGTCACTGCGCATCGTGGTGCTGGCCTCGGGACGCGGATCGAATCTGGCCGCCCTGATCGCGGCATCGAATGCGGGCACAAGCGGCGCCACGATCGGCGCGGTATTCAGCGATCGTGCTGATGCCGGCGCACTGGCCATTGCCGCCGAAGCCGGCATCGCGGGACGCTGGTTCAATCCCAAAGCATTCGAGAATCGACACGCTTTCGACCGGGCCTTGTTCGGCCAGATCGACGCGCTGGAACCTGATCTGATCGTCTGCGCAGGATTCATGCGCATCCTCTCCGCGGATGTGGTCGCCGCGCGCAGTCAGCGGATCATCAATATCCATCCTTCGCTACTGCCGAACTATCCCGGTCTGCATACCCATCAACGCGCCATCGATGCCGGTGATCGTGTTCACGGCGCCAGCGTGCATTTCGTGATTCCAGCGCTGGATGCCGGACCGGTAATCGCGCAGACCCGTATTGCGATCCAGCCTGGCGATGATGCGGCCGCGCTTTCCGTCCGCCTGCTGCCGGCCGAACACGCGCTGCTGGTCGCCGCCATCGCGAAGTTCAGTCGGCACCGGATCGAGCATCGCGATGGGCAACTGCGGGTCGACGACCAGATCCAGGCACCCTGGCAATACGACCACGGTTTGGCCGGCGCTCAGTAAGCCTGGGGTAGTCTTCGGCAGCACTCGCGTTGCGCAGGCCCGGTGCCGAACGCGTGTGGACTGCTGCCAATATGGATGGAACCCCCGATGACCCGATCTCATTCGAAGCCGCTAGGTATCTACGCACGCAGTATTCTTTGCCTGCTGCTTATTTGCCTTTCAAGCCTGCTCGCCGCCGAAGTACCAGTCCAGGCCTTTGAACTGCAGTTCGATGTCAGCCGCAACGGCAAGGCGCTCGGCGAGGCCAGTATCAAGCTGGCGCCGGCCGCCGGTGATACCTGGACCTTCCGCACGCACACCAAGGGCACCGCAGGCATGGCCAGCCTGGCTGGTGTCGAGATCGACGAAACCTCGGAATTCCAGTGGCGCGATGGGCGTCCCGAGACTCTGCGCTACGCCTTCGATCAGAAAATGCGCTTCAAGTCCAAACAGCGCAGCCTCAGCATCATGGCCAAACCCGGACGCGTCAGTGGTCGCGATGGCGATGGCGAGTATCAACTGAGCTACGAACCCGGCCTGGTCGATCGCAATCTGGTCGTACTGGCGATGGCGAGTGATCTGGCGCGCAGCGCCGAGAAACTCGAGTATCGGGTCGCAGACAAACGCAAGATCGATTCGAATCTCTATCGTGTCGCCGGCAATGAAACGCTGAAAACCGCCCGCGGTGCGCTCGACACCATACGCGTGGAGCGCGTGCGCAAGGGCTCCGGTCGTCAGACCACGACCTGGATCGCGCCCGCGCTGGGCTACCTGCCGGTGCGCATACGCCAGATCGAAGAAGATGGTGAAACCATGGACATGCAACTGCGCTGAGCAGTCAGCCGATCACATCGCTTTGAGCCTGGCTTCGGCTTCGGCCAGGCCAGCCAGCGCCGGCGCCAACTTTCGCGCATTCGATAGCGCCTTTTCAGCGGCGGTTCGCTGGCCTTCCTCGATCCGCTTGCTGGCCTGGGCAAGCCAGGCTTCGGCCAGGCGCGATTGCATGCCAGCAACCGGCGCCTGGTCTCGCGCCAACTGCTGGATCACGCTCAGATAGCCTGCTGCCGCCGACAGCCGGCCGGCGCCAATCGATTCCTCGAAAAGACCCTTGGCCGCATCTGGCAGCCCCTGCAAGCCCGCACGCGCCTCGGCGTTGTTGCGGTCGATATTCATCACGCTGCGGTACTTGTCATAGGCATTGCTGCCGGGCGGATCTATCAGATCACCGCGCGCCAGCAGCAGCGCCGCTTCGTCGAGCAGTTTCTGCACCGCGGCGCCCTGGTTGGGATCGAGTGCAGGTTGGCTCTGCTGGATATCGCGGCGCTCACCGGCCTCGCGCAATTGGGTCGCGAACGCCGCCAGCCCATCGGTATCCGCGGCAAGCTGACGCGCCTGGGCGGACAGACGGCCGGCCGACTCCAGATCTTTTTCGCGCAATGCCGCGCGCGCCTGACCCAACAGTGCCGAGGCGACCTGGCGAATGCCCGCCTGCGCGCGCAGGTTCTGCGGGTCACGACTGAGCACGCTGCGGAAGATATCCAGCGCATTCTCGCCGCGCGGCGCGGTCAGCACCTTGTCGCGCAGATAGGACTCAGCCCGACCGATATCCTTCTGCAGCGAATCGATCGCATCGGTCTGCGCCGCCGCGAGGCGGGCACGCAGTTCGGGCAGGGCCGCGAAATTGGCACTCACCCGGGCAATTTCGCCGATCGCGGCGCTGGCCGTGGCCAGATCCCCCGCGGTCAGTGCCGCATCAGCCGATTCGGCCAGGGCCTGCAGCGAATTCTGCAGTCCCTTGAGCGCGATGCTATTGGTCTCGTCCACGGTCATGGCGCGCTGATAAAGCGCGACGGCACCCTCATTGCCGACCAGTCGCCGCGCCACCAGCGCCGCCTCGGCCTGGATCAACAGATCGCCGACCTTGAGATGACTCTGCTCATTGCTCTTCAACTGGTTCTCGAAATCATCGAGCGCGGTCCCGCCGCGGAGAATTTCGCGGGCGGTGTCGCCGAGCCGATGCGCCTCGGGAAAATCACGCCGGCCCAGGGCCAGCCGGGCCTGCTCCAGGATCGATTCGCCAACTTGTTGCAATCCCTCCCGGGCTTGCTGATGATCGGGATCGAGGCGCAGGATCGCCTCATACAGACTGCGTGCGCTGTCGTCGCCCTCGAACAGGCGCCCCGCGTTGACTGCGGCCTGCGCCCTGCCCAGCGCTGCGGACACGTCCGAGTTGGGCAGCATCTGGCGCAGCTTGTCCTGGCTCAGCCAGAGCCCGGCACCGGCAATCCCGAGCACGATCGCCAATGCCCAGGGCCAGCGCCGCGGACCCTGTGCCGAGATGGCGGCGGCGCGTGCCGCCGCACCACTCGCGGCAGGCCGCCGATCCATCTGCGAAACTTCGTCGACCCGACCGAGTTGCGGCTCCATGCGCTGCTTGAACGGTTCGACCGGAGTACGCGTCGAGGGCATGCGTTGCGTACGAGAGGCCTCGGAAAATACCCGACGACTGTAGTCATCATCCGGTGCCTTGAGTCCAGGCAGATTGCCCTCGGCGATATCGAGTTCGACATCACGGATCGCCCCGGAGACCTCGTCACCGGTCTGGAAACGGTCTTCAGGCGTCTTCGCCATCATCCGGTCGACGATCGGCTGCAGGGCTTCGAGCGGGTGCGGCATGCGGGGCACCGGTTCGGTGATGTGCATGATGCCGACCGCCAGCGGATCATCGGCGATGAACGGCGCGCGTCCGGTCAGCAGTTCGAACATCACCACGCCGAGCGAGTACAGATCGGCGCGGCCATCGAGCGGACGACCACGTGCCTGCTCGGGGCTCATGTAATGCGGCGTACCGATCACCGCGCCGGTGCGCGTCATCCGGGTGGCCGAGTCGTTGGCGCGGGCGATGCCGAAGTCGGTCAGCGCGCTCGAGCCGTCGTCATGCAGCAGGATATTGTCCGGCTTCACATCGCGATGAACGAAGCCCTTGCTGTGGGCGTAAGCCAGTGCGGTCGCGATCTCACGAACCACGCGCAGCACGATGGTCGGCTCACGCGGCTTGCCATCATCGATGTGAAACGAGCCGCCCGGCAGATATTCCATCGCGATGTAATGGACATCGTTGTGCTTGCCGACGTCGTGGACGCCGACCACATGACGATGATGCAGCTTGGCGGCGATCCGCGCCTCACGCAGGAAGCGTTCACCGAAATTGGGGTCCACCATCAGCGCAGGCGACATCACCTTCAGCGCGACCTCGCGGTCGACCGATTCCTGAAGGGCCAGATACACCGTGGCCATGCCGCCCCGGCCCAGCTGCCTGAGAACTTTGTACCCCGGTATTTCGATCACGGAACGGACATACCTGTCGAATCCCCGTCTGATGCGGGGCGGCAGCAGATTATCACGGCGCACCGGTGATAGGCGCGCTACACCGCGGTCTACGGACGCATGGTGGCTCGGCGACAAGCATGGCGACAGGGGCTTCCCGACGCTGAGGGGCGAGGAATGGCTGCCCGTGACACCGCCACCCGCGACCATTTTGATGCGAGCACACGCAGGCCCTTGGCTAGTGTTTGCCCATCTGCCGGCGCGCCTCGATCACATTGGGCAAGGCGGCGACCCGGTTCAGCAGACCGGTCAGCTGACCGAAATCACTGACCCGCACCGCAAAACTCATCTCGGCCAGACCATGATCGCGGTCCAGCCGCGTACTCGCCGCAAGCACATGGGCATCGGCAGCTGCGATCGCGCTGGAGACATCCTTGAGCAAGCCCTTGCGGTCATAACCGCGGACCATGATGTCCACTTCGTAGGCCTGACCACCGCGACCACCCCACTCGACCTGGATCACCCGCTCCGGATCGCGCAGCATGAGGTTATGCAGACTCTTGCAGGTGTTGCGATGAATGCTGACGCCGCGGCCCTTGGTGAGATAGCCGACGATGGCATCACCCGGCACCGGCTGACAGCAGCGCGCGATCACGGTCAGCAGATTGCCGACACCCTCGATGACGATCGCATCCTTGTCACGCGGCTTGGCGCGCGGCGGATCGGTGCTGTACTCGGGGCGTTCGGTTTTTGGCTGGGCGATTTCGTGCAGGGCGCGGGCGACCTGACCTGCGGTGACGTCGCCGATGCCGACCGCGACCAGCAGATCATCGACAGTTTTCAGATTGAAGCGCGCCGGCACATGGACAAGATCGGCCTCGTGCAACGCGACCCGACGCAATTCCTTGTCGAGCACTTCCTTGCCGGCGCTGACATTGCGGTCGTGGTCGAGCTTGCGGAACCAGGCGCGCACTTTCTCTTTGGCGCGCGGCGTGATCAGAAACTGGCGCGAACCCATCAACCAGTCGCGCCTGGGCTCGGAAACCTTGCCGGTGACGATCTCGATGGTCTCACCACTGACCGGCTGGTGATCGAGCGGCACCAGGCGCCCGTTCAATTTGGCGCCGCGGCAACGATGGCCGACTTCAGTGTGCACGTGATAAGCAAAATCCAGCACGGTCGCGCCCTTGGGAAGGTCCACCACCTTGCCCTGCGGCGTCAGCAGATAGACGCGATCTTCAACCACTTCGGTCTGCAGCCCGGCGAGCAGGGCGGCGTCCGATTCGGTATCGGCCTTGGCTTCGAGCAGGTTGCGCAGGCCAGCAATCTTGCGTTCGAACGCCGCATCGCCGCCGCCGCCTTCCTTGTAGCGCCAATGCGCGGCGACGCCGAGCTCGGCGTGTTCGTGCATCTCCGGCGTGCGGATCTGGATCTCCAGGGTCTTGCCTTCGGGACCGACCACGGCCGTGTGCAGGGACCGGTAGTTGTTGCCCTTGGGACGCGCGATGTAGTCATCGAACTCGCCCGGAACCGGCGGCCACAGCGCGTGCACGATGCCGAGCGCGGCGTAGCAACTGCCGACGTCCGCCACCATCAGACGTACCGCGCGGATGTCGTAGAGCCCGTCGAGATCAACATGCTTGCGGGTCATCTTGCGCCAGATCGAATAGATGTGTTTGGGCCTGCCTTCAATTTCCACAGCGATGTTTTCGGCGCGCAGACTGCTGGTCAGCTCGCGTTTGACCCGCTCGATGAAGGCCTCGCGATCACCGCGGCGTTCATCCAGTGCGCGCGCAATGCGCTTGTAGGCATCGGCATTGAGATAGCGGAAGGACAGGTCCTCCAGCTCCCATTTCAATTGCCAGATACCGAGCCGGTTGGCCAGCGGAGCGTGGATGTCGGCGGTCAGCTGGGCCAGTGCGATTTGCTCGGCCGCCGGCAGCCCGGCAGCGGATCGCAGGCGTACCAGTTGGCGCGCGAGCAGGATGAAGATCACCCGCAGATCGCGAATGATCGCCAGCAGCAGGCGGCGCAGTCCCTCCGGCGCAACGGTCTGGCCCTTGTCGGAAAACAGCCGCCAGACCCGCTCGGCCTCGCGCTGACCATCGACCAGGGTATGCAGACTGGCCGGCAGCTTGTCCGCCGCGATCTGCAGGCTGTAGGCCGCGGTTGCGGCCAGGGTGTCACTGTCGACGCGCAGATGTTCGAGCAAATCCAGCGTCGGCACCAGACTGGGATCGGCCAGGTCATCGACGACGATGCCGGCGCCGAGCAGATCGGCTACCGGCCGGCGCGTGGCCAGCCAATCGGCCAATTCAAGCTGTGCTGGAGGAGAGTGTTTCACCGCGCGTCAATCATGACTCAGGGTCAGGTCCAGCAGGCGGAACGCCAGGGCCCGCGTATCGCCGGATACGCCGTCGCTGCTCGGCATCCAGTCCTGATTGGCAGAAAATTGCAGGGCAACTTCGCGACCTGCCGGCGCACGCAGGGGCAGCTTCAGTTCGGCCACGCGACCAGCGCGCAGCGGGTGAACTTCCTGCACGCCATCGATGGCGACCGCAAGCTCGAAATTTCCGCTGAGCGCCTCGGGCACCCAGACCCTGAGCAGGGCGGAGCGACAGGCCCGAACCATTTTCAGGGTGATGCTGCTGGCCCGTGTCGACCAGCCATCCGGCCAGAAACCACGCGGCGGGCCAATCTGGCGTGCATAACCCAGCAGATCGATCCTGGCGGCCGCGCGGGCCTCGGCCAGCACATGCTGCAATCCGGCAATCTGCGCGGAAAAATCCTTCTCGCGCTCGTACAGAAACTTCAGCTGTGCAGTAGCCCAGCCCAGACTCTGATCGATCTGGTTGATGTCGGCGTCGCTCAGCACATGCCCCGGCGTCAGATGTCGTGGTCGTGGGTCAGGTACATACACGGTCGCATGCGAGGGCGCGGTCTGGTCGGCCGGCCGTTCGAGGGTATACAGGTAGATCGCAAAGGATCGGCGCGACAGCTCTTTTTTTTCGGCGGGCAACTGGATGCGCTGGAAGCCATGCCAGGAGCGCTCATTGGTCTCAAAGACGACGCAACGATTGAACAGCGGCAGGACCTGCTTGCGGTTCTGGTTTCTGGGATCCCAGGGATCCTCGGCGAACTCGATGCAACCGCCCCAGCTGGCATCCCATTCGGGATTCAGATAAACGATCAGGTTCAGCCGGCGATGGCTGCGATCGCCGGGGTGATAGTTGAAATCGATATGCATGTCGAGGCTTTGGCCATCCACGTTCTCATGGGTGCCGCCACCAAAGTAATGCGGGTCGTAGCGCAGATCGGGGATGCCGGTCAGCTGTTCGATTGCGCCCAGAAAATCACGCGACTGGATCCACTGGTCCAGTTGCGGATAGGGCTCGGGTAGATCAGCGACTGCCTCACGCACCGCCTTGCCGCCAACCTGGCCCATCTCATTGAGTGCGTACCTGACATCGAATCCGGGAAACGAGCGCAGCATGGCCTCGGCGAGTGCAGGTTCCAGAAAATCGTCGATGATCACGTGGCGGAACGGCAGGGCGTGGCCGAACGCCTCAGCGTATTGCCCCAATGACTGGCGGACGACGGGATTCAACATGGACGGCTCGACTCGAATGGGATTTGTGGTCCATTATACGGGGCGCCCTTGACGAATTCGGACTCCACTTGATCTCTGCCAGCACGCGGGCCCGATTGGCCGAGTATGCACGCGCCTTCCAGCGCCGCGACCCGTTCCGGCACGTGGTCATGGATGACTTTCTCGAGTCGGCCGAGGCCGAGCAATTGCTGGCGAGCTTTCCCCGATTCGATGTGCGCTATGCCCTCAACGAGGCGGGCGAAGTCGGCAACAAGGCAGTCGTCGAGAAGATCCGAGCGCTCGGCCCGAGCTATGCGCAACTCGACTCGCTGATTCAGACGCCCGAATTCCTGGGCACGATGACGCAGATCACCGGCATTCCCGATCTGCTCTACGACCCACACTACTTTGGCGGCGGCACCCACGAGAACCGCGAAGGCCAGGATCTTGATGTACATGTCGATTTCAATCGCCATCCGGTCACCCACAGCCATCGCCGGCTCAACCTGATCATCTACCTCAATCACGAATGGGACGATGCCTGGGGCGGCGCCCTGGAACTGCATAGCGATCCGCACTCGGATGCCGACCGGATCACACTGGTTACGCCGCTGTTCAACCGCGCGGTGATTTTCGAAACCACCGAATGGAGCTGGCACGGTTTTTCCCGGATCAGCCTGCCCGAGGATCGCAAGCAGATTTCGCGACGATCAATTGCGCTGTACTTTTATACCCGGGAACGCGAACCCGAAGAACTTGCCGATACCCATTCGACGATCTATGTCGAACGCCCGCTGCCGGCGCGCTTCGTGCCGGGCTTGCAGTTGAACGAGCACGATGTCGAGGAACTCAAGGGCATCCTGCGCCGCCGCGACGCGCATCTGCAGCGCCTGTATCGCGATGTGCAGCATGCGCAAAGTCAGCTTGAAAACCTGCAACGCCAGTTCGGTCTGATCCGCGGCTCACGCCTGTATCGGCTGCTGCTGCAGGTACGCAAGTTGCTGCGCTTTGCCATGTTCTGGCGTCGCGGCTGATCAGAAGGCGATAGCACTCAACCGCGAACAACTGCCTCGATCATGCGCTGCAGGCGCTTTTCGGAGACTGATTCTCGCGTACCCAGTTCCTGAGCGAACAGCTGGACGCGCAGTTCCTCGATGGACCAACGGATTGCTTCAATTTCGCCGCTGTGCTCGCCATTGGTGGGCGCGACGAGCCGGTCCAGCTGCGCCTCGAAATCGCGTACGATCAGCATGCGTGCCTGATCCTTGCGTGGATCATTCTGCAGGCGCTGCGCGCGCAGCGTCATGGCGCGCAGGTAACGTGGAATCTCGGCCAGGCGGGCGAGCGGAAACTCGCGGGCAAATCCCGGATGTACCAGGCGATCGAGCTGTTCGCGCATATCCTCGAGATTGGCGCTGGCAAATCCCATCAGTCCGGATCTGAGCTGCGGCAATAACTCGGCATAGGCGGCGAGCACCGACTCGATCAGTTCCAGACGTTGCACTGAGCGCAGCGGCAACTGTCGGGCGATCTCGGCGACCGCGCGCTGAAACAGCTCAAGCGTACGCGCCGTAGTATCGGCCTGCTCGATCAGATCGTCGAGCGCGCCCTGGACGATATCGTCGCGCAACTGTTCGGGCGAGGCCATCGAGGTATAGGCCAGGGCGAGCTTGGCGCCCAGGGGCAGCTGCTTGCGTACCTGCTTGAGTTTGTCGGCCAGAGCGAAGCGCAGCAGTCTGCGCACACCGTTCTGATGTTCGATCAGCGCCTCGGTTTCCTGTTCGAACACGACCAGATCGACGCGATGCACGCGATCAACCAGGGCCGGGTAGGCGCGCATTCCTGAGGCCGCATTGACTGCCTCCGGCAGGGGCTCGCCGGGAAAGTCGCGAAGATCTTCCTGTGCCAGCGTGCTCGCAGCCTGTTCGGCGAAGGCGCGACGGGCGCGCTCGCCATGGGCTTGCCGCAGCGCCAGCAGGTCGCGATCCTCGGCGATCAGCCGCCCCTGCTCACCGATCAGCCGAATGCGCATATGCAAGTGCGCCGGCAACGATGACAGCGCAGCCTGCCAGTCGGCGGCCGGCACCTCGACGCCGGTGACGCGTTTGAGATAATCGCCGAGCGCTGTCGTGAGATCCTGTTCGCGCGCCGGCGTGGTCTCGATAAATGCCCGCGCGAAATCCGGTGCCGGCACGAAGTTGCGGCGCAATGGCTTGGCCAGGGCGCGAATCAACTCGGCGAGTTTGGCCTCGAGCAGACCCGGCACCAGCCAGCCGATCCGTTCCGGTGTCAGCGCATTGAGCCAGGCCAGCGGCAGATGCAGGGTCACGCCATCGTCGGCGCTGGCGGGATCGAATGCATAGCTGAGCCGAAAGCGCTCGCGTCCGAGCAGCAGATGCGTTGGAAAGCGATCAGCCTCGCTGCTGCCGGACTGCAGGACATCGTCAAGCTGCCATTCGAGCGCCTTGAGTTGCTCGGCGCTGGCGCGTCGACTGTAGGCGTCCAGCCCGGCGGCGGTGCAGATATCGCCCGGCAGTCGCGATTCCCACCACGTCGCCAACTCGCCGTCGTCGCGCAGCAGACCGTGGCGACGTTGCTTGGCCTCTTCGGCGCGGGCACGCTGAAGAATATTGCGGTTGTGGGCGATGCAGCGGGCACGCCCATCGAGCTCGCAGGGCACCAGGGCTTCGCGGATGAACAGATCGCGCGCCGCACCAGGATCAATGCTGCCGTAGTGCACCGGGCGGCGCTCGAACAGAATCAGTCCAAACAGACTGATCTGCTCGAACGCCATCACCTGACCACGTTTGCGATCCCAGTGCGGATCGAGGTAGGTGCGCCGAACCAGATGTGCCGCCTGTTCGACCAGCCATTGCGGCTCGATCCGCGCATTGGTGATGGCATACAGTTTTTGCGTGTCGAGCAGGGTCGCCGATACCACCCAGAGTGGCGCGTGGCGGGCCAGCGCCGATCCCGGAAACAACTGGAAGCGTCGGCCGCGCGGCCCGTGGTACACGGACTTTTCATCCTTGCGGCCGATGTTGCCGGCCAATCCCGCGATCAGGGCGCGATGTACCGCTTCATAGCTGGCCAGTTCGCCGCGCGCGGGCAATTTCCAACCTAGCGAATCGGTCTGCAGCAGCAGCTGGCGATGCAACTCGCGCCACTCGCGCATGCGCAGAAAGCTCAGAAAGCGCGCCTCGCACCAGTCACGCAATCGCGACTGGGTGAGCTCTTCATGCGCCGTGGCGTAGGCGTTCCAGAGATTGAGCACCGAAACGAAATCCGACTTGGGGTCGGCGAATTCAGCGTGCGCGGCATCGGCCGCGGCGCGCGCCTCGGCCGGACGTTCGCGCGGATCCTGGGTCGACAGAAAAGCGGCAATCGCGATCATTTCACGGAGCGCACCGAGCTTCTCGGCTTCCAGCAGCATGCGGGCAAGCTTCACGTCGATCGGCAGACGTGCCAGCTGGCGGCCGATCGCGGTCAGCTGGCGGCGGTCCTCGCCGAGCGCGCCGAGTTCGATCAACTGGCTGTAGCCATCATTGATCGCGCGTTCTCCGGGTGGATCGAGAAACGGAAACTGTTCGATCGCGCCGAGGCCGAGGCTCAGCATGCGCAGGATCACGCCCGCCAGCGAGGAACGCAGGATTTCCGGATCGGTGTAGCGGGCACGCTGCAAGTAATCGGACTCTTCATAGAGCCGCACACAGATGCCGGGCCCGACCCGGCCGCAACGACCACGGCGCTGATCTGCACTGGCCTGCGAGATCGGCTCGATATGCAGGCGCTGCACCTTGTGGCGATGACTGTAGCGGTTGACCCGCGCCTCGCCGCTGTCGACCACATAGCGGATGCGCGGTACGGTCAGCGAGGTTTCGGCGACATTGGTGGTCAGCACGATGCGACGCCGCGGCCCCGGATTGAAGATGCGGTCCTGCTCACGCGTCGACAGGCGCGCGTACAACGGCAACACCTCGGTTTCCCGGTAGTTGCGTCGCGACAGCGCATCATGGGCGTCGCGAATTTCGCGCTCACCGGGAAGAAATACCAGGATGTCGCCGAGTGGGTCTTCGCGGGTGATCTCATCAACGGCGTCGCTCAGTGGGTCGGCGCGCTCGGCAGAACGGTTGCGCACGACCCTTGGCCCGCCGCTGCGTGCCTGGGCGTCCTGACTGGCCTCTGCAGCGGCGCCGGGCGGACGATAGCGGACTTCGACCGGAAAGCTGCGCCCCTCGACATTGACTATGGGCACGTCGCCGAAGTGCCTGGCGAAACGTTCGGTATCTATGGTCGCCGAGGTCACGATGATCTTCAGATCGCGCCGGCGATCGAGCAGCCGCTTCAGATAGCCGAGCAGAAAATCAATGTTGAGACTGCGCTCATGCGCCTCATCGATGATCAGGGTGTCGTAGGCCGACAGCAGTCGATCGTTCTGGGTCTCGGCGAGCAGGATGCCATCGGTCATGAACTTGATCAGCGAGCGTGCGCCGACCTGATCGGTGAAGCGCACCTGGAATCCGACCAGAGCGCCGATCTCGGTACCGAGCTCCTCAGCGACGCGACGGGCGACACTGCGCGCTGCGATCCGGCGTGGCTGGGTGCAACCGATCATGCCACTGAGTCCACGCCCGGCCGCCAGACAGAGCTTGGGCAGCTGGGTGGTTTTGCCCGACCCGGTCTCGCCGGCGATCACGATCACCCGATGCTGACGGATCAACTCGACAATGCGTTCGCCCTCACGCGCAACCGGGAGACTCTCGTCCATACGGATCGGCGGCACGCTGGCCGCGCGTGCCGCACGCTCGGCGAGAGATGCGTCTATGGACCGTTGCAACGCCGCGGTTTCGCTGGCGGCGGCGTCCTCCGCGCCATCAGCACCTTTGCGCAGGCGGGCGTCAAGGCGATCCAGCGCGGCGCGCAGGCGCGACTGATCCCGCACCATCAGCAGGGGCAACTGCTGGCGCAGCGCACGCGCGGTCTTCAAAGTGGTTGAATCCGGCCGTTCCATCGATATATCAGCGTTGACGCCAGACCAGAAGGGCGCGTAGCTTAACCACGACGATGCCAAGGAGACAGCAATGCCGGTGAACGCACCAGGAATCAATATCGGGATCCCCGATGCAATCCGCAAGGAAATTTCCGATGGACTGTCCCGACTGCTGGCGGATACCTACACCCTGTACCTGAAGACGCATAATTTCCATTGGAACGTCACCGGGCCGATGTTCAATACCCTGCACCTGATGTTCGAGACCCAGTACAACGAACTCGCGCTGGCGGTCGACCTGATTGCCGAACGCATCCGCGCACTGGGATTCCCGGCACCGGGCACCTATGCCCAATTCGCTGCACTTTCATCGATCAAGGAAGAGGCCGGCGTTCCGGACGCGCAGGAAATGATCCGCCTGCTGGTGCTGGGACAGGAAAGCGTCGTGCGCACCGCGCGCTCGATATTTCCGCTGACCGACGCGGCACACGATGAACCCAGTGCCGACTTGTTGACCCAGCGCATGCAGGTCCACGAGAAAACCGCGTGGATGCTGCGCAGTCTGCTGCAGTAGGCTTGCAGCATGGACATACAGTATGCGGGATTGGCGACAGCACTCGGCGTAGGCCTGTTGATCGGTGCGGAGCGGGAAAGCCGACGCACTGACGCCGACGCACCCCTGGTCGCGGGTGTGCGCACGTTCACCCTGATAAGTCTCACTGGCGCGATGACGGCGATCATCGGCATGCCTGCGGTCATCGCCGGAGCGCTCTTTGTCGGACTTGCCGCCATCATGAGCTATCGCGCCGACCATGGTTCGGGGCCGGGACTGACCACCGAAGTCGCCATGTTCGCGACCTTCATGCTGGGCGTGCTGGCGATGACCGAACTGGGCCTGGCAGCCGCGCTCGGCGCCGGCATCGCGCTGATCCTGGCGGCACAGAGCAAGCTGCACGGGTTTGTTCGCAACACCCTGTCGCCGCAGGAACTGATGGATGGCCTGATCCTGCTCGGCGCGGTGCTGATCGTTCTGCCCCTGTTGCCGGACCGCCCGCTCGATCCCTGGGGCGTGTTCAATCTGCAGAAACTCTGGCGTCTGCTGGTGCTGGTCATGGCGATCAATGCGCTCGGCTATGTTGCCCAGCGCAGCCTGGGTCCACGGCTGGGCTTGCCGATCTCGGGGCTTGCCGGTGGATTCATCTCCGCTACCGCGACGATTGGCGCGATGGCCACGCTGGCGCGCAAGGACAGCAAGCAGCGCAACGGCGCAATTGCGGGGGCGCTGCTGGCCAATCTCGCCACCGTCATCCAGCTCGCGGTGATCCTGGCACTGCTCGCACCGGAGCTGCTGCAGGCATCACTGTACGCGGTCTGCTTCGCAGGCGCGGTGGCGGCAATCACCGGGGGACTGGCTGGTTGGAAGGCATGGCATGCACTAGAGGGCGACGACAGCGCACCGCGCGGCCGGGCGTTCGATATGCGCGCTGCCTTGATGTTCGTCGTGGTGGTGGCGGTGATCCTGCTGATTTCCGCGCTGCTCTCCAAGTATTTTGGCCAGCAGGGTGCGATGCTTGCCGCCGCGGTCGGCGGCTTTGCCGATGCGCATGCGCCGGCTGCCTCGGTGGCGCAACTCAGTGTCGCCGGCGCGCTCGACCGCGACAGTGCGATGATTGCGATCAGTCTGGCCCTTGCGACCAATTCAATCAGCAAGATCGTGCTCGCCTTCATCAATGGCGGGCGCGGATTTGGCATGCTGGTCGGCAGCGGACTGGTGCTCCTGCTGGGGGCGTTTGGCGCCGGCATGTGGCTGTCGCATCTATTGGCCCAAGCCAGCTGATCCCGCCGGCTGCGTGCGTCGTCACGCACGCATGCGCAGCGGTCACGTAGACTGGAGCGACTCCATGCAGGAAGGACCGGCAGTGCCCGACACCGACATCACCGTGCTGCTGAAGATGGCAAGTGCCGGCGATCGCGCCAGTCTGGACGCGGTATTCACCCGGCTCTATCCGGAACTGCGGGCGATCGCACGCAATCGCCTGCACAACGCCGAGCGCAGCCTGACCCCGACCTCACTGGTGCACGAAGCCTGGTTGCGTCTGGGTCGCCACGAGTCGCTTACGCTGGAAAACCGCCGCCACTTTCTCGCCTGTGCGGCGCGCGCCATGCGGGTGATCGTGGTCGATCACTGGCGTGCAGCGCAGGCCGCCAAGCGCGGCGGGGCCGAGGAGCATCTCACCCTGGACACCGGAATCCCCGGGCTGGATGCGTTGTCGACCGACATGCTCGCCCTGGACCAGGCACTGTCCACACTGGAGTCCGTCAATCCGCATCAGCACGAAGTTGTCGAGCTGCATTTTTTCGGCGGCGTCGAATTCGTCGAACTCGCTCGCTTGCACCAGTGCAATGAGCGCACAGTGCGCCGTGAGTGGCAGCGCGCGCGTGCTTTCCTGATCGCGCAGATGAGCGATGCGGCTGCCAATGGTATCGAGTCATGAGCGGCGCGGGCGTCAGCGACGATCGACTGCAGCAATGGCGCGAGGCTGATCGGATCCTCGATCAACTGCTTGACCTGGCTCCGGCAGTGCGTGAATCGGCACTCGCCGCCATGCCACTGGCAGCCCCGATTGCGGATCGTGTTCGTGCCCTCCTGCGTGCCGACGCCGATGCCAACAGCCTGCTCGATCACGGCAGTTTTGCGCGCACCGCCAACCCGGACCACAGCCTGAGCGGTCGCCGATTCGGACGCTGGATCCTGCAGCAGGAGATCGGACGGGGCGGCATGGCCGTGGTCTATCGCGGTGAATCGGCTACCGATGGCAGCACCCAGCTGGCCGCAGTCAAGCTGCTCAGCATTGCCGCGCTCGGCGCCGGTGGACTCGAACGCTTTCGTCAGGAGCAAGCCATCCTGGCCCGGCTCAACCATCCGCATATTGCCTCCCTGTACGAAGCCGGCATCGCCGCCGACGGCACGCCCTGGCTGGCCATGGCCCTGGTCGATGGTGTGCGGATCGATGAATGGTGTCGCCAGCAGGCACTCGATCTACGCGGGCGCATGCGCCTGTTCCTTGATGTCTGTCACGCCGTCGCCTATGCCCATGCCAACCTGGTGATTCATCGCGACCTCAAGCCATCCAATGTGCTGGTCGATCGCGAGGCGCATGTACGTCTGCTTGATTTCGGCATCGCCCGCCAGGCCGATGCTCTGAGCGAGGCGCCGACACTGACACAATGGCGCGCACTGTCGCCACATTATGCCGCGCCCGAACAATTCTCCGGCGCACCGGCCGCGACCAGTATGGACATCTACGGTCTGGGCGCCCTGCTCTATCACCTGCTGGTCGGTCGCCCACCGCGCAGCGATGCCTCCGATCTGCATGAACTACCGACGGCGCCCTCGCGTGCCCACACAAAGCCGCTGCTCGGACCGGTGCTGGCAGATGCCGGCGCTCGACATCTGCTGCGCGGAGACATCGATGCCATTGTGCTGAAGTGCCTCGCCCCAGAGCCGCAACAGCGCTATGCCAGCGTAGGTGAACTCATCGATGACATCGAGCGCTGGCAAACCCATCGCGTAGTGCGCGCACGGGCACCGACGGCGGCCTATCGGATGGGTCGATTTCTGGCGCGCCACCGCCGCGCGGCGATTGCTGCTTCGGCGCTGATCCTGGCGATTCTCGTAGGCGCAGGCGCGGCACTCTGGCAGGCCCAGCGGGCGGAGCGTCAGGCTGCACTGGCCGAAGTTCAGCGCCTGCGCGCCGAACAATCGCTGATCTTCGTCGAGAGCCTGCTGCTGAACGAGGACCGAACCCGGCCGCGTGGCACCCTGCCAGATACGGCGACCCTGCTGGAGCGTGGCGCGCGCAGTACCGCTGCGGCATTTCGCGACGACCCGGAGGCCGAGGCCCGAATGCTGGCCCTGATCGGGCGCGTACTGACGCGTACCGAGCGCTTCGAATCCGCGATTCCGATGCTTGAGCGTGCCTACGTCTTGCGCCAGCACCATCTACCAGCGGGCGACCCGCGGATCGTCGATGCCGCACTCGCACTCACCGCCGCCGAGGTCGCCCAACTGCCGAAGGTCGGCGAAGCGCAGCGGCAACGGCTGGGCAGCTTGCTGGAGCAGTCCAACCCACGCCTACCCGATTCCGACCGCGCACGACTGCTCGCTGCTCTGGCCAATCTGAGTGATCACGCCGGCGACACCGAAACGGCCTTGGCCGATTTTGATCGCGCCGTGCAGCTGTTGCGTGGCAGCGCCAATGCGCGTCCGGAGGCTCTGGCCGATGTGCTGGCTGGGCGCGGGTCGCTATTAGCCAAACTTCGGCGCACCGATCCAGGTCTGCGCGACCTGCGCGAGGTGCTTGAACTACGTATCCGCGCCCACGGTGAAGCCCACTGGGACACCGTGGAAGCTCTGCGTACATTGGGAATCGCGCAAGTCCACGCCAATCAGCCGGAAGCCGGCAGCACGCTGCAGCGCGCACTGGAGTTGGCCGACAGCATTGCGCCCGAACCCAATCTTACCAGCGCCGATATCGCAGGCTGGCTGGCCGCGCGGCAATCCAGTCACGGCGGCCGCCCCGATCTGGCCATTCCGATTTTCCAACGCGTGGTTGCCATCCGCAGCGAACTGCTCGGCGCCGCGCATCCGGAAACGCTGCGCGCACGTGGCGATCTCGGCACAGTGGCGCGCGCCGCTGGCCAATACGCATTGGCCGAGCAGGAGTTGACGGCTGTGATTGGCGCGATGCAAGCAGCCGGACAATTGCGTACCGTCAACTACGGCATCCTGCAGCGCAATCTTGCTGCGCTCTATCTCGATCAGGGCAAACCCCGGCGGTCACTGACCGCCATCCAGCGCGCCAAACGCGTACTGGCCGAGCTCGCACCGAGCATCGAAGCCTATGCCGTGCCACCGATTGCCGGACAGATCCGTTTGCTCGATGGCGATATCGATGGCGCCTGTGCCGAGTTCGAGCGCGGCGCGAAATCCAGCACTGGCCTGCCCCCTGCGGACCAGAATCGACTCGGCATCGAACAGGCCGCGGCCGATTGCTGGCGACGCCAGGGCAAACTCGAACAGGCGCGCATCCAGTTGGAAGACCTGGCCCTTCGCGCACAGCAGGGTCTCGCCGCCGGGCATCCCAGAATCGGCGCGATCGCACTCGCGCGCGGCTGGCTCGCGCAGGCCTCCGGTGATCGCGATTCGGCCCGCCGGCGATTGAAGGAAGCTCGCGACATTCTCGATCCCTGGGCCGGAACACCCACCTGGCAACGCCGCGAGATCCTCGCGTTGCGGCAGCTTGTCGGCAAGCGCTGACCGCGGATACCAACCCGCCGCGTACCTGGAGGGCCGCGCTCCCGCGCGGCTGCTCTGGCTTGTGCCTTATGGAGGGCCGCGCTCCCGCGCGGCTGCTTTGGCTTGTGCCTTGTGGAGGGCCGCGCTCCCGCGCGGCTGCTTTGGCTTATGCCCGATGGAGGGCATCTTTGCGAGATGCCGACCCAACACCGCAGTAATTTCAACATGGCATCTCGCAGAGATGCCCTACAGAAAAGCGCACCCGGCCTGCCGGTAATTACCAAGCGCCGCAGGAGCGGCGCCCTCCAAAAAACCAGCGCATTGCGATTCAAGCACGCGCTCCGCCCCAATGGAGGGCCGCGCTCCCGCGCGGCTGCTTTGGCTTGTGCCTTATGGAGGGCCGCGCTCCCGCGCGGCTGCTTTGGCTTATGCCCATGGAGGGCATCTTTGCGAGATGCCGACCCAACACCGCAGTAATTTCAACATGGCATCTCGCAGAGATGCCCTACAGAAAAGCGCACCCGGCCTACCGGTAATTACCAAGCGCCGCAGGAGCGGCGCCCTCCAAAAAACCAGCGCATTGCGATTCAAGCACGCGCTCCGCCCCAATGGAGGGCCGCGCTCCCGC
>JBBSLG010000046.1:0-30346 GCA_038255435.1 Lysobacterales bacterium
AGGAGGCCCCCTTGAGTGAAGGGGGCCGGCTCGCGAAGCGAGCGGGGGTTGTGGCGGCGCGCGTGCCACCGGCACCAGCCCCACAAATGCTCAGGCCCGCAAAAGCGGGCCTGAGCATTTGTGGGGCTGGTGCCGGTAACCGGATTCGAACTGGTGACCTACCGCTTACAAGGCGGTTGCTCTACCAACTGAGCTATACCGGCGGGGAAATCGAACGCGCATTCTAATCGATTGCGCCGACAATCACGAGCAGGCCGTGGGCGTACCGCTGATCCCGCTGGCATCCGGGACCCGTTCCTTCCAATTGAACGACTGCGCCGGCGCCACCGCATACTCCAGCCAGTACTCGGGCGCCTCATCGGTGCGCTCGCGCATGGCAGCATCAAAGCCCATGCCGATCAATTCGGCGCGCCGATTCTCGGCATTGCCGCGCTCACGGAACAATCCCAGCGAAATGGTGTTCTGTTGATCACCGGCAGTCACCACATAGTAGTCGCGGACACCCTTCGCAGCGAGCGCGCGCGCATTGCGCAGCGCCAGGTCGCGCGTCGCAAACGCGGGCATGTACACCCACCAACCACGTGACTTGATCGAACGTGTCTCGCTGAACTGGATGCGCTCGGTGATCGGGGTCAGCGCCGACATGGCGCGCCGCATATCGGCCTGACTCGGAAATGGGCCGAGACGGTGACAACTCATGGCGTCGAGTTCGGCTACCGAATAGGGCCGCTCGGCGAGTTCGGCCGCGTTGCTGACCAGATCGCTGCGTTCACTGAGCAGCACCAATTGGGCGACTCCCGGGTCGTGTATGGGCGGCACCGTCGCGGCCGCCGGCGGCGACAGCGACAGCCAGGCGGCCAGACCAATATTGCTGGCGAGCATGAGCAGGAACAGGAGACGGCTGAACATCGGCAGGATCAGGGGGACGGTGTCGGCATTCTATCGCCTTGCGAGTGCGCTGGTAGCCGCGGCGCGGGTATTGTTCAGTCAGCTGCCGCCGAATCGGTTCCGGCTTGATCGGCGAACATGCAAAGCCCCCGCATCAGCAACTGGGGATCGATCTGCACCGGCGCGTCGATCACTTTGGTCAGCGCCTGCGCTGCGCCGCCATGGGCCAGCAACAGCGGCCGCCCGCCCTGGCGCGCCTGTGCACTGCGGATGGCGCGCTCGACCATGCCGGCGGCAGCGTTCCAGATCCCGGTCTCGAGCGCGTCTTCAGTATTGCTGCCGAAATCGCGCAAGGTCCCCTCGCGCAGCCAATGTACGCCAGCGGTGCGTGACAGCACGGCTGCCCGCATGGTCTCTGGCGAGGGTGCAATCATGCCGCCGACGTGGTGTCCGTCGGCATTGATCAGATCGACGGTAAATGCGGTGCCACAACCGAGCAGCAGCACCGGCTGCGCCCGTTCGGCCGCCGCCGCGCAGGCAAGAAAACGATCGATGCCCAGCCGCTCGGGCTGGCCATACGCGCTGACGAACCGACCCAGTCCCGCCGTGCTCTGCGCACGTCGAACAGCAAGCCGCGGCCAGCGCGCGCCCAGCACGCGCAGCGCGGATGCGGTGAGCAGTTCGGATGCAACAGCCGCAATCAGGATGCTGTCAGGCTCGCCAACTTGCTCAAGCGCAGCAGCGAAGTCGACCGCCCATGACGGGTCGGCATGGGCGATCGCAGACATCGGGCCGAGCCCGTTGTGATCCCGACTCAACCACTTGATCCGGGTATTGCCTAGGTCCAGCAACAGTTGATTCATTCCCGCCCAGCCTGCACACGCACCTCGCCGACATCGAATTTTTTCTGTACGCCGTCGATTGTCACACAGAGTCGAGCGCTGTCATCGATTCCGTCAGCACGGCCGATGCAGGCGCCGGCTGCCTGGCGCACCGCCACGGTCCTGCCGCGCAATGCATCCATCGAGTTGTAGCGCTGATGAAATGCGGCGAACCCCGATTGCGAAAACTGTTGCAGCCCACTGCACAGATGCGAGAGCAGGCACGCCGCCAGCCGGTTGCGATCGGGCGCGTGCCCCAATAATTCGCTTAGATCGCAGCTGGGCTGGTCGATGAGCTGGGCCAGCGCCGGCGGCAGGCGGCCGTTGAGTCCGAGACCGACGACGACATGACAATCGCCCTGGGCCTCGCCTCCAGCATCGATCAGGATACCGCCGAGTTTGCGATCCGAGGCGACAATGTCATTCGGCCATTTCAACTGCGTGACTGCGCCGAGTTCGGCCAGCGCATCGACAACGCAGACGCCCATCGCCAGGCTCAGCCCGCCGAGGCTCGACAAGCCGCGATCGAATCGCCAAAGCATCGACCCGAAAAAACCGCTCGCCATCGCTGACTGCCAGACCCGTCCACGCTGACCGCGACCGGCGGTCTGGGCTTCGGCGAGCAGTACCGTGCCCGATGGCAGCTGATCGCGCCCCGCCAGCAAGTCCGAGCTGGTCGATCCGGTTTCGACCACGATGCGCAGATGCGGCAGCAAGCGCTGCCCTTCCGCGCTGAGCAGCCGCGTGATCAGTTCAGCATCGAGCAGTTGCAGGGGCGCGGCAAGCCGGTAGCCGGCCCCGGCCTGGGCATCGATGGCGAGGCCGAGCGTGCGCAGGCGATCGATCTGTTTCCACACTGCAGCGCGCGAAATCCCCAAC
This sequence comes from Lysobacterales bacterium, assembly GCA_038255435.1. Lineage (GTDB taxonomy): Bacteria > Pseudomonadota > Gammaproteobacteria > Xanthomonadales > Ahniellaceae > 0-14-3-00-62-12. The sequence goes on from JBBSLG010000046.1 coordinate 2,649, forward strand.
TGCCGCGCCAGCTCGGCACCGGACACCACCGGCGTCTGCGCCAACAGCACCAGCAGGTGATCCAGGCTCACCGACGGCGATCCAGCCAGCGCCCGATGATCCGCACGCGTTCAAAACGATTCTCGCTGCCGGCACAAAGTCGGCGCAGATTGTCACGGTGGGTAAGAATCAGGAATGCGGGAATGATCACGCTCGCATACTGCCAGGCAGGCAACGGTGCCGGCGGCGTGCCCCACCATACGCAGGGAATCAGCACGAGGCTGGCCAGCATGGTCGCCAGCCCGACGTAGCCGGTGCACAGCATGACGATGATCCAGGCGCCGACCAGGGGCAACAGCACCAGCGGCCAGAGCACCAGCAGGGCGCCAACGACGGTGGCCGCGCCCTTGCCACCACGAAAGCCGAAAAATACCGGCCAGACATGCCCGAGTGCCGCCGCCGCACCCGCGATCATCGCAAGCATTTGCCGATCATCGGTCTGCGCCGCCGCTTGTCCTGCCAACCAGACGGCGAGCCCCCCCTTGCCGACATCGATGAGCACGGCCGGCAGCGCAAATAGCCAGCCTTGGGTGCGCAGTGCATTGGTGCCGCCGGCGTTGCCGCTGCCGACCTTGCGCACATCGACACCGCGCACACGGCCCACCAGCAGACTGCCCGACAGCGAGCCAAGCAGATAGGCAACGAGCAGAACACCCGCAAACATCAGCCAGTTCATGGAGCGGGCGGCTCGTAATCCTGCACGCCGAGCACCAGCGATCCGGGCCCGGCGTGGGCGCCGATACCCGCGCCCGCCTCCATCAGCCAGATCGCATCCAACTGCGGAACCCTGCGTTCCAGCGCTGAACGCAGGCGCTCGGCATCGTCGAGACAATCGCAATGACCAACGATAATGCGCCAGCGCCGTTTGGGATCAAGTCGGCGCGCGACGGTGCGGGCAAAACGTTCGGGTAGATGCTTCTTGCCCCAGAGTCCACCGACGAGGGTCAGTTTGCCGATTGCGTTGGAGCGCACCACGGGAACAAAACGCAGCAGTCGCGACAGTGGCAAGGCGAGTTTGGGTGCGCGCCCACCGCGAACCCCGTAGGCGAGATCGCGCACTACGGCCCAGAGGCGGGTTCGTTCGCGCATGCGATGCAGACCGGTGATGATCTGGGCAGCTGTCATCCCGGCTTGCGCGGCCTCGCCCGCCCAGATCGCCAGCAAGCCCTGGCCGGCCGAGCCATTGCAGGTATCGAAGATACTGACCCGCCGCGGATCGGCGCGCGTCGCCGCGCTCTCGGCAGACTGCAGCGTGCCACTGAGCGCGCGGGCCAGCGAGACATCGAGCACCTCATGATGGTGGGAAAGCAGAAACTCGAACAATCGGCGAAAGTCGCCCGGTGGCGGTTGCGAGGTACGCGGCGGAATCGGGCTGGTGCGAATCTCGTTGTAGAACTCGCGCGCGGACAGCGACACGCGGTCCAGGTAGTCGCGCCCTCCGATCGAAATTCGCACCGGCACCAGATGGATATTCAGGCGCTCGATTTCTTCGGACGGAATGTCGGCACCACTGTCGGCAACAATGGCAACCTGGCTGCGCAGGCCATGGGCAGCGCGCGTCTGTGCGCGCATGTCGTCAGCCTTCTGGCTGCTGAGCTTGCCGAATCTGGCCGCCACTTCAAAGAGCAGGGCAGGATCATCCAGGTGCGCGTGGATACGCACTTTTTCCCGAGTACCGGCAATCACCAGACTGGAAATCGGCAGGCCAAGCAGAGCACCCTTCAAGGCCAGTCGATCCACCGCCTCCGCATTGATCATGCACTCGGTGCAGTAGCGATGCTGGTCGGCAAGATCGCCCAGACTGCTGACGTCGACGCCGGCCTGGGCCTGCTCGTCCACGCTCATGCGCGCTTCGATATCGCGACCGGTTTCGATGTAGTCACCGATGCCCTCAAGAAAATCGACAAAGCCAAGCGCACCGGCATCGACAACGCCGGCAGCGTGCAGCACAGCGAGCTGGTCCGGGGTGCGCCGCAGCGCCTCCCGCGCAGCAATGAGCGCCTGCCCGAAACTGCCGCGAAAGTCGCGTGAGCCCTGCTCGATCTCGGCGCGCCAGGCCAGTGCAAATGCCTGGATGACACTCAGGATCGTACCCTCGCGCGGGTCGGCCATCGCCTCGCGCGCGGACCGCGATCCCATACCAACCGCGCGCGACAGCGAATCCGGCGTGACCCATTTGCTCGGGCCGAGTGCCTCGCTGATGCCCTGCAGGAACTGCGCGATGATCGCCCCGGAATTGCCCCGCGCACCATCAATCGCCTCCGCTGCAGCGCGCCGAAGTACCTCTCCTGCGCTGCCCAGCCGCGGCACGCGCATCCCCGCCAATACAGCACTCAGGGTAAACGCGAGATTGGTACCGGTGTCGCCGTCGGGAACGGGAAAGACATTGATCCGGTTGATCTCATCGCGACAGGAAATCAGTCGATGAATTCCGGCTATGAGCGCGCGGCGCAGACCGTATCCGGACAATCGTTGAACCGCCAAGCTTGCCGCCACCGATGAACCCCCGTTCCAGTTTCCGGGTGCCAACCCGGTTCTCACCATCGCCGATACCGGAATGGACTCCGGTCAGAACCGGCGCCTGCAATCCTTGCCGCGAGCGCGGTTTGCGCCCAGTCGAATCAGACCTGCGACGAAGCGCGCGCACACAACCGGGCTGCGCGCTAGCGTATAGCCCAGCCGATCTCCCTGCACAGCCCGAGTTTAGGCGCTGACAAGGCCACCCCGCTTGCTGCTCTGCAACAGAGGAACTTCACAAACCATGACGAAAGTACTGCCCACCAGCACTTGCGCGACTCGTCCCGACAGGGAACGATGCTCGCTCAACCTTCGCAATCCAACCTGTCATGACAGGAGACTGGGGCCATGCGCAAACTTTTGATTGCTCTTCCGCTTGGCGCACTGGCGCTCGGTTTTGGCTGCGGCGCCCACGCCAAGACTGCGGTGCACCAGGCTGTTTGCCCGACCCAGGTGGAGGCCGAGGACGCGCCCGAGGCTAGGGCTGAGCCGACCCCAGCGGTCAGTCCCGCCAGCCGCGCGCCCTCAACTGAGCCGGTGAAATCGAGCAAGTCCAGTCGCGGCAAATGGAAGGCCCTGCTGCCAGGGACGATCCGCTAGTGTGGTGTTGCGCACTTGTCGGCACAAATAAAATCGATGGATTCGGCCCTGTGACGAGGCGCGTATCGCCGCCAAGGCTGGTGGCCTTGGCAAGATGCGCAACGACGGCACAGGGGCGAAGACGCGATTTTATGTGTCGCATAGTGTGCAACACCACACTGACCGGACGGCCGACGCGCGGATAATCCGCGCGGACTGATTCGATCGACCATCGCGGAACTGTATCCGCTGATTCCTGGCCTATGCCAGTTGCGCCTTGGCCGCCTGATAGATGTGCTCGGCGGTGAAACCAAACTCGCTGAACAGGCGCTCTGCCGGTGCCGAGGCACCGAAGTGGTCGATGCCGATGACGGCACCATCGAGACCCACGTACTTGCGCCAGAAATCGCTGACGCCGGCCTCGACTGCAACACGGCGACGGCACCAGGACGGCAGAACCGCTTCGCGCCATTCCACCGGCTGCTGATCGAAAATCTGCGTGCAGGGCATCGATACCACACGCACCGCCACGCCCTCGGCGTCGAGTCGGCGCGCGGCGTCCATGGTAATTCCGACTTCCGATCCGGTGGCCATCAGGATCACCTCGATCTTGGTATTCAGCGGATCGAGCAGCACATAGCCACCGCGTTCGATGTCCAGCAACTGCTGGTCATTGCGCTGCTGATGCGCCAGGTTCTGGCGACTGAAGATCAGGCAGCTCGGCCCGTTACCGCGCTCGATCGCATGCTTCCAGCAAATCGCGGATTCGACCGCATCGCAGGGACGCCAGACCGGATTGTTCGGAATATAACGCAGCGCCGCCAGATGCTCGATCGGCTGATGGGTCGGGCCATCTTCGCCCAGTCCGATCGAGTCATGGGTGTAGACGTGGATCACCTGCGCCGGGATCAGTGCGGCCATGCGCACCGCATTGCGGGCGTAATCGCTGAACACCAGAAAGGTCGCGTCGTAGGGAATGAATCCGCCATGCAGCGCCAGACCCGTGCTGATCGCGCTCATGCCGAATTCGCGCACGCCGTAGCGCACATAATTGCCTGCGGCCGGATCGGTTCTGACGTCTCGTGAACCCGACCACAGGGTCAGATTGGAATGCGCGAGATCGGCGCTGCCGCCGATCAGTTCGGGCAGCATCGGCGCGAACGCCTCGATCGCCATCTGCGATGCCTTGCGCGATGCAACGACCGGGCCTTCAGCCTGCAGTTTGCGCGCATAGGCGAGCGCCTGTGCCGCGAAGTCAGCCGGAAGCTCGCCCAGAATCCGGCGGCCGAATTCTGCCGCCAGCAGCGGATGCGCCGCTTGATAGGCCGTCCAAAGTTGATTCCATGCTGCCTCTACGGCCATGCCGCGCGTACGCGCATCCCAGGCCACAGCGATCGGCTCGGGCACAACGAATGGCTCGTGATTCCAATTGAGCGCAGCGCGCGCGCCGGCGATTTCGTCCTTGCCGAGTGGGGCGCCGTGCGAGGACTCCTTGCCGGCCTTGCTCGGCGCACCGAAACCGATCACGGTCCGGCAGCAGATCAGGCTGGGCTTGCTGCTGTCGGAAGTCGCCTTCTGCAATGCCGCCTTGACCGCATCGGCATCGTGTCCGTCGACACCGGCGATCACATTCCAGCCGTAGGATTCAAAGCGCATGCGGGTGTCGTCGGTGAACCAGCCGGCCACTTCGCCATCGATCGAGATGTCGTTGTCGTCGTAGAGGACGACCAGCTTGCCAAGCGCCAGCGTTCCGGCAAGCGAGCACACTTCATGCGATATGCCTTCCATCAGACAGCCATCGCCGATGAATACATAGGTGCGATGGTCGACAAGATCGAAGCCTTCGCGGTTGTAGCGGGCGGCGAGCAATTTCTCGGCCAGCGCCATGCCAACCGCGTTGGCGAGTCCCTGACCGAGCGGCCCGGTGGTTGTCTCGATCGCCGGATGCTCGGAGCGCTCGGGATGTCCGGCTGTCTTCGAATGCCATTGGCGGAAGCGCTTGATCTGCTCGATCGGGAAGTCGTAGCCGCTCAGATGCAGCAACGAGTACAGCAGCATCGAGCCATGACCGTTGCTGAGCACAAAGCGGTCCCGATTGGCGAAGCCCGGGTTGGCCGGGTTATGGCGCAGGAAATCGTTCCACAGCACTTCGGCGATATCGGCCATTCCCATCGGCATGCCTGGGTGGCCGGATTTGGCGGCCTCGACCGCATCCATCGACAGGGCTCGGATGGCATTGGCTAATTCGCGACGACTGGGCATGGTGCATCCTGGGTAGGGGAGTCAACGGGCTTGCGCGCAAGGCGCTGTCTGCGCCCTGGGGATCAGGGCGCGAGCTTGAGCCGCGCTGGGTTTCGTCGGCACCTGGGTATCGACGAGCGCCCGCACAGGCTCGCAGCGCTGCTCGGAAAGTGGGCATTGTCGCGAGCGCGCCCCACAACAACAAGTCCGAACAGACATTCTTGCCGCGCTGCCCGCGACTTGGCACAGTTGCGATTCACCAAACCGGGCCTGGAGTCGTGATGAGAAACCTGATTCTTGCAGCGCTGTGTGCATCATTCCTCGCCGCAACGGGGCCGGCGCTGGCCAGGACCAGCCTCAGCCATGAGCTCATGTGGAAAATGACCCGGCTCAGTACACCCGTGCTCAGCCCGGACGGTAGCCAGGCCGTGATCGTGGTGACCGAACCCGATTACGACCCTGCGGCCCAGGTCGTTGACCTCTGGCTGGTCGCTACCAAGGGCAGTGCGCCAGCGCGGCGGCTCACCCATTCGACCAATGCCGAAGCCCAACCCGCCTTCAGTGCCGACGGCCGCATGCTGGCCTTCGTGGCCAAGCGTGACAGCGATAGCGCCGCCCAGATCTATCTGCTTGATCTGGCCCGTGGCGGCGAAGCGCGCCGGATCACTTCCTTGTCGACCGGCGCGCGCGGCCCGAAGTTTTCGCCAGATGGCAGGCACCTGCTGTTCCAGAGTGATGTCTACCCCGGCAGCCGCACCGACGCGGACAGTATCCGCGAGGCAGCGTCGCGCAGTCAGCTGAAGCATCAGGTGCGCAGCTACGATGGCTTTCCGGTACGCAACTGGGATCGATGGCTCGACGATCGCCAGGTGCATCTCTTTGCAGTCGAGCTTGCCACTGGCCAAGCCCGCGATCTGCTCGCCGGAACGGAACTGGTGGCCATGCCCGGCTTTGCCGGCCGCACCGAGATGAATCAGCCAACGCTCGATCCGGCCTGGGCGCCCGACGGCAAGTCGATCGTGTTTGTTGCCAGCAACAACAGCCAGGCCGCAGCACACGCCCTGACCAACACCGATCTGTTCGCGATCGAACTGAGCGGCCGGCTGCGTCGCCTCACCGGCAGCATCGAGGCACTGGATGGCGACAGCTATGCCAAGCCCCAGTTCAGCGTGGATGGACGGCAGTTGCACGCCCAGGTCTCTCCACGCGGCGACAAGCTCTACAGCGCCACCCGCATCGATAGCTTCCACTGGCCGGATCTGGGCAAGCGCATCCGACTCAGCGTCGCCGATACCCGTTCGGTCGAAGCGTTCGCCGTTTCGGCCGAGCCCACCGCCAACCTGTACGTGCTCAGCGAGGACGCCGGCCTGGTCCAGATCGAACGTGGACGCCGCAATGGCGCCAGCACCGACCGCGTGTCGAAGCTGCGATCGGGCATGTACAGCGATCTTCAGATCGCCGGCTCTGCCCGCGCACCGGTCGCCGTGGCCCTGTATCAGAGCGCCACTGCGCCCGCGGAACTGGTGCGGGTCGATCTGGTCACCGGTCAGCATCAGGCACTGACCGCATTCAATCAACAGAAACTGGCCGGGCTTGACCTGGCGCCGGTGGAACATGTCTGGTCGGATAGTCCGCGTGGCGTGCGCGTGCACAGCCTGTTGCTGCGCCCGCCGGGCTTTGATCCGGCAAAGAAATATCCCTTGCTGGTGCTGATGCATGGCGGCCCACACAATATGTGGCGCGATACGTTTTTCCTGCGCTGGAATTACCACTTGCTGGCCGCGCCAGGCTACGTGGTGTTGATGACCAACTACACCGGATCGACCGGTTTTGGCGAAGACTTCGCCCAGGCCATCCAGGGAGATCCGTTCAAGACCCCTGCCGAGGAAATCAATCACGCCGCCGATGCCGTGATCGAGCGCTTCGAGTTCATTGATCGCGATCGGCAATGCGCGGGCGGCGCCAGCTATGGCGGTCATCTGGCGAACTGGCTGCAGGGCACCACACGACGTTATCGATGCCTGATCAGCCATGCCGGACTGATCAATCTGGAGTCGCAATGGGGCACCAGCGATGTGATCTATTCGCGCGAACTCAGCAACGGCGGACCGGTCTGGGAGCAGGGCGCGGTCTGGCGCGAGCAGAACCCGATTCGATACGCGGCAAAATTCGCCACACCCACCCTGGTGACCGTGGGCGAACTCGATTTCCGTGTACCGATGAACAATTCGCTTGAGTACTGGAGCGTGCTGCAACGGCTGCAGATTCCGAGCCGGCTGCTGGTCTATCCCAATGAGGATCACTGGATTGCCGACGGCCACAACAGTCGACACTACTACGGCGAAATCGCCAGTTGGCTGGCGCGCTGGCTGCAAACTCCTGCCGCTCAGCCCGCCGAGCTTGCCGAGGGCGAACCGCACCCAACCGAAACCAGCCAGACACGCAAAACTGGACGCTGATGGCCTGAGCATCCAAGGCCCACGCACCTGCCGTGCAGCTATGAAATGCACATCGGCGCTGCGTAGCCAACTGTCACTTGTTGCATCTTTCCGCCCCCGCCCTCATCGGTTAGGGTGGGGCCTCGTTGGAAACAGGGGATTGCCAATGCTTGCTTGCGCCGTGGCCGCTGGCCGGATGATCTTGCCCGCAATGATTCTTCTACTCGGCCCGCTGCTGGCGAGCCCGGTATTCGCTACGGACATCGATCCCGGCCTGCTCGCGGGCATCAAAGCAAGATTAATCGGACCGGCTGGCATGAGCGGGCGCGTGGCGGCGATCGATGTCGCCAGCAACGATCCCAACACCATCTACATCGGCGCCGCCACCGGCGGTGTCTGGAAATCGACCAACGGCGGCGCACACTGGACGCCGATTTTTGACGATCAGGATGTACACGCCATCGGCGCCATCGCGGTTTCGCCGGTCAATCCCGATCTGATCTGGGTCGGTACCGGCGAAGGCAACGTGCGCAATTCGGCCTCGATCGGACGCGGCATCTACCGTTCACTCGATGGCGGTCGCAGCTGGCAGCACAGGGGCCTGGCGGCGACTGAGCGCATCCATCGCGTCATCGCACACCCACGCAATCCCGATATCGTCTATGTCGCGGCGATGGGCCGCGCCTGGGGTGAGAACAGCGAACGCGGCGTCTATCGCAGCCGCGATGCCGGCAAAAGCTGGCAGCGCGTGCTCTATGTCGACGAGCGCAGCGGCGCCGCCGATCTGGTCATCGACCCGAGCAATCCCGACAAACTGTTCGCCAGCATCTGGGAGTATCGGCGCTGGCCCTGGTTCTTCAAGTCGGGTGGGCCGGGCAGCGGGCTCTACATGAGCACCGACGGCGGCGATCACTGGCGCAAGGCGACCGTCGCCGATGGCCTGCCCAAGGGCGAACTCGGTCGCATCGGTCTTGCCATCGCCGCGAGCGATCCGCGCGTGGTCTACGCACTTGTCGAAGCCAAGGACAGCGCCCTGCTGCGCTCCGATGATGGCGGCTACCACTGGACGACCGTCAACAAGGAATTGAACGTTTCCAGCCGGCCGTTCTACTACGCCGATATCCGGGTTGATCCGTCCAATTCCGATCGACTGTACCGACTGGGAACTTTCGCCGACGTCTCGGTCGATGGCGGCAAGAATTTTGCGACCTTCATCGGCCTGCAGCATCTGCATCCGGACAATCATGCATTGTGGATCGATCCGAACAACCCCGATTACATGATCAATGGCAATGATGGCGGCATCGGCATCAGCCGCGACCACGGAAAGTCCTGGCGCTTCGTCAACAATCTGCCATTGGCGCAGTTCTACCACGTGCGCTACGACATGGAATCACCGTACAACGTCTATGGCGGCTTGCAGGACAATGGCTCCTGGCGCGGTCCGTCCAACCTGCTCGAGCAGGGCCCAATCCGCAATTCGCACTGGACCGAAGTCGGCTTCGGTGATGGCTTCGATACTTCACCCGATCCGGAAAACCCGCGCCGCGGCTATGCGATGAGCCAGGATGGCCACGTCTTGCGCTGGGATCTCGATACCGGCGAACGCTTCGCCATCAGGCCCGCCGCACCCGACCCCAAGACGCCACTGCGCTTCAACTGGAATGCCGGATTCGCCCAGGATCCCTTCGAAGCCGGAACGATCTACTTTGGCAGCCAGTTCGTGCATAGATCCGCCGATCGTGGCGATACCTGGACCACGATCAGCCCTGATCTGACGAGCAATGATCCGACCAAGCAGAAATCGCATGAGAGCGGCGGCTTGACGCCGGATGTGACCGCCGCCGAGAACCACACCACCATCGTCAGCATCGCACCCAGCGTGCTTGAACGCGGACTGCTCTGGGTGGGTACAGACGACGGCCGCGTCCAGATCAGCCGCGATGGCGGCGCACATTGGCGCAGCGTCGGCAACAGCGCCAAGGGCGTGCCCGCCGATACCTGGGTACCGCACATCATGCCGTCCGCGCACGCTGCAGGCACAGCTTTTGTCGTATTCGACAATCATCGCCGCTCGGACTCGAAGCCCTACGCCTTCCGTGTCGATGACTATGGCGATCGCTGGACTTCCCTGGTCACACCCGACATCGATGGCTATGCCCTGGTGCTGCTGCAGGATCCGGTCAATCCTGATCTGCTCTTCCTCGGCACCGAGTTTGGCCTGTACGTATCGTTCGACGCTGGAAAGCGCTGGCACAAATGGAAACATGGCCTGCCCACGGCCTCGGTCATGGACCTGGCCATTCATCCACGCGAACACGATCTGATCATCGCAACACATGGCCGCGCGCTCTACATCATCGACGACATCCGTCCGCTACGCGCGCTCGCATCGCGTGATGAAAAATCTGCGCTGACCTTGTTCGAAGTCGCGCCGACCCGGCAATATCAGATCAAGCCGAACATACTCGACGGCATCAACGCCCAATCGGAATTCCGCGGCCAGGCGCGTGAAGATGGCGCCCTGATCAGTTTCTATCTTGATGTCGATCATCTGCCGCATCCCGACCCAGAACTCGAGCGACTGCGTACACCTCTGGAACCTGGCAAGGACGAGAAGCCCAAGCCCGACAAAGCAACGCTGGAATTTCGCGATGGCGACGGGAATTTGGTCAACCGGATCGAGACGGAGGTGAAGCGCGGTCTCAATCGCGTGGCCTGGGATCTGCAGCGACTGGCCTATCGCTCGCCGCAGCCACCCAGTCCCTGGGGTGGAGGAACCCAGGCGCCGGTGGTTCCTGGTCAGTACAAGTTGACCCTGGTGTTCGGCGAACTGCGCGCCGAGGGCATGATCACGGTACTACCTGATCCACGCTTGAAGCTCGATGATGCCGACTATCGGCGCAAGGCGGAAAGCTGGGCGAGACTGGGCAAGGCGCAGGAGGCGATCACCGATGCCGTGCGCCAGTTGCAGGATCTGCGCGCCGATCTTGATCGCGCCAGCGCTCTGGCAAAAGCCCACGTAGATCGTCGCAAGGAGCGCGCCCCCGCGATCGAGATCAAGGACGAGGATCCACACCAGGCCGCCATCAAGAGCATCGAGAAATTCAAGGAGTCGCTGCTGGTTGTCGAGAAGAGGATCTGGCAGCCACCGGAGGCCACCAAGGGCTATGTGGCCGAGACCGATGCCCAGAGCATCCTCGGCACCGCGAGCTGGTATTTCTCATCCAGCCTGCGACCCGCTTCGCCGACCCATCTGGCCTACCTGGATTCGGGTGAGCGCGCGACCCGCGATGCACTGGTTTCTTTGGCGGATCTGCTTGCCGAAGAGCTCCCGGCACTGCGCAGCGAGATCACCAATCTGGGAATCTCCCTGCAGGATATGCCGGCGGCGGTAAGCCTGCCCTGACCGGAAGGATCGCATCAGCCTGCTGCGCTCGTGCCTGCGAACCGGCATCGTACGCATCCGCCGACAGCCAGGCTGATCGCTTTGCGGCGGACCGGCGCGCTGGTTAAGCTCTGGCGCTGACTCGTCTTGGATAAACCGGAATGATCAGGCAACTGGCTTGGTGTCTCGTAGGGATTGGTGCGGCGGCACAGGCCGAAGTCACCCCTGATTGGCTGCATCCCGATGGGTTCGAGCAGCCGACGCTTAGCGCCATGCGCTACACCGAACTCAAATTGCGCGATCCGCATCTGTTCGCCGAGGTCAATGTCGGGATCCCGATCTGCCTCGACGTCACCGAGCAGGGCTTGAACGCACAGATTGCAACGGCCTTGACCCAGGACGGCGATTCGGACGGATTCGTCGACTCCTCGCCGCTGATCCTGTTCTCTCCACTGGATACCAGTGGCGCCGTCCGGCACCTCTTCCAGACCGCGGGTGACTGCAGCTTTCCGCTCGCCGGGACCCAGTGCATGCCATCTGCCGGCGCCTCGCCCGAAGCCGAGCCCTACGCAAGCTTCACGATCGGCAGTGAGTCCTGCCTGTCGGCGATCGCCGGCACCACCGGCGGCTACGCGGCGACGCCGATCAATGCGCCCATGCCGCCCTGCTTCACCAGCGCCGCACGCGATGGCGCAACCAATATCGCCGGCCTCGATCTGGTGCTGCGCGGCGGCCGGGTGGGCGCGGCGTTTTTGTCTCCAGCAGAAACTGGCCTGGTCGCCGGACTCAGTCGCGGTTTTATCAGCGAGGCACAGGCCGATAGCATTCTGATACCGGCCAGCGTGCCGGTGATTGGCAATCGCCCACTGTCTTCCCTGCTCAGGGGTGGCACCGGCAGTTGCGCGACCGGCGACGACCGTGATCAGCACGAGGGCGAGCTCGGTTGGTGGTTCTACTTCAATTTCGTCGCCGGCCCGGTGCCTTATTCCTGATTCACCTTGGCAGTTTGCCCGGTCCGCTCAGGGCACCTGCAACCAGAAGGTCACCGGTCCGTCGTTGATCAAGCTGACCTGCATATTGGCGCCGAATTGCCCGGTCTCCACGATAGCGTGCCGACTGCGCGCCAAACTGACCAGGTGGGCAAACCACCTTTCACCGGCCTCCGGCGGCGCCGCCGAGGTAAAGCTCGGTCGCATGCCTTTGCGGGTATCCGCTGCCAAGGTGAATTGCGAGACCAGCAACAGTCCGCCGCCGACATCCGTCAGCGAGCGGTTCATCCGATCGTCGGCATCGGCGAAGATCCGATAGCCAAGCAGACGTTCAAGCATGCGCTGACATTGCGCATCACCATCCTGTGGCTCAACTGCGACCAGAGCCAGCAAGCCCGGACCGATGGCGCCAACGACGACGGCGTCGACTTCGACCGAGGCACGCTGTACTCGTTGGATCAAGGCAATCATGGCGCCGGGATGCTCCCTTCAATCGCGCATTCTACGAGGCTTGTCCAGTATCGGCACGACCGGGTCCCGGCGGCAGGGCTTGCGATGAGCGACCAGACCGGCTTTGATGATCGGATGTCGACGTCCACGCCTCTACGGGTACAACTGGCGCGTGCGCTACTGCGCGCATTCTCACTGCTGCCGCTGCGTGTGCTGCATGGACTCGCGCGCGGCCTGGCAGTCCTGATGCGCTGGTTCAACACGCGCGAATACCGGGTCACCCGACGCAATATCGAGCTGTGCTTCCCTGGGCTGGAGCCTGCTGCGCGCGAACGGCAGGCGCACGAGGCAATGGCGCAGATGGCGATGGGACTGGTGGAACTCCCCAAAATATGGGGACTGCCCGCGCGACGCGCACTGGACCAGATCCGTTCGGTACAGGGGCTAGAGTTTCTCGATGCGGCAATTCGACAGGACCGCGGCGTGATCGTCGCCGCACCGCACCTGGGTCAGTGGGAATTGCTGAACCTGTACCTCTCCGCACGCGGGCCGATGGCGCTCCTGTACCGTCAACCGCAGCATGCGCGCTGGGAGCCCTTGTTGCTGGGTGCGCGCGGGGCTCTAGGAGCACGCCAGGTCCGCGCCGATCCACAGGGCGTACGCGAACTCTATCGCTGCCTGCGCCAGAAGGTTTTGCTCGGCATCCTTCCCGATCAAAGGCCCAAGGGCGGCGAGGGAGAATTTGCTCCCTTCTTCGGACTGCCCTGCAAGAGCATGACCCTGTTGTCACGACTGGCGCACAAGACCGGCGCGCCGGTGGTATTCGGGTTCGCCGAACGCCTGCCGAAGGGGCGCGGATTTGGGCTGCATTTTCTGCCGGCGCCAGCGGGCATCGACAGCGCCGACAACATCGAAGCGGTTGCCGCCCTGCATCACGGACTTGAGGCCTGCGTGGCGATCGCCCCGCTGCAGTACCAGTGGAGCTACAAACGCTTTGCGCTGCAGCCTGACGCCGACGCGGCGCCGATGTATCCGGACTGCCGCTGAACAGGCACGCTCCTGTTCAGCGACCTGCCATCAGGCCATCACGCGTTTCATGCCACTTTCTTGGCCGCAGATTTCTTGGTCGCAGATTTCTTTGCCACGGCTTTCTTGGCCGCCGGCTTGCGCTGGGCAGCTTTCTTCACGGCAGGCTTTTTCTTTGCCGCAGATTTCTTGACGGCGGCTTTCTTTGCTGCGCGTTTCTTCACCGCAGCTTTCTTCACCGCAGCTTTCTTCGGCGCTGCCGGCTTGTCCACGGCTGCCTTCTTGGCTGCGGATTTCGCGGCGCCCTTGCGTGCACCGCCCTTCTTATTGCCCCAACCCTTGCGCACGGGTTTGCCCTCGGCGAGCAAGGCCACGCATTCCTCCCGTGTCAGCGATTCCGGTTCGCGATCCTTTGGGATCTTGCCGTTTTTCTCGCCATCGGTGATGTAGGGGCCGAACTTGCCGCGCAGAATCTGAATCTTGCCCTCATCAAAGCTGGCAATCACCCGGTTGGCTATCGCCTCGGCCTTCTCGCGGATCAGTTCCAGCGCGCGCTCAAGTTCGATCGTATAGGCGTCATCGGGTGCCTTGATCGATGCATAGGTGCTGCCATGCTTCACGAACGGGCCAAAGCGGCCCATTCCAGCGGCAACCTCCACGCCATCAGGCGCCTGACCCAGGGCGCGCGGCAGTTTGAACAAGGTCAACGCGTCATCCAACGTGATGGTGTGCAGGCTCTGGCCGGGCAGCAGACTGGCAAACTTCGGTTTGTCCTCGTCATCCTTGCTGCCGATCTGGGCAAAGGCTCCGTAACGACCGAGTCGCACGCTGATCGGTTTGCCGGTCGCCGGATCGTTGCCGAGTACACGTTGCGCCTTGGCCTCGTCAAGGCTCACCGACTCCATCTTGTCGGTGACCAGCGCCTTGAACGGCGCCCAGAATTTGTGCATCAACGGTATCCAGTCTCCTTCTCCACGCGAGACCGCGTCCAGCTCATCCTCGAGTTTTGCGGTGAAGTCGTAGTCGACGTACTGGGTGAAATGTGTGGCGAGAAAACGCGCGACTACGCGGCCCACATCGGTTGGCCGGAATCGCTTGTTGTCCAGCATCACGTATTCACGTGCGAGCAGGGTCTGGATGATGCTGGCATAAGTCGAGGGTCGACCGATGCCATGCTCTTCCAGCGCCTTGACCAGGCTGGCTTCCGAAAAGCGCGGCGGCGGCTCGGTGAAATGCTGGTCCGCAATCACCTCACCGAGCGGAATCACATCGCCGATCTTCATGGCCGGCAGTCGGCGACCTTCGTCATCATCTTCTTCGCTACGCTGATCCTTGCCCTCTTCGTAGACCGCCAGAAAACCAGGCTCGACCACGGTCGTACCGGATGCGCGGAAACTATGACGCTCGCCGCAGGCCAGATCGACCGAAACAGTGTTCATCAGGGCCGGTGCCATCTGGCTGGCCAGGGTACGCTTCCAGATCAGCTCGTACAGCTTCAGCTGATCGGGATTCAGGAAGGCGGCGACGGACTCGGGTGTGTGCAGCGCCGAGGTCGGGCGGATGGCCTCATGCGCTTCCTGCGCATTCTTGGATTTGGTCTTGTAGGTGTTCGGTGTCTCGGGCAATGCCTTCTGACCATAACGTTGCGCGATCACCGCGCGTAGTTCGGCGACAGCGTCCTCGCCCAGGCTGACCGAGTCAGTACGCATATAGGTGATCAATCCGACCTGGCCCTCATCACCCAGCGCGACGCCCTCATAGAGACCCTGTGCCAAGCGCATGGTGCGACTGGTGCCGAAGCCCAGCTTGCGCGCGGCCTCCTGCTGCAGGGTGGAGGTAATGAACGGCGCGGCCGGTCGGCGTTGCCGCTGTTTGCTCTGGACATCACTGACCTTGAGCGCTCCCTGGGCAGCCTTGATCAGCGCCTGGCGAACCTGTTCCGCGCGCTCGCCATCGGTAAAGGAGAACTGCTCGACACGATTGCCGTCGAAGCGATTCAATTTCGCGACAAAGGCGTTATCCGGATGCTGGCAGCCCGCGGCCAGAGACCAGTACTCCTGCTTGATGAAGGCTTCGATCTCCTCCTCGCGCTCGGAAATCATGCGCAACGCGGGCGATTGCACACGGCCCGCAGAAAGGCCAGTCTGCACCTTGCGCCAGAGTACCGGCGAAAGATTGAATCCGACCAGATAGTCCAGCGCGCGCCGCGCCTGCTGCGCGTTGACCAGGTCAGTGGCAATCGCCCGCGGATGCGCAATGGCTTCACCGACCGCCTTGGGCGTGATCTCGGAAAAAACAACCCGGTGCAAGGTTCGATTCTTCAGCAGACCGCGTTCACGAAGAATTTCGGCGATGTGCCAGCTGATAGCTTCACCCTCGCGATCAAGATCGGTTGCCAGATAGAGGGTGTCGGCTTTTTCCGCCGCCTTGGCGATGGCTTCGACATGGCGCTCGTTTTTCTCGATCAGGTCGTAGCGCATCGCGAAGTCGCGATCAGTGTCAACCGCACCTTCGCGCGGCACCAGATCACGTATGTGCCCGTACGATGCGAGTACCTGGAAATCTTTTCCGAGGTATTTGTTGATGGTCTTGGCCTTGGCGGGCGACTCGACGATGAGCAGGTTCTTGGCCATGATGCTTCCGAATGCGGTGGATGGAGTCTGTCCGCACTTCTATAGAGGGTGGTAATCGGGTGGTGTGCGTCGGTCGAGCGTTCCTGGGTGTATGTCCCAGGAACCGTTTCGACGGACAAGCTCTTCCAGTGAAGTACGTCGAAGCTGGAGCTGTCAAGTTTCCGGCGCCTGCAGCAGCGTGCCGCGCGGCCTCGGCGCATTGCATTGCAGGGCGGCAATGCGCCCCTGCCAGACCCTAATTTGTGCGCAGATGATCGCCGAATACCTGGGTTTCCATCCAGGCAAATTCGGCTTCGCGCCCCGGTTCATTGAAGAGCACCAGCAGGACCACCCATTTGAGATCCTGCAGATCGATCTGTGCCTGTTCCAGCGCCCAGGCACGCTCGAGGACGCGCTCGCGGCTCTCGGAGTCAAGCACACCAAAGGACTCGAGTCGCATCAGGAAACCCAGGCACTGGATATCCAGACGATCCTGTTCTTCCTGCGCGAACACGCGAACCGGACCAATCGCAGGCACCGGCACAGGCACCGGTCGCTCGTTCTGCAGATCCAGCAACCAGTCGAAGGCTTTCCCGATCTGGTTCGGATCGAATCCGGCGTCCATCAGCTCGGACTGCAGGGAGTCCCGGTCATGAACGGTGTCAGGCGCACCGTGGAAGTAGTTTTCAAACAGGTAGACCAGTACTTCAAGGACGGTCTCTTTCATTTCGGTTTCCGCGCGGACGTCGGGCCCGCGTTCGTCCTGAATCCGACGCGCTGGTAGCAGCTGCCTGCAAGCACCGCCACCGCGCCATCGAGCTCCAGCGTGGTCAGCATGGAAGAGATCGTGGCCGCGGTCAATCCACTGCGCTGCATCAAGGTGTCGAAATCGACCGGATCGAAGCCCATTTCGTGCAACAACCGGGCTGCCTCAGGGCTGGCTTCACAAATGTTTGACGATTCGGGGGTGGCCGACCCTGAGGCTCCGGACGGGCCGAGACTACGCAGACGCAGGCCCAACTCCGTGCCCAGAACACTGGCCATAGGAGCGAGTTCCTCCAGCACCTCTGCCGCGGTTTCGACCAGCTTGGCACCCTGCCTGATCAGACGATGGCATCCGCGCGCCATCGGATTATGGACGGACCCCGGCACAGCGAAGACCTCGCGCCCCTGTTCAGCGGCCAGCCGGGCTGTAATCAGCGATCCAGATTGCAGCCCGGCCTCAATGACCAGGGTACCCAGGCTCAGCCCGGCGATAATCCGATTGCGCCGTGGAAAGTTTTCCGCGAGTCCCTGGGCACCGAGGGCAAATTCGGACACCAGAGCGCCCCCTTCGACCAGGCGCTGAGCCAGACGCGCGTGCTTGCGCGGATAGACCAGATCCACTCCGGTGCCGAGCACGGCGATGCTCTGTGCACCGGCATCGAGCGCAGCCTGGTGTGCGGCCCCATCGATTCCATCGGCCATCCCGCTGGTGACGCTGAATCCTGCGCGGGCCAGAGTTGCAGCAAAGTCGCGCGCCAGCGCCAGCCCGCCGGCGGAGGCGTTGCGACTACCGACGATGGCGATCTGCGGCTGCCAGAGACTGTTGACATCCCCGTGGACGAAGAGCGCCGCAGGCGCGCCAGGTATCTTCGCCAGCAGCGGAGGGAAATCCGGATCAGTGCAGTTCAGCAGTCGCCGATCGTCGTGACTTAGCCAGAGCAGATCGCGCTCGATTTGCGCGCGATCGGGCAATTTCAGCCAGAGTATTCCCGCCTCGCTGATTTCCAGTTCGCGCCAAGCCAGCTGACCCGCACTCAGTGCGGCCGCCAGGTTGCCGTGTCGCAGCAGGGCGCGACGGATCTTCGCCGGGCCGACACCGGGTGCGCGCAGCCAGATCAACCATGCCTCGATTTCGTCCATATTCGCTCCGGCTACAGGCAGAACATCATCCATGCCGGAATTCGTGCGAGCCATCGGCCGCGGACGGTTTGCGAATCGGATATTTCCCAGTTGCCTGGCGCGAAACGAAAAACGCGGCCAGTGGCCGCGTTTTTCTCAATCGTGTTGCTGGCGACTTCAGTGGGACTGAGGCGCGCGGATCACATCGTTCACCTGGATCGGGCGGATGCCGTCCATGATCAGTCCATAGCTGACCTTCTCAAACGAGCGGAAAATCATCACATGGCCCAGGAATTCGTCTGGCATTGTGGTCATCGCCTTGCGGTCGGAGAAGGTTGTCCGCAGGTCTTCCTTGGCGTATTTCACGTTGTCCCGCAGAACCTCGCCCTGCTGGAAAATCGAGTACACCTGACCATTGGAGACGCCATCGCGAGCGCCTCGGGACAGTGCGACCACACGCATCGGCCCCGTATAGCGATCGGCATCGGACACAGCGAGCACGCGCATATTGTCGGGCACAACATCGGGGGCACGCGGCATATAGCTGGCGTCATAGGGGTTGACATCGACCGGGACGATCAGATCGCCCTTGGCCACCTCAAGTTCCGACGACAGCAGGGCCACCGTGCTGGGATCGCCATCGCGCACGACACGGCCGCGGGCAATGAACATCACCTCGTGACCGAGCACGTCAACGTGCTTCTTTGACGGCCACTTGTCCGCAGCCTCCTGCCAGAGGCTGGAGAAGGTCACCTGGCGCACACCGGTATAAGGCTTGCTCTCGTATTTTCGCTCCGATCTGCCCCAGATAAACCCAGCGGGCACTTCGCGGAACACGACCGTGGGCCGCACGATATCGACCTGGTCACCCGGACGAGCATTCAGGCCGCGTACGTAGACCACATGACCGGGCGCGGAATAGAGCCGGCTTTCCTCGGCCGAAACCACGTATGGAAGATTCGCGGCATCGGAAGAATTCAGCACCCGCGTCTTGTCCAGAAACGGCCTGATTTCGTTCAGCGGGATCGTCGTGATCGCGTCACGCGGTCCGCTTGAGCGTACCCGCGGTTGGAGTTTGACCACGTCAGGGCGTCCACCACGGATCAGCCAAGGCTGACCGTCGATATAGACCAGACTGATCACGTCACCCGGATAGATCAGGTGGGGGTTTTCAATCTGGGTATTGGCCTGCCAGATTTCCGGCCACAGCCATGGACTCTTCAGGAAGCGTGCGGAGATGTCCCACAGCGTATCGCCACGCACCACCGTATAGGTCTGTGGGTGGTCATCACGCAGTTGAGGCTCAGCGGAAAAACCCGAAGCAGCAAAGAGCGCTCCGGCTACAACTGCAAGCATTCGTTTAAGCATGGCGGCTAAGGTCCTGATTTGCCGAGGACTGGATCGAGTGTAACCCAAAATTCGGACAGTGAGAATGAGGCTGGATACGCTTTTTTTCTAGTTCCATGCCGCCCGGCCCGCCATACTGCCGGGTTGGTCGCAAAGTGCTTGAAAGAACGACAGAATGCCAGCATCTTGCAGTCCTGAGGAGAATTCCATGCCCAAGCTCACGATTCTAGAGTTTCCTGACCCACGATTGCGCACCCTCGCCGTGCCCGTCGAGAGCTTCGATGCTGCCCTTGCCCGGCTGATCGATGACATGTTCGAGACCATGTACGAGGCTCCGGGCATCGGTTTGGCCGCCACCCAGGTCGACGTACACCGACAGCTGCTTGTCCTCGACGTCTCCGAGGACAAGAACCAGCCCATGGTGTTTATCAACCCGCGCATCGTCCACCGGGACGGTGAACAGATCTACCAGGAAGGCTGCCTGTCGGTGCCCGGTATCTACGCCGACGTGACGCGCGCCAATCGTATCAAGGTGCAGGCACTCAATCGCAAGGGCGAGCCGTTCGAACTGGAGGCCGATGGCCTGCTCGCGATCTGCGTTCAGCATGAGATGGATCATCTTGCCGGCAAGGTCTTTGTCGATTATCTGTCTCCGCTCAAGCGTGACATGGTGCGCAAGAAGCTGGAGAAGAGCCGCCGCAGCCGGATCGATGCCGACGCGCGCGAGCACACGCTTTGAGCCCAGCAAGGGCCGTGGCGGTGCCGCCGCCATCGGCCAGGCTACGGCTGGTTTTTGCCGGCACACCGGAATTTTCCCTGTCGTGCCTGGAGGCTATCCTCGACAGCGGCCATGATCTGGTTGGGGTCTATACCCAGCCTGATCGGCGCAGCGGGCGTGGCCAGGCTGTGACTGGCTCGCCCGTGCGGGATCGCGCTGTGCGCGCGCAGGTGCCGGTATTCCAGCCAGCTACGTTGCGTGATCCGGCGGCGAGACGTGAACTGGCTGGCCTGCGGCCCGATCTGATGATTGTAGTTGCCTACGGCCTGATCCTGACTTCGCAAGTGCTCGCAGTACCGCGTCTGGGCTGCTGGAATGTCCATGCGTCCGCTCTGCCGCGCTGGCGCGGCGCGGCGCCGATCCAGCGCGCCCTTCTCGCCGGCGACGAAGAGACAGGTGTCGACCTGATACAGATGGACAAGGGGCTGGATACCGGGCCAGTTCTGCTCAGCCGGCGCACTCCTATTCACCCCGACGAAACTGGTGGCAGCCTGCACGACCGGCTCTCGCTGTTGGGTGGCGAGGTTTTGGCCGAAGGTCTGCGTCGGCTGGATGAGGGCAGCCTGCCGGTTGCACGCGAACAGTCGGCGGCGGGAATCTGCTATGCCGCGAAGATCGACAAGGCCGAGGCGGTTCTTGATCTCCATTTACCGGCGCAGCAGCTGGAACGGAAGGTCCGTGCCTTTCAGCCTTGGCCAATCGCGGAAACCACCATTGCCTGCGAGCGGGTTCGGATCCATTCCGCGATCGCCCTGCCGGGTCCGCACAACCAACTGCCAGGTCACATCCTCGCCGCACGGCGGGAAGGAATCGATCTCGCCTGTGCCGAGGGCGTGCTGAGGGTGCTCCAGCTGCAACGCGCCGGCGGCCGGCCGATCAGTGCGCTCGATTACCTTAATGCGCGGCCTGATCTTCGGTCGTCGGCGTGAACGCAAAACCTTCGCGCCAGGAACTCCCGGTTCGCGCCATGGCGGCCCGCCTGCTTGCCAACGTTCGCTCGGCGAAATCCTCGTTGTCCGAGGCGATTCCCGAAGCCGATACGCAGTTGTCCGATCCGCGTGATCGCGCCCTGCTGCGCCTGCTTATTTTTCAGACACTGCGATCGATCTATCGACGCTCCGCCGCGTTGAAGTCTCTGCTGGAACGGCCACTGCCCCCGGCGGCACGCGAGGTGGAAGCCCTGCTCCTGCTCGGCTTGACCCAATTGGACGAGAAAATAGATGCCGATTACGCCGTAATTGATGCCAGCGTAGAGGCGGCCCGGGCGCTAGGCAAACCCCAGTACAGCGGTCTGGTCAATGCAGTGCTGCGCCGTGCACAGCGCGACGGCAGCGCACTCTATGCCCAGACACAGAACCGACTTGAAACGCAATTTGATCATCCGCAATGGCTTATCGAACGGCTGCAGCATGATTGGCCCGAGGACTGCCAGTCGACCCTGACCGCGAACAATCTCCGGGCTCCCACCTGGCTTAGATGCAATCGCAGTCGGTGTTCGTCGGAGGCGCTTGTCCAGACACTGGCCGAGGCCGGGCTAGAGGCAAGATCACACCCGATGCTTCTGGATGCCGTTGAAGTCTTCGGCGCCGGAGACGTTACCGGACTACCGGGATGGGAGTCGGGCAATTTCAGCGTGCAGGATCTCGCCGCCCAACTTGCCGTGGAGTTGCTGGAGCTTCGGCCGGGGCTGAGGGTTCTCGATGCCTGCGCCGCGCCCGGAGGAAAGCTCGCCCATATAGCGGAGCGGGAACCGAAGCTCGGCTACCTGCTTGGCCTGGACAGCGACGGCAAGCGCGTCGAACGCACCCGGGAAGCCCTCAAGCGGCTCGGAATACTGCCCGTTTTGAAGCAGGCCGACGCAGCCCAGCCTTCTATCTGGTGGAATGGCCTGCTATTCGATCGTATCCTGATCGATGCGCCTTGCTCGGGTACGGGCGTCATTCGACGTCATCCGGACATCCGCCTGCTCCGTCGCGCATCGGACATTGCTGCCATGGCCCAGCAGCAATCGCTGCTGCTCGACGCGCTCTGGCCTTTGCTGCAACCGGGTGGACGGCTAGTCTATGCGACTTGTTCGGTTCTCAAAGATGAAAATCAACATCAGATTGCCTCGTTCATGGCGCGAACACCCGACGCGCGTGCCATCCCTGTTCCGGCGCCCTGGTTCGGACGCGAGGCGGGCGTCGGTCGCCAAAATCTGCCAGGCGTCGGCGATGCTGACGGTTTTTTCTACGCCGTGCTCGACAAGGCGGGCTGATCCTCCGACCGTGCCAACGCGCACAACCCAATTGCTGAGGGTGTCGGCATTGATCATGGTGGCTCTGCTCGCTGCCTGCTCAGGCGCTGAGGGAGATGCGACGATCTCGCACGCCATCTTTGATCCACAGACCCGCATGCTTGAGGCGGACCTCGACATCAACCTCTCGCAAATCGCTCTCGACGCGCTCGACCATGGGATTCCCCTTGTGCTCGAGTTCGACATTCGCCCGGACGCCGGTCCGCGCCAGAAAGTGCGCTGGGAATTGAGCTTTCTGCCCTTGATGCGCCGCTATCAGCTTCTGATCGATGACAGTGCGCCGCGCTTCTTTTCCAGTCGTGTCCAGCTCTTGGCGGCGCTCGATCGAATTCGAATTTTGTTAACCGACGCGTCGGCAAGCTCAGGACAAATCAGGCTCCGCCTGGACACTTCGGCGCTACCTGCACCGATGCGTCTACCTGCACTGATCGAGTCGGGCTGGCGGCTGCGTGCTCCCGCGGCTGAGTGGCAGACCTCACGATGAAGCGCGTTCTGCTGACTCTGGCTCCACTCACCGCGGGGCTGCTCCTGCTGATTGCCGCGCTTTGGTTAGCTGCGGACGCCGAGAGCGCTCAAAGCCAACTTGGCGGTGGCTATGTCTGGCTGTTCGCGGTCGCCGCCCTCGCCATCCTGGTCCTGATCGGCGCGGTGCTCCGGGAGGCTTTCGCCCTTGTTCGCGACTGGAGAATGCGCAAGGCGGGCAGCCGGCTCAATGCGCGATTCGCAATGCTGATCTGCCTGTTGTCGGTTCCTCCAACGTTGTTGGTATCGGCGTTTGCCATGCGCTTTGTCGATACCGGGATTGATACCTGGTTTCGCGCTGATGTCGCCGCGTCCCAGCGCAGCGCAGAGGATTTGGGGCGGGAAGTATTGGGCTCATTCGAGCGTCGCGCACGAACAATCGGGGCTTCAATTGCTACCGACAATCAATTCAGCGCCGGCGTGGATCCGCAGATTGTTCTCGACAATCTTGTCGCCCGCATCGACGACCGTGTATTTGTCAGTATGTACGACGAGTCCGGGAATCTGCTCGCGATCGGGTTCAATACCAGTGCCGTAGTGCTACCGCCGCCGCCGACCGACGCTGAGCGCCTGAGGGTACTGGAGGTTGGTCAATTCGCGGTTTCAGAACGCGTCAACGACGTCCTGGTATGGCGCATACTTGTGCATGTTGCCGGTACCGGAATCGTGCAGACGATCATGCCTCTGCCCGAAAACGTGGCGCCGAGCGTTGACCTGCTGGAGCGTACCGCGGTTGACTACGCGCAGTTGCGCTACCAACGCGAAGCGATGAAGACGACCTTCGTGTTGATTCTCGGCCTGGTCAGCCTGCTCGCATTACTTGGCTCGCTTTACACGGCTCTGGCCGCAACGCGCCGGCTCATACAGCCCATCACCGATCTCGCCCGTGCAACCACCGAGATTGCGCAAGGTCGATACGGAAGTACCTTGCCGGTGCTCAGCAATGATGAAGTAGGATTTCTTACCAGCGGGTTCAATCAGATGTCGATCGAACTGTTGGCCGCTGAACAGCGCGAGCGGCATAGCCGATCCGAGATCGAGCAGAGTCGTGCGGATCTTCGCGCGGTACTTGAACGACTCAGTGCCGGCGTCATCAGCTTCACCGCCGATCGCATTCTTTCAGCGAATCCCGCGGCTTACAGCCTGCTCGACGTCGACGCCGGTGGGAACGTCGAACAATGCACGCTGGCGGAGGCTGGCCTGCGCTTCCCGAGAGGTGCCCCGCTGTTTCGATGGCTGCAGTCATGCGCAGCGGCCGCACCCATGCAGTGGAGAGAGGAAATTGCTCTGGCTGGCGAGCCCAGCAGAGCGCTTCTGGTACGTGGTACGAGATTGGCTTCCGATCAGGATGCCAGATTCGTGGCGGTGTTTGATGACGCCGCCGTGATCGCCCACAGTCAGCGCGAGGCTGCGTGGGCTGAGGTCGCCAAGCGACTCGCCCACGAAATCAAGAACCCGTTGACTCCGATTCAATTGGCAGCCGAGCGCCTTCGCCACAAGTATCTCGCCAAGATGACCGC
The DNA here is from genome assembly GCA_038255435.1 of Lysobacterales bacterium. Lineage (GTDB taxonomy): Bacteria > Pseudomonadota > Gammaproteobacteria > Xanthomonadales > Ahniellaceae > 0-14-3-00-62-12. The sequence continues at coordinate 27,275 of JBBSLG010000046.1, forward strand.
CGATGACGCAGAAGTGCTTGATCGGGCTACGAATACCATCGTTGCGCAGGTTGACGCGCTCAAGCGGATAGTCAACGCGTTTGGCGACTACACCCGGCCCAGCAGCGGAGATCGGCAGCGCTTCGATCTCGGCACACTGCTGGACGAAGTAATCGCCCTGTACGAACAAAGCGGGCAGTGCCAGTTTGATCGTTCATATCCCCCAGAGCCCGTGCTCCTTGATGGACAAAAGGAACGACTCAGGCAGGCGCTGGTAAATCTGATCACCAATGCCATCGAAGCATCTGGCCCGTCCCCACCCGCGCGTGTAGACATCAGCTTGCAGCGGGGCGAACGGAGCATCACGCTCTCGGTGCGCGACTATGGATGCGGACTACCCGAAGGCTTCGACGAACGCTGGTTCCTTCCCTACAACACAACCAAGCCCAAAGGCAGCGGACTGGGACTGGCTACCGTCAGGAAAGTGGCCGAAGAGCACGGCGGAACTGTCTCCGCACACGATACGGGCATCGGCTCATGCTTCGTGATCGTGCTTGCCACGGGCAGCTAGCCCGCCCGCGGATTCCGATGAATTCGGTACAGCTTTCCGGTTCAAGCCGGTACGGCATTCCGGTCCAAGCCGGTACAGTTATCCACAGGCTGGTGGGGTGTGGATGATCGCAGGTTTGCGATCGGGATTCCTGGCCAGGGTCAGGTGGCCTTTTTCCTCCGCATGGATTCGCCACTGAGGGCGAGCTTGTAGGCGTTATGGACGACGCGGTCGAGAATGGCGTCGGCGAGCGTAGGCTCGCCGAGCCAGCTGTGCCATTGCTCGATCGGCAGTTGGCTGGTGATCAGGGTGCTGCTCTTGTCGAAGCGATCATCGACGATTTCGAGCAGGTCACGCTGGTGCACATCGGCGATCGGCGCAAGGCCGAAGTCATCGAGGATCAACAATCGGAACTTGGCAAGGTGCTTGAACAGCGCGCCCTTGCGCTTCAGTGCGTCGGCGAGGATGAGTTCTTCGACGAGCCTTGGCATGCGCAGGTAGCGTACGCTGATGTCGTGGCGACAGGCATTCTGGCCGATGGCGCAGGCGAGGTAACTCTTGCCGACGCCGGTCGGTCCGGTGATCAGCAGGTTACGTTTGTCCTCGATGAAGGCCAGCGTCGCCAACTGGGTGACGAGCGACTTGTCGAGCCCGCGTGGTGTGCGTTGGTCGAGATCTTCGAGACTGGCCGACTGTCCGAGCTTGGCCCAGCGCAGGCGCTGAGCGTAGCGATAGTTGGATCGTTCTGACTGCTCTGCGTCGACGAGCAGTGCCATGCGGTCATTGAACGGCAAGCCGGCAAGATCATTGTTCTGCAGCTGCGCCGAGAACTGGCGCGCCATGCCGCGCAGGCCGAGCGTCTGGAATGCCTGGTACAGCGGTTCAGTGAGCATGCTCATCTCCGTAGTAAGCCGCGCCGCGCACGTTGGCGTGTTCGATCACGACCGGCGGCGGTGTCGGCGTGGGTATCGGGTGGCGGATCAGATCGTTGATCGCGCGATAGCTGATTGCCTTCAGGTCCAATGCGCGCTGGCAGGCCGCTTCCAGCGCTTGGGCGCCATGGTCCTTGGCCAGACGCAGGATGCCCAGGCTGGTGCGATAGGTTTGCTCCTGATGCGTCTTGCGTGTGGCCTGCGCCGCAATCACCTGCGCAGTGGCTTCGCCGATCGCGGCCGCGCGGCGCTGCAGGCTGGTCTGTGTGCGGTCGAGATAGCCGCGGTGCTTCTCCGGCAGATGTTCCGGCTTGGTGCTGCAGTCCCCAGGCTTGTAGCCGACCGGATGTGCCGCAACGAGCTTGCCTTTGCGATAGATCTCGATCAGGGCCGCACCCACACGCACCTCGACCTGCTGGCGGATCAACGCATAGGGCACCGAGTACAACCGCTTGTCGACCTCGATGTGATAGTCGATGTTCACCCGCGCCTTGCGCCAGTGGCCGTACTGGAAGGGTGTGGCCGGCAACGGGCGCAGGTGCGCACGTTCTTCAGCAAGCGCCAGATCGCGTGATCCTTCACGCTTGGCGAATGGCTTGGCGTTGAGCTTGACCACGCCTTCGCGGATCGCAGCATTCAACTCGGTCAACGAGAAGAAGACCCGATCGCGCAGCGGTGCCAGGACCGACTGGGTCACCAACCGTACCGCGTTCTCGACCTTGGCCTTGTCGTCCGGCGCCCGCACCCGCGCCGGCAGGATCGTCGTGCCGACATGCTCGGCCCACTCCTGATAACCGGCGTTGATCGCCGGCTCGTAGCGATCCGCCTTGGTCACCGCCGACTTGAGGTTGTCCGGCACGATCGCGCCGGGCACGCCGCCGAACGCGAGCAGCGAGTGGTCGTTTGCACTGATCCAGTCGGCCTCGTTCTGCGTCCACGTCGCTTCGGCATAGATCGCTGACGAAAAACCAAGCGACGAGACGAAGATCTGCGCTTTGCGCTGTTCACCGGTGCGCGCATCGGTTACTGCCATGCACAGGCCGGCATAGTCGGTGAACGCCTTCTCGCCCGGGCGATGCTGCATGCGCATCACTGGATCGCAGCTGCGTTGATACGCCTGCAATCGCGCACAGAACTGGGAATAGGCCAACGCCTGAGCGCCATGCTCGGACACATACTCCTGCCAAAGCAGCGTGCGTGTTACCCCTTTGCGCTTGAGTTGAGCCGCAATCCGCGTGAAGTCCGGCTCCGGCGAGCGCGCCGCCGACTGTGTCGGATAGAGCTTTGCATACAGCGCGCCCTCATCCAGCTCCGCCGGCAAGGGCCAGGTCAGACCTGCCTGGGCAAAGCGCTCCACCGCCGACTGCACAGTCGAGCGTGCCATCCCAAGGCTCACTGCAATCTCGGAATACGAGCGCTGCTCGGCAAACCGCAGCCGCGCCAAATTCAATAACTGCCTCATCGGCATCCTCCGGTAGCTCATCGTCCCCTCGCTCTCTGCGAGGGGACAGTGTCCCCACCGAATCGCCCTGTGGACAACCGTACCGGCTTGAATCAGAACCCTGTACCGACTTCAACCGGAATGCCGTACCGACTTGGATCGGAATCCGC
>JBBSLG010000047.1:0-25689 GCA_038255435.1 Lysobacterales bacterium
ACCCAACGGAACCTCCGCGCGGTGGCACCGGCAGCACCGGCAATCGTCTCTACCGCAACACCGGGAACGGGTTTGAAGATGCCACCGACAGCGCCGGCGTCCGCGCAGGGTATTGGGGTTGGGGCAGTTGCTTCGCCGACTTCAATCACGACGGCTGGCTGGATCTGTTTCATGTCAACGGCTGGCCGGCGCCGCAGCAGCCCGGTGCCGAGTTTTACCTCGTCGATCCAGCGCGCCTGTTCATCAGCAATGGCGATGGCACGTTCAGCGAACGCGCCGCTGAACTCGGCATCAACGACACCGGTCAGGGCCGCGCCGTGGTCTGCGCCGACTTCGACAACGATGGCGATATCGATCTTTACACCCAGAACACCGGCGGCGACGCACTACAGCCTGGACAGACGCGGCTGTGGCGCAATGAGGAAGGCAACACACAGCCCTGGCTGCGGGTGCGACTGCGTCAGGCCGGGGCGAATCCCGACGCGGTCGGCGCAAGGGTCCAGTTGACTGCGGCAGACATATTGCAAACCCGCGAGATATCGGCGGGCAACAACTATCTTTCATCCAATCCGATCGAGGCGCACTTCGGCCTGGGATTGGCCACGGGAACATCGATGATCGACGTGCGTTGGCCGGATGGTGCAGAGGAGCGATTCGCGGCACGCGCCTTGCGCCAACGCATTGTGCTGGTGCGCGGCAGCGGCAGTGAACTTTTTGGCGATGGGTTTGAGTAGTGCAGCGCGCAGCAGCGGGCACGCCGGATCAAACTTTGGCAACACAGTCTTGAAAGGGGATCGCAATGAATACAGTCATTCGAGCAAGTGCTTTGATCGCGGCTTTCGCAGTTACGCCGTCGATGGCGCAGCAAGTGTCGGTGCAGGCCGGCGGTGATGCCGCGACGCATGTGGTTGGTGCCAGTTATCAGAAAGTCCGACTGCTGGTGACCGGACCCAACGGCCTGGTCTCCGAGCAAGTACGCGACGCCGCGAGCAGCAATGCATTCACGATCGACACCCAGTTGTTGCCGGATGGCTACTACAACTACCGGTTCGATTTTCAGGCGGCCGGAGCCGCCCGTGCGGGCAGCACGCAGGGCGCGAGCAATGAAGACGGCCGCGCGGTCGGCACCGTTGCCGGAACTGTGGCTCCGGCGCCAAGCGGCGGCGGCTTTCTGCTGCGTGGTGGTCAAATCCATTTTCCCAAGGCGTCCGTAAGCGATAGCGATCAGGATGTGCCAGGCAAGTCGGCCCTGCCCCGGCCGAAGGACCAGGTGATCCCGGACGACCTGATTGTGCAGGGATCGACCTGCACCGGATTTGACTGTGTCAACAACGAATCCTTTGGCTTCGATACCGTCCGGCTCAAGGAAAACAATACCCGGATCAAGTTCGAAGACAGTTCGGTCGGCGCGTTTCCAACGGCGGACTGGCAATTGACGGCGAATGACAGTGCGTCGGGTGGGCAGGAGAAATTCTCCATCGAGGACATCACCGGAGCGCGCGTCCCGTTCACCATCGAAGGCGGTGCCACGACCGATTCCGTCTACCTGGATTCGACGGGGCGCATTGGGTTCCGTACGGCGACGCCGGTCCTCGATCTGCACGTGAATACCAGCAATACGCCCGGCCTGCGCCTGGAACAGAATTCGGCTGGCGGCTTCACCGCCCAGACCTGGGACATAGCCGGCAACGAAGCCAACTTCTTCATCCGTGATGTCACCGGAGGCTCGCGTCTCTCCTTCCGAATTCGGCCGGGAGCACCGACATCCAGTATCGACATCTCCGCCAATGGCGATGTCGGTTTTGGTACAGCCGCGCCCACGGCGCGCCTGAATGCGAGCAAGATCGTCGACATCTCGGCACCCGAGCCCATGCTGCGAATCACCAATCAGAACTTTGGTCCGGATACGGGCTTGCAGCCCGAGGATCATCGCTTCGAAGTCGACAGCAATGGCAATGTCAACGCGCGCGGAACCATTTCGCAGCTGTCCAGCCGTAGTGCCAAGGAAGGTTTCGAAGCGATTGATCCGGCCGACCTGCTCGCGCGCGTTGCCCGTTTGCCGGTCGGCACCTGGCGCTATATCGCGGCGTCCGATCGCCATCTCGGCCCAGTCGCCGAGGATTTTCATCAGGCCTTTGGACTCGGCAGCACCGACAAGATGATCGCGCCCTCTGATCTGGCTGGCGTCGCCCTGGCTGCGGTGCAGGCCCTGCAGACCGAAGTGCAGCAGCGCGACCAGCAAATCGAGGCATTGGAGCGGCGTCTGGCCGATCTCGAAGCGCGCAGCGCGCGCTGAGTCATGGCCATGATTCCGACTCCATTGCGAATTCTTCTGATCGCGGCAGGCGTGCTGGTCTGGCCCGCAGCCGAGGCAGCGGTGTTGCGGGTGGCATACGAGGACATCACGCAGACGTTGCGCGTATTTGACGGTGACACCTACTCGCTGGCCGAGGTCGATGCCAGCTCGACTTCGGTCCAGGTGGGTACAGTCACGGCCGATGTAGTGAGCCACCGCGTCTACTTCATCGGCAACTCGGCCGGAGCACAGACGCTTTATCCGTTGCGCTACATCGGTTCCAGCAAGGAGGTGCCTCTGCCGATCCCTGCCGCACTGCGCATCAGTCACCTGGAATGGGATGCCAGCGGTGTCCCCCGATTGATCGGCGTTGCCAGCGACCCCAGTGACGACAGCGTCCGGCTGATCACGATCGTCGGCACATCGATCTCCGATCTGGGCATGCCGATTGCAGATTGCTGCGTGTTCCGAGCGGGTGTCTCGGCGTTTCGCGCCAGCGACGACAGCCTGTTCCTGGTCGGTCGACGCACGACCGATAGCGCGGATCACATTTTCCGGTTCACCATGAACCCGCCCGCGCTTGCCCAGGCGGTCAGCATTCCTGCCGACCTCAGCGTCAGCGAACTGGTGGTCAATGCCGGTGGTCAGTTGCTCGGTCTGGCCTACTCCAGCGCATCAGCCGCAACCCTGTTGTTCACCAGCAATGCCGGACTCAATATCACTACCGTGGGTAGCGGCATGACCGATTGCTGTTTCGTTCTTGCCGGATCGATTGCCATTGATACGGTCAATAACGCGATCGTGAGCCTGGGCCCGGGGATTGCCGGCATGCAGCCCAATTCCCCACAGTTGTGGTCGTTCGATCTGGGCACGGGCGCGATCCTGCCTGGCATGGTGGCGGTCAACGGCGCTGGGCTGTTCTTCGATGGCGGTACGATTGCCGGCGACACCCAGTTGTTCCAGGATGGCTTCGAGTAAAACCGATATCGCCGAGCGGTGCGAGCCGCTCGGCGCAGTCAACCAGGATGCGCTGAGCGATCGAAGCCGTCCTACGCCGTCTCGATCGGTGCCAGCGGTGGCCGCGCGCGCAATAGCAGGGCCATACCGGCCAGGACGATCGCTGTCCCGAGCAATTGCAGCCAGGTGATCGGTTCGCCGAGCAGCCACCAACCGAGAAACACCAGGGAGACCGGTCCGAGCATCGCCGTCTGCGCAGTGAGCGCCGGGCCGATCCTTGCGATGGCAAACATGGTCAGATAGACCGGCAGCACGGTGCAGAAAAAGGCGTTCAACGCCGAGAGTCCGTAGATGATCTGTGGCTGCTGGAGCATGGCGAGCGGATGGATCAGCGAGAACTGGATGAGGCAGGCCACGGTCGACACGCACATCGCGTAGGCGACCAGACGCAGGCTGCCGACGCGTTTGACCAGGGCGCCGGACATCAGCAGATAGAGCGCGTAGCTGATCGCCGCGGCGAACACCAGGGCACTGCCCAGTGCGACCTCGCTGCCACCAAGGCGCAGACCCTCATAAAAAACCAGCACGACGCCGGCGTAGCTGACCAGCATGGCCAGCCATTGGGCCGGGCTTACCCGTCGGCCCAGAAAGAGCAAGCCGATAAGCAGCACCAGTGAGGGATTCAGGAAAAGGATGAGTCGCTCAAGCGAAGCGCTGACGTATTGCAGCCCCCAGAAATCCAGAAAGCTCGACAGGTAGTAGCCGAGCAGGCCGAGCAGCAGGATCTGCGCGCACTCGGTCCAGTTCAGGCGGTTACCGTCACGTCGCGCGCGCCAGGTTTCGAATACCGCCACCGCAGCAAATACCGGCAGGGCGAACAGCATGCGCAGCGCGATCAGGGTCACCGCATCGATGCCATGCCGGTACATCAGTTTGGCGAGGATGGCCTTTGCCGAAAACAATATCGCAGCGATCGCGCCGAGCCAGAGGCCATTGCGGTGAGTGGTGCTGTCCAAAGACGAATCGGGCATGGTGCGTTCCATCGCGCGGAATGGGCGGCCGCCATCAATGACAGCTGGTGGCCGCGCGATCAAGCCTGTCGGTCTAGAAGCCGTAGCGCAGAAATCCACCATCGACTGCGATGACTTCGCCGGTGACATAGCTCGAAGCCGGCAGGCACAGGAATGCCACTGCACCGGCCACTTCTTCGGGTTCGCCAATGCGCCCCATCGGTGTTCGCTCGAGCACTTCATCCAGATAGGTCTGCTCGGCAAGTCGCGGCGTCGTGCGGCCAGTGCGGATATACCAGGGCGCCACCGCGTTCACGCGGTTGCCATCGGCGGCCCATTCGCAGGCGAGATTGCGGGTCAGCTGGGTGATTGCCGCCTTGCTCATGCCATGGGGTGCGCCGGTGCGCACATGCGTCATGCCGGATACCGAGCCCACGTTGACGATGGCTGACTGGGCATGCACCGACAGATGCGGATGCGCCAACTGGCAAAGATGGAATGCCGACAACACATTGGTATCGAACAGCGCACGGACATCCGCGATGCTCACTGCGAGCGTCTCCTGCCTGAAGTTGGTGCCGACATTGTTGACCAGCAAGTCCAGGCCGCATTCCAGATCGCTGATCCAGTCGAACACGTCGAGGCGGTCTTCCTCCTCGGAGAGATCAGCCGCCATCGCCAGGATGCGCTGCTCGGGGTGCGCGCCCGCGATCTCGGCGCGGGTCTGCTCGAGCACGATTTCATCACGGGCCACCAGCAGGATATCGGCGCCGAGTGCGGCCAGCTCCTCGGCGCAGGCACGGCCGATTCCCTTGCTGCCACCGGTGATCAAGGCCGTCCTGCCGTCCAGTCGCCAACGTTGACGCATATCCGATTTCCCTGCCGTGCAGCCGATAGCATAGCCTTGTCGCCCGATTGCACAAATCCGTGTCGGGCCAGGGAGCCATGAAATGCGTCAACTGACAATACTCGTGCTGATGGTCGTGCTGGCGGCTTGCAGCGAGTCGCAGCCGGCAGCCAAGCCGAGCGCGGAGCCGGACAAGCCACTGCAGGGCACCGTGCTGCAGGCTCAGGGCGAGGCGCTGCAACGCGCCAAGGAAGTCGAAGCCACCATCAACCAGGCCGATCAGCAGCGTCGCGCCGAGCTGGATGCGGCGGAGTAGCGCGCATTCGGTAGGTGATCTGCGTCGCGAAACCAGGCCGCACATGCGGCGTTCACGGCACGCTGAGGCATAATGCTGACACGCAGTCAGCGCTTCAGTTGATCCTGTTTCTTGCTTTCCCGGGTGCACGCCATGCTCAAATCGTTCCGTATTCTCCTTTGCAGCGCGTGCTTGTTCGCATCGCCACTGGTTCGCTCGGCCGAGGATGTTGCCGCCGATGAGGCGAAGTCATCCGATGCGGTGGCGTCAACGCCGATCAGCGACGAAGACATCCGAACCTTTGTTTCGGTGTTCCGCACCATCAAGGATGCCTATGTCGAACCGATGGATGACGCCAAGCTGATGCAGGCAGCGATCCGCGGCATGCTCAGCCAACTCGACCCGCACAGTCAGTACCTTGAACCCAAGGAGCTGCAGCAGTGGGATGAGGACATCAGCGGCGTCTACGGCGGCCTGGGTATCGAAGTGCTGATGGTCGACGGATTTCTGCGCGTGATCGCGCCGATCGACGACACGCCGGCGGCGCGCGCGGGTGTCAAGGCCGGCGACATCATCCTGGCGATCGATGGTGTCGAGGTCGATACCAGTGAGGTCAATGCCGTGGAAAAGCTGCGCGGTGCTGTCGGTAGCCTGGTGACACTCAGCATCGACCGCGAGAACGAAAACACACCGTTGCAGATTGCGATGACGCGCGAGGTGATCCGCACCCGCTCGGTGCAGGCACGCCTGCTGCAGCCCGGCTACGGCTATGTGCGGATCAGTCTGTTCCAGGAGACCACCCCGCGCGACCTGCGCGAACACCTGCGCAATCTGCACAGCGCGCGCCTGCCGCTGCGTGGCCTGGTGCTGGATCTGCGCAACAACCCGGGCGGTGTATTGACCGCCGCAGTCGAGACCGCCGATGCCTTTCTGGAAGATGGCCTGATCGTCAGCACGCGCGGCCGCATTGATGAGGCGCGGCTCAGTCTCAACGCTTCGCCTGGTGATCTGATCGGCGGCGCGGCGATCGTCGTGCTGGTCGATGAGGGCAGTGCCTCGGCCGGCGAAATCGTCGCCGGCGCGCTCAAGGACCATCATCGCGCCGTGATCATGGGCAAGCGTACGTTCGGCAAGGGCAGTGTGCAGAACATCCTGCCGCTCGAATCCGGCGGCGCGGTAAAACTCACCACCGCGCGCTATTTCACGCCGGCCGGCACCAGCATCCAGGCCCAGGGCATCGCGCCCGACATCGAACTCGCGGATGTCCAGCTCGCGCCACTCGATCGTGCCGCGCAGTTGTTGTCGAGCGAGGCCGGACTTCCCGGCCATCTGGATGCACCGGGTATCAGCATTGGCCCGGTGCAGATTGTCGAAACACCGGAGGACGCCGCGCTGCGCAATGACTACGCGCTCAGCGCCGCACTCAATGCCCTGAAGGCGATGGCCATCGCGCGACGTCCGACGGGCCCAGCGCAGCAGCGCTGAACGGCGCGGGCTCGGGGCAGAGCGGCGACCTACTGCAGACTTTCGCGGGAGCGTGCCCGGTTTGGCCGCTGTTTTGCGTATTAGCTCTCATGTAGCGCTTTTCATCGCTATTGCCACCTCCTTCACCTTGCTGAATCACGCCACCGGCCAGCGATGCCGACGTGACCCGGTGGGAATGAAGGACTAGCATGTCAGGCTACTGGCCGACTCCAATGCATTCGAGGTGATTCATGCGCAACCGGATCCTGGTTTCACTGCTGCTCTCGCTGCCTGTGCTTGCACTCGCCGGACCCGGGGTATGGACCAGCAGTGGACCCAGTGGCGGTATCGTCTCCGACCTCGAGTTCAATCCGGTCACGCCGACCACAATCTACGCCAACAGCGGTGGCGGATTTTTCAAGACGACCAATCGCGGTGCATCCTGGACGCGTGCGGAAAATGGAATCGCCGGATTGAAAGGCGTGCGCGTATTCGTACTGGATGCGGACAGCCCGGCAGTCCTCTATCTGGTCGCGGGCGACGGCCGGCTGTATCGCAGCAATGACGCAGCACTCAATTGGGCGCCGACCGGCTATGTAACACCAGACGATACCTACATCACCTCGATTGCCGATGTCCCCGGCGTCACCGGGGCAGTGTTGATTGCGCTGGCAGTTGATCTGAATCCGATGACAGGCGCGCCGCTGCCGGTCCCTGGCATCAAGCTGCTTCGTTCCACCGACAGCGGTGTGAGTTTTACGGCTGAAGGCAGTGGACTGCCGGATGGCACAGGATTCGATGTCGTTGCCGTAGATCCGACCAACGCCAATCGCATTTTGGCTGGCGTGCAGAGCTACTTGGCTACGACCGTCCCTGCACCGATATTGCCGATGTTGTATCGAAGCATCGACGGTGGTGCCAACTGGAGCGCGGTGTTGTCCGACCCGCTGTTTGTCGACGAACAGCCCGGCACGCAATCGATCAGTTTCGGTGCCGGCACCGCCATCTACGCTTCGGCCGGCGCTCCCTTCGGAAATGGTGGGGATTATTTTTACCGCAGCGATGATGATGGCGCCAACTGGGCCCGACACTCGTTTGTGTTGGGCCGCATCACCGCGCATCCCACCATCGCCCTGGAAGTCTGGAGCGGCAGCAATCGCTCGATCGATGGTGGCGTCAGCTTTGTACCTCAAACCACCGACCTCACCGCCAATCCGACTTATCTGGATAGCCTGGGAAATCCGGTGCCCGTAATCGTTGAGGATCTGGTCTTCGAGCCGGGGTATCCGGGCGCGGGTACCTTCATCTGGGCGGCCACCGCGGGTGCGGGGGTGATGCGCCGACCAGTTGCCGGCACAGCATGGAACGGCAGCACGATCAACAATGGTTTGAATGCCACCTCGCTGCGTTCGATCGCGGTCAATCCCAACCCTTCCACGGCAACCGGAGCGGGCGCACAGATCATTTTTGCCGGATTTACCGACGGCGGCCGCAACGGATCTACGCCCGGGCTTTACCAGTCCGTCACCGGTGGCCTGTCCTGGTTGACCGCGAACGATGGACTGCAAGCTAGTGCCCTACGCAGCCTGACGATCGATCCCTTGTCGGCGGGTACCGCGCCGGGTGCCGAGGCGAGCAGCATCGTCTATGCCAGCGGTCGCCCTGCGAATGTGCCTATCGCAGCGCGCAACTCCGGCATATATCGCAGCCGCAACAACGCCGTGACCTGGACCCGGCTTGATGGCAACTTGCCAACCGTTACCAGTGGCATGACGACCTATGTGAGTCTCGGCACCGTGCGCGACACTGAGCTGGATACGCGTTCCTGTACGATTCCGATTCCAAGCCCCACTGGCCCGGTGTGTACTTCCGGTGTGCTGCACCGACTCTACGCCACGACATCGGGTGCACCCGCTACAGGGCGCTCGCATCGCATCATCCGAACCGATAATGCAGACACGACAGTATTGAATGGGGCAGGCCTTCCGGATGTGCAGTGGGTGGCGCTCGATGCGACACTTCCGCCGACCGACAGTCTGGCGGAGATCACGCCGGTCAATATCGTGCTCGACCCGAGCAATTCGAATCGGCTCTACGTCGGGACCTTTGGACTTATTCGCGTAGCCGGTACGGACCGTGCCAACGGCGTATTTCGAAGCGATGACGCTGGCGCCAACTGGGTACATGCAAGCGGTCCCAATGGTGTTGGCGGACTGCCGCGGCTTCCCGGGACGACGCTAACCGCCTACAGCGTGCTTGCACTGGCGATTCATCCAACGGATGGCAATACGCTGTGGGCTGCGGTCGTCGACAACGAGCTCAATCCCACCAGCGGCTCGATCTACAAGACCACCAATGGCGGCGTGACCTGGACCGAGGCCGCGGCCGGTATTGCATCGAAGCTGGATATTCGCGATCTGCTGGTCGACCCGCTTGCACCCAATATCATCTATGCAGCAGGTGCCGGAACAATTACCAACCCGGGCGCGGTGTACCGCAGCGATGATGGCGGGGCCAACTGGCGGTCGATCAGCGTCGGTTTGCCGGCCAGTGCTTCAACGGCGATCGAACTCGATCCGTTCAACGCGACCATTCTGCACGCGGGCACAACTGCTGGCGTCTGGACCATCGAACAGGTGCCCGACGACGATGGTGACGGCGTGCCCGATGGTACCGAGAACAATGCGCCGAACGGCGGCGATGGCAACAACGATGGCATGTCCGATGCACAGCAGAGTGCGGTCGGATCGAGTGTCGTGTTGTTCCGTGGTGCCGGTGATGCACCCAATGGCGCAGGTGGATTTTTCACCTCCGATATCATCTCCGGCAGCGGCGGTGCCTGCGACCAGGCGGTGGATGTGCAGGCCAAGCTGGCCGCGCGCAATGGCCGCGACTTTTTTGATGGCGGACCGCGCTTTTATACCTACCCGCAGGATCTGGTGCGCTTTGATATCCAGGACTGCGCGCAGGCTACTGTGGAGCTGACTTTCCACAACGCCAATTTCAACCAGTATGGCTGGTCGTTCCGCTTCTACGGGCCCTCGACACCAGGCGACGCAACGACCGTCGGTTGGCACGATTTCTCATCGCGAGCCACCCGTGTAGGCACCAATAAATGGCGTGTCAATATCCAGGACGGCCAGTTCGGCAGCTATCGACCTGCGGGCAGCAATGCCCTGCTCTTCGAAGGCGGACCCGCCTGCATCGACGACGACCGCCTGCTGCAATCCGGATTCGAAGACGGCCAGGTGCTGACGCCGCCGCACTGCAACTAGCGGCGCGCACTGCATCAGCAGGCAGGGTACTTGTAGGGCATCTCTGTGAGATGCCATCTGAACACCGCGACAGGCTCGGGATGGCATCTCGCCGGCCGACCCCCAACGGTCGCGCCCACCCGGCGCTCCCACGTTTCCACGCATCCGGCCCCCATGTAGGAGGCCCGAAGCGGGCCGACCGCGGTCTCGCGGGTTTTCCTCAACGGTCGCACCGATCCGGCGCTCCCACGTTTCGACCCACCCGGCGCTCTCACGTAGGAGGCCCGAATCGGGCCGACCGCGGTCCCACCCGCCAACGGGGATGGTCCGGCTGCGCCCGCTCTCGGGACCGCCACCCCGAAATCGCCCGGAGATTTGAATTGACACCCGCAGAACCCCGGCTACCATGCCTGCGTCACAAATTGTGATGTTCTCGGATCCCGCGTATCACGGAACTGGCACCGACCCGGGGTCATGGTCGGCCGGCTACCGGGATCAATCGCAAAAATAATTGATCATCCTCGCCGCCGTTTTACGCGTTGTGATCAGAGAGTGGCCCGACTCTGCTTGTCGGAGTGCCCGAGCCACGATTTCGCACAACCGCCGTGAAGCACTCCCGTTGACGGTTTCAAGCGTTGTCAGTCCGACCAGGGCGATGACGTGTAGAGGTTTTGTTCTGTTGGCAGCAACTGAAGTCCGGGCGTGTAGGTCAGGACGGCAGCGCAAGCGAGTTTGGACACAAGTCTTTGTCCTATGGGCAGAGGTCAGCGTAGAAATCGAATTCGGTCGCCGCGGACCTCATCCAGGCGCCCATCATTTTGGATCACTGGCGTTCGCGCTGGTCAGAGGGTTTTTGCCAATGCTACTCACGTCCCGCGGTTGTCGTTCAATAGCTGATTCCCGGATGCGTCGCGACCATGACACGAGAGCCCTACGAAAGCTCACCGTTGCTGCCATCTTCATTCTGGCTTGTGTCGGGGTTGGCACTGCCCTGGCATTGTCGCCGGTCGACGATGTTTCGCCGCAACGTCAGGAAAACGATCACCTTGAGTTCCGCGCGCTGCTCGCAACAGAGGCAAGCGCTGCCAAGAATTTCTGTGATCCCGACTTCTGGCGGGTACGGATCGACATACTCGAGCCAACGCCCTACGCCTTCGCGCAAGCTGGTCAGCCGATAGAGGTCAGAACTCTCAAGAAAGTTTGGTGTCCAGGTGCGACACAGCCGCTTCCGCAAAACCTGTTTATTGAGGCTAGGCTATTTTGCAACGGCGCGGAGTTCAGTTACGACTTTCAAGAATTCCCTGGGCCGCCGGGATCGCAGCCAATTCTTGCCACTCCGGCAACGGAAACTGCGTGTGAATTGGTTGTCACTGGCGAGAGCTACTCCACTTACGGACTGGCCCGGCGTTCGGTGCAATTACTGGACGACTACACAACCCGCCCATCGGCTCAGCTCGGGACGGTGCCAACAAATTTGGTATGGCCCGATTTGCTGAGCATCTCTGCGACTGCCTCAATACTTGCTCCGCACACGATTACCAAGGTCGAGTTTTTCGATGAGTCCAGCGTCGACCCGAGTGTGGCCAGAAAGATCGGCGAGGACACGTCTGCGCCGTTTTCAGTCCCTCCGTTCGTGCTTACTCCAGCGCGACACTTCATTTATGCGGTTGCGACGGATTCGCGGGGCTATAAGGCTTCGTCTGAGAAAGTATTGGTAACTTCAGCGCCGAACCAGGCGCCCCTCTTGCGCCTCCTGTCGCCGAAGGCGGCGACGCCCGTCCTCGTCGGGACGGGCATCAATATCAGCGCATCAGCCACGGATATCGATGGCTATGTCGCGACGATGCGCTTCTATTCCGACGCCAAGACCGTGATCAATACGCAGACGCGGAGCGGGCCTTCGTCAGCGCCCTTCGAGTTCGTATGGAATGGCGCAGCGCTTGGTACACACCAGATCTATGCCGAGGCCGAAGACGAGCGTGGCCTGACCAAGCGCCTCGGGCCTCTACCCGTAACGGTCACCAACTCGGCACCCGTTGTGAGTTTGGTGCAACCGCCACACGGTCAGTTCGTTGCCCATCCCGGGCCCGTGGCACTGTCGGTAAATGCTTCCGACACTCTGCCGCTCGCCTCGCTCAGCTACCGGATCACGCCGGTTACCTTGCCCAACAATGGCACGTGCACGACGCTGAATATTGCAGGTGTCGCCGCGCAAGGGTTTTCGGCATCGTGGACGCCAGTTTGCCCGGGACGCTACCGCGTTCGTGCGACCGCGGTTGACGCTCATGGGCTCAGCACGTCATCGGCAGAGAACGATGTCTTCATCACCAAGTCCAAGAATAACGTCGAGCCATTCGTCAAGATGATATCTCCGGCACCCGGCGCGTATTTCAAGCCCGGGTCGGTCATCAACTTTGTTGCCCAGGCACGAGACGACACAACGACGCCGCAATACCTGGGCATCAACCGCCTCAACTTTGTGGGCAATGGCAGTATCGTCCACTTCGTTGACGCGCCGGGTTCCATCGATCCCGCTACGGGAGCCTCCAACTGGTCGGGAACCTACACGCTGCCGACCAACACACCGCTAGGCAACTACGCGATTGTCGCTGCAGCGCGCGAGGTCGGGAGCGCACTGAGTTCGGGGCATACGGTTCCGTTCAACGTGAACGTGGTCAGCAAGCTCCCGCCGGTGCCCACGCTCACGCTTGCAGGTGGCGGCAACACTGTAACCCTTCCTGTCTCCACCAGTTTGAGTCTGACCTACACCGACCCCGATGCCCAGGTCACCGGATACACGATCTGGATTGGCGAGAACATGTTCTCATCGGGACCCGCCGGGCCGGTAACCATTCCGTGGATTCCCACGACGGCAGGTGAATACAAATTCCGAGCTTTGATCGACGGCGCGAGCGGGCTGCTGGCTGAGAAGTCGCTGGACGTCACAGTCTTGCCCGCTCCCGGCACGCTCGGCCCGATCGTGTCTATCCTGGAACCGATCAACGGCCAATCCATCGACCAATCCAGTTCGGTGTCCCATCAATTCAGGGTGAGTGCTATCGATCCCTCGGGCGGTGGCTTCAATCGGGTAGATGTCCTCCATGGCGACTCCGTTGGCGCGATCATCTACACCGGCTTCTACAATATATTCCAGTCCAACTTGGGACTCTCGGAGGAAGGCGCCTATCGCCTTGGGGCCAAAGCTATTGGTTCCAACGGCAATATCGCCTACGCCGAACCGGTAAACGTCTTCATCACCAGCGGAAGTCCGCAGATTTCCATTGTCAGTCCTGCGCCGAATGCGGCGGGCTTGATTGCGCCCGCCACGGTATGGGCGGCGGTCAATGCGAGTGATGACAATGGTGTCGTCAAGGTGCGCTACTACGATAACGACGAGTTTGCGGGCGAGGTACTTGCGGCACCGGGTGGTGCGATCACGCCGTTTGATTTCGTCTACTCGCGGCTGACGGCCGGCAGTCATCGCCTGCGTGCACGGGCGTTCGATGCCGGCGGCAACTTCACGGATTCTGCCGAAGTGTCGGTCACGGTCGCGATCAATACTGCGCCCACGCTCACTGTCACCGCTCCCGTTGAAGGGCGAATCTTCTTCCAGACCGAGCGCGTTGAGACCTCAGTCCAGGCTACGGATCCGGATGCGCCCTTGGGTTTTGTGCAGCGCGTCGAGTATCAGATTGACGGACAGGTACCGATTGCGGCCACCGCGCCCCAGTTGAACACGTTCTTCAGCGGACTCGCCCCCGGCAATCATCAACTCAAGATCACTGCCTATGACGACAAGGACGCTCCCTCGCCAACGGTGACCCGCAATTTCTTTATCCAGGGCGCCCGACGACCCGTGGTGACGATGCTGGCGCCGAGCGGATCGCACCCGGATGGCTTCCTCTTTACCGGCGACCAGGTGACATTGACGGCAAGCGCCGTCGATCCGGATGCCGAGTTCGGTGGTCGCGTTGTTGCGATGGAGTTCTATCGCCAACTCGGCAGTGCCCAGCCCGTATTGATCTCCCGTGTGGAGGGCACGCAGGCGAGCTACTCCGCGACCCTGACGCTGGACGGAACCGTAGGCCTCGGATCACAGAGCTTCTACGCCAAGTCCTTCGACGACGGCCCCGTGGGACCCAATGTCAATTCGCCGCTGAACGCAGCCGAGTCTGTTCGACACAGCAGATCAATTGAAGTCAATGTCCTGCCAAGCACCGTCAAGATCTCGCGGCCCGTTCGGCCGTCCACGACACGATTCGACGGGACCCCCACCACCACTCCGCCGGAACCGCCGCGCGACTACCCACGCACTACGCTGTTCGCGGGCGGCAATACGCAGCTTGTACTTTCAGCGGATGTGGTCGACCCGAACAGCAATCCAAAGCTGGTGCGCTTTTACCTCGACTATCGCCCGAGTGCCTCCGTCGTCCAGTCGGTTCCGCTGACCACGGTCAATGCCACCACGCCCGGCCAGCAGACGTACACCGCTACCGTCGACCTGTCGAATGTGATTTCCTGGGCCAGCCCCTACGCTCTTGAAATCCGCGCCGAAGCCGAAGATACCCGCGGCTTGACACGCAACACCCTGGTCAGTCTGGACTCTGCTGCGAGCGGATTCCTGCAGTGCGGCGGCGAGTACGCGGCGTGTGTAAATACAACCGTTCCGATTGCATTTGTCCCGCAAGATGCGCCTGCACCGCAACCCTGTGGCGGCGATCCGAGTGAGCCCTGCCAAAACTCTCGACCGATACTAACGCTTACGCAAAATGGCCAACTGCCAGCCTGGCTCCGAATCGAAGGCGAGCGCGTCGACACCGGCGGTCAGGGCGTCGGCTCCTTCGCCACGACCACGCGTGTAGTCAATCCCCGCCGCAGCGATTCAGTCGCAATGGAATGCGCGTCCGGTCTCGCTGTGTCCGAGTGGTCACCCAATTGCGTACTCACCGACTATGACGATGGCGAGACTTATCGTTACTCACTGACCGTGGGCAACACTTCCACCGGCTCTGGACCGGGCACCGCCACCATCAAGCCACGCTCGCGCATTTATTTTCCGCCACCCAATTCCTTGATAGTCAAACCGGTGGTGGGAAAGACCATCGTTCGAGGCGTTCAGGAGCGGATCGAGATCGAAGTAGCCGGCGGCTATCTGCGGCCTGGCGGGCGAGTGAAGTACGACGTGTTCTATAGCCAGGATCCCAACGACCCAAACGGCATCAGGATCATCGAGGGCAGCTACGTCGACTCGGTGGCGGCGAGCCCGCGCAAATTCTCAGTGAACTACACGTTCAATCAGGCCAGCCTCCAGGAGGGTGATCTGTATCTGTGGACGAAGGCTACCCTAGAGCAGGCTACTCGTGCGCTCGGGACCACGGGCCCCACCACGCCGCATTACCTGACGGAGGGGAGAGGGACGAAGATTCGGCTCAGATTCAGTCCGTCAGGTGTTACGGCACCGGCAGCCGTCACCGGTGACGAGGATGGCATCCGCTTCGAGCCGTCAGCGATTCCACATGTCGATACACCGCTCGTCTCGGAAGATTCGCACTCGCGCGCCGCCAATTCGGTTGTATCTCTTTCTGGATCGGAGTCCCCAGAAGCAGTCCCGTGCTCCGCCGGTCTCTCGTATCCGCAGTGGGACGGTACAGAGCCCACCGACGAACTCAACTCCGGCCCCAACTGGTTCATCATCGACTACTGCGATATCGAGAACGTAGTACCCAACAACTACTGGATCGATTTCCGCTGGACGCGCAGTGGCGTGAAGCTCGACTACTGGGACCTGATGATGGTCCCGACTCAGGGGACGCCTGCGCGGAGCATCGAGCTCACCGCGCCGGTCCGGGGTCAGGAGTTTGTCTCGGCAACTGGTCTGCAGTTGAGTGCGCGTGCCGAACTGGTCGGCGTTGTGCAGGGGGAAGCCTATGAGGCGCGTTTTTTCCAGCGCAAGATCGGAGAGTCAAGCTCGACACGGGTGGCCACGGTCATCACCAGCTCGGGTATTGCGCAGGCCACTTGGGACGCCCCCATCGTATCGGGCGCTGCAGAGTCCTATTCGCTGGGTGTCAGCCTCTGGCGCAACAACCTGGAAGTCGCCTCGTATCCGATCAACCCACAGCCCGAACACCTCATCACCATCCATCCATCAGGCACCAATCAGCCGCCGCAGGTCACGATTACCGAACCGAACGCCAACGGCAGTTCGATTCCCATCAATCAGGCGTTCAACCTGCGGGCGACCACCAGCGACGATCCGAGCCAGAGCATCACTGCCACCAGCTTCACCATTCAGCGCGATGGTGGTTCCTCGACTACGATCCCCGCTACGTTCGATTCGGGTGTTATGCGGCTTGAGTGGACGCCGACTACGGCCGGCAACTACAGCATCACGGCCACGGCCAGGGACAACCTGAATCTGGATGGTCAGTCGACCGCGCGCACGCTCACCGTTGTGCCCGCTAGCACCCCGGTGCCCAGCATCAGCGCACCGCTCAACGGCGCCAGCTTCGCGCCCGGCGCAAGCGTTCCGGTTGTGGTCACCGTGGCCAATCCACCGCCGGGTACGATCGGGCTGCGTGTGACTGTGCGCGACCAGAATTCCGCCGTCATCGCCACGCAGAATGGATCGGGCTCCACTCTACCGATCACGGTGCAATGGCCAAGTGGCAGCACGCCTGTTGGTGACTACACCCTGTCCGCTCAGGTCGAAACCAGCCCCGGTGTTTATGGCGCGGCCTCGCAGTCCGTGCTGATCCAACTGCGGACCGGTGTGCCTTCGGGGCCCAGCATCGCCTTCCAGAACCCACTGGCCCATGGCTGGGTATTCCTGCGCGGTGAAACGATCCAGTTGAAGGCCGCGCTCAGCTTTCCGGGCGGCAGCTTCGAGCAGGTCTGGGCCGAGCTCTTCGTCAACGGACAATCGCGCGCGCCGCATGGCATGGTATTCGACGCTACCAGCGCCACGCTCAACGCGAACTGGACCGCCGAGGCAGACAGCGGCACCCAGGAAATTCGCGTGCACGCTCGCCACAGCGGCGGCCAGGTGCTGACCGCTACGCGTACGTTCACGGTCGCAGCAGCCGGAAGCGTCAGCGAACAACGCGAATACATCTACGACGACAACGAGCGGCTCTGCAAGGTGATCAACCCGGAGTCGGGCGCCACCCTCTATGCCTACGATGAGGCCGGCAATATCGCCTGGACTCTGGAAGGCAGCGCGCTGACCGGTCCAGATTGCGAGAGTGATCGGGCAGCAGCAGCCAAGGATCCCGATCGCGTGGTGCGCGTCTACGAGCCCAACTCCAATCGCGTCGCCCTTATCAACTACCCGGCAGGCACGCCAGATATCAGCTACACCTACGAAGCCGATGGCGCGCTCGATACCGTCACCACCAGCCAGGTCGACACCACGCCGGCCATAACGCCGGCAACCACCTGGACCTACGATTACAACAATCGCCGGATGCCGACCGTCGAGCGCATGAACGTCGATGGCAAGACTTTCGAGCTGGGCTATGGCTACAACGTCAATGGCCATCTCGATCGGCTCCGGTATCCCGACACCGCCGCAAATACCTACAGCGTCGACTACGCGCCGGACGCACTCGGCAGGGCGACCCATGTGCGCGGGCTGGGTGAGCAGACCATGTACGCCAGCGCGATCAAGTATCACCCCAATGGTGTGCTCAAGCAGTTCATCTATGGCAATGGGGTGCAATTCACCCTGGAGCAGAACGAGCGGCAGTTGCCGTGGAAGAGCGTATCTCTGCGACTTGCAGACAACGCGCCACTGCTCGCTGACGAGTACACCTACGATCAAAACGGCAATGTCAGCCAGATCGTGGACACCGCCGAAAACCACACCACCACGCGTGGTATGGAATACGACGATCTCGACCGCCTGACGATGGCCATCGCCGATGGGCTATGGGGCGAAGCCAGCTATATCTACGATGGTCTCGACAATCTGCGCAGTGCAACCCAGGGCGGGCGTCAGTATCGGTACAACTACAACGACAATTTCCAGCTCAGCAGCATGGTCAGCCCGGCTGGCAGCAATGCCATCACCCTCGGATACAACCCGGTCGGTGATGTCACGACACGGAACGGCGCCCCGATCTACGACTACGATGCCGCGCATCGCCTGCGTGCAGTGCAGGGCATCGCCAGCTACGTCTACGACGCCCACGGCCGCCGCGTCCGCGAGACCAAGCAGAGCAATGGCCAGGTCGAGTACGGCATCTACAGCCAATCCGGTCAGAAACTGTTCAAGCAGATCGGCAACGACAAGACCCGCAATGTCTATCTCGGCGGCAGCCTGATTGCGATCACCGTCAATGGCAGCGAAGGCACCTCCAACTACACCCTGACCGATGCCCTCGGCAGCGTCGTTGCCGACGTCACCAATGCCGGCACGGTAACCGCCCGCTACCGCTACGCCCCCTACGGCGAATCCCTCGGCGCCCCGCTCGGTATCCCCATGGACGGCCTCGGCTACACCGGCCACGATATGGACGCCGATACCGGCCTGACCTATATGCAGCAGCGGTATTACGATCCGGTGATTGGGCGGTTTTTGAGTGTGGATCCGGTGGAAGCTGATCTGAATTCTGGGGCAAATTTCAATCGGTTTTGGTATGCGAACAACAATCCCCATCTTTTCATCGACCCAGATGGTCGATTTTCCTCGTGTGCCAAAGGAAATTTGTGCGGCAATAATTCAAATGCTCCACTTGAAGTTGTCCTGGATGGAGACTTGGGCGTCATGGCTCCTTCGGACGGGACAAACGCGACCGTTAACGGCCAAAGAGTGAGACTAGTGCACATGGGTGGAAATCCGGCCAAAGGAGAGGACTTTGGACGCGACGCTCTCGTCACCGTGATAATAATTGTGGCATCAGAAGGTGCCGGGGCGGGGGCGGCGGCTCCAATGAGGGGGATCATCAAGAAACGTGCCGCATCTGCAGCTGCCAAATCCGCGAACGTTGCCTCTGCGGCAGCTGCGCTTGCCGCAAAAAGTAGTAATACCCTTATCCTGGAGACGCTCCCGCGTATCGCAGGCAAATTCGGCGCCAAGAATTATAGCAAGGGTGGTTTTATGACTACCATGCAGCACATTATGTATCGGCACGCATACAACACTTCGTTCAAAAAAGTTAGCCGGTTTTCTAAGGGAGCAAATGAGGGGTTGATCACCTTTTATATAGACATTGCTCTTCGATATGGGACAGCAACCGCAAAAAAGAACGGATCCGTGGTCGTTGAGCATAATTTCGGCAGGGTCATTGGCACCAACGTAATCGACGGCCCGGCAAGCAGAATTAGGCTTTATATTAAGGACGGCATTATTGAAACAGCCTATCCTTTTTGACAGGGAGTAGATGCAATTATGAGCAATTTGCTTGATACATTTCTTGAGATAGAGGGGTTCGATGAGAACGCCCACCTGCTTAAGGAGATTATTTATACATTTGACAATGCTAGAAACGGTTCTAGCGTAATAGTTGAATTTAATTCAAATCAATTCGAGTTTTCGCTTGATTTCACTCGAAACCGCGCAAAAATTCAAGACGTTCTAGATGCTTCTCTAAGCGGAGCAATGGAAATGGACCTTGTTGAATTTATTGAATATCTCAAAATGGCCATTGCCAAATACGAAAATCCATAGACTGAGCCAAAGGCCCTCGTGTCCGGGTTGCGGAGGGGCAGCGACTGCTCGTCGCCCGTAGGGGCGTCAGTGTTTCCTAAGTAGGCGGCTGTCCCTCGAGGCTCAGCCCAAGCCGGAGAATATCGGCATCAATTAAAGAGAATTTGAGCGTCGTGGTCGTGACCGGCAACCACTGCATGACGCCAGAATATTAAAGAGAGGAATAGAAATGATCCGTATAATCTGCGCTCTGGCGCTCGCCATGTCACAGACCATGACAGCATACGCTCAGTCCCAACCTGGGGCGGGTAGCAACCAGCCTTTCGAGCCAGGCTCAGTCGACGCAATTCTGAGTGAGGCAAGTGGTTCCAGCTATGATCAGGACCACGCCAAGTTGATAAAATCAGCAGCGGCCGTCGGTGTAATGGGCGCCGACATGTTTGGAGAGTCCACCAACCTCTACACTGGCGGCACAGCGTTCAGCCATTTGGACTACTTTATTTCCGGCAATAGTGAACTCGCGGTCGGGGTCGCTCGCAGGCTGAGTATTGAAGATCAAAAGTTTGAGCCATTCGGCAACGCGTTGGGCGACTGGGAGTTGGAGATCCCATACATCAGCGGCATCTTTATGCGGAGCGCCGGCTGGAAGGTCAGTGTGGGGCAGGGCGGATCCAATGAACGCTGCAGCCTGCCAACGACCGTGACGGAGGCCTGGCCGATTGCCATTGCGGACCCAAGTGGCATCGGCGACGGCTTTGATCCCATGGAATACTGGCGTGGATATTCCATGTACGTGCCTGGCGCAGGCGAGCAGTCGCTCCTGCTCAACAACTTGCCGGGTACGGTGTCTCCGTCACAGGGCGGCCCTTACCCTTGGGTCACCAACGCTTTCTGGCAGATACGATGTGCGCCGCTAAGCGGCGGTGGTGAAGGTGAGGGGTTTGTCGCCCTGGCGCCAGACGGCACGAAGTATTTTTTCACCCGCATGGTCAAGCGCGAGTACTTCAAGATTGGTGAGATGGGCGCTCCGGACCCGGTTTCGCATATCGCTCGCTGGACCATGGCGGAGCGCGATGAAATCCGTATTTACGCCACGCGCGTCGAAGACCGATTTGGCAATTTTGTTGATTACCACTGGGTGGGCGACCGGCTGGACAGGATCACGTCGAGCGACAACCGCACTCTGGTTTTCCATTACACGTCCGACGGCGAGCGTATTGATTGGGTCGAAAACAATGGAGCGCGCGTGGTCGACTATCAATACGACTCTGACGGTAGCCTGTTCGAGGTCATCTATCAGGATCAGAGCAAATGGATACTTAATCTGTCGCACGTGTATGCGCCTCATTTTGCTCAGTGCGTGCCGGGGGATCGGCCGACAAATCCAGCTCTACTTGCGGACTGGGTATTCCAGTGCTGGGATCGCAATTCACCACCCTTCGGCTATAAGCGGAAGCTTTCTGGGGTTTCTGCCAATGGAACCCTGAAGCATCCTTCCGGAGCGACGGCGACGTTCACTTTTGCGTACAGGCGACACACGCGCGCCAGCGTATTGGAGGACGAAAATTGCCTCATACGCCGGCTTCCTGGCATCCCAGGGATGCCCAATATCGGCGAGCCAGATGACCATCAGGTTTGGCACAACTTCTGTTGGACTCCGCAAAACTTTGATGTTCTCGCCATTACGGGAAAGAGGATCTCGGGCGTAGGTCTCGATAGCCCAATGATTTGGACCTATGACTATGATGTATATAGCCCTTCCAATCCGCATCCCTCAGTGCCCGTAGGTGAGTACGCGCCGCACACCCGCAAAGTGATTGTGAAGGAACCCGGAGACATCCGGCGCGAGTTCAACTTCGGCAATCGCTACAACGTCAATGAAGGCCAGTTGCTGCGGCTTGATACCTACCGCGGTCACGAGGGCGGCACCCTGGTGCACAGCACGATCAATACCTATGTGCTGAAGGAAGAGATTGCGCCGCCGACGTATCAGTTTCCACCCCGGGTCGGCACCAATCCGCTCTGGACCACGGACAATATCTGGGCCGAATGGCTGCTGCCGATGACATCGGAATCTACCCGTCAGGATCAGGTGACCTACACCAATACACAGGAGCAATTCGACGAGTTCGCCAAGCCTCTGCAGGTGCGAAGCTGGAATGAACTGGGCACGTCGCGCACCGATATCACCGAGTACCACCACGATCTGCAGCACTGGGTGCTCGGCCAGGTGCGTCGAGTGGAGAATCTGGAAACCGGTCGCGAGGTCTCGCTGACCGAGTACGACAGCGTGACCGCGCTGCCGTACGCGCAGTCGAGCTTTGGTGGTGTGCCCGAGACGCTCGCCTATCACACGGTCGCGCCGATGAAGGGACGGCTGTGGACGGCGACCGATGGTCGTGGCCTGACCACGACGCTGACCGACTATGTGCGCGGCGTGCCTCAGCGCATCGAGTTCTCAGACAACACGGCGATCACCGCCGTAGTCGACCCGCTCGGACGCATCATCCAGACTACCGACGCGATGAATGTCGCGAATCAGTTCACCACCTACGGCTATGACCTCATGGGGCGATTGACCTCGGTGCAGTACCCACAAAACGGTGCGCTCTGGACACCGCGTTCGCTGCTGTTCGCACCTGCTGTGGGCACCCCGCCGTACGAATTGCCCGGCGGGCTGTGGAAGCACACCATTACCACGGGCAATGCGGTAACCAGCACGTACTACGATCAGATGTGGCGGCCGATCCTGATCTCGACCGAAGACATCGGCGATCCCGACAGCCGCAGTCTGGTCGTCAAACGCTATGACGTTCGCGGCCGCGAGATATTCACTTCGTATCCGGTCAATGGCGCCGGCGGTTTTGATTTTTCGCTCGATCTCGACGGTGTGCACACGGAATACGATGATCTGGATCGAGTCACCAAGGTCACCACCGATGGTGAGCCTGAAGTCGGACTCTTGGAAACCCGAACCGAGTACCTGTCCGGCCTGCGCACACGTGTCACCAACCCACGCGGCAAGGTCACTACAACGACCTATCAAGCCTACGGCGCGCCCAGCTACGACAGCCCGATCCTGATCCAGGCCCCCGAAGGCGTCACCACGATGATCGAACGCGACAACTTCGGCAAGCCACTCAAGGTGACCCGCACCGGGCCGAAGGGTTTGCATCAGTAGTGAGCGAGGCGTGCGGCAAGGTTGGCATATACAGCGCGGTGCCAAATAGCACCGCGTTCCTGTAGGGCATCTCTGTGAGATGCCATCCGCAGGTCGCGGCGGCGTCAGGACGGCATCTCGCCGAGATGCCCAACAGGCGCACGCTTTTCTTGTAGGGCATCTCTGTGAGATGCCATCCACACGTCGCGGCGGGGTCAGGACGGCATCTCACAGAGATGCCCTACAGAAAACACGGCATCGCGCCGATACGCGCCGTGGAGCGCGTGCCAGCCTGTCGAACCTCGACTATCCTCGGCGCTGGTTCCGGTGCTGACGGTGGCCGGATTGCGTACGGGATGATCGTGGGGAGGGGGATGGCCATGCTGGAATCGTGGTTCAAATTGAGTGCGCATCAAACGACGCCGCGCACCGAAGTGGTGGCGGGCATCACCACGTTTCTGACGATGGCTTACATCATCTTCGTCAACCCGGACATTCTTTCGGCCGCGGGTATGCCGCGCGATGCGGTGTTTGTGGCGACTTGCCTCGCCGCGGCGCTGGGTTCGCTGATCATGGGGCTGTATGCCAATTATCCGATCGCGATGGCGCCGGGAATGGGCATCAATGCGTACTTTGCTTTCGTTGTGGTCGGCACGCTCGGCTACTCATGGCAGACCGCGCTCGGTGCCGTTTTCATATCCGGTTGCCTGTTTATTCTGGTCAGTCTGTTTCGTGTGCGCGAATGGATCGTCAATGCGATTCCGCGCTCGTTGAAGACGGCGATCTCGGCGGGCATCGGTCTGTTTCTGGCCATGATCGGTCTGAAGAACGCTGGCATCATTGTCGCGAGTCCGGCAACGCTGGTGACGCTGGGCGATCTGCATGCGCCCGCTCCGCTATTGGCCATCGCTGGCCTGCTGCTGATCGTTGCGCTTGAGGCGCGCCGTGTCACGGGCGGCATCATCATCGGCATTCTGGCGGTGACGATCGCGTCGATCCTGCTGGGCAGTTCGGAATTCTCCGGCGTGTTCTCCGTGCCGCCGTCGATTGCGCCCACCTTCATGCAGCTGGATATCGTCGGTGCGCTCGAGCTCGGCCTGCTCAGTGTGGTGCTGACGTTTTTTCTGGTCGAACTCTTCGATGCCACCGGCACTCTGATCGGTGTGGCGCATCGTGCTGGTCTGCTCGATGCCGAGGGCAAGCTGCCGCGGCTCAGGCGCGCCCTGCTGGCCGATTCCACGGCGATTGCGGCCGGCGCGGTGCTCGGAACCTCGTCGACGACGGCCTATATCGAAAGCGCGGCGGGAACCGCAGTTGGCGGACGTACCGGTTTGACCGCGGTCGTCGTGGCCCTGTTGTTTCTTGCCGCGCTGTTTCTGGCACCACTCGCTGGCGCCGTGCCCGCATTCGCCACCGCACCGGCCCTGATCTATGTCGCGATCCTGATGACGCGCGGGCTGGCGGAGTTGGAATGGGACGATCTGACCGAGGCGGCGCCCGCGGTCCTGTGTGCGCTGGCGATGCCGCTGACGTTTTCCATCGCCCACGGCATCGCGTTCGGATTCGTCAGCTACGCCGGCATCAAACTGCTGGCCGGCCGCGCCCGCGAGGTTCCGCTGGCGGTATGGGTGATTGCCCTGGTCTTTGTCGCCAAGCTCGCCTGGCTATGAGTGCCCGCTGCCGCGACCATCGCCGGGTTTCCTGTTGGCTTCGGGCAGGTTGCACGGGCGCTACGCTGAGGGCGTGCAGACTGCCCTGAGTTGATGTCGCGCCCCTCCGGGAGACGCGGTAAATAGCCAATGGATACAAGGACGTGGCGGCGGTCGTCCAGCGCGATGCGGGTGGCACGAGGCTTGCGCGATGTAGTGGGCAACATCCACCAGGAGAACCCGCATGAAACTCGCAATCTTGCTTTCCAGCGCACTTGCCATCGGCCTCAGCGCCTGCGCTACCAGCAGCCCCTATAGCGACCGCGACCGCGGCTATGCTCGCCATGGCGACACTAGCTACAACGACAATGATCGCCGCTATGCCCAGCGCTGCAACAACTGCGGCATCGTTGAGCGCATCGAGCGCAACGGTCGTGGCCGCACCAGCGGCGGCGGCGCGGTAGCCGGTGCCATCATCGGCGGCGCAGTCGGCAACCAGGTCGGTAGCGGCGATGGTCGCAAGGCCGCGACTGTGGCCGGCGCGATTATCGGCGGCATCGCCGGCAACAACGTCGAGCGCAATCGTTCGCGCAGCTATGACAGCTACGACATCCTGGTCGATATGGACAACGGCGGTTCACGCTGGATCACCCAGCGCGAGTTGCGCGGCGTTCGTACCGGCTCGCGCGTCGAGGTCTCACGCGGACACGTCTACCTGCGTCGTCGCTGATTCCGGTCGCAGCAGATCCAACAACGCCCCGGCCATCCGGGGCGTTTTCTTTGGAGGGCGCCGCTCCTGCGGCGCCTGGTTATTACCGGTAGGCCGGGCGGTGTTGTTGGCGTCGGTCGTGATGGGGAGCGCAGAGCGAGGGCAGCCGCGCGGGAGCGCGGCCCTCCGACGATCCAGAGCCAGAGCCAGAGCCAGAGCAGCCGCGCGGGAGCGCGGCCCTCCACGGAGCGGAAGCGCGTCGGTGTTTGCGAGGTGCGGCTTTTGGAGGGCGCCGCTCCTGCGGCGCCTGGTTATTACCGGTAGGCCGGGCGGTGTTGATGGCAGAGGTCGTGAGGGGAAGCGCAGAGCCAGAGCAGCCGCGCGGGAGCGCGGCCCTCC
>JBBSLG010000048.1:0-25667 GCA_038255435.1 Lysobacterales bacterium
CTGGATGGCACGAGCGTAGGATGTGGTGAGCGCAGCGAACCGCATCGCTTTCAAGACCCTGCCAGCATCCTTCACATGCGTCACCGCCCTGCTGCGTCATTCCAATTCGCCCGGATGAAATGCGTTGGAATCCGGGGCCCTGATCTGCGCTTGGGCGTCAGCCCCCGGATTGCGCTGCTTCGCAGCCCCATCCAGGCTACTCGTTGACGAAGCAGCACGAGCATGATGCGGTTCGCTGCGCTCACCACATCCTACCGATGCGGTACTGCTGGATGGCACGAGCGTAGGATGTGGTGAGCGCAGCGAACCGCATCGCTTTCAAGACCCTGCCAGCATCCTTCACATGCGTAACCGCCCTGCTGCGTCATTCCAATTCGCCTAGATGAATCGAAATGGATTCCGGGGCATTGATCTGCGCTTGGGCCTCAAAGACACCCGTCCTCAACCACGCAGCAGTTGCGCGATGCTGCGCGCCGCCTCACGACCATCGTAGACCGCAGTCACGACCAGATCGGCGCCGCGAACCACATCGCCGCCAGCAAACAGTCGTGGGTGGGCAGTCTGGAACGGCAGCCGGGTATCGAGGCCGACGCGCAGGCGTTGATCGAGCTCGCGGTCGGGGGCGAGTGCATCCAGCCAGGCGGGCGGATCGGCGCGGAAGCCGAAGGCGAGGATCACGACATCGGCTTCGATCACGGTTTCGCTGTTGGGCAACACTTGTACGGCGCCGCTGCGATCGCCTTGCGCGGCAGCGGTCTCGACGACGCGCAATCCCGACACGCGGCCATCGCCTTCGATCGCCAACGGTTGCCGGTTGAACAGAAACTGCACGCCCTCGTCGCGGGCGTTCTTGACCTCGCGGCGCGACCCCGGCATTGCCGCCTCATCACGCCGATACACACAGGTCACGCTGGCGGCACCGAGGCGCACGGCGGTGCGCACGCAGTCCATGCCGGTATCACCGCCGCCGAGCACGATGACGCGCCGACCGCGCAGCTCAAGATCCGGCGCGGGGCCAGACCAGCCGGCGATGGCAGTATTAGGCTCGGTGGGAACACTCGTTGATTCGGCACCATCGGCCGGCGCATGCAGTACGCGACGTCCATTGGCGACCAGAAACGGAAGCGCTGGAATCACGCCGGCAAGACTCTGACCGGGCAGCGCGGCATCGACGTAGCGATAGGCGCCACTGCCGAGAAACACGGCGTCGTAGTCGGCAAGCAGTTGGTCAATGCTGACATCGCGACCGATCTCGATGCCGAGACAAAACTGCACGCCCATCGCCTCGAGCACGCTGCGCCGTGTCGCCATCACCTGCTTCTCGAGCTTGAACGGTGGAATGCCGAAGGTCAGCAGGCCACCGATTTCTTCATAGCGATCGTAGACATGCGCCTCGATTCCGGCGCGCGCCAGCCGATCGGCGCAGCTCAGTCCGGCCGGCCCGGCACCGATGATAGCGACGCGCTTGCCGCTGGCGACGACGGCCGAAAGGTCCGGACGCCAGCCCTGACGGAAGGCCTCATCGACGATGTATTTCTCGATCGATCCAATCGTGACCGCTTCGAAGCCGACATTGATCGTGCAGGCGCCTTCGCAGAGGCGATCCTGCGGACAGACGCGACCGCAGATCTCCGGCAGTGGATTGGTCTCGTGGGCGAGTTCGGCGGCTTCGAACAAACGACCTTCCTGCACCAGGGACAGCCAGTTCGGGATGTCATTATGGACCGGGCACTTCCATTCGCAGTACGGGTTGCCGCAGTCGAGGCAACGACTGGCCTGTTCGCCCGCGGCCGGCTCGCTGTAGTGCCCGTAGATTTCGTTCCAGTCGAGCACGCGTACGGTCACCGGCACTTCGCGCGGAGTACGCCGCGGCACATCGAGAAACTGGAACGGCTTGGCGGCCATCAGGCAGCCCTCCTCAGGGTTTCGACCAGGGATTCCAGACTGGCCGCCTTCGGCTTGACCAGCCAGAATTTGCCGAGGAAATCGCGGTAGTCGGTAAGAATGGTGTTGCCCCAGACGCTGCTGGTCTCTTCAACATGGCGCAGCACCAGGCCGCGCAGATGCTGCAGATAGTTTTCCATTCCCTCGGGCGATAGCCGCAAAATATCGATCAATTCATGGTTGTAGCGGTCGACGAAATCGCGCTCCATATCGAGCACGTAGGCGAACCCGCCGGTGAAGCCGGCGCCGAAGTTCATGCCGGTGCGACCGAGCACGACGACCATGCCGCCGGTCATATACTCGCAGCAATGATCGCCGGCGCCTTCGACCACTGCGGTCGCGCCTGAATTGCGCACCGCGAAGCGTTCTCCAGCGCGGCCCGCGGCGTACAGTTCGCCGCCGGTTGCGCCGTAGAGACAGGTATTGCCCATGATCGGCGTGTCCCGCGCGACGTAGCGCGCCTCGCGCGGTGGCGTAATGACGATCTTGCCATCGGACATGCCCTTGCCGACGTAGTCATTGGCATCGCCTTCGAGATGCAGATGCAGACCGCCGGCATTCCAGGCACCGAAACTCTGGCCGCAGGCGCCCTTGAAACGTGCGATGACAGGCCGCTCGGCCATGCCGTGATTTCCATGCAGACGCGCAATCAAGCCGGAAACGCGTGCCCCGATGGCGCGATCGGCATTGCGGATATCGTAGGCAAATTCGCCACCGAGGCTACCCTCGATCGCGACGCGCATATCCGCTTCCATCCGCCGTGCCAGTACCGCCTTGTCACGCGGCGGATTGCGGGTTCCGGCCGCGCAGAACTGGACATCATCGACGCCGGCTTCTTCACTCAGCAAGGGGCTGAGATCCAAACGATTCTGCCGCGTGGTGATACCGGCGATCTGTTCGAGCAGGTCGGTGCGACCGATCAGTTCATCGAGTGAACGCAGACCGAGCAAGGCCAGCCACTCGCGCGTTTCCATCGCGACGAAGCGGAAATAGTTCATCACCCGCTCGGGCAGGCCGGTAAAGTAATGCTCACGCAGGCGCTCGTCCTGGGTGGCGACACCGGTAGCGCAGTTATTGAGATGACAGATGCGCAGATACTTGCAGCCGAGCGCGATCATCGGGCCAGTGCCAAAACCAAAACTCTCGGCACCCAGGATGGCCGCCTTGATCACATCGAGCCCGGTCTTCAGGCCACCGTCGACCTGCACCCTGACTTTGCCACGCAGGCCATTGCGACGCAGGGTCTGCTGGGCCTCGGCGAGCCCGAGTTCCCAGGGCGTACCGGCGTATTTGATCGAGGAAATCGGACTGGCACCGGTACCGCCGTCGTAGCCGGAGATCGTGATCAGATCGGCATAGGCCTTGGCTACACCCGCGGCAATCGTGCCGACGCCGGCGTGCGAAACCAGCTTCACCGAGACCAGGGCCTCGGGGTTGATCTCCTTCAAATCGAAAATCAGCTCGGCCAGATCCTCGATCGAATAGATGTCGTGATGCGGCGGTGGCGAGATCAGTCCGATGCCGGGCCTGGCATAGCGCAGCCGCGCGATCAGCTCATTGACCTTGTGCCCCGGCAACTGACCACCCTCGCCCGGCTTGGCGCCCTGGGCGACCTTGATCTGCAGCACATCGGCATTGATCAGATATTCCGGCGTTACGCCAAAGCGACCGGAGGCGACCTGCTTGATACGCGAACTCTTCTCGGTGCCGTAACGCTCCGGATCTTCGCCGCCCTCGCCTGAATTGGAACGCCCGCCCAGTCGATTCATGGCGATCGCCAGCGCCTCATGCGCCTCCGGCGACAACGCGCCGAGTGACATGCCGGCCGAGTCGAATCGTGTGTACAGGGATTCGACCGCCTCGACTTCCTCCAGCGGAACCGGTGTCTGGCCAGCGCGCAGGGCGAGTAGATCGCGCACGGTCGATGGCGGCCGTTGATTCACATGCTGCGCGTAGACCTGATAGTCGGCGTAGTCGCCGGTCATTACCGCGCGCTGCAGCGACTGCACCACGTCGGGATTGAACATGTGGTATTCGCCGCCGTGGCGATACTTGAGCAGGCCGCCGGGCTCGATGCTCGCGGTATCGTCGAATGCGCGCACGCTGAGCGCGCGCGCATCGGCCTCAAGTTCGGCGAATCCTGCACCACCAACGCGGCTCGGCGTATGCGAGAAGCAGAGGCTGACCACTTCGCGCTGCAGGCCGATGATCTCGAACAGGCGTGCGCCGCGATAGCTGCCAATGGTCGAAATGCCCATCTTCGAGATGATCTTGAGCAAACCCTTCTTGATCCCGCGCCGATAGCTGCGACCGAGTTCGGTACGCTCGCCGCTGCGCTTGGCCTTGACGATCTTGTTGCGGCCAAGATCAAACAGCGTCTGATAGGCGAGATAGGGATAGATCGCGGTCGCGCCATAACCGATCAGGCAGGCGAAATGATGCGGATCGCGCGCGGTCGCCGTCTCGATAATCAGATTGCACTCGCAGCGGAGTCCCGCACGGATCAAATGCTGATGCACCGCGCCGGTGGCGAGCAGGGCGTGAATCGGTGCGAGGCCGGGCTTCGCCTCATGGTCGGACAACAACACGATGACCGTGCCTTCGCGCACAGCCGTCTCAACTGATTCGCAGAGCGCCAGGATTGCTTGCTTGAGGGCGTCACCCGATCCGTCATCGTTGGCCGAATCGAACGGAAAGTACAAGTCGAAGCGACGATGCGCGCTGGCGAATTCTTCCAGCGACAACAATTGACGCAGCTTGCGCTGCGACAGGATCGGCGAATTCAGCATCACCTGACGCGCGTTCTCTGGCGCCATTTCGAAGACATTGCCCTCGCGACCGATCTGGGTGAGCAGACTCATCACGCACTGCTCGCGGAGCGGATCGATCGGCGGATTGGTGACCTGGGCAAAGGCCTGACGGAAGTAGTCGTAAAGCGATCGCGTCTGCGTCGAGAGCACGGCGAGCGGCGTATCGTCGCCCATCGAGCCGATCGCTTCCTGCTCGGTTTCGGCGATCACCCGCAGCACATCTTCGCGTTCCTCGCGGCTGAGGTGAAACATTTTCTGGAAGCGCTGAAGCGTTGCCGCATCAAACGGATCGGCGGCCAGTGCCGGATCGATCAGATCCGAGATCAGGTACTGCAGACCTTGCTTGAGCCAGCGCTTGAACGGCGCCCGCGCGCGATTGATCGCATCGATCGCAGCGGAGTCGAGCAGCTCGCCGCTGTAGAGATCGACCGCGATCATCTCGCCTGGGCCGAGCTTGCCCTTGGCGACGATTTCGACGGGTTCGATATCGTAGACACCGGTCTCCGAGGCGATCACCAGATGGCGGTCACGCGTCAGCATCCAGCGTGCGGGCCTGAGGCCATTGCGGTCCGCGGTGCAGGCGGCGTAGCGGCCATCGCACAGCACAATACCGGCTGGCCCATCCCAAGGGTCGACCGACAGCGAGTGATAGTCATAGAACGCAGCGAGATCGGGATCGACGGCCTCGAGCGCACCGGTGGCCGGTGGGATCAGGATGCGCATGGCATGCAAGAGATCGAGGCCGCCAGCAAGCAGCACTTCGAGCATATTGTCGAGGCTCATCGAATCGGAGCCGTCGAGCGATACCAGTGGCCTGAGCTCGCGCAGATCAATACTGGGCGAGCGCCATTTGGCGCCGCGCGCCTCGGCCCAGTGCCGGTTGCCCTCGATGGTATTGATCTCGCCGTTGTGCGCGAGCAGGCGGAATGGCTGGGCCAGTCGCCACTGCGGCGCCGTATTGGTCGAGAAGCGCTGATGGAACGTGGCGAAGCCGGCGGCGATCAAGGAATGGGTGAGATCGGGATAGAACTGGCGCAGTGCCGACGGCAACACCATCGCCTTGTAGCCGATCGAATGCGCCGACAGAGTCACGACGTAGAAGTCGCGATCCTCGGCGAGGCGCAACTCGGCACGGCGGCGCGCGCGAAACAGGGCGCGCTGGAAGCTCGACTGATCCATCGCCGCCGCCGGCGTGACAAACAACTGCTCGATATCGGGCAGGGAATCGACGGCCTGCACACCACAGGCGGAAACATCGACCGGCAACACGCGCCAACCAGCAACATGCACTTCCACGCGGGCCAGTTCTTCGCTCAGTACGTTGCGCGCCTGGCTCGCCAGCGCCGCATCGCGGGACAGAAATATATTGCCGGCAGCGAACACCGAGCCGAGCCGGATGCCGGCCTGGGTGGCGACATGGCGCAGAAATTTCTCCGGGCGTTGCAGCAGGATGCCGCAGCCATCGCCGCTTTTGTTGTCGGCACCGACCGCGCCGCGATGCGACATCCGATCGAGCGCGCGCAGGGCGGATTCCACCAGTTGCCGGCTTGGTGCGTTGTCCAGGCTCGCGATCAGACCGAAGCCGCAGCTGTCGTGTTCGAAGCGCGGATCGTAGAGGCCTTGCTGGTCACACTCGTTCATGATGATCACCGCGACGGAGCCGCGCACCGACGTTCAGACGTCAATGACGGCAAAAGGGGATACCTTCGGTATTAGCGGTGAGGGCTAGAGCCTTCGCTCTATGTAGCCAACACGATAGCGCGATCCGGTCTCGGCTACAGGCGCGACCGGCGCGCGCCGCAGCGCTCAGTTTCCTGTGATGCTTATTCCGTGCGCAGTCAGCACTGCGGCGAATTGGCGCTGCTCCATCGGATCGCCGGGGGATTCCTGATGCACC
The DNA here is from genome assembly GCA_038255435.1 of Lysobacterales bacterium. Taxonomy (GTDB): domain Bacteria; phylum Pseudomonadota; class Gammaproteobacteria; order Xanthomonadales; family Ahniellaceae; genus 0-14-3-00-62-12. The sequence continues at coordinate 6,652 of JBBSLG010000048.1, forward strand.
GTGCCATCCTGCCAGCGGTAACGGCCACCGCTGGCGGTCATTACCGATTCGGTCTGCTGCGGTGACAGCAGGGCGCATTCGATCAGCGACCAGAGTTCGACCAGGCCAGCATTCTCGTATTGCATACCGGTCATTGCGCAGAGATCAAGCCGAGTGAGATAGCGCGCATGCTCGACGCGAATCGAGAAAGCCTCGTTGAGCAGGAGTGAGGTGCGTGCCTCGGCCAGACCCTTCTCGCTGAAGTTTTCCTCCATCTCGGCATTGATCCGCGCCGCATCGTGATCGGCACCGACCAGGACCCAAGGAATCAACAACAAGCTGCTGCCGATCAAGCTGGCATCGGGCTCCAGCGCGGGATCGGCCATGCGCCCGGCGGACGCACCAAAGCAGCTGACCGATGCCGTCCAGGCGCCCTGCTGCGTAGGCGCATACAGCCGCGCCAACTCCGCAAACAATGGCCAACCGGGCCGCATCAACTGCGCCGGATCATAAAGCGCCGCCGCAACCGCCAGCCCCATCGCTTCGACACCCGGCAGCAAGCGGCCCAGATCCGCCGTGATGGCGTCGCCGAGCAAGTGCGCCGATTCCACCGGCAGACTCAGACCAGAGGGTCGACCTTCGGGCACCAGTTCGAGTGCGAGCAGTCCGGTACACAGTGAAAGATCTTGCATGGCAAAGTGATCGCAGTCGTGGCCAGACTCATAATGTTACTTCCACCACTGATGCGAATACATGCCGGAAAAACCCTTCTCCCGCTTGCGGGAGACAGGCCGCAGGCCGGATGAGGGAAATACTTCACAGCATCAGCAATTGCAATCACCGCGTCGCGCTTGGCGAACACCAGACGCATCCGCGTAATTTCCCTCACCCTATCCCTCGCCCGCAAGCGGGAGAGGGGATCAAATACTCCGGCAATCCCCCTACACCATCACGTTCAAATGGAGACTCCAGCCGAGCCCGTGTAGCATCAGCCAAACACCGTCACGAGGTCGATATGAGCCAGCTCAAGCGCGTTGCCATCCTGGGTGGATCCCGTATTCCGTTCTGCCGCAACAACACGGCGTATTTCGACGTCAGCAATAGCGGGCTGTCGATCAAGGCGGTCGGCGGTCTGGTTGAACGCTTTGGTCTGAGCGGCAAGCAGGTTGGCGAAGTCGCGCTCGGCGCCGTGCTCAAGCATTCCTCGGACTGGAACATCGGCCGCGAAGTGGCATTGTCGAGTGGCCTGTCGCCGCTGACGCCGGGCATTACTCTGCAGCGCGCCTGCGGCACCAGCCTCGACACCTCGATCCTGATCGGCAACAAAATCGCCATGGGTCAGATCGATGTCGGCATCGCCGGTGGTTCGGATACGACCAGTGATGTGCCGATCGTGGTCGGCGAAAAGATGCGCCGCCGTCTGCTCAATATCAATCGCGCCAAGACCTTTGGCGCGCGCCTCGGCGCCGCGCTCAAGGGTTTTCGATTGGGTGAGTTCAAACCGGGATTCCCCGGCGTTGGCGAACCGCGCACCGGCAAGTCGATGGGCGAACATTGCGAATCGATGGCCAAGGAATGGGGTATCGCCCGCGAAGACCAGGACCGCCTTGCCTACGAGTCGCACCGCAAAGCCGCTGCCGCCTACGAGCGCGGGTTCTTCAAGGATCTGATCACGCCATTTCGTGGGCTCGAGCGCGACAATATCCTGCGCGCCGATACCACGATCGAGAAACTGGCGACGCTCAAACCCGCGTTCGATCGCACTTCGGGCAAAGGCACGCTGACAGCCGGCAATTCGACGCCACTGACCGATGGCGCCTCGTCGGTGCTGCTGTCGTCCGAGCAATGGGCCAGCGATCATGGCCACAGCCCACTCGCGTACCTGAGCGATTCGCGCGTTGCCGCAGTGGATTTTGTCGGCGGTGAGGGTCTGCTGATGGCGCCCACTGTTGCCGTCGCCGAATTGTTGAAAGCCAATAATCTTACGCTGCAGGATTTTGATTTCTACGAAATCCACGAAGCCTTCGCCGCCCAGGTGCTGTGCACCCTGCGCGCCTGGGAGTCAGAGAAATACTGCAAGGAGCGCCTCGGTCTCGACAAAGCCATGGGCGCCATCGACCCAGCCAAGATGAATGTGGTCGGGTCCAGCCTCGCCTTCGGCCATCCCTTTGCTGCCACCGGCGCCCGCATCGTCGCCACACTCGCCAAGTTGCTGGCCGAGAAAGGCAAAGGCCGTGGATTGATATCGATCTGCACGGCCGGAGGCATGGGTGTGGCGGCGATTGTGGAGCGGTGAAGCAACTGGAGTCGGGGGTATTTCAATGAAGTCCGTTAGTGGAATAAGTCACTGACCCGAGTTTTGCTCCCGGGTTTTGATAGTGCGGATGAATTTGCATAAATTCGATGCTGCCATCATGCTTTTGCTGCATCGGTGCGCTGTGGTTCGTGTGAACCGCGCTCGACACCGCGCGCCGCGCGCGCTTCAGACAGGACTGAGGGTCGACCATGAAACTCGCTTATCGGATCTGCGCCATCGCACTCATCGGCCTGGGCGCTCTGCCGGCGACAGCCCAGGTGCCGCCTGCGGGCCGATCGTGCCTCATGTCCACAGTCGGCCCGGACAGCATCACGCTGCGGAGGCCCGCGCAGGACTACCCCGAAGGCTTTGCGGTCCAGCTGACAGATCTCCAGGGCAATCCACTGCCCGGAGTGGAAGTCTGGTTCTTCGTCAACACCTTGCTGACCATCGGCCCGCCGCAACCCGGCGCGCCGCCACTGCCCCCGGAAGAAACCTATGGTCACTTCGCAGGCGGTCAGCTCATCTCGAACACGAATGCTCAGGGCATTGCACGTTCCACTGCGTTCACCGGCGGCACGATTTCCGGCAGCTACGAAGCTGCGGCCTACGTCTGGGTCAGCAGCGGCCCGGCGGGCAGCCACCCCTGTGGTTCAGCACCGGGCCCGACGGCTTTTTTTCAGGTGCGTCAAATCATTGGCCCGCGGGTGGTAAGTGGCACGCCAATAGCCATTCCGGTCATGTCGAACACAGCAAGCTGGTTACTCGGCTTGGGCCTGCTCGGCATCGGTGTGGTTTGCGCCCGGCGCTGTCCTTAGGAAAAGATGCCAGGGACGATGTTCCTCAACGAAAGGCGGCCCGAGCGCGGCTGCGCCGCTGATCTCCCTGCTGCGAATTGTCGCTGACACTATTTCCACCATTGCGAAGCCGTGAGCGCGGACCTCGTGTTCAAGATGGGTTCGGCCGGGGGAAAAGTCACTGACCCCTGATTTTTCTTGTGATTTTCCTGATTTCTTCGAACGTCCGCGCGCTGACGGTGGGCGGGCGACGCCGTGCGGCCGACAATGGCATTGGGCGGTATCATCATCGGCCACCGCCGCGCGGGGCCAATGCTGGCTGGCGCTTGAAGCGAGGTTGCGCCGGCGGCTTTTCGTGCAGTTCGAACGGAAAATTGAAATATCAAGTCTTTTGGAGACCGACATGAAGCCACCTGAGTCCTCCGAAAATGAGCAGGATCGCCTCTCCGCATTGCGGTCTCTGACAGTTCTGGATACCCCTCCCGAGGAGCGTTTCGATCGCGTGACACGCATGGCGCGCCGGTTATTTGGGGTTCCGATCGCGCTCGTAAGCATGGTGGATGAAAACCGCCAATGGTTTAAGTCCTGTCTCGGACTCGATGTCACGGAAACAGAGCGCCGAATTTCTTTCTGCGGCCATGCGATTCTTCAAAATGGGATCATGGTCGTCGAAGACGCGCTGCAGGATGAGCGTTTCCATGACAATCCGCTGGTCAGCGGCGCGCCCCATATCCGGTTCTATGCGGGCTATCCCCTACGAACACTCAGCGGTCACGGACTTGGAACGCTGTGCATCATCGACCGGGTGCCGCGCAAGTTCGAAGATGGAGAAATTGAAATTTTGGCCGACCTCGCAGGCATGGTGGAGCGTGAGCTCATTGCCATCCAGCTTGCAGTGCTCGACGATCTGACCCGAATCTCGAATCGCCGCGGTTTTCTGGCGCTTTCGCGATACAGCCTTGACTTGTGCAGGCGCCAACTGTTTCCGACCACCCTTGCGTTCTTCGATCTGGACCAATTCAAACAAATTAACGACACATACGGACACGCGGAAGGTGACCAAGCGCTGCGAATATTCGCCGATCAACTGAGGGAGTCATTCCGCGCCTCGGACATCTTTGCCAGGCTCGGCGGAGATGAGTTTGCAGCGCTGATAACCAATGTCACTCGGGAAACTGTTCAGGATATGCTGGCCCGATTCAAGAATTCACTCACAAAACGCTGCGCTGAGCTCAAGCTTCCGTATGCGCTGGAGTTCTCGCTTGGCAAAGTCGAGTATGACCCACTCAAGCACGCGACCATCGAGGACCTGCTAAAGGATGCAGATGTCCTGATGTATGAGCAGAAAAAAACCAGGTAGTGATACAGAGGTATTAGGGACGCCCTCTATCCGAGGACGAATATTGCGTGTCCCCGATTCAGGCTGCAGCCGTGGATCACTGAATCGCCTGAAAACAGCGCGATTCGGGACACCCACTCCGCGAGGGCGGCGGCTTCGAGGGCGATGGCCAAAGAACCATGTCCCTGAACCCGGGTTGGTCGCTGCGTTGGACCCAGTGGAAGTGCTGCATCATGTCGCTTCGTTGCGCGTGATGCGCTTCACTTCGTTCAGCACATCCTACTTCCGGACGCCCCACCTGTAGGGCATCTCTGTGAGATGCCATCGCGACGCAACCGCGGATTCGACATGGCATCTCTCAGAGATGCCCTACAACGGCGCCTTCCTGCGGAACCAGAAAAGCAGCGGGCACGCTGTGTCAACGACGCCGGCCAGCGCGATGCTTCACTGACTGCTGATTTGCCCTACGCTCCACATCAACGGCTATGCCAACACCGCAGGTGGCTCAATGAGAATCCGACCAATCCTGATCATCGCGCTGGTGATCATCTGTGCTTCATGCACACTTGCGCCATGCCGGGACCCCGGATCGCAGCCCTCATTCCTGAGCAGCAAACCAGTTCAGATCACTGCAATGGTTGATCAGTTCGAACATCGAGGCGCATGGATTGATTTCGACCACGATTTCATCGTCTACGACAGCATCGTTCTGGTGGTCTCCAAGCCGAGTCGCTATGCATCGACTCAATTGTCGGTCCAGTATCAGGGCATGCCTACCGTCAACGGCAGGCGTATCGAGCTTGGAGATGTTCTGCGCTTTACCGTGCCCGTGATCCCCGAGATCGGCTGCTGCGAGCCGTATCTCGACGACATCGGTGAGATCGAATTTATTGGGCCGGACGATTAGGATCGCGATGGCCAGACAAATCAGGGCCCGGTGTAGAATTTCGATGAAGCCGGTCGATGAAATATGTCACTGGCCTCTGATTCCCAAGCCTTCAAATAACCTCAGGCATTTGGTCCCAGTGAGAAGCGGTGGACACTCAGTAGCTACCGGTGAACACCATGGCGCGTTCGATTCTTGCTATCTCCTAGACAGCATTCGACCCGCCATGGCCAGCAGCAACACGATCAAACACCAACGCCCGATCGGGTTCATCGTCTCGACACTCACCGTCGGCACTGGCCCGAGTACCATTTCTGCGTAGTCATTGCCGGCATCCAGATCGATCAACGCGCCGAGGTCGGAGCGCACCAGGGTAAATGTCTGCAGCAGCAATGGAAAGCTTAACGGTTCGGTATAGGGCGTGCGGCTGCGCAGTCGGATCAGGCAACTGTGGCTCTCTCCAACCTCCAGTTGCGGACGCAGAAAGCCGAAGCCATTGTCGAAACACACCGGGCCAAATTGCGTGCCGCCGCAGCCCTGGGCGATGTCGCCGTCGATAGAGAAATCGGGGAGGATGGTGTCCGTGCACATTCCCACCTGGAACTCGCGCACTGCCGTCGGCCCATTGTTCTTCGCAGTCAGTCGGACGAGCCCATCCGCAAAACCGTCCGCGCCCACAGCGAAGCCAACTGTTTCGGTGCGTATGCCCACATCGGTGAACGAACCCATGATGAAGGCAACAGCATTGTTGCTTGGCTGCGGATCGTTTTCTTCCTCTGTTTGCCAACCGTAGGCCCCATCATTGATGGTGGTGACGGCGCGGTGCACCGTGAATCGGCAGTCCTGGTGTTGGCCTGCGGCCAACGGCCCCACGGTAAAGTGAAAGCCAGAAATGAATCCCGAAGGATGAAACGGAAATCCCGGGAACAGACCGGCACATCCAGCCTGCACCGGCATGGACATTGGATACCATCCCAGATAGATCGACGACACTGGCGTGGCCACAGTTACCAGCGGCAACGGATCGGGACCCTTGTTGGTTACGCGCACGACAAATTCACCATCTTCGCCCTGCACCAACGGCATGACACTTGGGCTTGCGGCGGACAAGGCGATATCGCTATTGGCGTGCACCGCACCCATGAACAAACACAGTGTGCAGCCCAGCAGCAGCCGAGCCAAGCTCAGTTGCAGGTAGCTTCCGGTGGGTTCTGGACGCGATGACATGGGGCAGGTCTCGATATTTCGCGCAATTCACTAATGGGGCTGTGAGTCAGGTCCAGAACTGTTGCCCCCTCGATTCACGGTTCCATGGCCCCGCGTGCAGTTTTGGCCCGGCTCGACTCGGCGTAGGCGCAGTGCCGATTTGTATCGAAGTTTCATGCTGTATGGCAAGGCGTCGCTCCAGCAGTTGCCCCGACAATCTGGGAGACTGGCGCTAGCAATTGCGCAGACTTACTCGAATCCGTCTTGAAAGAAGAACAGATCGATCAACTTGACGCGATTGACCGAGATCTGGTCGCCAACGAACACGTCGATGCTGTCGTTGGTCGTCACGATCGCGCCGCGATTCTGGGCGCCGACGCGGGTGCCGATGTCGCGACTGCGTGCGGCTTCCTGTTGATCCTGCTGCAGCAGCAAGCGGTTGCCGTCGGAGACAACCAGATCGCCGTAGGAATCGGTGAGCGGCAGAACCAGACTGGCGTCGCTCACAATAAGTGCGCGGGTGGATGCAGTCGCGAGGCTGTCGCAGCGGCGTCGTAGCAACTCGGCCGGACGATATTCAACAATGCGACAAGCATCGGCAGCGCCTTCGACCGTCAGATCAAGCGCCCCCGCGCCAATCTCGAAGCTGCGCTCGATATTGCCGGTGTCGGTGTCGATGATCTTCAGCGCTCCCATCACATCCACCAGGGCTTCACGCGGCGTGTCGCCGTCGACCTGGCCGATGGCGATCGGACGACGGCCGGGCGGCCCGGTGCCGAGCTGGTCGCTACTCCAGACGATGGTGCCAGTGGCGCCAGCGAGGCGGTGGACGCGATGCGCGGTAGCGGCGATCACATCCGGCGCGGCCGACCCCGTGGTCGGCATCAGGGCAATGGTCGTGGGCCCTTCCAGCGCAAAGGTCTGCTGCCATTGCACCGAAAGCGTCGCACCGTCGATCACCCGGACCAGTCCGTCACTGAGGCCCATGCCGCCCACCACAAGTTCGAGGGCTGCATCGCCGTCCATCTGAGCGGCGCGCAGATCCAGGCCTTCCAGGTTTCTGCGGAAGAAAAGGTCGGTGGGACTGCGGCGCAGCTCCCGGCCAGTCTCGGCATCGAGCACAACGATGCGTGCGCCACCATAGGTCGACGCGCTGTCGATGGTTGCAAACGCTATTTCCATCGCGCCATCGCCGTCGAAATCGCCGCGCACCACACTGGAGTGCGGTCCCTCTTCGTCCTGCATGGCGAACTTGGGCGGCTGGGTTTGGCTATCGACGATTTCCAGCTTGTCGATGTGGCTATCGCCGTGGCCGCTCGCAATCGCTACCTCAGGTTGAGCGTCCGCGTTCAGGTCGCCAACTGCGAGCGCGTGCAACTCAAGATAAACAGACAAGGGGCGACGCCAGACCACCGACCAGGAATCCGGACGATAAACCGTGACGGCACGATTCCAAGGTTCGCCCGGGGCCATGATCAGTTCGTCCGCTCCGCCCGACTCCCAGTCGTAGGCGGCAAGGGCCTGCGGACGACGGGTTGACAGCGAGTTCCACGGCCATAGTGAGCTGAACACCACTGTCTCGGCCTGGGATTCTGTGTATCGCGAGGTGGCCAGTTCCGAAGTGGTCGGATTGCCATCAAAATCGCCGACCACAAACCTGCGGCTGAAGCCGGGAGACCAGGCCCACTCCTGCGCATGTGTCGCGCCATCGAACATCTGGGAGACGATGGGCCGCGGTACATCGTGGACATCGACCAGCTCAAGAGCCGCATCGGTATCGAGCGCCGCTGGATACACGGCCACCGCCGAGTGTAGTTCCACATCAGTCCATTTGATGGTACCTGACGCCAAATCCCGAACCTGTGGTCGGCCATATTCGGACGGGGGGCTGACGCCCTCGACGCCGACCGCCTCAAGCTGTCCGTCGGCATCCACGTCGGCGATTGCGCTCAATCTGAAATTCCCGCTGAGTGGGATTTCTGTGGTTCGTTGCAGCTGTGGTCCTTCCAGGGCCACCAGCCAGCTGGCTCCATTGCGCAGCGTGCTGGCGAAAATGCGGGCCGTGCCAGGCCGCGGATCGGCTACCACCTCGCCGTCGATCGCCTCACCCGACAAGAGCTGGGCCACGTGCGCAACACGAACGCCCAGCGCGGTTTCGCGCACCGCGGCGACCAGCTCGATCGGTCCATCGCTGTACACGGCGCCAGTGACAATCAACTCGCGCTGACCGTCCAGACCAAGATCGTGGAAAAACATTCCCTTGCTTCCCGGCGAGAAGAAGCCGGGATAAACGGTCCAGTCCGCCGCGCTTGCCGCGCTGCAGGCAAGTACCGGAATAGCGAGGCAGCCGGCCACGCGGAGGCGACGTTGGAAAGGCGAGTGTTTCATCGGCTGCTCCAGCAAGTTGCACATATTGTAGCTATATACGCGAAACTTGGCGCTACTTCCTATCACCCCGCGACAGCGACCGTAGTCCTGGCCTTTTTCAACATCATTTGAAGCCAGGGTCACTGAGATATATCGTTAACCACAGCGAATGAAATATGTCGCTTACCCTTGTGCCGCGATGTGAACCATCTCGATTCATCGGGGGGGGTGATGCGCTTCAATTCGTTCAGCGCATCCCGCCCAGCGGCTTCCCGACTTCGCTGATGTGTCTTGCGCTGGCGATCGGAACGAAGCAAGATCGAGGCAGCTTTCGCCACCGCCTGTTCGGGCCGCGAGGGCGCCCCAATCCCAGTTCCCAGCACCCATGGAGACAAGATGCGCGCACCTGGATATGTCGGTCGTATAGTTGCGGGCGCACGGCGCCCTGTCCTTCTCGCTCTTGCCTTGTGCCTGGCGTTTTCGGCGTGCGCCGCACCGGAAGTAACAAAGGACATTGTTGAGGCAGTCCTCAAGAGCAACTGGGACAAGGAAGCAAGCTCGACGAATGCGAAAAGTACGCTGACGCTCAATGACGTGAGATTCGGACCAGCAACCAGGGCAACAGTGCAAGAAGTCCAGGTTGAGGGAATACCTGACAACGCGATGGTCACGCCTGCTGTCGTCGACTTTACGGTAAGAACCTACTACTCGAGCGGAACTCAAGCAGTACGCAGAGTCAGGGAAGCCAGGGTCTACAAGGACAAAATGGGTGACTGGGCTGTCATGACCGGCTCGGTGAAGGGGCAGGACACGACTACCACGGAATAGGCCAGCTACAGCGAGAGCCGGGGTCACTGCGCCCTGATTTCAGATCAGGGCGTTTTCCTGTTGGGCATCCCGGTGAGGTGCCATCCCAGCAGCGCCGCGAATTCAAGACGGCATCTCACCGAGATGCCCTACAAGGATCACCTCGGCATCTGACAGAGATGCCCTACCGTAGATCAGCGCGGCATCTCGCCAAGCGGCGCTGCGCAGATCGAGGCGGCGCGTCGCACAGCCCCCCGCAACAACGCTCTCCTGTAGGGCATCTCGGTGAGATGCCATCCGACCAGCGCCGCGAATCCTGGACGGCATCTCACCGAGATGCCCTACACGGGCGCGCTACTGCGCGATCCGAAAGCGGGGCGGCGGTTGCAACGACTCCGGACAGTGACCCAGGTCACCGAACCCCATTCCACAAGGCGTTCTGGAAGGTGTTTGGAAACAATATCGCATGCACCCGGAAAGCCAGCATCGCCAAGTCCTGCAAGCCTCGATTGCACGGCGTCGGCTAATAGACGTCGTTACGGGGAGGCACGTCGGGACGATCCATCGTCACGACGAACAATCAGCAGTTTCATTGGGAGATCGGCAATGACACATACTTCACGCTTGAACACGCTGCGACGTCTGGCTTTGGCTTTGGCTCTGGTGGCCGTGGGTTCGGCCCAATCCGCAGAGACGGGCTACGCCGAGTCGCTGTACTCGGATTTCGAGGCGGCCAGCAAGGGCCAGGTAAAGTTCAATATCCAGACGCTGCGTTCGGGTGCAGTGCAGGAACTGGCGGGCTACAAGCTGGCTGTCCTGACCGGGACGCCGATGTACACCGTGAGCACCGTCAGCAGTGCGCTGGAAATTGATTCGGCGAAATTCGATGACGCCCAGATGAAGAGCCTGTATCTGGAAGGCCTCGATGCCGAGGTCGATGCTTTTGCCGAGGCCGGCTTCCCACTGGAAAAGGGCAATTTCCGCCAGCTCCAGGTGCGAGTCGCCATTGGCAAGGACCAGCGCACGCACACGGCAGCTGAGTTCTGCTGGGCCGATCAGGGCCATTGCGCGGTGTTTGATCCGAACATCGAGTTTCTGGACTCTCTGATCAATGGCCAGCGTGAGCGCCGCGCCCAGGGCTGGGCACCGACGGTGCGTGGCGAGCTGGCTTCGGCTGAGGGTCTGGAGAAGGCCGGCACCTGTGGCCTGGCCAGTCACCCGACCTGGAAGGCAGCACAGATCAGCTGGGGCGCGTACCGGGTTTCGCTGCGGAATGTGTACGGCTTCGAAATCGGACACAAGAACATCGGCAGCGCCCAGGCCGGCCTGCGTTGCAACACGTCCTGCTATCCGGCGCCCTATGGCTACAGCAACAATTCCTCCGCCAGCATCATCTTTCCGAACAGCGTGCAGTGCGATTTCGCCCATGCCCAGGGCACCTCGGGTCGTAGCGGCAAGTACATCGGCAAGACCGGCTGCTCGCACCGGTTTGTGCTCGGTGCCAAGTTCAACGCCACCGCCAAGGGTGTCGGCCTCGGCGTGGACGTGCAGATCGATTCGACCGGCAGTGTGCATCAGAATGGCGGCGCCTACGTGGATACCTGCGGCTACTTCTGATCGGGCCTGAACGCGCCGCGCTTGCTCGGCGCAAAGAGAACCACGCCTGAGCTGCTGCCGCAGCCAGGTGTTCGAGGGGTCGATCCAGATCGGATCGGCCCCTTTCCATTTTTGATTCCGGCAAGGACCGAGCTTGGGTACAGACTCATCCGGTCGTGATCTTGCGGTGGCGGTCGCCTTTGTGTGGCGGTATTCCGGCGCCACCGTGATTTATTTCTGTTTCCTGTTGTAGCCTCACTCCATGGAATCCGATTTTTACCTTGGGTCGTTCGCCCGAGGAACGCACGGACTCGATCTGGTGGGAGCATTGAGTCGATGATCTATCGCTTCGCAGGCCTGAACCTGGATACCGCTTCGCGCCTGCTCAGCAACACGCAGGGTCCGATCGATGTGCCACGTCGGGTCTTCGATTGCCTGTGCTATCTGGTCGCAAACCGCAGCCGAGCGGTCGGTCGCGATGAGTTGATCCGCCATGTCTGGGGTCGGGAAAATGTTTCCGATACACAGCTGGCGCAAATCGTGCTGCGCGCGCGACGCCTGGTCAGTGACGACGGCGCCGAGCAGAAAATGATTCGCACCGTGGCGGGGTTTGGCTACCACTGGATCGGGACCATCGAGGTGGCGGGCGCAGAGTCAGCGGGCCAGATTGGCAGTCTCGACGACTCGCCTGGCGAGTCCGTGGATGCCAGGTCGGGTCAGGAGCGCGAGCCGGGTTCGGCAGCCCCCGTCGCAGAGCCTGCGGCGGGCCAGAGCGAACCGCGCGCGCAACCGGACTCGAACAGGAGCCATCGCCGAATGCGCTGGCTGTTTGCAATTCTGGCCGTGCCGGTCCTATTGGGGCTGGGTGTGGCAATGTGGTCGCGCTGGTTCGTCGAGACTCCTGCACCAGCAACCGATTCGGACTCGACCTCGCCCCTGCGCGCCCTGGTGTTGCCGGCGCAGGTGGAGGCCTCCGATCATATCGACTGGGCGCGCCTGGGCCTGATGGATTTGATCGCCGGCAGGTTGCGCGAGAGTGGCATCGCGGTGCCGCCCAGCGAAAGTGTGCTCAGTCTGCTCGACAGCGGAAAAACGGATCAGGCTGAGGAGATCGAGCGTGTGCGCGGATTGGCCCAGGCCGGGCTGGTGGTTCAGGCCAAGGTGCAGCGGCTGAGCTCAGGATGGCGCGTGCAGCTCGATGGAAAGCGAAGCAGTGGTCTGGGACTTCAGGTAGAAGCGCAGCACGCGGACCTGATTGAAGCCGGAGTGCGTGCCAGCGATGCGCTGTTGATCGCACTTGATCGCCGCCCCTACTCGGGAGATTCGCATCCCAGCGTCGCGCAACAGGAAATTCGCGCGGCCTTGCTGGGCAACGAGCTCGACCTGGTGCGCCGCCTGCTGTCAGAACTTCCCGACGAAGAGCGTGACACGCGCGAGGCGCGCTATCTGTCCGCCGAACTGGATTTTCGTGCCGGTCGCCATGCCGAGTCGCGGGCAGCGCTGGATCAGTTGCTGCTGGATCCGAAGACGGATGCCGATCCGGTATTTCGTGGTCGGGTCCTGGTGGCGCGCGGTTCCGTGTCGCTGCGACTGAGTGACTACGCCGCCAGTGATCGGGATTTTCTGGAGGCCTGTGCCCTGCTCGAAGGCAGCGCGACGCCACGCGACCTGGGGCGCGCCGTGATGGGTCGCGGCATTGTCGCGATGCGCCTGCGCGATGACGAGCTGGCCCTGTCCGAGCTGGGGCGGGCCCGCATGTTGCTGGAGAGCGCCGGCGACGATCTGGGTGTGGCCCGGGCCGGCTACAATTTCGCCGCGCTGGACAGCCGTCGCGGTCAGATACTGCAGGCTATTCCGGTGATGGAAGCAGCGGCGCGCAGCTTCGAGAACTACGGCTCGGTCAACGAACTCAGCAAGAGCCTGAGCGGCCTGGTCGATCTGCAGTCCAGCCTGTTGCGTTGGCCCGATGCCTTGAAACAGAGTGATCGCGCCATGGCGCTGCTGCCGCGACTGATCGACCCGCAGATGCAGGCCGGGGTACGCGTCAGTCGCGCCAGCGTGATGCTCGGCCTGGGCAGACTCAGCGAGGCGCAGCGACTGCTTTCGGAAGTTGGATTGGAACAGCTTCCGTCGGACTGCGGAGAATGTGTCCGCGCGCGTCTGGTCCAGGCTCAGCTGTACTGGCAACACGGCGCACTGCCCTCGGTCATCGCGGCCGGCGACACGGTGTTGCAGGTCGCTGAGGATGGCTTTTCCCAGGGCCTGCGCGACCGCGCCTTGTTGCTGAAAATCCAGGCCGGCATCCGGCTGGAGGATGCGGTCGAAACGGTGGACGGGTATTGGCCCGAGTCCTGGGCGCCCTGGTTGGAGGCTTCGCACACTCCAGCCGCGCGCGCCGCCTATGCGCTTTGGCAATTGCGCCATGGACAACCGGCAGAGGCCGAGCAAAGCCTGCGCGAAGCGCTGCGTCAGGCTGAAGCGCGCAACGATTTCGAATCGGTGCTGACCGCCAGTCAACTGCTGGTCGATCTACTGTTGCAAGCCGATCGTATCGACGAAGCCAGCGCCCTGATCGGCCGCCACTCCGGGCTGGCCGAATACGACTACGAGTTCGCGCTCCTGTTCCTGCGGCTGCAGCATCGCAGCGCCGACCAGCGCAGTTGGGCACGCGCACTCGAACGGACACGCGCCCTGGCGGGAGAGCGAAGTCTGCCGCCAGAGCTGACCCGATTGACCGCGCGCTGACACGCAGAATCGGGGACATCCAGAATCGCGCACAGCCACTTTTGAAGCCGTACCTTGGGAGTCCTCCCTGGATTTCGGGCCGTTGCCGGATCGAAGGCGACGCTGTAGCGAAGGCCTCCGACAAGGATGTTGGGGAGTCATTGGTCGGTGACTATCCCGCCCGGCGCGGGGTCGCAAACCTGTCAGTCCGGAATGAACCCGGCCGGCATCTCTTGACCACAATGGCTGCGGTGCTACGCTGATTCGAAGAGGGAGGACATGCCATGACGATCCGTCAACGAGCGACCGACTCTGCCCGCGTTGGGGGACGTGCCCTCCGCTGTGTTGGCGCAATGCCGGGAATGCTGTCCGCGCTATTTTGTTGCACCGGTGCATACGCTCAGCAGGTGCTTATCGATGACTTCGCCACCGACCAGGCGACCTTGAGCGTCAATCCCGGGCCCGCGTCGCAGATCAGCGCCGTGGCCAGCGGCACAAGTATGGGTGGTGGCCGAGTGCTGCGTGTCAGCGCTTCGGCCGGCGGGATCATGAGCGGCGGCGTGAACGGTGGCCTGTACACTTTTACGCGTTCCGCCGGGCTCGCCGGGACTTCGGAAATGTGGTGGGACGGCGATGCCGACACGAACTTCAATCTCGGCCTCGGAGCGGATTTCACTGCCAACGGAATGAACCAGTTCGTTGTCACGGTCGTCGCCTCTGACAGTGCCGTATTGCAGATGCGCCTTACCGCATACACCACGGGCAGTGACGTGTCGCAAGCCAATTTTGCGGTTCCCAATGGCGGCGTGGTGGAGGTTCCCTATTCCAGCTTTTCCGCGACAAGTGGGTCCGGCACTGATTTCAGCAACGTCAACAATCTGTTTTTGTCGGTGGTCAACGTTGCCGGCGACTGGACGGCAACCATCGATGAGATCCGGGCTGAACGCAAGGTCGCGATTTTCGCCAACGGCTTTGAATGAAAGGCGCGGCAAGGCAGCCGCTGCCGACGACGAAGTCGGCTAGAGTGCGCGCCTGAATCCTTGGATACCGCCGATGACCCTGTCGGATGAACTCAATAGACGACCTTGGTGGCAGCAGCCATCGGTTTCGATGGTGCTGAGCCTGGGCCTGAGCCTCGCGATCTATCCGTTTGCCGACGAAACCCGTTGGCTGAGGCAGTTGGCGCAACTGATCGATATCGCCGTGGTGCTGATGGTGGTGCGTCTTCTGCGCGCGCAGCCCGCGCTGTGGAGCAGCGGCTGGGTGATTGCTGTGCCGACCATCGCATTTCAGTTGCTGCACCTGATCTACGCGCACGAGCATCTGGAACTTGCCATGCTCGGCGCCCAGGTGCTGTTTCATAGCTATGCGGTGATCGCGCTGTTGAGTTATGTGCTGCGCGATGAGGTGATCACGCTGGACGAACTGTTCGCAATTGCCGGCATCTATGTGCTGCTCGCCTTGTTCTGGGCGAGTGCCTATGCGCTGGTAGTGCATGTCGATCCGTCAGCGATTTTCATCAACGCGAGCAATAATGCCAAGGGCACAGTCAGCTACCCCGATCTCGTGTATTTCTCGATGACCACACTGACCAGCACGGGCTACGGTGATATCACGCCGGTCAGTCCAGCAGCACGGGCACTGGCGATGCTGCAGCAGTGGATTGGCGTGATGTTCGTCGCGATTCTCATTGCCAGGTTGACCGGGCTCTACGGGCGGCCGCCGACGCGTTTCAGCGCAGATGTTGAAAAGTAAAAGAGAGGGAGGAGAAGTTGCCAGACGCAATTTTTTTGCCAGTGGCCGCAGCCAGCGCTGCGCTGCCAAACTGCCGTTTGGCAATCGTCCCTGGCACCAGCATTTTTGCTTATGAATTGAGTGAGGCTTCTTGAAAACACTGCTGCTGAAATACTGGGGGCGACTTCGATCCAGCTTCTGGTTCGTGCCAGCGACCATGGCGGTTCTGGCAGCCGCCTTGGCCATGTCTGCCGTCGCAATTGACAAGGCCGTTGGTGACGACTGGCTGGAGAGGCTGGGTTGGAGCTATTCGGGTGGTGCTGAGGGTGCCAGCCTGCTTCTCGGCACTGTGGCGGGGTCGATGATCGCCATCGCCGGTACCGTGTTCTCAATGACGCTGGTGGCGCTGTCACTCGCCTCGTCCCAGTTGGGGCCCCGGTTGCTGCGCAACTTCATGCGCGATACCGCCAACCAGGTGGTGTTGGGCACCTTCGTTGCCACATTCGTCTACTGCCTGCTCGTGCTGCGCACTATTCGGCGCGCCGACGAGGTGGCCTTCGTACCCCATCTGTCCGTCAGCATTGGTGTGCTGCTGGCCATTGTCAGCGTTGGGGTGCTGATCTACTTCATTCACCACATCTCGGTCTCGATTCAGGCAGATGAGGTCGTGGCGCGGGTCGGCAGGGAACTGTATGCCGGGATCGAAAGACTGTTTCCGAGCCATTTGGGCAAGCCCAGGTCTGAAGTTTCGAACGCGCCAGGCGACCCCGCCCTGCCAGCGGCGTTCGCGCACCAGGCCCGTCCTGTGGGTGCAGCCGACGACGGCTATCTCCAGTTCATCGATGCCGACGCCCTGATGGATCTCGCCTGCGAGGAAGATCTGCTGCTGTTGCTGGAGTGCCGGCCTGGGCACTACCTCGTCAAAGGCCGGGCGATGGTGATGGTCTGGCCCGGGGATCGTGTCACCGAAAGCCTAGTGGACAGGATGCACGCCGCCTTCGTACTCGGGAACCAGCGCACCGCCGCCCAGGATGTCGAATTCTCGTTCCAGCAACTGGTCGAGATCGCCGTGCGGGCGCTGTCGCCGGGCATCAACGACCCGTTTACGGCGATCGCTTGCGTGGACCGATTGGGGTCTGCCCTGTGCCGCCTGGCCCGGCACGAGATGCCAGTACCCCACCGCTTTGATACGCAGGGGCAGCTGCGGCTGGTGGCACCGGGGTCCACATTTCCAGGGATCGTGGACACGGCCTTCAACCAGATCAGGCAGAGCGCTCGGTCGAACCCGGCCGTGGCGATCCGCATGCTTGATGCAATTGCCCAGATCGCCGGCCACGTGCAACACGCGCAGGACGCGGCCTGCCTGCAGCGCCATGCCGGCATGATCGTCAGAGGAGCGCGAGAAGCTGTGCCGGAAGCCGACGATCTGGCCGCCGTCGAAACGCGCTTCATGGCGGCGACACAGGCGCTGCGCGCGCCTCACGGCTGACGCGACGTCGGGTCTGGCAGTCAAACACTCACTTCGGGCCGGGCGCGTGCGTCGCTTTCGTCGTCAGCAGAATGGCGATACCGGCCGCTGCGGCCAACAACGAACCGATCAGGATGGCCAACTGGGCCTCGCGCTCGAAATTTGTGCCGGCAAAGGCCACGCCGCTGATGAACAGCGCCATGGTAAAGCCGATGCCGGCCAGGAAGGCGACGCCGATCAGCTGCCGCCAGGTCGAGCCTTCCGGCAGTTCGGCCAGCCCCATCTTCACGGCCAGCCAGCTGGCCAGGCCGATGCCGACCGATTTTCCGAGCACGAGGCCAAGCATGATGCCCATTGGCACGGCGGTCGACAGCGTACGCAACACCGCGGCGTCGATCGCGACTCCGGCATTGAACAAACCAAATGCCGGGAGAATGCCGTAGGTGACCCACGGCTGCACCACCCGCTCGAATCGCTGCAGCGGTGCGGTGGCAGCGTCGAGGCTACCCCCGATCGCGCCGATGATCGCCACACGATCGCGATCCATCGCGTCGGGTTCGTGGTCATCGGCCTGGACTTCGATTTCGTCGGCGCCACGGCGAATCACCTGCGGCAGCGCGTCCGGCGCGATCCTCACACGCGCCGGCACGAACAACGCAGTCAGCACACCGGCCAGTGTCGCGTGCAGACCGGAACTGAAGAAGCTGGCCCAGAGGCCCAGCCCAAGCAACAGGTAGATCGGTCCTCGACGGGCGCCGACGCGGTTGGCCACCCACAGCGCGAGCAGGAACACTGCGATCAGGGCGACACCGCGCCACTCGATTGACGCGGTGTAGAAGATCGCAATGACCAGCAGGGCGCCGAGGTCGTCGGCGATGGCCAGCGCGACCAGAAAGACCTTCAGTGATTCGGGGATACGCGAGCCGAGGACGGCTAGCGCGCCGAGCGCAAAGGCGATGTCGGTCGCCATCGGAATGCCCCAACCCTTGGCACCGGCACCATCGAAGTTGAAACCGGCATAGATCAGCGCCGGGACTACCATGCCGCCGACGGCGGCCACGATCGGCAGCATCGCTTTGCGCCGTTCGGCCAACTCACCGACCAGAAACTCACGCTTGATCTCGAGCCCGACACCGAAGAAGAAGAGCGCCATCAGGCCGTCGTTGATCCAATGGCGAAGGTCCAGGCGCAACCGCAGTTCGCCGAGTGAAATGCCAAGCGGAACATCCAGCATCTGCCAGTACGCCGGCGCCCACGGCGAGTTGGCCCAAGCGAGCGCCAGGACGGCGCAGCCCAGCAGGACCAGGCCGCCGGACGCCTGCTGTTGTGCGAACAGCAGGAACGGCCGGGCGACGCTATCACCTGCGCGCTCGGCCGGGGACTGACCCAGCATCTCGTCTTCACGTGCCAGACCGTCGGGATACATGCTCAGCGGGGCCCCTGGGCAGTGTCTGTGCGCCCGCAGCCCTGGGTAATTCGCAGCGAAGTCGCGCGCGTGCCAATCATCGCCGCTCATTGTCCCGATCCCTGCCAGCTGCACCGTGCGTTGCCGAACGGTCGACCCCACGTGCGGTGCCGAACGGACGAAGTCGCGCGAGCTGGGCAAACTGTATGACCGTGGTGGATCGCGTCCTGGATACCGTCCCGGTCAGGGCATCTTTTGCCTGCCGACGTCGCTGCATGGCGCGGCCGACACCGCGAGCGTGCGCCAGATCGATCTTTGGCGCTTCTGGCGCCGGGCCACAGAGACCAAAGAAGGGAAGCGACATGAAGCCCAAACACACAGCCGACTTGCTCACCCAGGCCAAGCTCGCCGA
>JBBSLG010000049.1:0-23315 GCA_038255435.1 Lysobacterales bacterium
CACGATCATTGGACATGTGCAGAGCCAGCACCGGATTGTGTTCACGCCGGTCGGAGAAACCGATCAGAACGATCTCATGGCTGCCGCGCGGCAGCGGTCGCAGGAATCCAGCGATGCGATCGAGATCGCGCACGGCCTTGCTGTCCAGATAGCTCAGCCCATTGCCAAAGCGGAGATTGGTCGACAGCCGTTGCGCGCCCTCGGTCAGTTCGCGATAGGCATCCAGCCCGGCAGAATCCGGCTGCGCACCGTGCAGGCTCATGGTCTGGCCGACGAAGCCGATCCGGTCGGCAATCGCCTGCCCGGCACCACTACGGGCAAACTCGACAAAGGAGCGCGCCGCCGCACTCGGCTGCCGCGACGAGTATAGAAACAGTCGTCGCGACAGTGCGTAGTCCTCGGTCGCCACTGTCAGCGGCTGCGGCAACATCGCACGCGCATCCGCCGTCGCCAGTGCCAGCGGTCGCGACTTGCCGACGCCAGCGAGGCCAACAAAGCCGATCGCATCCGGGTCAGCGGCTACCCGGGCCGCCAGTTCCTCGGTGGATTCAAATCGCAGCGCGTCCGGACTCAGTGCATCACCCAACAGCACCAGATTCTTGAACGTATCGAAGGTGCCGGACTTGTCATCGCGCGCGTATAGCCGGATCGTCCCGGCTGCCGGCCCCAGCGACGACCAGTTGCGGGTCTGGCCATTGAAGATCGCGCGTACCTGGTCAAGCCCGAGTTGGCGGATCGGATTGGCAGGATGCACGATGATGGCCAGGCCATCGAGTGCGATGACATGCTCCTGTTCCGGATCGTCGAGTCGTCCGAGCGCCGCTTCGTGCTGCTTGACCTCGGCCGGCAGCACCGGGCGCGATGCCATCCAGAGATCGGCGGTGCCGGCACGCAGGGCCTCCAGCCCGGTTGAGGTGCCGTGCGCATAGACCAGAATGCTCGCCCTGCGCTCGTCGCGCGTCAGCGCAATCACGCGCTCATTTGCCGCCAGCAACTGGTCAGATGCAACCACCCATCCTTCGCGCGCGGCCCAGTCCGTCGCCAGCGCGGGCACCAATTTTTGGCCCACGGTATTGGAACCGTGCAGCGAGAGCAGAACCTCGGGTTCGGTCGCGCCGACGGCCAAGCCACAGCCAAGCAAGAATAGGAACAGGCACTTCATCGTCATCATCCCTGAGTCAACACCGCCATTGTGCGACTGGAGGGTTTCAGCGCGATGAGTGCGCGATGACGGATTGAAGACCAGCGCATCGGCGAGCGACGCGCGTGCTGTTCTGCCAAACCGTGCTCAGCCAGACATCTGTATCAGTCAGACACTGCCCTGCCCTGCACACACCCGGTGATTGCTCGCTCAGCGCAGACTTTGATTTATTTTCGCCAACGTAGCGTTGCCAGGACAAAGTTCGGCAGCGGTCAACGAGTTGATCGGTACGTCGACCGAATTGAGATGCTCGTGCAAATCACGCGCACTGTTGTCGACGTAGAGCAGGCCGGTCACCACTTCGCCCTTGGCCTGGTGTTCGGCAACATAGTTCATCGCCGCCACCCGATTGTGCGGGTCGAACTCGCGGTGCAGTTTGCGCAGCAGCAGGACCGTGCCATCGTGCTGCTCAACCTCGATCACCTGCCCTTCGGCATAGTCGACCACGATCTCTTCCTTGCGCGGAATGAAGTCGATCCGGTTGACCGCCTCATTGTGCTCGCGCACGTAGTCATAGCTCTTGGTGCTGCCCGGATGATTATTGAAGGCGACACAGGGACTGACCACATCGATAAAGGCCGCGCCCTTGTGCGCGATGGCTGCCTTGATGATGGGCACCAGCTGCTTCTTGTCTCCGGAGAACCCGCGCGCCACATAGCTCGCACCCAACTGCAGCGCGAGGCTGGCCATATCGATCGGCGTATCGCTGTTGACCACACCCTTCTTTGAAGCCGAGCCCTGGTCCGCGGTCGCCGAAAACTGACCCTTGGTCAGACCATAGACGCCGTTGTTCTCGACGATATAGACCATGTTCACACCGCGTCGCATGACATGGGCGAACTGCCCGATGCCGATCGACGCCGAATCACCATCACCGGAAACACCAAGATAAAGCAGAGCGCGATTGGCCAGATTGGCTCCGGTCAGTACCGAGGGCATGCGACCATGCACCGTGTTGAAGCCATGCGAGTTGCCCAGAAAATAATCCGGTGTTTTCGAACTGCAGCCAATGCCCGATAGCTTGGCGACCCGGTGCGGTTCGACATCCATCTCGAAACAGGCCTGGATGATCGCCGCCGAAATCGAGTCATGCCCACAGCCGGCACAGAGCGTGGATATCTTGCCCTCATAGTCGCGCCGCGTGCGGCACACCCGGTTCTGCGGCAGGGTCGGATGATGCAGTTTGGGTTTGGCCAGGTAAGTCATGCGGATTTCCTCGAAGCGCGTACGCGATCGCCGATTTCGCGGGTGATGAAGCGAGCGGTGATCGGCGTGCCGTCGTAGTGCAACACGGCCGGAAGACGATCGGGACTGAACTCAAGTTCGTTGATCAGCATGCCACGCAACTGCGCGTCGCGATTCTGTTCAACAACGAAGACCTGATCATGCGCTTCGATGAAGGCGCGCACACTGTCGGGAAAAGGAAAGGCGCGCAGGCGCAGCGCATCGACGTGCACTTCAGCCGCATCGAGTGCGTCCAGCGCCTCGCTCATCGCAGGACCGGTCGATCCAAAATAGATCACACCGAAGCGCGTCGCCTCCCGTGCATCGCGTGCCACCGGTTGCGGCACCAATGACTTCGCGGTCTCCAGCTTCTTCAGCAATCGCTGCACGTTGTACACATAGTCGGGACCCGCCTCCGAATAGCGGGCGTAGGCGTCCTTGGTGGTGCCGCGGGTGAAGAAGCTGCCCTTGCTTGGATGCGTGCCGGGCCAGGTCCGGTAGGGAATCCCATCGCCGTCAACATCCAGATAGCGACCGAAGTCGCGGCCGCTCTCAAGTTCTTCGGCGGTCATTACCTTGCCGCGGTCGTACTCCTTGGACTCATCCCATTCGAACGGCGCGCACAGGCGTTGGTTCATTCCTATATCAAGATCGGTCATCACGAACACCGGCGTCTGCAATCGATCAGCCAGATCGAACGCCTGCGCCGACTGATCGAAGCACTCACGCGGATCTTCCGGAAACAGCAGAATATGCTTGGTGTCGCCATGCGAAGCATAGGCACAGGAAATCAGATCGGCCTGTTGCGTGCGCGTCGGCATACCCGTCGACGGGCCACCGCGCTGGACATTGATGATGGTCACCGGAATCTCGGCCATATAGGCCAGCCCGATGAACTCAGTCATCAACGACACACCCGGTCCCGAGGTCGTGGTGAATGCACGGGCACCATTCCAGCCAGCACCCACCACCATACCGATGGAGGCGATCTCGTCTTCGGCCTGGACAATCGCGTAGCGGTTCTTGGCGGTCTCGGGATCCACACGCAACTTCTGACAATATTTCTGGAAAGCCTCGGCCAATGACGACGACGGCGTGATCGGATACCAGGCGCAGACGGTCGCGCCACCGTAGACGCAACCGATTGCCGCCGCGGTATTGCCATCGACAAAGATGCGATCGCCGACGCCATCACCAGCCTCTACGCGCAGTCCAATCTTCGGCAAATGCTGGCTGGCATAGTCGCGGCCCAGATGCAGGGCCTTGAAGTTGGAGTCGAGCAACTTCTCCTTGCCCTTGTACTGTTCGGAGAACAGATTCTCCAGGACGACGGGATCGATACCGAGCAGGACCGACAGCGCGCCGACATAGATGATGTTCTTGAACAGCTGGCGTTGACGGGCCTCGCTGTAGGTCGCATTGCAGATCTCGGTCAATGGCATGCCAATGACCGTGATGTCGGAGCGAAAGCGCGACGCCGGCAGCGGCTTGCTGTTGTCGTAGAAGAGATAGCCGCCGGGCTCGATTTCCTTCAGGTCCTGGTTCCAGGTCTGCGGATTCATCGCCACCATCAGATCGACGCCACCGCGACGGCCGAGATAGCCAGCGCCGGTCACACGGATTTCATACCAGGTCGGCAGCCCCTGGATGTTGGACGGAAAAATATTGCGCGGACTGACCGGAACACCCATGCGCAGGATCGCCTTGGCGAACAACTCGTTCGCCGACGCCGAACCCGATCCATTGACGTTGGCGAACTTGACCACGAAGTCGTTGACCGCGGCCAGGGGCGCCGGCTGGGTGGCGGACTGCAATTGCGCGTTCATGCGGCTCTCCGCTGCGGGAGGCTGCCGCAACCGCCATCGGCCTTGGTGGTCTCATAGAGGAATTTCTGCATGTCCCAGGCACCCGTTGGACAACGCTCGGCGCAGAGCCCGCAGTGCAGGCAGACATCCTCATCCTTGACCATTACCCGGCCCGTCTTGACGTTCTCGGACACGTACAGGTCCTGTCCCAGATTCAATGCGGGCGCCGTGAGTTGCTTGCGCAGGTCGGACTCATCGGCGTTGAATACGAAGCTGATGCTGTCCATCGGACAGATATCCACACATGCATCGCATTCGATGCATGCATCCTTGATGAAGACTGTTTGCACGTCGCAGTTCAGACAGCGCGCCGCCTCTTTGCAAGCTGTCGCGATATCAAAGCCGAGTTCAACTTCGACCTTGATGCTCTTGAGCGTGATTTCCTGAGGCGCCCAGGGCACCGCATAGCGCTCGTCACCGGCGATCTCGTTGTCATAGCTCCATTCGTGAATGCCCATTTTCTGCGACATCAGGTGCACCATCGGTGGCGGCCGCTGTTGCACGTCTTCGCCGTTGAGCATGGCGTGAATCGAAACCGCGGCCTCGTGTCCGTGCGCGACGGCCCAGATGATGTTCTTCGGACCAAAGGCCGCATCGCCGCCAAAGAACACCTTGGGATGGGTCGACTGGAACGAGCTTTGATCGACCACTGGCATATGCCATTCGTCGAAGCTGATACCGATGTCGTTCTCGATCCAGGGAAAGGCGTTCTCCTGACCCACCGCGATCAGCACGTCATCACATTCAACCAGGACATCGGGCTCGCCGGTCGGCACAAGGCTGCGGCGGCCACGCGCATCGCGTTCGGCGCGGACTTTCTCGAAGGTCATGCCGATCAGGCGGCCGTGGCGATGCTCGAAACTCTTGGGCACCATGAAATTGAGGAAGGGAATGCCCTCGTGCATGGCATCTTCTTTCTCCCATGGCGATGCCTTCATCTCATCAAAACCGGAGCGGACGATGACCTTCACCTCCTCACCGCCAAGCCGGCGCGCGGAGCGACAACAGTCCATCGCCGTGTTGCCGCCGCCGAGCACGATGACCCGGCGACCGATCTGCTCGATGTGCTGGAACGAAACCGAAGCCAGCCAGTCGATGCCTAGATGGATGTTTCCGGCGGCCTCGCGACGACCCGGCAGATCCAGATCACGTCCACGCGGAGCACCCGATCCGACGAACACCGCGTCGTAACCTTCGGCCAGCAAGGCCTTCAGGGAATCAATGCGCTCACCGCCGCGGAACTCGACACCGAGATCGAGGATATAGCCGGTCTCCTCGTCGATCACCGATTCGGGCAAACGGAATCGCGGAACCTGGGTGCGCATGAAGCCACCCGCCTTGGGATCGGCATCGAACACGGTGACCTGGTAACCGAGTGGCGCGAGATCGCGCGCAACGGTGAGCGATGCAGGTCCGGCGCCGACGCAGGCCACGCGCCGACCATTGCTGGCAGCGGGCTTTGGCAGGCGGGCACGGATGTCATTCTTGTTGTCGGCGGCGACGCGCTTGAGCCGACAGATCGCGACTGGCTCTGGCTTTTCGCCATTGTTCTCTTCGACGCGTCCACGTCGGCAAGCAGGCTCGCAGGGACGATCGCAGGTACGTCCGAGGATTCCGGGGAAGACATTGGAGTACCAGTTCACCATGTAGGCATCGTCATGGCGGCCGGCCGCGATCAGCCGGATGTATTCGGGAACGGGGGTATGCGCCGGACAGGCCCACTGGCAGTCGACCACCTTGTGGAAGTATTCCGGATTCCCGATATCAGTTGGACGCACGATTCCCTCCCAGGTTCGGTGCACGACAGCGCTCAGCGCCCGCCGAGCATAGCCAATGCAGGTGCCAAGGTGTAGGCGTTCCATCGCAGTGAGGCAAGCGTGTGGACAGCCCCTGACCCGTCGATCCGGCGGCGTGGACTTGCCTGGATGCGCAGTGCCGATTCCCGCCAGGACAGGCGATATAGTCGGGCATCTGCCAATCGGTGCTGCCATGCCCCTGTCCATACGCTCCGCCCTTGCCGACGACACCACGCTGATCCTGCAGTTCATTCGCGAACTGGCCGACTACGAACGACTCCTCGATCGTGTCGTTGCGACCGAATCCGAACTGCGTGCAGCCCTGTTCGGGCCGGTGCCACGGGCCGAAGTTCTGATCGCTGAAATGGATGGCGCCGCGGCCGGCTTTGCCCTGTATTTCCACAACTTCTCGACCTTCGTCGGTCGTACAGGGTTATATCTCGAAGACCTGTTCGTACGTCCCGAATTTCGAAGTCACGGCGTCGGCAAAGCCCTGCTGGTCGAATTGGCCAGGACGGCAGTGGAACGCCGCTGTGGCCGACTGGAGTGGGCGGTACTCGACTGGAACGAACCGGCGATAGGCTTTTATCGCAGCCTGGGCGCGGTCGCCCAGGACGACTGGACTGTCTATCGTCTCGAAGGCGAGGCGCTGGAACGCATGACGCAGCGTTGAACCGTGGGCTCTGGCGCGCAGCCGCGCCGCGCTCGAGGCCTGCCCCCCTGCCGTTAGGCCCTTGGAAAGCATCCCGCCAGCAATTATCGTGGATGTTCAATCACGAGGGTTTTGATCATGCGACAAACGTTCAAGGGACTGGCCTATCTGGCCGCGACGACCGCCCTGAGCTTCGGCCTGGTGGCCTGCGGCGATAACGGCGATGGGCAGACGGATGCATCCGCTGCCGCGAACACGGCCGCTGAGATTGCGCGACCGAGCCGCCAGTACAGCATCGAAGAATTCATCGAAAGCACCAGCATCGGCGGCGCCTATTTTTCTTCGGATGAGAGCCGGATTCTGTTTTCCTCGAACAAGACCGGCGTCTGGAATGTCTATTCGATGCCGGTCGCCGGCGGCGAGTGGACGCCGGTTACCCGATCGGAAACCGACAACGCCTACGCGGCCGGAACCTTTCCCGAGGATGAGCGGGTCTTCTTCACCCGCGACAAGGGCGGCAACGAGCTCTCGCATCTTTACGTGGTCGGCGCCGACGGTGTCGAAAAGGACCTGACGCCGGGAGACAATCTGCGCGCCGATTTTTCCGGATTCAGCCACGACTACAAGCACTTCTATGTCGCGACCAACGAACGTGATCCGCGCTTCTTTGATCTCTACCGTTACGACAGCAAGGACTACCAGCGCGAGCTGATCCTGAAGAATGAAGAAGGCTATGACCTCGGCCCGATCTCCAATGACGGTGCCTGGATCGCGCTCGGCAAGACCAACACGACCAATGACTCCGATCTCTACGCCCATAATCTAAAGGATGGCCAGCACGTTCTGGTGTCCAAGCATGAGGGCCAGGCCAATTTCACCGGGCAGGATTACTCGACCGATTCCAAATGGCTGTACTACACCGCCAATGACAGCGGTGAATTCGCCGAGCTGCGCCGGGTCAGCCTGAGCGACTGGAGCCACGAGAGCGTACTCAAGGCCGATTGGGATGTTCAGTATTCCTACTTTTCGCGCAACGGGAAGTACCGGGTGGCAGCCATCAACGAAGATGGCAGCACCCAGATTTTCCTCTACGACGGAGCGACCGGCGCTGAAATCGCGCTTCCCGAGCTGCCGGCCGGCGAGAT
Organism: Lysobacterales bacterium; assembly: GCA_038255435.1. Classification (GTDB taxonomy): domain Bacteria; phylum Pseudomonadota; class Gammaproteobacteria; order Xanthomonadales; family Ahniellaceae; genus 0-14-3-00-62-12. The sequence goes on from JBBSLG010000049.1 coordinate 7,884, forward strand.
CCGCGGCCTGGTCATCGCACGCTCCGAGCAGCGCGTGGCCTTCTATGTCAACGGTGATCGCCAGCCCAACGATCTCTACGTACTGGACTTCAATTCAGCGCCCAAGCAGCTCACCCGCTCGCTCAATCCGGCCATCGATCCCGCTGATCTGGTCGACTCGACCGTGGTCCGCTTCGAGAGCTTCGACAAGATGTCCATCCCGAACATCCTCTGGAAACCGCATCAGGCCACGGCCGCGCAGCCTGCGCCTGCTCTGGTCTGGGTACATGGTGGACCGGGCGGTCAGACCACGCGCGGGCACAGCGCCTTCATCCAGTATCTGGCCAATCATGGCTATGTCGTGCTCGGCATCAACAATCGCGGCAGCTCGGGCTACGGCAAGACGTTTTTTGCCGCCGACGATGGCAAGCACGGTCGTGAGCCGCTGTGGGATACGATCGCAGCCAAGAAATATCTGCAGAGTCTCGATTATGTGGCCGACGATCAGATCGGCATTATCGGCGGCAGCTACGGCGGCTACATGACCCTGGCCGCCCTCGCCTTCCAGCCCGAAGAGTTTGCCGTCGGCGTCGACATCTTCGGCGTGTCCAACTGGCTGCGTACACTGGAAAGCATTCCGCCGTACTGGGAAAGCTTCCGGCTGGCGCTGTACCAGGAGATCGGCGATCCGGCCACCCAGCGTGATTTCCTCATCGAGACCTCGCCGGTATTCCATGCCGACAAGATCACCAAGCCGCTGATGGTGCTGCAAGGCGCCAACGACCCACGGGTGATCAAGGCCGAGTCTGACGATATTGTCGCCGCGCTGCAGAAGAGCGGTGTTCCGGTCGAGTACGTGGTATTCGCCGACGAGGGCCATGGCTTCAGCAAGAAGCCGAACCAGATCGAAGGCTATGGCAAGGTGCTCGCCTTCCTCGACAAGTATCTGCGCAAGCCGCAAGCGGCTGTCGCCCCCTGATACTCCGCTGGAACATGTCGGGCCATTGCGGCCCGGCATGGATAGATCCGAAACAGGCTGCGCCGGCAATGATTGCTGCCGGCGGGTACTGCATCAGTTTGAATGTTGGCAACTTTCCCCTTCTCCCGCCTGCGGGAGAAGGTGGCCCGCAGGGCCGGATGAGGGAAACGTTCGATGGTGTTGGCTATTTGTTGCGATGCGCGCGGCAGACCCCGAGCGCTATCGCACGTTTCCCTCATCCGCCTGCGGCACCTTCTCCCGTAAACGGGAGAAGGGGTTCATCGCCAGAATTTCAAACTGATCCAGTGCCTGCCGGCGCAGTATCTGGAAGTTCGCTCAGGCCTTGCGGAACTTCAGCGTCATCCGATCCGACTCGCCAATCGTGTCGTACTTGGCGCGATCAAACGCTGGGTCGTTGGCCTCAGCGCCTTCACTGTACGGGCGCGTGCGTGCGGTCGGTGGCAGCGTCCAAACGCCGAACGGATGGTCCTTGGTATCGGCCGGATTGGCATTGATTTCCGAACTGGCTTCCAGTGTGAAGCCAGCTTTCTCGGCCAGCGCGACCACGGCGGACTGCATCACGTACCCGGAGCTGGTGCCGGTCAGCGGATCGGCAGGATCAGTGCCTTCATTTGCACGATGCTGTTCCAACGCAAGGATGCCACCGGGCTTGAGCGCCTGATGAAAATTGGCAAACATTTTCTCGGCAACACCGCCGTTGATCCAGCCGTGAGTGGACCGCGCGGTCAGGATGAAGTCAAAGGTCGCGGCCGGGAGCGGAGCCGACTTGCCACCAAAATTTACCAGATTCACCGTGCCATAGACCTCGGGCTTGGCAGCGAAGCGTGCGGCAAATTCTGCGCGCGCAGTGCGCGCACCCTCGGAGACTTCCGGATTGTCCAGATCAGCGGCAGTGGCATGGAACACGCCACCGGTGGCATGCGCATAGGGCGCAAGAATTTCGGTCCACCAGCCGCCGCCCGGCTGCACTTCAAGGATGGTCATGCCCGGGGCCAGGCCCCAGAACGCCAGTGCCTCGGCCGGATGCCGGTAGGCATCGCGACTGCGATCGTCGGCGCTACGCCATTCGCCATTCACCGCAGCGGCAAGCGCCGAGCTGGTTTCGGCCGCAGGTGAGATGGCAACGGCAGGTGCCGCCGGTTCGGCAGGCGTCACCGGCGGCTCTGGCGACTTCGAACACGCCGCCATGGCGAGCGTCAGTGCGAGCAGGGAAATATTCAGACGTACATCGGACATGGGACTACTCCTCAGGGGTCGGCATGAAGCCGGAATTGCAACAGAACAGTGATACCCGGCGTGGCGCCGATGCGTCAACCCATGCCAGAAGTCATGGTCTGCACACCGGGCCCCATCAGCGCGGCGAAGTGGGGCCCATCAGCGCGTTGACGCGTGCTAGATCCGCTTCGATGTCGACGCCGGCGGGGAACAGCTCGGGGGTCTCGGCGATCGCAATCGCGAAGCCGGCCTCGAGTGCGCGCAGTTGTTCGAGCGATTCGATCTGTTCCAACCGTCCCGGTGGCATCGCCGCCAGTGTTCGAAGAAATCCGGCGCGGTAGGCATAGATGCCGATATGGCGCAAATAGCGCACGCCGGGCGGCAGTCCCAGGGGATCAGCCGCGACGGCATCACGAGCGTGGGGAATGGCCGCCCGACTGAAATAAATGGCCTGGCCCGCAGCATTCACGATGACTTTGACGCAGGCCGGAGCATGCAAATCCTCCGCGCTCAGGATCGGCGTACACAGCGTCGCCATCGGCGCGTTCGAGCCGGCGAGCAGATCAGCGACCGCGCGAATTCCCGCAGCGGGCGCCAGTGGCTCATCACCCTGCAGATTGACCACGATGGTGTCATCGCTCCAGCCGCGAAGCGCGGCGACTTCGGCCAATCGGTCGGTGCCAGACAGGTGCCCGGCGGCAGTCATGCAGACCTCGACGCCACTGCCCGCCAGGGCTTGGGCAATGCGCTGATCGTCGGTAGCGACAATCACCGCACGTGCTCCGGCCTGCAGCGCCCGTTCGGCAACATGCTGGATCATCGGGCGTCCACCGATCAGGCGCAGCGGCTTGCCCGGAAGTCGGGTGGACGCGAAACGGGCAGGAATGGCGACGACAAATTCAGCAGTCATGGAGCGGGAATGCGCAGTCGGCAGAGTTGGGCATGCAGGGATTCAATGCAGGATGGCGGCAGCTCGATTTCGATTGGCACAGCATAGAGCCGTTCATGGGTATGGCGTGCCACCTTGACCGCGTCTTTTTCGGTGACCAGCACCAGGAGTTCGTCGTCGAATCTGAGCTCGCTGCCATCAAACCTGTGGTGGTCAGGCCAGGCGTGACGGTGAACCCGGATGCCCTGCGCCTCCAGCATCAGGAAGAAGCGCTCGGGATTGCCGATGCCGGCGACGGCGTGTACTTCGGAGCCGCGCAGCGAATCCAGGCGCAGCGCGCCGGCGACACCGCCTACCCGGACCAGATCGCCGGGCCGCACCGTCATCGTCAATTCGCCCGGACCTGCCAGGCCGCCATTGACGATGCGCAGATCGACGCGTTCGGCACGCTCGGCCGGCTCGCGAAGCGGCCCGGCGGGCAGTAGTCGGCCATTGCCGAAGCGACGCTCACCATCGATGACAAGAATCTCGATATCGCGGCCCAGGGCCCAGTGCTGCAGACCGTCATCGCTGAGCAGCACATCGCAACCCACCTGCTGCAGCAGATGACCCGCGGCAACGCGCTGCTTGCCGATGGCAACCGGCGCACCACTGCTATGGCTCAGCCAGACCGGTTCATCACCGTATTCCTCGGCCCGTGCCGTGGAAGGCAACAGGGCAACGCCGCGCCGATGGCTGCGATAACCGCGTGACAGTATTCCGGGCTTCCAACCGCGCTCGCGCAATGCCATCGCCAGCGCAGCAACCAGTGGGGTTTTGCCGGTACCACCGACGGTGAGGTTGCCGACCACGACCACCGGGACCGTCAGGCGCTGGCTTCGCCACCAACCCCAGGCGTACAGCCTGCGCCGCAATGTCAGCAGCGCGGTATAGACGCGTTCCAGCCCGCTGAGCCAACCGGGAACCGGCGCACCCCGATACCAGCGCGCGTTCAACCATTGCTCAAGTCGGCCGCGCAGTCCGTTCATGCATCTGCGGCTTCACGGAACTGCATGCCATGCAATTGCGCATAGGTACCGCCACGCGCGAGCAGATCCGGATGTCGTCCAACCTCGACGATGCGGCCCGCCTCGACCACGATGACCTGATCGGCATGTTCGATCGTCGACAGCCGATGCGCGATCACCAGGGCGGTGCGACCAACCAGGATCCGGTCCAGCGCCTGCTGGATCAGACGCTCGGACTCGGTATCGAGTGCCGAGGTAGCCTCGTCGAGAATCAGCACCGGCGCATTCTTCAGAATGGCACGCGCGATTGCCAGACGCTGACGCTGACCACCGGACAGCAAGACACCGCGATCGCCGATGCGGGTCTGCATACCCTCGGGCAATCGCTGGATGAACTCGAGCGCGTTGGCCGCCGCCGCTGCAGCTTCGATGTCGGCCGGGCTGGCACTGGCCAGAGCGCCATAGGCAATATTGGCAGCGATGGTATCGTCGAACAGCACGACGTTCTGGCTGACCACGGCGATCTGTCGACGCAGGTCGCGCAATCGATAGTCGGTGAGCGGCACGCCGTCGAGCAGAACCCTCCCGCTGCCTGGCTCATAGAAACGGGGCAGCAGACGCAGCAAGGTGCTCTTGCCGCTGCCGGAGCGCCCCACAATCGCGGTCAGGCTGCCGGCCGGCACATCCAGATCGATGTCGTACAGTACGCTAGGCTTGTCGTCCGCGTAGGCAAAGGACACCGCCTCGAAACGGATATCGCCGCGCACGCGCTCGGTCGCGATGCTGCCGCGATCCGACTCCTCGGGCTCATCAAACACCTCGAACACGCTGGCAGCGGCGGCGATGCCGCGCTGGGTCACCGTCTGCACATTGGTGACCCGTTTGATTGACGGCAGCATGGCCATCATCGCGCTGATGTGCGATACGAACATGCCAGCGGTCATGCCATCACTGACCGCGGCGCGACCAGCCACATAGACGATCGTGGCCAGCGCGCACGACGCAAGGATCTGGACCACGCCCGAGCTGGTCGCCTGGGTCGCCACGACCTTGAGGTTGAGCCTGAAATTTCCGCGGGCGAGCCGCGTGTAGCGCTCGATCTCATGACCGCTGCCACCGAAAATCTTGACTGCCTCGTGTCCGGCCAGTGCTTCTTCGGAAGCATGTGCCATCGCACCGTAAGCCTGCTGGATACTCTGGTTGATCCGTCGGTAGCGACGCCCAATGACCGAAACGATCACCGCGATCACCGGTACCATCACGGCCACGGTAATCGTAAGGCGCGCACTCTGATAGAACATCACGCCGAGCAGAACCAGGATGGTCAGTGCCTCGGTCAGCATGATCTTGATCGCATCACTCGACGCCTGGGCGACCTGCTCGACGTTGTAGTTGAGCCGCGAAACCATGGTCGCAGTGGATTCGCGATCGAACCAGGATGACGGCAGGCGTAGATACTTCGCCAAGAGTTCAGTGCGCAGCGCGACCACGACGGAACGCCCGACACGGGCCGAACCGACATCGGCCAGAAACCCGGACAGGCCGCGCACGACAAAGATGGCGACGATCGCGAACGGCAACCAGGCCAGCAGACCAGCATCGCGCTGGACAAAGGTGCCATCGACCATCGGCTTCATCAGCGCCGTGAACGCACCCGCCATCAAGGCTTCCCCGGTCATGCCGACGATCGCGATCAGGGCGATCGGCCAGTGCGGCCGCACATAGCGCAGGAGCCGACGATAGGTCACGATCCAGTCACCCGGATTGACCGCGACCGGTTGTAGCGTACTCACTTCGTGCCCGCAGTCTTCGCCGGCACCGTGGCGATGCTGAGTCGGCTGAAGCCGAGCTGGCCGAGTGCATCCATCGCGGTGATCACCGCTTGATGCGGTGTCTTGCCATCGGCGCGCAGGCTGATCGGTCGCCCGCGATCATCGCCAGCAACGGCGCTCAGCGCGGCCTTGATGGTATCCACGTTAGGATTGATCACTTCGTTGGACCCGATATAGGTGCGCCCCTCGGCGTCGATCAACAAGGTGATGGCGTCCTGTTCGGTGGTGACCGGCTCGGCACTCGATTCGGGCAGGCTGACCCGCATCAGCGAGCGGTGATCAAAAGTCGCGGTCATCACAAAGAACATCAGCAAGGTCAACATCACATCGATCAGCGGAATGACGCTGATTTCGAAGTCATCTCCCCCCGATCGCGGAGCGAATCTCATTTAACGACCCTGCGCGCCACTGCCGGCGTCGCCGGCTCCATTTCCAGGGAATCGACCAGCGCAATCACCTCGCGCTCCATTTCGACGCCCAGCTGCACGACTTTGCCGCGGAAGTAGCGGTGCATGATGTAGGCCGGAATCGCCACGAAAAGCCCTGCTGCTGTGCAGACCAGGGCCTCGCCGATTCCGCCGGCCATCTGGTTGGCGTCGCCGATACCATGGGTCATCACCGCGAGGAACATGCGGATGAGCCCGATCACCGTGCCGAGCAGGCCGAGCAGAGGCGCAATCAGTGCAATCGTGCCGAGTGAGTTTAGGAATCGCTCCAGACCATGCATGGCATGCCGGCCAGCGTCCTCGACGCGCTCCTTCATCGCCTCACGACCGAGATGACGCACGCGCAGTGCGGCAGCAAACACCTCACCAAGCGGCGAAGTCTTGGCCAGCGCCTGCAGATGATTGTCGTCCAGCCGACGCGACTGCTGCGCCCAGGATTTCACCTCGGCCGAAAGGTGTGGCGGCAGGACTTCCTTCTTGCGCAGCGACCAGAAGCGTTCAAGAACGATGGCGACGGTCAGGATCGCGGCGAGCGCGATCGGGATCATCGCCTTCCCGCCAGCCATTAACAGTTCCAGCACGCAAGTTCTCCAGCAGTCAGTCATTCCAGCGCGCATGATAGCTAATGCCGGTCGTATCCGGCGATAGCGCGGCACCCGAGCCGTAGGGATGTAAGGCAGAAGCCCCAACTCACCTCAGACCAGGCGGTAGCCAGCGCTCCGGGTTCCAGAAGCCGTCACGCCGCCAGCAACCGCGCTGATCGGCGCAACGTGGGTAGCCTCTGCACCAGGCGTGGCAGCAGGCCACCCCATAGAATTCAGGGTTTGGCTGCTTCCAAAGCGATTCGCGCATCCAGGTTTCGCGATGCTGAATCGGCATAGCGCCGGCACGCGCTGCGATCGATCAGCGCAGAAGATTCGCCGGCATCGCGTCGCTCAATCCGCTCGGCAAAGCCACTGGCTACGGGATGCGGCGTGAACAGGATATCGCAGTCGAGCTCCGCCACTCGCTTTAGCCCAGTTCGAAAGTCGCTGACACGCTCCGGATGCCTGACGTCACTGTAACGGCAGGTTCCGGCGGCCATGGCAGTAAGTCTGTCGGCATACAGGATGCTCAGACACTGCTCATTCTCACAACTGCGCCAGGCCCATGTGGTGCTGCCCGGCGTATGTCCCGGTGCCAGGTACGCGACGAGCGTATGTGCAGCGAGTAGAACCTGCTGGCCATCGACCAACTGGCTCACCTCAGGCACAGCGGCGAAGACAGCCGCCGAGCCATGCTGAGGATCATTGGCATCGTCGCCGCCCAACCGCAGGGCCTTGCGACTGGCCTCACTGGCAAACACCTCAGCGCCCGTTGCGCGCGCCATCGCCGCGATGCCGCCCGCATGGTCAAAATGCGCATGCGCGGTGAGAATGATGCGGACATCTTCTACTCGAAAGCCGAGTTTGCGGATGCTGTCCTGGATCAGCTGTACATTCTCCGCCATCGACGCATCTATCAGGATATGCCCGGCATCCGAGGTGGTCAGCAGCGCACTCAAGCCCTGCGTACCTACGTAATAGGTGTCGCCGTGAATGCGGAAGGGCTCCTGAGCTGTGGTCCAGCCGGAAGCGGAAGCCGCGGTGTGACAGAGCGTCGTCGCCAAGGCGACGCCGATCAGTCTGATCTGCCTGTGTGTTTCGCTCCGTCGATCAATGATCACAGCGCCGAGCGGCGTCCGGGCTTCGCCCGTGCTCAGGATTCTGCTCGATGCGCGAAATTGTAGTGAGGCAGATCGGTGTCGACTTGCGGGCGCGTTACAGCTCTACTGCGACCAGCATGCACGATCAGCAACGCCATCGGGAATCCGGGAGGGCGTGACGGTTGCGCCGCCGCGCCGATCCGATGACTTGAATTCTGGGCGCGCAGTTCAGCGGCCGAAGCGTCGCAATGCCCAGGCGATCACTAGGCCGGCAAGCAACCAGCCAAGGCCTTGCTTGATCAGCGCTGCCAGCGTGAAGTCAGTCGGAAAGCGGTACCAGTTCCACATGGGTACTGCGTTGGCGAGCCAGCCGAACAGGCCGGTTCCAAGCACCAGCAGTACGCGTTTACCATAGCCGACGCTGGCAAACGAAACGAGCAGGGCCACCAGCAGGGCCGACAGCGTATTGGTGGCGGCCTCGATGGCCAGATTGCCGCCCATATTGTTGATCGTGTCCACGCCCTTGGGCTGATAGACAATGAAGGCATAGGGATTGGCCTCGGCACGGGCACCGAACGCCTTGGCAACTTCCGGGTCTTCCATCGCCGCTCGCTCCATTGGAACGATGTAAACACCTTCGCCCATCTGCAGATTGTTCTTGAGGCTGTTGAGCACGGTCTCTTGCTGAGTGGTGCTTGCCTCGTGCAGTCCGATGTCGCCGAGCGGCAACACCACATGCGCGACAAATCCCCATAGAAACATCACCACCCCACCGAGCACACCGCCGATCAGGATTGCTTTCATAAGGTTCTCCCCAGCGCAGCATCGCGCCCGCCAAGTTCAGCATTCTTCGACGCAGTTCTCAAGCCCCAGTAACGCGACGGGTCGAGCGACGCCCGATCAACATCAGGGCAATCGCCTCGGCCACCCAGTGACAGCAGCGCCCAAAGGCACTGCTGCTGATTACATTAACCGCGATGCGCGATCCAACGCAACTTCTGCGCCAGCCGCGACCAGGACGAGGGACGACCTCAGTAGCCTGAGTTCGTCATTCAGCCGATGCGTGCACGCCCGGCACGATCCCATGCTGCGCGCGTCGCCGGACGTGCCTGCGCCCAGTCGAGTTTTGACTCACCGCGGTAGCTGTCGAAGCGGCGTTGCAAGTCTGCTTCGGCCTGCTCAAACGACTGATCGGCGAGCTCGCCGCGCGCTTCGTAACCTGTCCGATAGGCGGGTGCGTAATCGTCATAGAGCCGACCACTGACGTAGTACGGCTCAGCACTGAAACGACCGCGCCAGTACAGGTCCTCGTCGGTGGGATTAACTGACTCGCCCACTGCCTTACCCGCAAGGCCGCCCGCGATTACGCCGACCACTGCGCCTACAAGGGTGCCAGCGGGGCCGGCAACTGCGGTTCCTGCCACGGCGCCGGCGACGGCGCCTGAGACACCCCCCAGACCGGTGCCAATCGGGTGCGCGCCGGTCGCGCCAGAGATCGGATCACGATTGGCCCGGTCCGCTTCGTCACGGGCAGCGGCCTTGGCGCTTTCAGAAACATCGGTTGTATTATTCATTTGGATTTCCTCTGGTGGTGAAGTTGCGATCGACGCTACGCGATTGGCGAAAGCAGGCAGTCTGTAGTGACTCGATGCAGATCGCTCCGCGTGCTGGATTGACAGCCGGGTGGGGCGGTGCGTGCGGACGGCTGCTGCGTAACATCGGATGGAGGCAAGCGGAGCGAACTTCCGTCACGCTTCGGCTGCCTGCTCGCATGCTGCGCCTCACCAAACGATGCGTCCGTGCGGACGCATACACACAAGGCGATTGCACCGCCGTCATTCAACGACAATCCGTTCTCAAGAACCTGCGTCCAGGCAAGCGCATGCGCATGCGCACAAGATTGGACGAACCGGTGAAATCTCGCGATCCGTCATGCAATCCGCCCGCGCCGCAATCAACCCCGATCAAGACGAGCAAAACTGAACAGCGCTGCGCAGGGATGGCGCTTGCCTTGCAGCGCGTCGCGCAACAGTTCCGCTCCGATCTGGCTGTAGGTGATTCCATTGCCGCCATAGGCCATTGCGAAATGGACACGTGGGCCATGCTGATCGTGCGGACCAAAGAACGGCAGGCCATCCTCGGTTTCAGCAAAGGTGCCTGCCCACGAGAAAGCAATCCGCAGAGGAATCTGCGGAAAGAGTTTCTGCACGCGCTTGAGCAACGTCTTGGCCTTCTTGTTGACGCGTGCGTCGCGCCGCAGCGGAATATCGAAATTGTCATCTTCGCCGCCGACCAAGACGCGTTCATCGGACGTGCGGCGCATATACAGATACGGTCGTGCCGATTCCCAGACGAGACTGTCGCGCAACACCCCCAACTGACCGGGCAGGGGCTCGCTGACGAAGGCATAGCTGCTGCGATTCTTGGCCACGCGCTGTTCGAGCCACTGCTGGCATTCGTATCCGGCGGCGAGAATCAGCTGCTTGCAGCGAATACTGACGCCTTGATCGGTCGCGACCTCAACACCGCCGCGCACGCAGTGGAAGTGCGCAAGCGCCGTTCGGCCATGCACACGTCCACCCCGAGAACGAACACGGGCAAGAAGCCGATGCGCAAACTGGTAGGGGTCGGTCTCGGCCGCGAGCTTGGTCAACAGGCCCACAGGCGCGCTGATACCGTAGCGAGCAAGCAGTGCGGAGCGATCCAGAACATCGAGCTTGAAGCCGTTCGCTCGGCGCAATGCTCCCTCTGCTTCCAGCCGATGTTTGTGGTACCAGCGGCTGGCAAAGTAAAGACTCTGCATCGGCTGGAACGAGACACCCTTCAACGACTTTGCCAGGGTCCGCAGACTGCCGATGGCATCGGCACATGCCCGGTAGGCGAGCAACGCATCCGCCTCGCCATAGCGGTCGCACAACTCCTGAAGCTCGGTATCGATCTCGTATTGCAGCAGCGCCGTGCTTGCCGAAGTACTGCCCCAACCCGCTTCGCGGCGATCGATGACGCAAACATCCATGCCGGCACGGACCAGCTGATCGGCAATCAGGGCGCCGGTGATCCCCGCGCCTACCACGAGCACATCGCAGCGCACTGCCGCAAGCAATCTCGGATAGGACTGCAGCAAGCCGTTCTTGACGACCCAGAACGGCGAGCCGCTGCTCAGATCCACGGCAGTGCCGCTCGCGGAGCGGACCACATGCCTGGCTGCAGGCGCGGGCCCCTGGCATCGATGGGCCGGGCGCTGAGCAAAGTCAGAATGATGTCGCGGGAAAGAAGATGCAGGCCAGCAGGAAGCCCACACCTGCCACGGCCATCAATCCATGCAGCACCATCAGCGGAACCGGCAACGGCAATTCCTTCCAATGGAACAGGAGATTCAGGGCGACCCCGCCGAGGGCGGCGATCACCAACAAGCCCAAGGCTACCAGGGCCATTTTCGGGATACCGACAGTCAGAGCGGCGTAGATCAAGAGCGTCAGACCGGCGGCCGCCAGCAGTCCATGTCCCATCGCCAACCAGGCCGGCGGTCGCGGCGTGCCGTTGAATCGCATGCCTGCCATCAGCAGTCCACCGGCGGCGGCGATCCCGAACAGTGTCAGGGCTGCACGCAACATCGTATCGGCTTCCATACTGGCTACTCCTGAGCGGCAATCAGTGTGCGCTTGGGCGCTCTGAAGCTCCGTTCGTTATCACACACAGCGCCAGCAAGCGCTAGTCCAACTGCGCCAAGGCGAGCATGGGCCAAGCACGAGGAGATATTTGAGGCAACGACCCTCTGGACAAGTAGCACGTGCCGTGTGGGACTTGTTCAGCTGCTCCCTAGGTTCCGACCAGCAGTTTCCCAGCCTTCCAACCGAGGGCTGCGGCGGCGAGCCCGAGCAGCAGGTTTATTGCCGAGATAATCAGCACCAGGTCGATGCGACCCGCGCGCAGGTACTGCAACAGTTCGATGCCGAGCGCCGAGAATGTGGTCAAGCCGCCGAGAAAGCCGACCATCAGCAAACTGCGCCACAGCTGTGATTGCGGGCCGCGCAATTCGAGCCAGGCCAGCAACAGGCCGGCGAGCAGGCAGCCGATGACATTGACCGACAAGGTCGCCAGCGGCAACGAACTGAATGCGCGCAGGCGGAACCACTCGTTGACGAGATGCCGCAAGACCGCGCCGCTTGCTCCACCCACGGCCACCGCCAGCAATTGAAGCGCGGGATTCATCAGGCATCTCCCTCGGTGGCGCCGCGTCGCAGTGCGCGGATCTCGTCAAGCCGCTGACGAATCCGCGACTCGATACCGGCGTCGACTGGCTGATAATAGATTCGCTCTCCGAGCGCTTCGGGAAAACACTGCTGATCGTAGGCGAGCCCGCCAGCGACGTCGGGATCGTATTGATAGCCGCGGCCATGACCCAGCGACTTCATCAGCGCGGTCGGTGCATTACGCAGCGCTGGTGGAACCGGTAGGGATCCATGGGCACGCACGTCGGCCTGCGCTGCCTTGAAGGCGACGTAACTGGCATTGCTCTTGGGCGCCATCGCCAGGTAGACCGCAATCCCGGCCAGGGCCAGATCGCCCTCGGGGCTACCCAGGCGATCATAGGTTTCCCAGGCCGCGATCGCGCGCTCGGCCGCGGACGGATCGGCCAGTCCGATGTCCTCGATGGCCATTCGGGCCAGCCGCCGCGCCAGGTAGGCCGCATCGCAGCCGCCATCGAACATGCGCGCGATCCAGTAAAGGGCGGCATCCGGATTGGAATTGCGCACCGATTTGTGCAAAGCCGAAATCTGGTCGTAGAAGGCATCACCGCCCTTGTCGAAACGGCGCACGCGATCGGCCAGCACCTGATCCAACGTCGCGCCATCGATCTCACCATCACGCGCCAGTTCCGCAGCAATCTCGAGCAGGGTCAGCGCGCGCCGGACATCGCCATCGGCGGCGCGGGCAATCTGCTGCAGGGCATCTTCGGAAACCAGCAGCCCAGCGCCGGCCAGGCCATGATCGGCATCGCGCAACGCCCTCTGTAATGCCTGCACGAGGGCATCCGGCACGACCGACTCCATGACATGAACCCGGCACCGCGACAGCAGGGCCGAGTTCAATTCGAAGCTGGGATTCTCCGTGGTGGCGCCGACAAAAATGATGCTGCCGCGTTCGATATGCGGCAGAAAGGCATCCTGCTGGGCCTTGTTGAACCGGTGCACCTCATCGACGAACAGCACCGTGCGGCAGCCTTCGACAAAGCGCCGTTCCGCCTCGGCCAGCACCGCGCGCACTTCGGCCAGATTGGTCAACACCGCGGACAAGGAGACGTATTCGCCATCGACGTACTCGGCGAGCACGCGGGCGAGCGAAGTCTTGCCGCAGCCGGGCGGACCCCACAGGATCATCGAATGAACGCGACCGGATTCTATGGCGGTACGCAAGGCAGATCCCGCTGCGAGCAGGCGTTCCTGTCCGACAAAATCATCCAGACGCCGCGGCCGCATTCGCTCGGCCAGCGGCTTGAGCGATTCGGGTGCGGTGAACAGCGAACCAGTGGGCGACTTGCTCATCGGCGCAGTTTGACAGATCGCCCGCAATGCAGTCGTGCAACGGACCGACTCTGGCGCCAGCGCAACTCAATCGCCGATCGGATTGACCTCGGCCGCGCGTACCGGCTCGCCGACCACTTCCACACCCTTTGGTGGCGTGAAGCGGAAGGTATCCACGGCGAGTTTGGGATTGCGCTCCCAGGCGGAGAACCGCCACTCGGTACGATTGTCGATCAGATCGACCATGACCATGCGTTCGGGGCCCGTTGCGCCCATACCGATCCGCACCGCCTTGAAGCTGGGTTCCTCGGCGGTGGATGTCAGCTCAAGCCATTCGAGGCCGGCGGCGGCGGGTAGCGCGCGCGTCTTGAAATCGCGGTCGAGCTGGGAGAGGTCGATCAGCACGGTCAGCGGGCTCTGACTCTCTTCCTGGGATTGATTGCGCACCGTCACCTGCTCGAGATCGGGATCGTAGATCCAGACATTGTTGCCATCGGCGACGATCAATTCGGGGAAAGGCTCCAGGTACTCCCAGCGGAACTGGCGCGGAGCACGCAGGGCCAGGGTGCCTTCTGACTCTTCCTGCACATCGCCATCGGGCGTGATGGTCAGCTGGCTGAACTTGCCGGACAGCCGATCAAGCCCCTTGGCAAAGGTCTCCATCCGCTCACGGGCGCTGTCGGCCTGCGCTGACGCGGCGCTGGCCATCAGCAGGGCAAAACTCAGCAGTTTCAGTTTCATGGAATCGTTCCGGTGTGGGCTGTCAACAGTCTCGCCCGTGTCGGCTGAATCCGCAATGACGCAAGCCTGCGACGCAGCTGTCAGCCGAATGCCAGCGCGGCAACTGTCGGCGTGGAGGGCGAAACACGCGACAATGCGCGCCTGCCGCACGAGCACCCAAGCATGTACTCACTCGCCCGACCCTTTCTGTTTGCACTCGATGCCGAGACCGCGCATGGCCTCGGGCTGCGCGCCATCGAGCTGGCCTATCGCAGTGGCCTCAATCCCCTGCTCGCCAATCGTCCGCCGCCGCAACCGGTGCGCGTGTTTGGCCTCGACTTCCCCAACCCGGTGGGGCTCGCCGCCGGTCTGGACAAGGATGGCGCGCACGTCGATGCGCTGGCCTCGCTTGGCTTTGGCTTCATCGAAGTCGGCACCACGACACCGAAGCCACAGGAGGGCAATCCGCGGCCACGCATGTTCCGCTTGCCTCGATCCGAAGCGGTGATCAATCGACTGGGCTTCAATAATCGTGGCGTCGACGCCCTGGTCCGCAACGTGGAGTGCGCACGCTTCAGCGGCCCACTCGGTATCAATATCGGCAAGAACAAGGACACCCCCAACGAGCACGCGGTGGACGATTATCTGTTCTGCCTGCGCAAGGTCTACGCGCGTGCGAGCTATGTGACAGTGAACATCTCCTCACCGAATACCAGCGGCCTGCGCGACCTGCAATCGGCCGCAGCCTTGCGCAGCCTGGTCGCCAGCCTGATCGAGGCGCGCGCGCAACTGCAGACCCAGCATGGCAAGCACGTTCCGCTGCTGGTAAAAATCGCGCCCGATCTGGATGAGCAGGAACTCGATGAGATGGCGCGGGTATTTCTGGACGAGGGTATCGATGGCCTGATCTGCACCAACACCACCTTGGATCGACCCGGCCTCGAGCACCAGCAATTTGCCGGCGAAAGCGGCGGCTTGAGTGGCCGGCCGGTATTTGACAAGTCGACCCGCGTGCTGGCCGGGATGGCGACACGTCTGCACGGCCGCATTCCATTGATCGGCGTGGGCGGCATTCTCTCCGGCGCAGACGCCGCCAAAAAAATCGGGGTCGGTGCCTCCCTGGTGCAGTTCTACA
>JBBSLG010000050.1:0-20659 GCA_038255435.1 Lysobacterales bacterium
GCCGCCTGGGGGCCTCATGAGCGCCGCCATCGCCTGGACTGATCTGCTCGCCGATGCCACCGCGTCGCTGAGCGTGCCGGCTGCCTACGCCGGCACGTCGTTCACTGAGACGGTGGCTGGCAGCCTGGTCAATGTTCGCGAGCGCACCAAGGCAAAGCGCGCTCAGTTGACGCTGTCGAAGGGCGGTGCGCCGCCCGGTGGCGAGATCCGATTCACCGGGTTCGCTGCCCAGCCGCAGCTGGCGCGCGTGCTCGCAATGCTGGCGGCCAACAGCGTGGTGCAGGGGCTGACCGTGACGGTTCTGCTCTACTCCGATGCGGCGTGGACCACGCTGGTGCATACGTCGACGGCATTCGATCAGGCGAACACGCCGATCTGGGGATCCACCGCCGGCGATGCCTACCTGCTGCTGTCGCAGGACTACGCGGTGCAGTCGATCGCGGTGCGGTTTGTGGCGCCGGCGCCGGGCAGCTACGCGCTCGAGATCGGCCGGCTATGGGCAGGCCCTGCGATGGTTCTGCCTGGCATCGGTCGCGACTGGAAGTGCCCGACGATCGACACCAGTGTGGTGCGCATCACGCCGTACCGCGTGGTGACCAACACGACGCTGATGCGGTATCGACGGCTCACCGCGCCACTGACCAGGCTGACCGAGGCGCAGGCCTTCGGCACCAACACGACGAACAGCGTGTGCATTGATCGGCTCAAGCATGAGGCCGGCAAGGGCAGCACGGTGATCGTGCTGCCACGCACGAGCTCGACCCTGTACATGCGCAGGATGGGCGTCTATGGCGTGCTCGAGAACGACGTCGAGATCGAGCATCTGAGCGGGCCGTACTACAAGAGCGGCCTGGTGGTTGGCGAGCAGGGATAGGTGCCACTGCTCCCGTATTTTGGCCGCCCACCGGGGCGCAGACTGGGTTTGCAATACCAGCCACCCACCGGAGAAAGGCCATGCGTATTCGACTTGCTTTGCTCGCCGCTGTAGCGCTGCTATCGGCGGGCTGTGTTACCAGCATCAAGAAAGACCCGAACCTGGTGGAACTGACCGCCAGCGCGGAACGCCAGAACGAGCAGACGCTCGAGCACGAGCGCCTGCTGGCTGAGCAACAGCGAAAAGATCAGGCCGAATGCATGACGGCCAGCACCGCGGGCGCGATGGCGATCTGCTTTCTCGGCAAGACATCGATCACGCTGGCCAATGGCCGCGGCGGATCCGGATCGGGACTGCGCCAACCCAACCTTCCCGCTTACACGCCGCCGCCGACTGGCGTGCAGCAGTTCGCCCAGTTCATGGGCGCGGTATCGCCCCTCGCTCAAACAGTGGTCAGTGGCGCGGTGAGCTGGGACGCGACACGGCAGGCCAACATCACGACGCGCTACGTGTCTGCGCAGAACACCCAGCGCGAGGTGTATACAGTGGAGGCGATGGCCGGAGTGAGCACCGCGATCGCCAACCAGGCACCCGGCATACAGCTCGGCGAGGGCGCGGTCTACAGCCTGGGGCCAGTGACGCAGATCGGCGGCAACAACGCCGGCGGACACTACAACGAAAGCGGCACGCTGATCGCCGATTCAGACGACGCCACGTTGGGCGTGCGTCAGGGTGACAACGGAGTGAACGGCAACGACAACACGGTGCGCCACGATTCGCCCGACATCATCGATTCTGGCAACTGCACGGCCGGTAATGGCGGGCCAGGCGCAGCAGGCGCTGCCGGCGGACTGGGCGGGGCTTCGAGCGGTGGCGCCGGCGGGCCTGGTGCACCTGGTGGATCTGGTGGTCCGGGCGGCAACTGCACGCCAGCCCCGCTTCCGCCCATCCCACCGATTCCGTGATCGGCGATGACAGTGTCCGAATGGGTTAAGCGCGACCTCGGCCAGCTGCTGAGCGGCCTGGTGCAGACGCTGGTCTTTGTCTCGCTTGGCACGTGGTACGTGAACGCGCGTCTCGGTGAGATCGACACACGCGATGCGTTGCACGAACAGTCGATCGCCAATTTGGGCAAGCGCGTCGACCACGTGGAAGGCCAAGCGGCCAACTATCGAAACGAGGTGCTGGCCGAGGTGCGCGGTATGCGCAACGAGCTGCGCAATGACCTGATTCGGCTGGAAGACAAGATCGAGCACAAGTTTGCCGGGCGCCCGCCGCCCTGACCCCTTGCCGCGCGGTAGCGGGTGCCGCGCGTACTCCGGCGCACAGGCAGTCGCTGCCGCGCCGGCATCTGAAAACGGAGAGCAACCATGGCCAGCAAGACTCTGCCCCGCGGGATCCGCAACAACAATCCCGGGAATATCGACTACAGCAACCTCTACAAGTGGCAGGGCTTGGACACGCCGCCCAGCGATGGCCGGTTCTGTCGCTTCAAGTCGGCCGCTGATGGCATTCGCGCACTGGCGCGCACCCTCATCACGTACCAGAAGAAACATGGCATCCGAACCATTCGCGGCATCATCAACCGCTGGGCGCCTCCGGTCGAGAACAACACGAGTGCCTATGTGAACCAGGTCGCTATGGCCTGCGGCCTCGGCGCCGATCAGGAGCTCGACGTCGAGCACTACGAGCACCTGGTGGGCATCGTGAAGGCGATCATCAATCACGAGAACGGCAAGCCGTCGACCGCGAAGCGCAGCGAGTGGTATGCGCAGGACGTGATTGACGAAGGCCTGCGCCGGGCTGGCGTTGTGCGGCCGGCTGCGCCGCTGCGATCGCAGCCCGAGAGCACGGCCGCCGCTGGCGTGGCCACCGGCACCACGTTGGCGGTGGGTGGCGCGAGCTACATGGTCTACGAGGTGAAAACGGCTGCAGACGAACTGCGCGCTGCTGGGCAGGCCCGGATCGAGTCGGGCGATGTCAGCACCGGTACCGCGTTTATCGCCGCCGGCGCCGCCATCCTGGTGGCCGCAGTGGCGTTCATGATCTGGCAGGCGCTGCGGCGCATTCGGCTGTCCAAATGACCGCCATAGGCGCGTTCCTGTGGGCGAACCGCGCGGCCATCGGCCTGGTGCTGCTGCTGGGCCTGGTCTGGAAGTGGCACAGCGACCAGATCAGCAATGCGGTCGACGTGACTAAGCTCGAGCTGCAGGCGCAGTCCGAGGCCAAGGCGCGCGACGATCTGATCGCTGCGCAGGGGGCATGGATCGCCAACACCTCGATGCTGACGACATTGGCCGCGGCCGACGACGCAGCGCTGCTGAAGCGCCTCGACGCGATCGATACGGCCGTCCGCAAGTTCAAACCGGAGTACCAACGCCATGCGACTGCCGCGCCTTTGCCTGATTTTTGCTTTGCCGATCCTGAGCGCCTGCGCGACGTCAACGCAGCGCTCGGTCACTGAGCCCTACCCGAGCAGCTGCTCGGCGCTTTGCTTTGAACGCTGCCCTGCTCTGCCTGCGTGGCAGGGGCGCGCTGATGGTACGGGCAGCTGGGACGACCTGGCGCTGCTGACGATCGATATCGGCGCTGACTTCTACCAGCGCTGCGATGCGCGCCGCGATGCTTGCGCGGACTGTCTGCGCCGCCTTGAGCGCGTTGGCGTGATCCGGATCGGGGCGCCGGCGCCCACAGATCCCACCACAGTCGAAGAGTAGCTTTCACGCAGCTGCAGGCTTCCGCCGTTTCACCGGCGGCAGTAAGTCCTGCAACGTCTTGTCCGGGTTGCGCCGGATCCACTCCGCAACGATGAGCTTGTCGATCAGCGCGCTGGACTTGCGTGGCCGCGCCAGCTGCGCCAGCGCGCGCGTAGCAGCCTGATAGAGCGTTACCTTGCGCACGCTGCCGCCTGCGCGCTTGTGCTCTTGCTGCCAGTCCTGTGCGTGCTGAGCAGCACTCGCCGGCAACCGTGTGGCGGGCCGACCTGGTGTTCCGCATGACTTCGCCTTGGCCACGATGTTTCCCCCAAAACCGCATGTCGGACTCTATTATATATGCCCATATAAAACCATGCCATCGGTGCGGCCGACAGTCGCCTGGATCGCCGCTCGCCGGCCACGATCGTCAACTTGGGCACGCCTGGCCACTGCCTTGCGGCGGACCCCGGACCCCTTACGAGGGAATGGGGGCCGATTTCAGCTAAAAGGATGGGGTGGGAGGTGCGGGATTCCGTGGAAATTGGCGATTCTCGCTTGCAAGTCATTGATCGGTCACAAGACATACTCCCCGAGTTTTCTTCAAAAGTTCCACGTCCATCGCTTAATATTCCACGCATCCGACTAAATATTACACTTCACAATATCTGCACACTTCCCTATTCTCTCTCTCTAAGAGATTGATTTATAAGAGAGAGATATAGGGAGAACCGAAGAACCAGAGTTCCACGCATTCGAACGTTCGAGCTAAATCACCTTCCACCTTTTGAGTTTCGCTTTTCGTCAAAAGCGTGGAAGGTGTGGAACACGGAAACGTTGCAACCACGCGGGTTTGCGGGCAATCTGCCCCCTACTTCCACGTTCCACGTCGGGAAATGCCACCACCCCCCCTGATCGTCGCCGAACTGACCCCGCGCTGGCTCGATTGGCTGCAGCACAATCGTGGTCGGGCCGAGTCGACCGCCGTCAAGTACGGCGAATTGATCGATCGACTGATCAAGTGGGCCGACAAGGAAAAGGGCGTCACGCTGCTGCAGCTCAAGCCCAACGATCTGGCCGACTTCACGGGGCCAGTGGCACACGCCGCCGGCATGTCCCCGCGTGCACGTCGCCCGATGGTGGCTGCGATCAAATCGTTCTACGCCTACGCCAAAGCCCAGGGCGCGTGCGAACACCTGGCTGCCGACCTGGACTATCCCAAGGTCGGGCGCCGCCTGCCCGTGGGTATGACGCTGCAGGATGCCGAGCGGCTGCTGATGGCACCGGACATCGGCACGCTGGCCGGCTTGCGTGATGCGGCGATGATCGCTCTGTTCATCGGCTGCGGTGCTCGAGTGTCGGGCCTATCGGCGCTCAACGAATCGTCGCTGATCTGGACGCACAATCAGCTCACTGTGAAGTTCAAGGAGAAGGGTGCCAACGAGCGCCTGGTGCCAGTGCCCACCGAGGCGGCCACGCTGTTGCAGGCGTACCTCACGCACCCCGACCTGGCGAGCATCGATCGAAGCACGGGCACAGGTGACCGCGTGCTGTTCGTCGCACTGCGCTGCGGCACGATCAAGACGCACGACTTCCATGGTGAGCGCCGGCGCCTGGCGCCACGCGGCATGCGCTACGTCATCGAGCGGCACGGAGAACGCGCCGGCGTCGATCGCAGTAGATTGCATCCGCATGCAGCGCGCCACCTCTATGGTGCTGAGCTTGCCGAGTCGAGTGTCGACCTGATCGAGCGGCAGACTTTGATGGGCCACGAGGATCCCAAGTCGACCGAGATCTACACCCGCCTCGCAGCGAGGCGATTGCGCAGCATCGTGGATCGCGCAAACCCACTGGCGAAGATGGATAACCCGCTGCTGCAATCTGTGAGAGATATTTCAAAGGCCAAGCATGGAGGCGTCTAGCCGAGTCGCTGCCTGGAACTCAACTAGCCGGCAGCTGGTCTGTTCGAATATGCTATGTTTTGTCTGGCCTGTGCGAGTCGTCGAAATTCTGAACGAGAGCGGGCTAACTTAGTATCTTGGTGAGTTTCGCTTTCCCTACAAAAGCGCAGCTCGCCGCACAGGAATGGCTGTAGGGGTGGGCTTTTTTCGCGGGTGAAAACAGTCAAATGCGCAACTCAAACGCACGCCTGCAGCGACCTGGTGCGACGCAGGCCCAGATCGACACCCATCCGGCACCCCTGGGGGCACGGCAAGCGACCGCACCGCGGCCCCCACCGGGGGGTGGGTACCAGCAGACCTGCACTGTGCTGAATTTCCCGCCGCATGAGGATCCACGCGTGGCCGAATTGCGCCAATTACGCCTCGGCGATGCCTGGCTGGCGGTCGCCGAATTGATCGGATTCGACAGGTTCATTGCCGTGTGGCGGCTGCTCACAAGCAGCGATGCATGGCTTGACGAACGCAACCGAATTTCACTGCCATCGTTCAAGCAGTACCTGCGCCTGCAGCGCAATCTGCTGATCAAGTCCTTGCTCGACGATGGTCACAGCACCGCCGAAATTCGCGCGCGGGTGAAGTCCGCGCTTGGTGAAGACATGGACCTTTCTCACTTGCTGAAAATCGTGGCCAAACTCAAAGTGAAGCCATGACCGAGCAGGCGCAAAGCAAGACCGCTGTGATCTACACCCGTGTCAGCGATCGCAAGCAGGCGCAGGACGACGTATCTCTACCTGCCCAGGAGGATGCTGGACGACGTCGAGCGGCCGACCTTGACGCTACGGTTCTGCGGGTTTTCGTCGACAGTGGCCGGTCTGGTTTCAAGGAGGGCAATCGCCCCGCCTTTGAGGACGCGATCGACTTTTGCGTTTCGGCTGAAGTTGACTATCTGATCACCTGGTCGAGCTCCCGTTTCGCCCGCAACAAGTTCGAAGCGATGACCTTCAAGCGCGCCCTCGCTGCCGGCGGCGTGCGGCTGATTTACACCTCGGCAGACATAGACCTTGAGACCGATGAAGGTTGGTTGACCGATTCGATGTTTGAGGTGATCGACGAGATGCGGAGCCGCACGACGGCAAAAGATACGGTGCGATCCATGGTGCGCAACGCGCGCGCGGGATTCCACTGCGGCGGGGTGCCGCCGTACGGCTACAGCTCAGTGCCGGATGCCGAGCAACCAAAGCGCAGGCGACTGGTAGCGAACGACCTCGAGGCTCCATGGGTGCTGGAAATTTTCGAGCGCCGCGTGTCTGGGTTCGGCGCAACTCAAATAGCCGAGGTGTTGAACAGTCAGGGC
This sequence comes from Lysobacterales bacterium, assembly GCA_038255435.1. Classification (GTDB taxonomy): domain Bacteria; phylum Pseudomonadota; class Gammaproteobacteria; order Xanthomonadales; family Ahniellaceae; genus 0-14-3-00-62-12. The sequence continues at coordinate 6,823 of JBBSLG010000050.1, forward strand.
GTAACGCGCCGCGATGGGTCGCGCTGGGGCAAGAGCTCGGTGCTCTACGTGTTGAAAAACCCGATGATGATTGGCCGCACGATCTATGGTCGTCGCGCTAGATCGGGTCGGCTGAAGGATCCAACGGCATGGATTGTCGTCGACGCGCACCCGCCGCTGGTGCCGCTGGAATTGTGGAAACGCGCACAGGCATTGATCGGCGAGGCGACTCCGAATGCAACCGTTGACAGCGGTAGCCCGAATAGCACGCACACATTCACCGGACTGATGCGCTGCGGCGTGTGCGGGCAGGCGATGCAGATCGAAACAGCCCGCGGCCGCACGCGTCGTTACGCCTACTACGTGTGCCAACGCAGTTTGAAGCATGGTGACTGCAAGGCGCGTCGGATTCGCGCCGATTATCTTGACCCATGGCTATCCGGCGTCATTGCCGACCAGGTGATCACACCAGCAAATATGCGCGACCTCGCGATGGCGGTCGAGGCCGAATGCAGTCAGTACATGGCACAACGCGGCAAAAAACGCGCCGATCTAGAGCGCCGGAAATCCGTTCTGAGATCTGCGAACGACAAGCTGCTGGATGTGCTGCAGGCGTTGGGGCGCGACACGCCAAATCTGGCGGACATCGGCCCGCGCATCAGCGAGAATCGGGCTGCGATTCGAGAGATCGACGCCGCGATCACTCAGCTCGAGGTAGTGGCCTCGAGCGCATTCAAGTTTGATGCGCGCGCGGTCGACGACCTGACGGTGTTCATGCGCTCGGAATTGACCAAAAACGAAAACGCCCGATCGAGCCGGGCGCTTTTCTCTCGATTCATCAAGTCGGTCACCGTTCAGGGCGACACGATCGATATTCGCTACGATCCAACCAGGCTGCTGCTCCAGCCTGTAGCTGAACCGGTTCATAGTGCGGCAATTTGGCTCCCCGAGCTGGATTCGAACCAGCGACACACGGATTAACAGTCCGTTGCTCTACCGACTGAGCTATCGGGGAATAGTGGAGCTGCGCATTGTCTTTAGCCACGGCGGAGCTGTCAAGCGGCAGAGTGAAATTGGTGGGTGCGGTGCACTCCTCAACTCGCCATTCCCCTCGCTCAGGAGTAGGGGCATCGCGTGGTGTGGGCAAGCTCGGGTTCTGGTCCGTCGAACACTGCGGACTCCGTTTGCCCTCACCCTAACCCTCTCCCGCGAGCGGGAGAGGGGATTTCACGGTAACCGGGAATTAGCGCTAGCTGGCGATATAGCGCTGCAGCTGGTCGATTTCGCGGGCTTGTTCGTCGATGACGCGTTTGACCAGGTCGCCGATGGACAGCATGCCGAGGACGCGGTCCTTGTCGACGACGGGTAGATGGCGGAATTTGCGTTCGGTCATCAGCATCATGCAGGTTTGCAGGCTGTCATCGGGGCCGACGTGGACAACGGGCGCGCTCATGATCATCCAGACCGGCGTTTCGGCCGATGAGCGACCCTTGAGAATGACTTTGCGCGCGTAGTCGCGTTCGGAAACGATGCCCATGAGCTCATCGCCACGCATGACCAGGAGCGCGCCGATGCCGCGATCGGCCCTCAGCTGGATCGCGGCGAGCACGGGTTCATCGGGATGTACCGAGTACAGCGCGGGGTTCTTGCCTTCGAGCAGGTGACTGACCAGGGTCATGGCGTCCTCCTTCGGCGATGGATCAAGTCTACTCCGCTGTAGGCGCAGTTGCCGAGTTGAAGGGTCGGCGGGGTTTGTAGTGCATCTCTGTGAGATGCCGCCTTGAACGCGGCGGTCTGGGGATGGCATCTCACAGAGATGCCTTACAGAAACTCCGGCTCAGCGCTTGGGTGGTGCGATCACTTGATCGACGAAGCTATCGCCGCCGAGTTGGCGCATCTGTTGCTGGATCCAGCGTTGACGTTTCTGGAGGTAGGGACTGGGCTTGGCGATCAGGAATTTTTTGGGATTGGGCATGACGGCGGCCATGCGGGCGGCCTGGCTGTCGCTCAGTTGCGCGGCGGGGATTCCGAAATATTTTTGTGCGGCGGCTTCGGCGCCGTATACGCCATCGCCGAACTCGGCGATGTTCATATAGACCTCAAGAATACGGCGCTTGGGCCACATCAGTTCGATCAGGCCGGTGAACCAGACTTCCAGACCTTTGCGTACGTAGCTGCGTCCGGACCAGAGAAACAGATTCTTGGCCACTTGCTGCGAAATCGTGCTGGCGCCGCGCTTGGGCTTGCCGCTGCGGGTGTTCATCGCCTTCTTGATCTCGACCATGTCGAAGCCATGATGTTCGGGGAATCGCTGATCCTCGGCCGCCATCACCGCGGCAGGCAGAGACTTGCTGATCTGATCGAGTGGCCGCCACTGACGCTGAAGGACGAAACCCTTCTCGCCCGCTGCCCGCGCATCCAGACTGCGCGCGATCATGAACGCCGATCCTGGCGGCGGGGCAAAGCGCAGCACGCCGACCAGCAGCACGCTGGCGATGATGAAGATCAGGGCCAGCCGAAACATCCAGCCCAGCAGGCGCCGCCAGAGGCGACGTGGCGCGGCCCGCGCAGGCTTCATTCGCATGATTTCGCCACAGTTTTTGAATCCGCCTTCACCGGGTTTCGTTGCATACTTGCATCCATGACTGATCTTGACCGCGACGCGCTTGATGGCGATTGGATTCGCCGATTCCTGTTTGAAGGTGCCAATGTCCGTGGTGTCATTGTGCGGCTCGGTGCCGCATGGCGCCAGATCCGCGCTGGCGATGCCTATCCCGCCGCCGTTGCCGATGTGCTCGGCGAGATGTCGGCGGCCAGTGCCTTGCTTGCCGGCGATATTCGCATGTCGGGCAAGGTCTCGGTGCAATTGCGTGGCGGCAAGGTGCTCAAGCTCGGATTCGTCGAGTGCAGCAGCGAGGGCCATGTGCGCGGACTGGCGCGATGGGAAGGCGATGGTGTCGATCCGTTTGCGCCGGAGGCGCTCGCCGAGGCCATCCTGGCGATCACCATCGAACGCGAGGAGTCTGGCCAGCGCTACCAGGGACTGGTTCCGCTCGAAGGCGCCAATCTTGCGCTATCGATCGAACGCTACTTCGAGCAATCCGAGCAGTTGCCAACCGCCATTCACCTGTTTGCCAATGAGACCTCGGCGGTCGGCCTGCTGCTGCAACAGGTGCCCGCCGAGGGTGGCGTGCACTCCGAACATGACGCGCTGACCTTTGAGCATGCGCGTACTCTGGCGGCGACGATCCGCGCCGAGGAACTGCATACTCTGGAGGCGGAAACCCTGCTGCGGCGGCTCTTTGCCGAGGACGATCTGCGCGTTTTCGAGCCCGATTTCCTGCGTTTTCAGTGCAGCTGCTCGAACGAGCGGGTGGCCGCGATGCTGCGCGCCCTGGGTCACGACGAGGCATTTGCGGCCATCGGAGACAGCGGCCTGGTCGAGATCCATTGCGAGTTCTGCAACCGCCGATATGCCTTCGACGCGGTCGATCTGGAGGCGGCCATGCGGGGCGAAAGCGGCACCCCAGGTAGTGCGCTGCAGCAATAGCCGATGTGAGCAATCGTGCGTATGCGGCGTGGCGCACAGAAACCTGAGTATTCCGTAAGTTACAAGACTCTTGTAAACTCCCACTCAAATAAGAAAGTCCGTGGCAAGGCTGGGGAACCAAACCACCCGTTTTGCTGTCCAACCTGGACAACCGCCATGAATATTCTGCCCCGCACAACTTGCTTCACCCTGCTCACAGCGCTCCTCGCCTGCACCAGTGCATTGGCAACGGATTCTGCCGCCCTGGGTTTGGATAGTGTTGGCAGTGCGGCGAACCTTGCGCGCGAGACCGCGCCCAATCAGGGCAACACCTTGTGGAGCGCGCGCTCGGGTGGCTATCAGCCGCTGAGCGGGTACGGCCTGAATCGACACCTCGATACCGACAATCTTGGCGCGACCCTGGTCCTGCAACCTGATGGCAGTCTCAGCCTGTTTTCTTCGCTGACAACACAGACCTCTGCACTCGCTGGCACCACCAGCGTGCCCTGGTGTGCCGAGTCCTCAGGTCTGCTCAGAATCGGTTCGCTCGGTCAGCAGTGCCTGATGCAGGGCACCCTGCAGTTCGAGTTGCCGGGTCAGATCGCCTCGGCACAGACCGGGGCCAACTTCGCCGGACAGAACTGGGACCTCACCATCAGCTATGGGCTGAGCTGGTTGATGGACAAGCTCGATATCGATGCGTCGCCAGCCTCGCTGCTGCCCGCACTGGGCGCCAATAGCGCCAGCCTGCCGCTCAATCTGATCGACGCGCAGGCGCAGGGTCTCGCGGTCGGCGCACAATGGCGGCTCACGCCGGAAAGCGCACTGCAACTCAATGCTGCGCTCAATCAGTTGCGCGTGCAGAGCAGCCCGCTGCTCGGAGGCATGCAGATCGATCAGGCGCAGGCAGGCCTTGGACTGGTCTACGGCCCGTTCACCGGCAATGTCAGCGGTCATGTGCAGCGTGCCAGTGGCCCCGGCCTGCCCGGCAGCAGCAATGGACTCTGGAGCGGACTGGATCTTGGTGTGTCCTGGCGCACGCCCTGGCGCGGCGAGCTGACCGTCGGTGCGCGCAATCTGGTCACCAAGGGCGAGGATGTGCTGTTGCCCAACCCGGAAGCCGCCAGCATTGATCGCACATCGACGCGCACACCCTACGTGCGCTACAAGCAGGATCTCTAGTCTTTATTGATTCAGCGGTGGCGGGCCAATCTGGCCTCTTCAGCGCGCTTTCGCCGTAGCTGACCCAGGTGGAAGAACCGTTCCTTCCGGGAGAGATCGATGCGTGCACCCTTGCTGACTTGCCTGCTCGGCCTTGCCCTGGCTTTTGCGCCGACGCTGCGCGCCAGCGGTGACATGTTCCGGGAATCCGGATTGCAGCCAGGCGAACCCTATCGGGGGCGCATGCTGAGTGTGGACGAGCTGGATGTCTGCCTGGGTATCGAAGCCGAAATCTACGCGCTGGATTCGGATATCGATCAGGCCGAGTTGATCCAATCCCTGTCCGATAGCCGGCAGCGCGGCCTCGATATGCTGATCTCCGCCGAGCGCCAGATGCTGGACCGCAGTGATGAGAAGGCTGTGGCCGACTTCAACAAGAAGGTCGACGAACTGGGCGCCGAAATAAACGAGTACAACGCGAGAGTTGAACTCAACAACGGCCGCATCAATCAGCGTGGGGCCTTGGTCGATCGATTCAACGCTGACTGTTCATTCGGCTATTACGATGCGGATATTCTGGCCGCGCGTTCACGCCGTGAACGCCGGCTCGCCGCAAAAATCGAGGCGGAGAAAAGCCCCTCGAACTAAGACCGTGGATCGCCCTCAGGCGTGACCGCCAGCCATCGGCGATTCGCGCTCCAGCTGTTCGAGCTTGCGGGCGAGCGCTTCGGGTGAGCGCGTGTACGGTGCAATCAAGGCATAGAACGCTGGCACCACGAACAGGGAAAGTATCGTGGAGAACGCGACGCCGGAAATGATCACCACGCCGATCGTGCTGCGGCTTGCCGAACCCGGACCACCGGCAACCGCGAGCGGCAACGCGCCCATGATGGTGGCGATCGAGGTCATCAGGATCGGGCGCATGCGGGTCGCCGCAGATTCGACAATCGCATCGGCAATCGACAGGCCTTCATCGCGCAACTGGTTGGCGAACTCGACAATCAGGATGCCATTTTTGGCCGCGAGCCCGACCAGCATCACGATGCCGATCTGACTGAAGAGATTCAGCGAGCCACCGGTGAGAAACAAGCCGATCATCGCGCCCGCCACCGCCAGCGGCACGGTCAGCATGATGACCAGGGGATGCAGGAAGCTCTCGAACTGCGCGGCGAGCACGAGATAGACGATCAGCAACGCCATCGCGAAGGTGAAGATGATCGCACTGCCGGCAGTCTGGTACTCGCGGGACTCACCCTTGTAGTCGATCTGGGCACGATCAGGCAGCTCTTCATCAGCCGTCTGGCGCATCCAGGTCAGGGCCTCGCCCAGCGTGTAGCCCGGTGCCAGCCCGGCGGACAATGTGATCGCGCGGAATCGATTGAAGCGATTGAACTGCCCTGGCTCGGCCAGTTCGGTCAGCGAGACCAGGCTCGATAGCGGAATGAGTGCACTGGTACTGGCCGAGCGAACATAAAGATTGTTCAGATCCGAGGGGGAAGCGCGTTGCTCGCGCTGTGCCTGCAGGATCACATCGTATTCCTCGCCGTCTTCGACGTAAGTGGTCACGCGGCGCGCGCCCATCATGGTCTCGAGCGTGCGGCCGATTTCCGAGACCGAGACACCGAGGTCGGCGGCGCGGGCGCGATCGATCTCGACGCGCAGTTGCGGGCGGGTCTCCTTGTAATCGGAGTCGGCGGCGAACAGACCCGGATTGGCTTCCATCCGCGCCAGCATGCGATCACGCCAGGTCGCCAGTTCCTCGTAATTGGGCCCACCAAGCACGACCTGCACCGGCTGACCGCCACTGCTGCGGACCAGGCCGGCACGCACCTGCGGCAGGGCACGCACACCAGGCAGCACAGACAGATCGCTGCGTACCTGCTCGACCAGTTCGGCGGTGCTGACCGTGCGTTCGTTCCACGGTTTGAGCAGCACGATCACCTGACCGGTGTGCATCTCACCGCCCTGACCGAAGCCGCCGGGTACCCGCGTATTGGCGCGATCGATCGGCTGTCCTTCGCCGAGATATTTGAACAGCTTCTCCTCGACCTGCTGAACCTGGCCCACGGTGTAGTCGTAACCGGCGCCTTCGGGGCCGACCACGGAGACGAAGAATGAGCCGCGATCTTCCGGCGGCGCCAATTCACGCGGGATGAAATTGCCGAGCAGGAAAATCAGGGCGGCGCTGCCGAACAAGGCGGCGGCGAACCACCAGACATGTCCGAGCGTTGCCCGCACGCCCCTGCGATAGCCAGCGCTGAGCCGGGTCAGCTGTTTCTGGATCCAGCCATTGAAACCCCGTGGCGTGCTATGCGCCTTGATCAGTTTGGAACACATCATCGGCGTCAGAGTCAGCGCGACAAAGGCCGAGATGATCACCGCACCGGCCAGCGCAACCGAGAGTTCGCGGAACAATCGTCCGGTATTGCCCTCCATCAATCCGACCGGCAGAAACACCGAGGCGAGTACGGCCGTGGTCGCGATGACGGCAAAGGTGACCTGGGCGGTGCCGCGGCGCGCGGCGACCAGCGGTGGCTCGCCGAGATCGGCACGACGCTGCACATTCTCCAGCACCACGATCGCATCATCGACGACCAGTCCGATGCAGAGCACCAGGGCGAGCAAGGTCAACAAGTTGATGGTGAATCCGAACGCCCACAGCGCAATGAAGGCAGTGATCAGACAGACCGGCACGGTGACGGCGGGAATCAGCGCGGCGCGCGCACTGCCGAGGAAGAGATAGATCACCACCAGGACCAGGAGCACGGCCTCGATCAGCGTCATGTAAACACGATCGACCGCAACATCGATAAAGGTCGTGGAATCAAAAGCGACAAAAATATCGGTACCGGTCGGCAGCGATTCCTGGATCGTGGGCAATTCGGCACGAATGGACTTGGCGACGTCGAGACTGTTCGCGGTGGATGTCTTGATCACACCCAGACCCACATTGGGCTGACCATTGCCACGGAAATAAGCGCGCGGCTCGGACGAGGCGCGCTCGACCCGGGCCACATCGCCGAGTCGGACCAGATAGCCATCGTTGCCCTTACTCAGGGTGATCTTGGCGAAGTCTTCGGCGCGCTGGTAACCGCGCATGACCCGCAGGGTGAAGTCACGTGTCTGCGACTCGATACTGCCCGCAGGCAACTCGACGTTCTCGCGGCGCAGCGCGCTCTCTACATCATTGACTGTCAAGTTGCGCGCGGCCAGGGCCTCGCGATCCAGCCATACCCGCATCGAATAGCGCTGCTGACCGCCGATGCGGATCTGGGCGACGCCATCGAGACTCGACAGCCGATCGACCACATAGCGTTCGGCATAGTCGCTGAGCTCGAGCGTATCGAGTGTGCTCGAATTCATATTGAGCCAGACAATGACCTCCGCATCACTCTCGACCTTTTGCACACGCGGCGCATCGGCTTCTTCCGGCAGGCGATCGAGGATGCGACTGATCGCATCGCGGACATCATTGGCTGCCGCCTCGATTTCGCGATTGAGCGAGAACTCCAGATTGACGCTGCCCTCGCCGTTGCGGCTACGCGAATCGATCAGGTCGACGCCTTCGATGCCGGCCACGGCGTCTTCGAGCAACTGGGTGACCCTTGTTTCGACCACGGCGGCGGATGCGCCCGGATAACCGACGCTGACCGAGACAACCGGCGGATCGATCTTGGGCAGTTCGCGCAGCGTGAGCCGGGTGTAGGCGATGACGCCGAGCACGACCAGGAGCAGACTCATCACCGTCGCAAAGACGGGCCGGCGAATCGAGATATCGGAAAGATTCATTGTGCGCCTCCGCCCTTATCCGGCATCGACTTCGTCGGCGACCGCAGGACGCACCGGAGCCGCCTCGCTGATGCGCGCGCCATCACGCAGCTTGCCGGTGCCATCGACAACGATGCGATCATCTGCATTCAACCCGGCCAGCACTTCCACTTCGCCGGCGCGACGCTGGCCCAGCTCGACCTTTACACGCTCGACCTTGTCATCGGCCACAGCACGAAAAACGAAGGCATCACGCGCGATCTGTACCACCGAAATTTCCGGAATCACCAGAGCCTGACGCTCGGGCTGGAACACCCGCACACTGAGCAACATGCCGGGGCGCAGCTCGCGTTCGGGATTGGCGATCTCGGCACGCGCACTGATCGCCCGGGTCACCGGGTCGACACGCGAGCCGATGGTGCGCAATACGCCTTTGAACTCGCGACCCGGATAGGCCGCGCTGCGCGCGCGGATTTCCTGACCCGGTGCCAGCGCCTGCAGAAAGGTCTCGGGCACAGCGAATTCGAGTTTGATCATGCTGATGTCGTCGAGGCTGGCGATCGTGGTGCCTGGCGTGACCAGGGTGCCCGGGCTGACCCGACGAAAACCGAGCACGCCAGTGAACGGCGCGGTAATCACCCGATCCGAGAGACGTGCGCGGGTGGCATCGAGGCGCGCCCGCGCCGAATCGACCGCGGCACGCTGGGTATCGAGCTGACTGGCCGGCACCAGTTTCTGTTCGGTCAGTTGCTGCTGGCGACGATACTGCTGCTCGGCTTCGCGAAATGCGGCAGCGGCCTCTTCCAATCCGGCGAGCTCAACGCGCCCGGACCGATCGACCAGAACCTTGCCGGCGTCGACCAGATCACCGTCCTCGAAATTGACGCGCACCACGGTCTCGGTAACCTTGGCGGTCACCATCAGCGACTCGTTGGCCTGCGCGGTGCCGAGCGCCTCGATGCTGTCGCTCCAGGGCATCACCGCGACGCGCGTCGTGGTTACCGCAATCGCGGGCTGCGCGCGCGCCGGGCCCTGCTCCTGGTCGGAGCAGGCATTGATCATCAGCAATACGCTGACGACGAGAATGAGTCGACTGAAATCTGGCATCCGCGCGCTTCCCTGATCGATTGCAGCCGATCCGGGCCTACACCCAGCTTGCAGATGTGCGGCAACGGCGATCGGCAAAGTCCCGGTGGCCGAATCCAACATCGGCACCAGGCGTTGTCGTGCATCATCGCAGAATGGGGTCAAAATCGCGTGAGCCGCTGGTCATGCGGGTGGACGCTGGCCGCGCCTGCAGTCCAAATGGCGGCGCGCAGAATGAGCGGCTGGGGCTGAAGAGCGGCGTTCAGGCCGCTGCTCCGGCTTCGCCGTTGCCGTTGCCGTTGCCGTTGCCGTTGCCGTTGTAGAGCGTGGCTTGCCGCGCTGCTGTGGCTTTGGATCCGGCTCTCATTGCAAGATCAACATCACGATCAACGGCAGCGGGGCAAGCCCCGCTCTATGCAATCCCCTCGGGGACAAAGGCATCCGCACCTGAGTCGGGATCGCGCTGGGTTTGCTTCCGTTGGATCAGCGCTGGCGTACGCGGATATCACCACTGAAAGATTCGAGGTCGATGCGCGCATCGCCGTTACCGAGCTTGCCGCGCATCTCCGAGCCGGGGCCTTTCTCATCGATGATCTTCAGCGAAAAATCGGAGGCCAGCGAACCGCTGAAGGTCTCCGCATTGACCGTGGCGCTGAGCCCGGCGGGGAGACGCAGGGTGACATTGCCGCTCATCGACTCGATGTTCACCGAGGCGCTGCCGATCAGATCGACATCGAAATCGAGATCGCCCGAGACCGAGCCACCATCAAGTTGACGCAGCCGACTCTCGCTGACACGGGCATCGCCGGAGACCGTTTCCACTTTCAGTTCTCCCTCGATGCCGCGCAGAGTGACATCACCGCTGACCGACTCGGATGTTGCGCGCTCGGCACGGCCGGAGAACTGCGCGTCACCGCTGACCGTGGACAGCGAGAGCCGCACCGTATCGGCACGCAACTCGGCATCACCACTGACCGACTCGACTTGAAGCCGCTCACTCGACTTGATACCGGCGACGGCAACATCAGCACTGACCGATTCGATTTCCAAGGATGCGCCAAATGGTACGTGAACCTGGATCAGCGTATCCTCGCGGGGACCGCTGCCATTCCAGCCGAACCATCCCTTGCGTTCGCTGATGCGTTCGGCGCGCACCAGCATGCGACTGGCCGAACCCTCGAATACCAGACGGGTGTCGTCACCCAGCGAACCGGTGACCGCCACCATCTTGCGCTCCCAGCCGATCACCTTGATGCTGCCACGGATATTGCTGATCTCGACCGTGCCGCGGGTATCCAGCGGCTTGGCCACAGGCTTGATCGGAGTGGCCGCGAAGGCCGCTGGCGCGAGCGCCAGACACAGACTGCCGATGAGAATTTTTCTGGTCATGAGCGGTACCTGCAAAGAATTTTGTAGCAGCGGAATAGTCGGGTCAGGCGATGTAGGTTCAGGCAGCGAGCGCGCGCAAGGTCAGCCGCGCTTTTTTCTGTTGCACGTGGCGGAGCCGGTCGAGCAGGAAGGTGCTCTGCGGATTCATCCGCAGCGCCTGATCGAGTTCGGCCTCGGCGCTACTCAGTTCCCTCAGTGAGGCCGTGATCGCGCGATCCGGGTGCGCGCCGAGATTGCTCGCGGACACACCGGTGCCGTCGACCAGGGCGGCGTCCATACTGGTTTTCAGCATCTCGGCCTCGCGCACCACCCAAGGTGCGCTATTGACGCTGGGATTGCCATCGACGACGACTTCGACGGGTCCGGTCTGCGCCAGATAATGTGAACCGAGGACGAGGGCGGCGCAGGTTACCCCGGCCGCGATTGCATAGCGCAGCCAGCGCGGCGCACGCGCCGATCGTGGCGCTGGCGCCTGCAGGCGAGCGGCAATGCCGGTCCAGAGATCCGAATCGGGATCGATCTCGCGCGGCAGCGCCTTGAGTTGGCGGCGATACTCGAATTCACTGACGCCTGTGCCGATCGGCGTGGAAGTCCCGGTGCCGTCGCGATTGCTGAATTTGTCGTTCATGCTGGACCTCCCATCCATTGCCGCAACAGTCCACGCGCACGATGCAGCTGTGCCTTGGACGTTCCAACTGCCATGCCAAGCTCGCGTCCGATCTCATCATGCTGCCAGCCCTCGATATCGTGCAGCAGCAGCACGGCGCGCGCGCGAGGCGGCAGCCGCGGGATCAGGGCTTCGAGATCGATGCGCGCATCCGGTGCAGTCGGACGCGCAGTCAATTGCAACATTTCATCATCGCTGTCTTCATCGGCCTGGGGCAGGGCGCGATCACTGCGCAGGGCCATCAGCGCGACATTGACCGCCAATCGATGCAACCAGGTGCTGAAGGCGCTTTCGAAGCGGAACTCGGCGAGCTTCTGCCAGACCCGCACGAAGGCCTCCTGGGTGAGATCCTCGGCGCGACCCCGATCACCGCCCAGCAGGCGCAGAACCGTGGCAAAAACGCGTCGATGATGCAGACGATACAATTGTTCGTAGGCAGCCATGTCGCCGCCTGCGGCCTTGCGCACCAGAGCGAAATCGACGCCCTGCTCCAGTTCACGACTGGGCGCGGGTTCGAAGGAATCATTGCGGGTCATGGCGAGGATCATGCGACATCTGATGCAGGATCGCATGTAAAGGTTTAGCCGGGATCGGGCGCTCCCGGGCGAAATGCGGCCTTCTCAGGCCGGGAATGGCGATGTCGCGAGCCCGCCATACCTACGCGTACAGTGGACGTTTCGCAATTCGTCCCCAGATAATGGATACACAGACGCGCGTCGCGGTGCCCCGGCATGCCGGTTGGCCGCGCGACAGTTCAGTACCCGTGATTTTTTGACGCAACCGCCGGCTTGCCGCCGACGCCCCGATTCGCGCTCTGCATTGCGTGAATCCACTGAGGATTTCCTGCATGAGTTTGATTGATTTTCTAGCGTTTGGCTGGACCCAGTCGCCGGCTTGGTGGGTCGTGGGCTACTTCCTCGTAGTCACCCAGCTGACGATTTTTTCGGTAACGCTGTTTCTGCACCGATCGGCGGCGCATCGCGCGGTCGATTTCCACCCGGTGATCGCTCATTTCTTCCGATTCTGGACCTGGCTGACCACGGCCATGGTCACCCGCGAGTGGGCCGCCATCCATCGCAAGCACCACGCCAAGGTCGAAACCAGCGAGGACCCGCATTCTCCGCTCGCGCACGGCATCTGGAATGTGGTGTTGCACGGCGTGGTGCTCTATCAGGAAGCACGCCGCGATCGCGAACTGGTCAGCCAGTATTCGGCCGGGATGCACGACGACTGGATCGAGCGTCACCTGTACACGCCACGCAATACCTGGGGCCCGACCCTGATGCTGTTCATCAATTTCGCCTTGTTCGGCGCGGTCGGCGTAGCGGTCTGGGCCGTGCAGATGCTGTGGATTCCGATCATGGCTGCGGGCATCGTCAATGGTCTCGGCCACTGGTGGGGTTATCGCAATTTCGAGACGGATGACTGCTCGACCAACCTGACGCCCTGGGGCCTGGTGATTGGCGGCGAAGAGCTGCACAACAATCATCATGCCTTTCCGAGCAGCGCCAAATTCTCGCTGCGTCGCTACGAATTGGATATCGGCTGGCTGGCAATCCGTGGCATGCAGGTGTTCGGGCTGGCCAAGGTGCTGCGGGTTGCGCCGACTCTGGCGCAGCGACCCAATATCGCCCTGCCCGACACCGATACCCTCAAGGCTGTCGTGGTCGCGCGCTACGACGTCAGCAAGCGCTATTTCCGCGAGGTGATCATTCCGGTCTTGCGCGATGAAATGGCACGTGCCGGCGAAACCCGCGAGCGACTGTCGCGTCGACTGCGCAATGCCCTGGCCAATGATGGCCGCTGGCTCGATGGTGATGTGCGCCAACGCCTGAACGAATGGGTGGCGCGGCGCCCCTCGCTGGCTGTGGTCTGCGCCTTTCGCGATCAGCTGCAGGCTGTGCTCGCGCGCACCGCGAGCAATTCCGAAGCGCGCCTGCAGGCACTGCAGGACTGGTGTCGCCAGGCCGAAGAATCGCGCATCCGCGCACTGGAGAATTTCTCCGCACAGATCCGCGGAATGATGCTGGTGCCCGCGCGCGCCTGATCAGCTGATCGCTGATCGGCGGGGGATCCGCGCAGCTGCGTTCAGCTGCGCGGGCTAGTGTGGTGTTGCACACTTGTCGGCACAAATAAAATCGATGGATTCGGCCCTGTGGCGAGGCGCGTATCGCCGCCAAGGCTGGTGGCCTTGGCAAGATGCGCAACGACGGCACAGGGGCGAAGACGCGATTTTATGTGTCGCATAGTGTGCAACA
>JBBSLG010000051.1:0-19946 GCA_038255435.1 Lysobacterales bacterium
AGCGATGCCAGGTCAACGCCACGATCGCAGTCCGTCGCGCGCGTCCAATTCCAACGAACTTCACGTCACCCGACCAGCGAGGTCGAAAAACTACACTAATCTTTTGAACTGGCTGTCTCAAAGCTATTGACGCGTTCCGGGTCGCATCGAGCAAACGCGCTATGTGTCTTACAAGACAGACGCGCAGCCAACTCACAGCCAAGCTCCAAGCTCCAAGCTCTTTGAACCCTAACAGTGAAGTCCGAGATGTTCATTCCAGCCGAACCGATGAAGCCCGCGTCGAACCTCCGCCCGACGAACGCGTTGTTCGCCGGGTTGAGTGCCGACAGCTTGGCGCGCTTGAATCGCGACCTGCATCGCGTTCCGTTGCAGCTTGGACAGACGCTCTACGAATCCGGCGAAGTGATGACTCAGGCCTACTTTCCGATCGATTGCATCGTTTCTTTACTCTACGTGATGAATAACGGCGAATCGGCTGAAATCGCCGTGGTCGGTCAGGAAGGCATGGTCGGTATCGCCTTGTTCATGGGCGGTGGGTCCACTATGAGCCAGGCAGTGGTGCAGAACAAGGGTCATGCTTACCGGATGCCCGCTGAAGTTTTAATTGCGGAGTTCCGTCGGGGCGAAGAGTTCAGCCAGAACCTGTTGAAATTTGCTCTGGCCTTGATCAATCAGATGGTGCAAACCGCCGCCTGCAATCGTCATCACACGCTCGACCAGCAGCTGTGTCGCTGGATGTTGATGAGCGTGGATCGGCTCCCCACAGAACGAATTGAAATGACTGAAAAGCTGATTGGGAACATGCTCGGCATCACCGGCACCGAAGCAGGTGCAGCAGCAACAGCGCTGCAAGCCGCCGGTCTGGTTGACTACGCCAACGGCGTTATCAGTATCCGTGATCGGGGTGGCGTTGAGCAGCGTTCGTGCGAGTGCTATGCCGCGGTCAGACAAGAAAATGATCGATTGCTCCCACCCGCCAATGCCAGCGCCGGAGTATTCCAAGACACGTTCTTGGCGGTGCAGTAGGCGCTTGCAAATCCAGGCAATCGCACAGTGCGCGGACTTGTCGGCGGGGCCTCCGCTCAACCCAGCCTTGCGAACGAAAAAAACTTCGTCAGTGGATGTGATCGGCATTCGATGTGCGCGCGCAACAGTCCGGCACCGAGCATGCTGTAGGTGATGCCGTTGCCGCCATAGGCCAGCGCGAACAAAACTCGTGCTCCGTACCGCGCGTGCCTGCAATGAATCCCAGACACCCAAATGCCGCACCCAAATGCCGGACACCCACCCAAATGCCGGACACCCACCCAAATGCCGGACACCCACAATTCCGAACTTTCCCAACCGTTACTCCGCACTGATCTGACTGTACTCAACGATCCCCGATGGCAGCCTGTGCGGCATGACCTATCCGCGCTGCACGCTCGTTCCTCTCGGCTCATCTGGCGTGGTCCACTGCGTATCGCGTTGCGTGCGCCGCGCTTTCCTGTGCGGGGAAGACAGGGACGTAGGGCGCAATAACCGGAGGGCATTGCGCCGCATTGAGTTTGCCTCCAAGCGTGAGTGTGCGGGGCCCAATCCGGCGCAATGCCCTTCGGTTATTGCGCCCTACTCGCTGTCGGTGCTGCGGATGAGTCAGACCGAGTACCTCGGACTGGTCGACTTCAGCGGTCGCCAGATCCGCGCCGACAAACGCGGCGCCATTGTGGGTCTCGTGCCTGCAGTCGTGACAAGGCTGGGAATGCGAGTGCGTGCTGGACACGGCAAGTGATGGCGGTGGGCTCAGGATTCGGCCGCGCCATCGGTGTAGTCGAGAGTCTGATCGAGAAAGCCTGGGCGATGGGTCAATGCTGGCTGCGCGGCATCGCCACCGCGCGTGCGCTGGCCAAGGTACCTGGCTGAAAACCATTTTCATCAGACCGCCGGCGAAGCCGCGAAGCGACGACTGAGTCAACAGTGCGCCCAAGCCATCCTTGCTTGCTGACCGTGCTCGACCCCAGCACCAAGAGCGTCATCGCGCGCGGGCACGCGACAAGGCAGTGATGCACATTTTGGGTGTCCAGTTGCTTTCAGATTCTTTTGACCCGGATTGCGCTGCTCCGCAGCGCCATCCGGGCTACTTGTTGTTCAATCCAGCGTCTGACATGGACTTGCCACGCAGCAGCGATTCTGCGTGCTTCACGCACAGCGCGCTGGTGAATGACGACGCGCTGATGCGTGAGGCAGCTGCCACTGGTTATTTGGCGGCGGTGCTGGCCTTGGCGCCAATGTTGCGCTCAAAGAATTTCAGCATCTCGGAGTACAGGGCTTCGCGGTTTTCGATTTTATAAAAGCCGTGGCCTTCCGGTTTGACCATCCACTCGTACTTCTTGCCGATTGCGTCCAAGGCCTTGCGCAGTCGTTTGAAATGACCGATGGGAACGCGCACATCCTTGGAACCATGCACGAGGAAGAGCTCGGCCTTGATCTTGGCGACATTGTGCACCGGCGATACCGCTTGCAATGCCGTCTCGTCGTCGCCGACATAGGCCGACATCCATTGGTTCATGAACTTCTTCTGCTCCGAACCGCCGCGGTCTCCATCCGATCCATCGCCCGAGCGGAACCAGGGCATGTCATAGACGCCGACATAGCCGACACCGCACTTGTAGAGGTCAGGCTCCTTCTCCACGCCGGCCAGCGTCGCATAGCCGCCATAGCTGCCGCCGTAAAGACAGACGCGATTGCCATCCGCGATGCCCTGTTCGATCGCCCAGCGTGTGCCATCGGTGACATCGTCCTGCATTTCCAGGCCCCATTTGCGTCGGCCCGAGTCCATGAAGTCCTTGCCGCGATTGCCCGAGCCGCGATAGTTGATCTGCAAGGTCGCATAGCCGCGATTGGCGAAGAACTGGGCCTCCGCGTCATAGACCCAGGAGTCGAAAATGCCGAACGGACCACCATGCACGTTGACGATCAGAGGCAGATTGGTCTTTTTATTGTTCGGTCGGGTCAACATCGCATGCAGCTTCACGCCATCACGTGCGGTGATGGTGACTGGCTCCATTTCGGCGAGGGATTCGGGCTTGAGCTTGGGCAGGGAGGCAGCCAGAAACTTGGCTTTCATGGTCTCCACGTCAAACAGGAAAAATTCGCCGGGATTGCGATCCGACCGTACGAATGCGATCGCTTTCTTGCCATCGTCTGTGTACGACGTGACGGTGACATCCTGGCCCTTGAATGCCACTTCCAGCGACTGCAGAAACCGCGAAGCGTCGTCTTTTTCAGTGAAATACAGGCGCTCGCCCTTGCCCTTGTTCAGGAAAACGCCAAGCACGTCCCCACCGGGACCATAAATTCCACCACCGATATCCACTTCGTCGTCACGGTGAATCAGGCCCAGCTTTCCACTTTTGAAGTCGTAGGCGAACACACCCAGGCGGGCGTTGCTGGCCATGTCAAAATCAGAGCTGAAGTAGGCGATGTTGTTGTCCGCCGAAAAGCCGATGGTCTCGAATTGTGGCTGCTTGCGCGCCGACTTGATCGACACTTGGCGCCAATCGTCTCCATGGCGTGCATGGATCACGGTTTGATGGCTGTCGATGTCGTCCCCTTCGACGAATTCCACCGCGAGTCTCACGGTGCCCGAGTTGTCGGCGATCAGCGAAACCGGGTTGAACAATTTGGGTTGCTCGCCGCCCAGAAACTTCAAGGTGCCATCGTTGATATTGAGCTTGTGGACCTTTTCGCTGCCTTTGTCGGCGTAGTGTCGCTTCGCGATCAGAATGTAGTCGTCGTCTTTGGGTAGGCGATGCAGCAGTCGGTAGCCCGAAGTCTGGATCTCGAAGATCTGTCGGCGATTGCTGCCATCGATGTTGGCGGCGTACAGGTGTGCCGGGCGTCCGAGATTGTCCAGATTGCCGGTCACCTTGCCGATCGACATGACGACACGGTTGTTGTTGCCCCAGAAGAAGCTGAGCACGTGCATTTCGTCGCCAAAACCGAAGCTCGACAGAATTTTTTTCTCGGTCAGGCTCATCACCGCCAGCTTGACCTCGGTACCTTCCTCATAGGTAAAGCCAACATTCTTGCCATCGGGCGAGATCTGCATACTGATGAACTCGCGATGCGCGAAGAAGTCGCGTAAAGGCACCTGCTCGGCAGCCGTGGCCAAGCCTGCACAGGACAGCACAAGCAGCATCAAAAACGAACGGAATTTCATCGGGACTCCAGGAGCGTTATGGCTTGAACGCGATTCGAATCGAGCGGCCAAGCGTTGAGTTGGAAGCACCGGCAATAGTGCCGGGAATCTCCGCGGCATCCAAGCCTTCAGTTCAGGTTTCCAACGCGCTGCTGTGTCGTTTCTGGGGCAGGGATTTGAATCCGTCGCCCACGGTGGTCATCCCCGGCGCCCGGAATTCTGATCTTTTGCAGCTCGTGCCGGTTGCTGATCTGACTGCAATCAACGACCCACATTGCCAGCCTGACCGGCATGACCGGCATGACCTATCTGCCTCGCACGCGCTATCGTCCTGGCGCTGAGCGGCTTCCACCCGGTATCGCGCGGGGTGCGTCGCGCTTTCCTGTGCGCTGAGGACAGCTACGGCGGTCGTTCGTTCGAGCATCGCCGGCAGTGGGTGGAGGACCGTCTTCGGACTGTCTGGAACATCTTCGCAGTATCGATCTGGAGATTCGCCGTGATGAGCAAGTCACCACTCGGAACGGAAGGCTTACGCCGACAGTTGCGTGCGATCCAGGTAGCTCCTGCTTCTGCGCTGCGCGATTGAATCGACGGCGCATGTGATGAACGCGTGCGCATGACCGGGGGCTGGCAAGATCAAGAGCGGATGCTCATACGCTCCGTTCCAATTCTTCGTATTGTTCCGACTACCCAGGATCTGAAAAGCATAAACCCCGGTTGAAGCCGGGGTTTATGGTCGTGCCGCAGCGAGGTTTTAGCGACCGAAGCTGGTCCGGGCGCTCACAAAGCGCGCGCGGCACCCGTCGTCAACCCACAGGAAGCCGTTGTCATAGCCCCAGGAGTTGCCTTCGATGCAGGCGTTGCGGGAATAGCTCTCAGCAAGGCGAGGGCGGCCGTAGCGGCGGTCCCATTCGCATTCTCCGCGGTTGCCGCGGTGGCTGGTGCAGGTGACGGCGTAGCCGCTGTTCCAGTTGCCATCGTCACGCGGTCCTGGGCGACCGTCCGAGGCGAACTCGGCGCGACAGCCGCGGGTGACCCACACCGTGCCTGTGCGTTGGCCCCAGGTGCGGTGTTCGATGCAGTTGGCGCTGTTGCCGAGCGAGTTGACGAGCTCGACGCGGCCGCGGATGCCGGTGGCGCATTCCTTGTAGCCACCGCGCTTGCTCTGGCAAGACAACAGCGCGCGGTTGCCGTGGGACATGCCGCCGACCGGACCTGGGCCATTGTCCGAACCGCCACCGCCGACCACCATGCCAAAGCGTGCGCGGCAGCCGCGATCGACCCAGATCATGCCTTGCTTCTGGCCCCAGCTCTGATCCTCGATGCAGGACGATTGCGAGATCTGGTAAGTGACGACGGCGCGGCCGTGAAATGGCGCTGCGCACTCGCGATAGCGGTTGTCGATACTGGTGCAGATCAGCTCACGGGCGACCCAGCCCGTCTGCGGACGCCATGGATTGCCGGCCTTGGCGCGGCGGACGCTATCCATTTCGCGACTTATCTGGGTAATGGTCTGGCCGGAGTTGAGGCGATCGAGGTAATACTCGAGCTGGTCATCGGGAATCTCGCGGTTGTTGTTGATGCGCGCGTACTCGCTTTCGATTGCGCGAATCTGGTCGCGCGTGGCGTTTTGAGCATGCGCGTCATTGAGTTGCATCAGCCCTGCACATGCGAACAGCACGGCAAACATGGCTTTGTAAACCGGGGATTTGAACATCGGGCTGGCCTCTTGGGGGATTGGTACGGCGCAACGTTGCCACTGTGTGTCGCTGGGGTATGTTCGTCAGCGCACTCAACAGTGAGCAAGGTTTTGCCAGGTGAATCGCGGTTCAGCGTGCCGCCACGGACGCACCTGCGCGCCGGGTCACCTTGCTCAAATCATTGAGCCGGGCGGGAGGTGTTCGTCGGAGCGAAAAGTAGGGGCGAAGACCTTCTGGACCGGTTCCGCTTCTACGGACACCCGCGTTTGGGTCGCAGGGTCAATCATGACGCACTGCGCATCGCGCCGGTCTTGCTGTCGGGTTGCCCATAGCCCGCAGTGCCCCCGCCGAAGCTGCCTTCGGCCATTTCTCCGGGTGCACTGGTGGGATCGGCGACCCCGACGGACGTGATCGACAAGGCGTCAGCGCCAACAGCGCCATGAAAATTCCGCGTTGAAATTCTGCGCGCCGCGGTGTTCTGACTTGCGAACGTGATGGCCGAGACTCATACGTGAACTCCAATGGGCAGATGCTGTTCGCCAACGTCTGGCGAAACTGGAGAACCCGCGGTCAGAGTCCGATGACGGCTCGCTCAGGGATGTTGTGGCGACTGCTTGGCGCGACCCGAATCAAGGTTTCCAGTTCGCGGTGCGCGAATCAGGCACGATCAGCAAACACCGAGCAAACTGGCCAGGTCGGCGCTACTTGTGTCTGCCAGCGCAAAGAGTTGCTGTTCCTGTTCCCTGAGTCCGGGCAGTTTCGTCTCGGCGCACGATTCACTCGGTGCAAACGATCAAATGAGGAGTTGGCGCAGCACATTGCGTAGTGGGAATGTATAGGATGGCTGATCATCCGGTAGTCGGCATGAGGTGCAGCATGTGGATTCTGCGTGTGGTGCTGGGACTGACGGTCCTGGCGTCTTCGGCGGCCGAGGCCGCGCCGGTGTTGGCGGTGCTGAAGTTTCAGGATGAAACGGGGGCGATGCCGATGCAGGGCGGAGCGGGCAGGGCATTGACGACGATGCTGACCAACGAATTGGCGGCGCGTGAGGCATTTGTCGTGGTCGAACGTCAGAAGATCCGCGCGGTGCTGGAAGAGCAGGCATTCAGCGAATCTGGCTATGTCGCCGACCGCGAAGGCGCCGCACTCGGCAAGCTGTTCGGTGCTGATTATCTGGTGACCGGGACGGTGACCGCGTTTGAAGAGAAGGTCGAAGAGAAATTCAAATCCAATGTGTTTGGTGGCAATGCGCGCGTCCAACGCACCTCGCACGGCGGCTATCTCGCGGTCGATCTGCGCGTGATCGATGTCGCCAGCGGCGCGATTGCAGCGGCCCGTACGGTTGAAGCCTATACCGAGGGCAGCGTGAAAGAGCTGAGCGAGTCGCAGTCGACCATGGAAATTTTCAATGAGGGCCCGGACGCGCGTGCGGTGCGCGCAGCCGCTATCGAAGTGATCGACTATCTTGAATGCGTACTCGTGCAGAAGGACAACTGCGTCGTGCTGTACGAAGCGAAGGAACAGAAACGAATCGATGCCACCCGCAAGGCCGCCCGCATCCGCTGACCGCGGCGCCGGTTTCAGCGCCCGTTGCGATATCCGGGCGGTACTTCGAATCGTGCCTCGTCGATCGCAGCGCGCGAGATCCGTGCCGTTGCCCGACCAGTTTCGCGATCCTGCGCCATGCAGACCTGTTCGACGACTATGCTGGTGTGCGGCGTCTGGTCCTGGGCCGCCGCGGTACCGATCAACTCGCGAATCGGCTCGAATGCCAGACCAAACTGCTCGGCCATACGCAGGCTGCGCGCGCTGCCCCTGGCGTCACGCTCTTCGAGCTTGAGCGCAGCCCAACCGGCGCGACATTCCGTGCCCAGCACGGCGTCATCGAGTTCGAGCTGAAAGCGCGTGCAGGCGATACCACTGACCACTGCCGGCCCAAGTTCGCGCCATTCGCCACGTTGTCGTTGTGCTGCGCTGCGCATACGCTGCGCGGTGCTGGCGTCCTGCGCCTGCAGTGTCTGCACATCGACGCCCTCATCCCGGGCACGCTGCGCCAGCGCCTTGCGCTGCATCTTCTTCATGTCTTCGCTGCCCAGCATCGACTGCATCATTTTTTGCATCGCGGGATCGACTTCGGCACCTGCCGCTCCGCCCATCATGGCCTGCATCTGGGCAGGATCGATCTGCACGCTGCCATCGGCCGCGCTGCTCATCCCGGCCATGGCTTCCTGCATGCGCGCCATATTTTCTGGCGACATCATTTCGCGGATGTTCGGCATCGCCGCCTGGTCGGCGCAATTCTTGCGACCCGAACGCTTGCATTGCTCGGTCATCTCGCGCTCCATATCGCGCTGCGCCGCATCGAGTTCATCGAGCTTGTGGTCGATGTTGTGCGCGGTCGCCTTGCCGACGTCGGTCTGGAAATCGACAGCGTCGGGGTCGATCTCGATTTGCATGGCGATGCGCTGATCGTGGTCGAGGTTCCAGATCATCGCTTCGGTGCCATCCACGATCGCGCTGGTATTGCCCTGGTCGTCCCCCATATCGATGCGCATGCGGGTTCCCTTGATCTCGATGACGCGCTGCTCGGGTTCGCAGCCCTCGCCACTGAGCTCGTAGTCGATGCGGATATCGGCGAGCGCAGACTGGCCGGTCAGCATTGTCGCAAGCGCAAGTGCGAAACGTTTCATGGCCAACTCCCGGGCAGGGTTGCAGAGATCCGGCTGCGGTCAGGACAGCTGACAGGGGCGTCTATGCTGTGCACCCGCTTGTTATGGGCTATTACGCGCAAGTGCAGCGTTTCCTGTCAATTGCCCGCAGGGCGCTTGCAACGGCTGGGTCTGCGATGCCCGCCGCGGGCAGGCGTCGATGCCGCTAAACTGGGCGGCCGCATCGCCCGAGAATTCACGTGCCCAAGTCTGACCAGGTTTCAACTGATCCGAATGACGCAGCCAGCGGCGGCGACAGTGCCGGCGCGCCGGCCGTTGGCCCGAAAGAAGATCGGCTGTGGTCAGACGATGGCTGGACGGCGAAGGTCATCAAGAACGAAGACGACGAGGGCTGGGCGGTGGCGATGACCCTGGATGGTCAGAGCGAGCCGGCCCTGGTCGGTCCCTGGACCATGGGCCGCGACAAGAAGAACCCCAAGCCGCTGGATGCATTCGCCTTCGCCACCCTGGTCAAGACGGCATCAGAGATCATCATGCGCCATCAGCAGCAGGCGCACGCCGCCCTGCACAAAAGCACCAAGGTGGCATCGTCGGCTGGGCGTATCCGGGTGGCGCTGGATATCGTGCCCGACGAAGAAGAGCCGTATGCCGAGCTGTCTGCCTTTGATGAGGACGGCAGTGAACTCGCCCGGGTGCGTGTTGCCGCCAATTTCAACTTCAACCACGACAGCGCCACTGCCTGGGTGGCTTCCGGGTACGCGCAGCCGAAGCGCCGTGAAAGCGACTGAGTTCGCCCCGACCATTGGCAGATGGCAGCCGTCCGCGTGGCGGATGCTGCAACACTGCGCTGGATATTCCAGCACCGCGGCGTAATCAGGACAGGCGCTCGTTGCATGACATGGCGCGCATATAGTCAGCGAGACGCCGTTCGGGCTGGTCGGGGAAGGTTTCGTTTTCGACGAGGCTGTTGGCGACGCGGTCCAGGCGAAAATTTCGGAAGTCCTGGCGAAGCTCGCACCAGGCGCCGAGCGTCCAGCTGCCGCCCCAGAAGAACAGCCCCAATGCACGGACGCGTCGCTGTGAGGCACGGTTGTCGGCGTCGCGATAATCGAGTTGCACATAGCGGCGGTCGTTGATTGCCCGCCGCAGAATATCCATCTGCGCGCCAATGGCGGGATTGATGAAGTAGTCGGGCGAGAACAGGCGCGAGGATTCGATGCTGGTGCGCCGGTCCTTGGGCAGCACACCGCTGATCTTTGCCAGCGCCGAACGCGCACCCTGGGCGAGACCTGGTCCGCCCCAGGATTCCACCATGCGGGCGCCAATCACTAGGGCTTCGATTTCATTGCGATTGAACATCAGCGGCGGCAGATTGAAATCCGGATGCAGGCGATAGCCGACACCGACTTCTCCATCGATCGGAATTCCGGAGGCGGCCAGGTCGGCGATATCGCGATAGATCGTGCGTTCGGAGACTTCCAGCCATTGCGCCAGTTGCGCCGCCGTGGTCAGCCGGCGACCACGAAGATGGTGCACGATTTCGAACAGGCGGTCGGCGCGGCGCATGGAGTGGTCGGTTGCTGGCTTTGGAGCGCAATGTAGCAAGTGTCGAAGCGCCGCGATCGGGTCTGCAGCAGACTGTCATCCGTTCGCGGCTTGCCGGCGTCGCTGCGAGGGCGATTGCATCGCGCAGCGTAGTGGAAGCATGGCCCGCTTGGTCCGTTCAAACCGTCGAATAGAATTCCTGCATCAGCCGGTTCCGGTAGTCGATCAGGTTCTTGTGGGTCTCGGCGTGGCTACGCATGGCCGTGTCAAAGTGCGGCGTGAGTATGGCCGCGACAAAGGCCAGTGCGGTGGCATCGGCTCCGCAGCGTCGCTTGCCCATCAGATAGGGATTGTCGCCGAGTTGCGCTGCCAGGGAATCAATGATGCGATTGCCGAGCTCGACAATTTCCGACTTGTTGTGTCGACCCATGCCGTGACCGTGCAGGTTCTTCACGACCTGGCGGCGCACCATTCGCGTCACCAAGGGTCGAACCAGGGCCGGCACGCCATTGAAGAAATGCTTCGGCCCCTTGTTGAAGTTCTCATCATCGATCCAGCGTGCATGCACGACGGCCCAGTAGAAGCTGTCCTCGAGCATTTTTTCGATGGACCAGGCGATCCCTTTCTCGCGAGCGGAGAGTTGTGCATCGAAGTCGATGCCGTGTTGCTGTTCAAGATGCAGGCGCATGAGAGTCGAATCGCCGAGCCTGCTGCCGTCGACGTCGATGTAGGGCAGTTTGCCCTTGGGGGCCTTTCGCAATTCGCCGATGACGGTGCGGTAGGGCAGCCCCGACATCTTGAGCAGGACATCGGCCTTGGTGACAAAGGGGCTGGGATCGGGAAGGCCGAACATCGGCCCGAACGTGTGCAAAGTGATCATCGGTGCTGAATTCCGTTGGAGGGCGTGTCTGAGTTGTTCCTGGCACAAGCGGGCCCTGCACTGGAACGCGAATGCAATCCGCGTCCCAGTGCAGTCCGCGATCAGGCAGCGTGCAAGCCGATGCGGTTGCCTTCGCTGTCGATGATATGCGCGTAGTGGCCCATGTCGCCCGGCAGGGCCGTCTTTTCGTGGACGACCCTGGCGCCGGCCTGCTGGGCGCGCGCGAGCGCGGCGTCGAGGTCGCCGTTGACCACGAGATAAATCACATTGCCGCTGTCGCTCGGCTTCAGATAATCGGCCGTCGTGATGCAGCCACCGACGCCCGAATCCCGATTGTGCGGAAACACCGCCATTTGTTGCGGTCCCATCTGCTCCACACTGAGGGCCTGACCGATGATGCTGGCGTAGAAGGTGGCGGCGCGTTTGAGGTCGGTCGCCGGAATTTCAAACCAGGTAGCGGCATTTTTTTTCATGTTCCATCCTCTGATTGACGCCTTGTGGCGTGCCGGCATCTTCGGCCAGTGCTACTGACAGCGTGGTGTCAGTAGTCGTCCCTGATCGGCAGCAGGCGCTTGTGCGTTGATGGCGCTGGCCAGGATCAAGTCTGGGCGGCGCTATCCAGCCGCCGCGCTTTTGACTACCCTCGGTCGCCGATCGCACTTGCCGGCTTCGTCATTCTTTCGAGCAACGCCATGCTGACCTTTGTTCTTGTCCTGTTCCTGTGGATCTTCTCGGTGTGCCTGCACGAGTTTGCGCACGCCTGGGTGGCGTACGAGGGCGGCGATACCAGTGTCAAGGAGAAGGGTTACCTGAGCATGAATCCGCTCAAGTACCTCGATCCGATGATGTCGGTGATCATGCCGGTGGTGTTCCTGATGCTCGGCGGCATTGGTCTGCCGGGTGCGGCGGTGTATATCGATCGCAGCAAGCTGCGCTCGGCCGGTCGCGAGAGCGCGGTCTCGTTGGCTGGTCCGGCAGCCAATCTCTTTCTGCTGCTGGTGATTTCGGCGGTGCTGAATCTGACTCCGGTCGGCGACAGCCTGTTCGCGCCGCCACTGGCATTTCTTGCACTGCTGCAGGCGAGCGCGGTGGTGCTGAACTTGCTGCCGATTCCGGGCTTCGATGGCTATGGCGCCCTGTCACCGCATCTGTCGGCAGAGACGCGCGCCCGATGGGACCAGTATGGGCGCTACGCGATCTGGATCCTGCTGTTACTGTTGTTCCTGGTCCCGCCTTTCCGTGACACATTCTGGGGCGCGGTGCGACTGCTCATCGAATCCTGCGGCATCTCGTCGGCGCAGGCCTGGCGCGGCTATCAGGACTTCCGGTTCTGGTGAGCGCTTGGCGCGAGCACGCAGTCGTGCAAGCGCGAACCGCGGGCCAAGGCTTGGAAACCTGAGCGTTCATCAGTTGATCCGAGACCAGGGTGGGCTTCCGCTCATCCCATAGCAGCAACTTTCATCCGGTGTCTTTCTGACCAGGCGGCTGCGGATGTCCGTGCGGCAGGCTTGGATCCATGGCGTTTTCCAGATCCGCGGCCACTTCGTCCTCGGAGCGAAGTTGACCTTCCCATTTGGATACAACGGCGGTCGCCACGCTGTTGCCGATGACATTGGTTGCCGATCGCGCCATATCCAGAAAGTGATCGACGCCGAGCAATAGCAGCAGGCCCGCCTCGGGAATATTGAACTGCGCCAGGGTCGCGGCGATGACGACGAGCGAGGCCCGCGGCACGCCCGCCATACCTTTGGAAGTCAGCATCAGAATCAGCAGCATGGTGAGCTGTTGGCCCAGCGACATCTCGATGCCGTAGGCCTGGGCGATAAACACGACGGCAAAGGTGCAGTACATCATCGAGCCATCGAGATTGAACGAATAGCCCAGGGGCAGCACGAAGGACGCGACGCGATTCGAGCAGCCGAAGCGCTCCAGTTGGGCCAGGGTCTTGGGATAGGCCGCTTCGCTGGATGCGGTGGCGAAGGCGAGCAGGGTGGGTTCGCGTACGGCGGCGAACAGGCGTATCGCGCGCCCGCGCAGCACAACGAAGGCGGCGATGAACAGGAGTCCCCACAGCAACACGATGCCGAAGTAAAACTCGACCATGAAGATTCCGTAGGTCTCGAGCACCTTGAAGCCGCTTCGCGCAATGGCCGCGGAAACGGCCGCGAATACGGCCAGTGGAGCAAACCACATCACAAAACCGGTGACCTTCAGCATCACATAGGAAACGCCTTCGAGTGCGTCTACTAGGACCTTGGCCTTTTCGCCGACACCGGCGCAGGCGACACCGAAGAAAATGGAAAACACCACGATTTGCAGAATTTCATTTCTTGCCATGCCGTCGGCAATGCTGACCGGGACCAGATGTGCGATGAATTCCTGCATCGACAGTCCGCTGACAACCACGCCACTGGTTGCGTCGGCGCCGGGTAGTTCGATGCCGAGATTCACCCCGGGTTGGAAGAAGTTCACCAGGAGCAGGCCCAGGCTGAGCGATACCAGCGAAGCACCGACGAACCAGGCCATCGACTTCAGGCCCACGCGTCCGACGGCGCCGACATCACCCATCTTGGCGATGCCTACCGTCAGCGTCGCGAATACCAGCGGGCCGATCACCATCTTGATCAGGCGCAGAAACATCGTGGTCACCAGGCCGAAGCCCTCGACCCAGGGCGTGGTGTCGGTGCTCCAAATGTTCAGTGCGAAACCGACGCACAGGCCCAAGCCACGCCGACCAGAATCCACATCGTCAATCGACTGCCCGAAGCCATCGCCATTCCTCAATCTGAGCAAAGAAAAGCCGCCAACCATGAGGTAGGCGGCACCGATTCTTATCCTGGGCTTGCCGGCGATGGGTCGTGAACGCTGGATTTTTCCTTTCCTGCGCCCGGCGACGAGCTCTAATTGAGCCGGGTGCGAACCAGGCCCTTCGTCATGTCTGGCAATGCCGGCGACATCCTACCTCGGCTGAAAGGCAAAAATTCACCGGAACTGGCAGGGCGATTTTGAAGGGCTGCGCGCGCCCGGTCAGGGGGGCGAGCTGGTACAGCGCGCAGTTGGGAGTCGCCTGCGCTCACTGGAGTTGGCCGGTTCGCGCGGCCGCGGTCGGGAGAGTTGGCCACTCGGGTACGAAACCCGAGTCTGGCAATTGCGCGGCTATTCGAAACTGTCAGCGAACAGAATGGCCTGCACCTCGAACGCACCGAGATCAAATGGTCCGGGCGCGTTGGGCACATTGGGCAGGTCCGAGCCGCGCGGGTATTCGCTGTAGTCCGTGTCCGCCGTCGTGAGCACCGAGGTGGCGCAGGCGTCAATGGCAGGGCTGCCGGCTTGCAGCTGATAATCGCCACTTGCTGCGTTGCTGAAGAGCGGATTGCCGACCATGGTCGAACCCGTGTCCGAGGTGTAGTTCGCGTGCGCGAGTACGCAGTTGCTGTTGACCGTGTTGCTGGTCATCGCAGCGCGGGTCAGGATCACGGCGCCGGGATCGTAGATGATGCTGGTATCGATCTGGGCATTGCCACCGCTCAAGCCGATGATGCCCTGGCTTGAGTTGTCATTGCCGAGTGTGGTTCCGTGCAGGCGCAGGGTTGCGCCGCCCTCCAGCTGAAAGCTGCGGCCGGCGCCGCCGTTGTTCTCGATCACCGAGCTGACCCATCTGAGCTGGGCGTTGGTTCCGATGGCATAGGCGGCGCCACCAAATTGCGCGGTGTTGCCCGTCACACGTGCGTTGAACGCGGTGAATGCCGCGCCGCCGAGCACGTAGACGCCACCACCGGCCCCAGTGAATCCGTTGATTCCCGCCCGATTGTTTTCGATCGCCACACAGGCTTCGGGTCGGCCGCAGTTCGTGCTTTCTCCGCCATCGGCCAGCAGCACGCCATTGCCTGCGGTCAAGTAGAGTGCGCCGCCGTTCCCGTTTTGCGCGCTGCCAGCGGTGTTGTTCTGCATGTGGAGGTTGTAGCCGAGCAGACTGTTGCCGCCAGTCGACAGGTAGGCGCCGCCGCCGTTGCGGCCGGCTGTGTTGCCGGAAATCATCGGCGTTGGAGATTCATCGGAGAATTTGGCTGTGCCAAAGCTGGCGCCGGCCTGCAAGTAGACGCCACCGCCATCCAGCATCGCCGCATTGTTGTGAACGCCGCTCAGCAGCGAGGAACTGGGGAAGCCGACCATGGAGACCTGGGTGCCGGAGCCGTTGCCGTAGAGACCAACGCCGAGGCTGGCGACGTTGTTGGCGACGCGCGCATCGCTCAGCGCCACGAACCCGAAGGAGTCCAGATGGATGCCACCACCGCGGGTGGCGCTGTTGTCGATGATGCGGCTCGGCTGCGATGCATAGCTGCCAATCTGCAGGTTGGGTGCAGTCGCGCTGGAGCTGCCGTGCACGTAGATTCCACCGCCCTCGAGCGCGCTGTTGTTCATGATGGTCACGCCGCCCAGGTTGAGCTGGAGATTGCCCAGAACGCGCAGGCCACCTGCGCTGCCGTCAACGAGACTGATGTTGGTCAGACTCAAGAACCTCTGGCTTGCGCCCGGGGCATTGATCAACACAACGGCAAGCGCTCCGTTGCCGGCCCCACTCAGGATGGTCGGCGCGCCGCTCGGCGAAATTTCCAGACAGTCGGCAAAGCCGCCAGTGACACTCAGCGACTGATCTTCGATGAGCAGAGCCTGCGCCGCATAGGTGCCCGCATTGATCCGGATGCTGTCTGACTCAGGTCCGTTGCCCAGCGCCTGGGCGACGGCCGCGGCGATGCTGGCATGCGTGCATCCGGAGCCGATGCCGACCCGGAACGCTTCCGCAGAAGCGAGTCCTGGGGCCAGGCAGGCGGTGGCCATCAGGCAAAGCAGAATGCTGGCCGACCGATCGTTCCGATTCATCGCGTACTCCGTTGGTTCGCGCGCCACCGAATCGCGGGCGCGGACACGCGTCATGCATGCGCAACAATGGGCGAAAATTGCGGCTGGAGTCCGACATCCGATCAAGCGATATGATGTCAGGCATCGGCCGAGGTGCCTGCACGCACCGTCGCCACGGCTTCCAGAGTCCTGCAGAGCAGGGGGATGGAATGATCACAGGTATTGGCGAAGGCCATGTTCCGGTAACGAGCGCAAGCCGCGCGGCAGCCGCGATCAGTCAGGACCGCCGCATCAACTTCCAGCGGGACCCCGAGGCGCCGGCGGGCAGCGATGCGGCGCGGGTAGGCATCGGCGGCATCCAGTTGCGGCTTGCCTGGATGCTGGTATTGGTCCCGATGATCGCCATTGCGCTGCTTTCGGCATGCTCGACGGCGAACCAGCAGGACGCTGATCTGCAGCAGGCCGAAGCGACCGCACGCTACATCACCTCGCCGCGCCACCTACGTCAATCGATGTATGTCTCCGTCCACGAGGAGGACACACCGAGTGAGCTGCTCTCCTACCTGTTTTCCTCTCTGGGTGCGGCGGAGTGGCCCTATACGACGGATGCTTCCGAGATGGAAAAAGAGCAGGCCCGTTCGATCGGCATGCCGCTGCAGCCGGCCAATGTGGCGATCGTACTCATGGCGGTCGATGCGCGTGCAGGCAAGCAGATCGTGCTGCGGCCCGATGATGGCAAGGGTCTGATCGTCGCCGATGCCTATCTCGCGCCGGATCAGGCGCCAGTTTTTACCAGCAGCTGGCCCATGCCGAAATTCCGCGACCGCGATTGAGTGCTCACCCGCATAGCTTGGCTATGCGCTCGGGATCGCCGCGCAGGATCTGGTTGATGTAATAGTCGAGCAGTTGCCGCGTGAAGGAATGCTCGGGTGGCTTGATCAGATCACCCAGATCGTGCAGCCATTGATCGCTGCACTGGGTAGCGCCGGTATCGCTGGCGGCGCAATCGAGCAATCGGCCGAAACCCCTTCGATAGCGTTTGAACTGGCGCCGGCTCATCGGATTACCATGTCCAGGGATCAGGGTGCGAAATCGCTTGTTTGCCAATTCATCGAGCGCGTTACGCCAATGTGCTGGACAGGCGGTGTCGAGAAACGGCACCGGCAGAGTGACCAGATCGCCGGCAATCAGACTTCGTGTCGCGGGGTCAAGGAGCCAGAGATCTGCCTCGGTAACGGCGTGCGCGCTCAGGTTTATGGCGATGCTTCGACCAGCAAGCGATAGAGTTTGGGATTCGGTAACCATCGTGTCCGGAAACAAGGCGTCGCCAAGATCGATGCGGGCCATTTCCTTCTGCCAGGACTCGGCGGTTTCTGGATCGGGCGCATTGTGCAATTGAGCTTGCAGTTCATTTCGATAGTTGGCGAGGAACCCACCCATCGCGGTCTTGATTCCTGCGCTCGCGTATACGCGCAACTCGGGGTACGCCTGCTTCAGGACGGGATTGCCGCTGACGTGGTCGAGATGCCAGTGGGTATTGATGATGGCGGCGATCGGCAACTTGCTCGCCTGCACGAAGTTCAGCACACGCCCGCTGTGCTCGGCATGTCGCCCGGTATCGACCACGATCCAGCCGGTATCGCCGCGAATAAGCACCGTATTGCCATCCGGCTGTCGACCCGGCACAAAGTTCCCCGGCAGCCAATACAGCTCTTTGTGCAGCGGCTCGACCGTGGGCGCGGCAGCCACCCCACCGACCAGCAACAACAAGAGTGTGGCGAACTGGCGCATAGGCCGGCCCTGTGTGGATGGGCCTGATGATGGCAGTGGCTGCGCTGGCTGGCCTGGGCCGGGGGTCATGGTTGCGCGATTGCGTGGTTGGAAATCGCTGACGCGCGCGGAGCGGTGATCGTCAGCTTCGTTGCCGTGCCGTCAGCTAGCCCCCTGAGCGTGGATCAGTGCGACTCATAGGAATGCGCTTGGGATTGTTGGAACCTCCCAAGATGCGCCGTGGTCGAAGCAACGTCAAAACTGCAGAACAGGCCCGAGTCGGATGAAGGTATATGTCGTTGGCCTTGGTGCTGTCGTGGTTGTGCTTGCACTTGTTTGGTCGTCGTTGTGTTCGGCTCCGCCCCATCGCAGCTATGCGCGCACCGCGAAACTTCATGCGCTGGGCTCCAAACTGGAGTTGTTCGTGCTCGATCAAGGATGTTTGCCCGGAAGTCTGGATGCTCTATTGCAAAGCTCGCTACCCAAATGGAACGGGCCTTACGCCAAACCGCAAGACCTCCTGGATCCCTACGGCAATCGTTTTGTGTACACGTCTGATCCCATCGCTGGAGGTTTTGCATTGAGCAGCTTTGGCGCCGATGGCAAGTCCGGTGGTGATGGATATGCCGGAGATACTACGCTCGAATTTGGAGGGACTGAGCATTTGGACGAGGGGGATCGATCTCACAGCTACCTTTCGTCGACGCGTCTCGGGCCGATTCGCGCTTGCAGAACGCAATTGGCCAAGTCATGAAACATCTGCTGGCAGTGTTTGCCATCGTGCTGCTGCTGGTCGCCGTCTCGGTGGATACCACGAGGAGGCAGCTCAATGCGAAGTCAAGCCATCCACACATGAGGTACCTGGCGATGGGCGCGAAGCTCGAGTTGTACCGGTTGGATACCGGTCTTTGTCCCGAGAGCCTGAGTGAGCTGGTGATGAGCTCCGCCCCGGATTGGCATGGCCCATACGCCCGGCCGCAGGATTTGCTGGATCGCTGGGGCAGAGCGATCCGGTACGAACGCTCCGCGGACGGCCTGCGCTGTTCCCTCAGTGGGCTGGGCGCCGATGGCCTGCCTGGCGGCACGGGTGAAGCTGAGGACATCCATCTCGAGTACTAGCGCACTTCCGATTGCGCAGCCGTCCAGTGAGTACTGACCAGAACATCTCTGCCACTCAACTGCAATCGCATGCTGATCGGATCGAGCATCGTAGCGGGGCGCTACTCCGACGCCGGCTGCTGTTCGCCATAGCGAAACTTGAAGATCAGCCGGCGGATGCCTGCATTGCCGAGGATCAACCAGATGGAGAGTGCGATCTGCACGAGCGTGGCGACAAAGTTTGCGCGATCTACGGGAGCCCAAGGGAACGGTTGTTCGCCTGCCTGCTGGAATTTCAACAGCAGAGTGAGCCAGTAGCTGAGGTCGATCAGCCCGCTGGCGAGGAACCAGATGCCGATCAGGGTGAGGCCGAGGGACAACGCGACCGATGGATCCAGCGGCAGGTTGGCGTGTGGCTCGCGCATCACCGGAAGCAATTTCCGTGCAACGAAGAGTGCGAAAATCCAGAGGAAGGCGTAGAGCGCCAGACTGAGTACGACGTAGGCGGCGAACAGGGCCTTTGCCAGCGGATCGCCCAATTCTTGCGCCGATTGCAGGCCGCCGGGAATGCCGGCGATCAACTGGAAGATCATCAACAGCACAAACAGCCGGAGGGCGACGACGGCGATATCTTCCCGTTTCACGGTGTGGCTCCTAGTTGAGTAGTGCGCTGGGCGAGGTGGATCAGCTCGCGAGTCCGCGCTCACGATAGCGAATCATTGGGTTGCCGCGAGTCGAAAAATCGGCCAGTACGCCGCGAAGAACAGCAGCACCGGACTGATCAGAAACATGGCCAGGCCGGCAATCAACGCGGCCATCGGACGTTGCTCGCGTCTGGGCCAACCCAGCGCAATCGCGATGACTACGACGGGCATGATCAGTGCTATCGGACTATTCATGATCAGCAACCGGGAAAGCAGGGGTAGTTCGGCACCGAAGGCATTGAACATTTCCCGGAAGTGCGGGGCTGCGATCAGGATCAGCCCGGCGCCTGCGAAGGCGAACCCGACACCGATCGCAAGTTGCATTCGTGCGCGTTCCCACTCAGCCATAGCGATCTCCCCGGAATGTGATTGCCGGTCTGATCATAACCGGCGGCTATGTGGCGAACAAACGGGCGCTCCTCATGAGCACCCCGGGCATCGCCGAAATCAGCGCCCCGGCCATCCTTGCCGAACTCATCATCTTGCCCGATGACGCAACCGCGAAGGCCTGGACGAAGTATGCAGGACTCGATCCTTCAT
>JBBSLG010000052.1:0-19392 GCA_038255435.1 Lysobacterales bacterium
AATCAGCTACTACCGTTGCTCCCTTCCGGGGTGAGACGCAGCGTTTTCGCCATGCGTTGAATCGCATGGCGAGCTGCGTCGAACGCACGGCCATGGATGGCCGGGCCGGGTGTTGTGCACCAGGGATGGTTACTGCGGAGCTGTGCAGGGCGCTTTCGCCATGCGTTGAATCGCATGCCGAGCTGCGCTGAACGCCGCGCATGACTGCGCGGCAGGAGGTAGGGCACCAGGGATGGTGTCTGCATCACGGCCGGGAGCGTTTTCGGCAGGCGTTGAATCGCCGCGAGTTGCTCCGCCGCCTCTCCAAATGGAGTGGCGGCCTCCGCCGGCCGAACCTCGGCACCCGAATCAGCTACTACCGTTGCTCCCTTCCGGGCCTGGCGGAGTTCGCAGCCTATCGTCGCGAGGAACCGACGGAAGCCACCATAGACTCTGAATCTATGCGCCGTATTGAACAGGGCTCGATTCGAACATGGTGTGGAGAAGCGATTCAGTCACCCCGAAAATTCGAACAATTCGTCGAACCGCGAGGCTTCTCACCCTCTCTCCTCGATCCTGCCGGTCACTTTTGCGATCGGCTAGATCGTGGAACATAAAATTTGGCGGAGAGAAGAGGGATTCACTCGCCACATCCCTGTGGCGCGCCCTTCGGGCAGCTTCGCTGTGCGAATCGGCTTCCTGCCGATTCGTCGAACCGCGAGGCTTCTCACCCTCTCTCCTCGATCCTGCCGGTCACTTTTGCGATCGGCTAGATCGTGGAACATAAAATTTGGCGGAGAGAGAGGGATTCGAACCCTCGATACGGTTTAACGCGTATACACACTTTCCAGGCGTGCTCCTTAAGCCTCTCGGACATCTCTCCGGTGTTGCTTGCTGCGCGCGGGCAGGGGAGCCAGCGCGGGCCGCGCACTCTACCTTCTGTTGCGGTTGGACTCAAGGATAGAGCAGCCTTCGGGCCGATCAGCGACCGTTGCAGGCCGTCGGGTGGCACAATAGGGTCTCCCAGACGAGCAATCCGATGTCCTATCAGGTGTTGGCGCGCAAGTGGCGTCCCAAACTGTTCTCCGAACTGATGGGCCAGGAACATGTGGTCCGGGCGCTGACCCACGCGCTCGACTCTGGTCGCATCCATCATGCCTTCCTGTTCACAGGTACGCGTGGCGTCGGCAAGACCACGATCGCACGCATCTTCGCCAAGTCGCTCAATTGCGAGACCGGCATCTCGAGCACGCCCTGCGGCGTCTGCAGCACCTGCATCGATATCGCGGCTGGGCGGTTTTTTGATCTGCTGGAAATCGATGCGGCCAGCAATACCGGTGTCGATGATGTCCGCAGCCTGATCGAGAACGCCCAGTATGCCCCGGCGCGTGGCCGGATGAAGGTGTACCTGATCGACGAAGTCCACATGCTGTCCAAGAGCGCGTTCAATGCCTTGCTCAAAACGCTGGAAGAGCCGCCGGAGCACGTCAAGTTTCTGCTCGCCACAACCGATCCGCAAAAATTGCCGGTGACGGTGCTGTCGCGTTGTCTGCAATTCAATCTCAAGCGCCTGTCGATCGAGCAGATCGAGACCCAGATCAGCCGGATACTTGAGGCCGAATCGGTCGAGCATGACGCGGCATCGATCCGTGAAATCGCCCGGGGCGGCAATGGCAGCATGCGTGATGCGCTGTCCCTGCTCGATCAGGCGATCGCTTTTGGCGGTGGCCGCCTGCAGGTCGCCGAGGTCCAGAGCATGTTGGGTACGCTGGATCGCAGCGGTGTGACCGCCCTGCTTGATGCGGTGATCGGTGCTGATAGTGGCCTGTTTGCGCAGCGTCTGGCCGCACTCGACGAGTTTCAGCCGGACTATGGCCAGGTGCTCGATGCGATGGCGGAATTTCTGCATGGCATCCAGGTTGCGCAGTTGCTACCGGCGGCGCGCGTCGAAGATACCTGGCCGGTTGCCGATTTCGTTGCACGGATTGCCCCGGAAACCGTCCAGCTGTTCTACCAGATTGCCATCAGCGGACGGCGCGACCTGCACATGGCGCCGAGTGCGCGCATTGGTTTCGAGATGTGCCTGTTCCGCATGCTGGCGTTTCAGCCACGTCCACCCGAGGGCGGTCGCTGGCCGGTGCCGGCTGCGTCCGCTGCGACCGAGGCGCAGGCAGGCGAGACCCGTTCGGCGCCGGCCTCGACTGCTGGCGCGGCCGTTGCGCCGCGCGCTGTGGTTCGGCGAGCTGTCGAGTCGGTGCACTCGGTATCGCCGCCCGCGCAGGCGGTTTCAGCACAGGCGGCGCCGGCGCCGCTCAGTGTCTCCGAGCCGAGTATCGCGGCACGACTCGATGCCGAGCTCTGGGCTTCGTTTCCAGAGCAGTCCGGCCTGCGCGGACCTGCGCGTGAATTCGCCGCCAACCTCGCTTTCATCGAAGATGATGGGCAGCAGATCCGACTCGGCCTGGCCGAGGAAATGAAAAACCTGCAGAACGAACTCGGCCAGCGCGCATTGCGTGATGCCCTGTCGCGCCTGCTCGGTCGTGATGTTCAGCTCCTGCTCGTGGCGCTTGATAGCGGCGGCGACACGCCGGCGGCGCGCGCCGCGCGCGAACGCAGCGCCCGTCAGTCCGAGGCCGAACAGCGGCTTGCTGAAGATCCCTTCATCCGGCGCGCGCTCGGCGAGCTAGGCGCGCGCATCATTCCTAATACCATCAAGCCGATCGACGGCAAACAGAAATGAGGAGTTGAAATGCGCGGACCCTTGGGAAACATCATGCAGCAGGCGCAGAAGATGCAGGAAAATCTGCAACGCGCGCAGGAACAGCTCGGCACGCTGGAAGTCATCGGACAGGCGGGCGGCGGCATGGTCAGTGTCACCATGACCGGCAAGCATGAGGTGCGCGGCGTGCGGATCGACAAGGCCGCTGTCGGCGACGATATCGAGATGCTGGAAGATCTGGTCACTGCTGCCTTCAACGATGCGGTCAACAAGGTCACGCAACTGACATCGGAGCACATGGCGGCGGTGACTGGTGGTATGAATCTACCCGCGGGTTTCAAACTGCCGTTTTGATCGGGCCATGGAATGCTCGGAACACGTTCGGATTCGCGCCAGCCCCTGTTTCAGGGAGCGAACAAGCGCAGGTTCGGACCGGCCGCTGTTCACGGCCGGGCTGGCACGCAACGGGCAGTGTGGCGAAGATCTGGTAGTGAGTTGATCTGATGTTCGCCTGGGGCAGCGGTCGTCGTGTGGGTGTTTCTGGTTCGTTGAATTAGGTGGACCGGTGTCGAGTGCGCTACCCGACGCCAGGATGCGGTCCCTGCGTACTGCCAGTTCGTGAGCCCCTTCCGTGAGCAAGCAAGCGAGCACTTCCGGCACGCCACGACAGGCAGCATTCGCAACGCTGACGCGGACCCGCTTTGCCAGTCTGGATGATTGCCTGGATTCTGTGCTGCAGACCGGTATTGCCTCGCTGAAGTTATCGCGGGCCTCGGTCTGGCGGTTTGAAGGGGACGGCAGGCAGATTCATTGCGCGCGGGCAGCCTTGGTGACCCAGTCCGATGCGCTCGTTGGTGCACGGATCAGGCGTGCACAGTGCCCGGTGTACTTCCAGGCACTGCATTCCGATCTGCTGATCGCCGCCGGCGACGCATTCCAGGATCCGCGCACTAGAGAACTCGTCGCGTACTATCTCGAACCGCTCGGCGTGCGCGCCCTGCTCGACGTTCCAATCCGGATATTCGGGCGCCAGGTTGGCGTGCTCTGCCTGGAGTCAGGAGAACTGCGCGAATGGCAGACCGTGGACCAGGCCTTTGCCGTCGGGCTGGGCACCTTGGTCGGACTTGCGTATGAGCATGCCGAGCTGTTGCGGACGCGCGCACAGATGCAGATTTCGGCGGAATTTGATCCGCACACGGGCCTTGCCAATAGCAACCGCTTCGAGCGCACACTGCTGCGCGTATTTGGCGTTTCGCATCATCCTGGTGGTTGGCTGGTGCGCTTGTTGCTGGACCAGTATCCATACCTGCGGGCAAATCTCAGCGAACCTTCGCTGCGTGAGTTGTACCAATTGGTGGCCGATCGCCTGCGCGAACGCGTGGCCGGATTGATCGAACTCGCCCATGTTGGCGACGGCGAGTACTGCCTGCTCTGTCTGCCCAGTGATCAGGCGGATCTGATGGACGCCGTCCGCGCCTGTTTTCTGGATGCCATCGAACTCGATGGTCAGGCCTTGTTGCTGACCCCGCGTTGCGGCCTGCGGATGATCCCACCCGGTGTGAACGGGGCGACCACAGACTGGATGCGTGAGGCCGAAACCGCGCTGCATGAAGCGCGTCAAGGCGTCCTCGACGTGGTCTGCCATAGCCCAGCGCTCAGTGCCGATCGCCAGCAGGCGCATGCGCTGGAGCAGGCGGTTCGGCACGCCGTTCAACAGGACGAGTTCACCCTGCATCTACAGCCTATGTTCGATCTGGAGCAGGGTCACGTGCTCGCGTTGGAATCACTGATCCGCTGGCGTCAGCCGGATGGGGCGCTGCTTCTGCCAGACTCATTTCTCCCGGAATTGTTGCGGACCGGTTTGATCGTGCCAGTTGGACGGCGTTTGCTGCAGCAGGCGCTTGCGGTGGTTGGTGGATTGCAGAAGCAGCTGGGTCGCCCCGATCTGGGGCTTAGCTTCAATCTGTCAGCCCCGGAACTGATGCAGCCGGGTCTCTGTGAGCTGATCGCGGAAGAGTTCGCCCGCCTGGATTTTCCGCCCGGCCAACTCGCCATCGAACTGACCGAGACCGTAGTCATCGCCGACGAATCAGGGGTTGTCGGTGTGCTGCGCGCGCTGCGCGCGCTCGGCTGCCGGGTACATCTCGATGATTTCGGCACGGGTTACTCTTCGCTCAATCACATGCGCCTGCTGCCCTTTGATGCGATCAAGATCGATCGCAGCTTTCTGCGCGGCGCGCTCGACAGCAGTTCGGACCGACGCCTGATCCGGATGCTGGTCGAGTTGTGTGGCGAACTCGGTCGCGAATGCGTCGCCGAGGGGATTTCAGACATTCAGCAGCTGGGCCTAGCCCGCAACTTGGGTGCGCAGATCGGGCAGGGCTTCCTGTTGTCCCATCCGGTAGCTATCGAAACGATCACCGGCGCCTGGCTCGACCAGATCGAACTCGATGCCCGATCACTGATGGAAGCGGCCGACCGCAACAACCGGGATTAGCGCCGCATGATGCCAGGACCTGTGCGGCGGGGGCTGAACTGACCCGGCGATGCTGTCACAATGGCCTGATCCGCGGGAACGCCTGCCGCAGGTGTTGAGGAACTTCCGTGTCGAGCTCGCCGCTACTCAGTCAACTGATCGATGCACTGCGCGTGCTTCCTGGCGTTGGCAACAAGACCGCACAGCGGATGGCCTTTCATCTGCTCGAACGTGAACGCGAGGGCGCGCGCCGCCTGGCGACACGTCTGGTCGAAGCCTGCGAGCGGATCGGCAACTGCAGTCGCTGCCGCACTTTCAGTGAAGATGTGATCTGCACGCTGTGCAGCAGTTCCGCGCGTGACGACGGCTTGCTCTGCGTGGTTGAATCGCCGGTCGATCAGATCGCCATCGAGCAGGCCACCGGATTCCGCGGCCGTTACTTCGTGATGCTGGGCAGGCTCTCTCCGCTCGATGGTCTGGGCCCCGACGAACTCGGGCTGGGTGTGCTTGCCAGACGCCTGGCCGAAGGCCAGGTGCGTGAATTGATCGTCGCCACCAATCCCAGCGTCGAAGGTGAGGCCACCGCCCACTATCTCGCTCAGATCGCCCATCAGCACGGAGTTCGCGCGAGCCGTCTTGCCCATGGCATGCCACTCGGCGGCGAACTGGAATTTATCGATCGCGGTACGCTTGCGCATGCATTCGGCGGTCGCCTGGATATCACTTGAAAGCCCAGAGCCGTTGATCAGCAGCCAAAGATCATCGTGTTCTGACCGGCGCCGTCGAAGCCCGTGCCTCTACACCATGCAAGGAGCCAGCATCATGAGCGATTCGCTGTTTGCCAAGATTATCAGGCGGGAAATTCCGGCCGACATCGTCTTCGAGGACGAACATATGCTGGCCTTTCGCGACATCCATCCGCAGGCGCCGGTGCACGTGCTGTTTGTGCCCAAACGTGCGATCGCCACCCTGAATGATCTGGTGCCTGCTGATGGCGAATTGATCGGGCGCCTGGTCCTCGCGGCAGCGCAGTACGCGCGGCGCGAGGGCTTTGCCGAGAATGGCTATCGCACCGTGATCAACTGTAATCACGATGGTGGCCAGACCGTGTACCACATACATCTGCATCTACTCGCCGGTCGCGCCATGCACTGGCCGCCCGGATAATCCAGACGCACTGTTTCAGGGTTTCGCGCCGGCTCGACCCTGTGTGCGGAATCGGCGCAATCTGCGCACCAGGGCGCGCTGCTCGTCTATCGACCCAGGACGGTTGACGTCGTAGCGAAGCCTGGCGAAATCCTTGCCGAGTTGGAGGATGTCGCCAGCAGACCAGGGCAGCAGGCGCGCTGCGCGTTGGCTGTAGTCGATCGGCCCCTCGTGGTCGGCGCGCGCCACGCCGCGTCGCTCCAGCTGCCGCCCGAATCGTCGCCAGGCGGCAAGTAGCGGGTCCCGGCTGCGATTGCCCAGGCCACGTAGCGACCACCAGATGCCCAATGACAGCGCCGCCGCGCCGCCGATGATCAGCATCAGAACAAGATCTTTGAGCTCAGTATTTTCGACGCCGAAGGTCCTGAGCAGATCGCGTTGACGCTGCGCGTCGAAATCGATCACACGTTGTCGCCACCAACGCGACACCACGTCGAAGCGATCCATCAGCGGCGTCAGCCAGCTGTTCTGATACCACAGTGAGGCCTCCGGCAGAGCGTCGTAGATACTGCCACGGTCGATGCGCTCCGGCGCCACCGCCGAGGTCGGGTCGACACGGATCCAGCCGCGTCCTTCCATCCAGACTTCGCTCCAGGCATGGGCGTCTGAATTGCGCACGACCATATAATTGCCGCTGGCGTTTCGGTAGCCGCCCAGATAGCCGGTCACCACCCTTGCGGGGATCCCGGATGCGCGCATAAGGAAGGTGAACGCCGAAGAAAAATGCTCGCAGTAGCCGCTCCGGGTATCAAACAGAAACTCGTCCACGGATCGATCTGGTGCCAGCGGCGGCGGTTCCAGCGTGTATGAAAAACTCTGATTGAACAGGGTCAGCGCTGCCTCGACGATCTGCCCGTTGTCCATGCCCTGCGCGCGCCACTGGCGAGCGAGTTCGCGCGCTCGCGGATTGCTTTGTGCAGGCAGGCGCAGCGCGAACGCCATCTCGGCCGGACGGGCCTCGGCGTCGAAGACGTAGCGAGTGGCAGACTGCATCTGCAATCGTCTGGGCGCGATGATCGGACGATGCGCGATCATCTGGCCGTCCTGCAGCAATCGTGATTTGGCAGCGGCCTTCAGTGGCAGATCGAGCGGGAAGTACCAGACGCGTTCGGTGGCCTCCAGCAGGACCTCGTAATTGACCACGCTGGCAGGTTCATAGCGGAAGTCGATGGCCTCGTAGCGGTCGAATGCATCGCCACGGGTCCAGGCCTGGCCATCGAACTGATCGAGCACCGGCCCGCGCCAATACAGATCGCGTGCTGTCGGTGTCTCACCATTGAAGCTCACCCGGAATACTGGCGTATCGTCTTCCCAGAGTTTGGACAGCATGCCTGGCCGCATCTCATCGCCGAGGCCGGTGCGGCCCTGGCTGGAATCCCAGGGCGCACCCCAGAGTGGCTGGGCCAGACGCGGAAAAAATACGAAGGCAACCAGCACAAGTGGGATCGCCGCTGCGGCGGATCGGCCGGCCGCACGAATCGCCGAAATTATCTCCGGCAAATAAGAGCCCGCCTGCCAGCGGCTGTCCGGATATTTGCGCAACAGAGACAGCCCCGCGAACGCGGCGACGCTGACGCCTCCAACCCAGAGCGTGAGCAGGGCGGACTGACTGAACAGAAACGCCGTCATCGACAGAAAAAACAGTGCCGCGATCAACATGCGGCCATCGCGCACCGAGTCTGTTTCAACCAGTTTGAGTGTCGCCAAGCCGATCAGCAGGGCGACGCCACCGTCGCGTGAGACGGGTGTGCCCGATTGCGAATAGACCAGGGCGAGGGTCAATACAAAAAGCGGGAGTCGTACCCATTGCGTCGGCGTGCGCGGGCTGTAGCGTTGCCAAAGCAGGCGCAGCGCGATGACGCTGACCAGATAGCCGAACAGGGGCAACGGCAGCCAGGCGCCATGAGCGACCAGAGCAGCCAGCAGGATCATGGCCAAGGCGCGCAGCTGAAGTGTGCCCAGCACCTGCCGGCTGAGCGCCGTCGGCAATTGGACTGCGCTCGGACCGCTCATGGCAGCAAGGCCAGTTCGCGCAGGCAGCGACTGACAAAATCGCCGCCTGCTCCTGGTCCAAGTGCCTGTCCGGGCAGCACCAGTCGAAAGCTGGCTTGCGTGCGTTCCGCCTGGAGGATCCAGGCGGTGAGGCGCGAGATCCGCTGCTCGTGCTCGAGTGCGCCGAGCTGGTGGTAGTCGAGCACCATGGCTTCGGAAACCGGATCTGCGAATTCCTTCACCAGCAGGCGATCGCTGCGCGCGCTTGCCTTCCAGGCGACATGCCGGGGCGGATCGCCAGCGCGATGATCGCGCAGCCCGGCCCAATCGTCGCCCGGGCTGCGCTGCTGTGCGCCTGGTCGGTCGCGGTCGTCCAGTGGCAGTGCCGGCGCGTTGGCCTCGGGCCCTGGATAGATCAGCAAGGGTTCCTCCGGATGCAGGTAGCTCCAGGCCCAGACAATGCCAAAGGGATACTCGGACCACAGCCGCCAGCGACCGAGGCTCTGCCAGCCGCGGCGGAGGGGCAGAAAATCGATGCGGACGATCGCGGTTTCATTCGCGGCAAGAGCGAACGCCACCTCCTGCTTTCCCTGCTCCAGCATGAGCGCAGGCCGGTTGCGACCGCCGCCATCGCGCAGGCTGAAATTTACCTGGCTGCGGCTACCGGCATGCGGGCGTGCCGCGCTGAGGCTGATCAGACTGATTTCGCGCAGCTGCCCGACGGTGTGGTGGAAGCTTACGATGGCAACGCCAGAGACCAGGAATGCCAGCAGCAGGGCGGGATTGTTGTTGAAGTTCAAGGCGCCCATCAGCATGGCGATGACGATGACGCCGAACACCATGCCAAATCTGGTCGGCAGGATATAAATGCGTCGCGCATGCAGACGGATCGGCAGAGGCTCGGCTTGCCGGTGCCGGGTAAGCGCGGGCAGCCGGCGCTCGGCATAGCGGCCGATCCGCTCGCGCCAGCTGGTCCCGGTGTCCGCCATCAGTCGACTCTTACACTCTTGAGTACCAGGCCAGCGAGTTCATCGCGTGAACGCGGCGACTCGCCGCCAGGCACCAGACGGTGCGCCGCAACGCCGACGAAGACTTGCTGGACATCCTCCGGCAGCACATGCTGACGCGAGGAAAGAAAGGCCACGGCGCGCGCGGCAGCAAGCAGGGCGAGGCCCGCGCGCGGAGACAGGCCCGCGCGGACACCCGGATGGGTGCGTGAAGCCGCCAGCAGTCGCTGAACATAGTCAATCAGGGCGGGCGAGGCGGCCACCGCCTGGACCCGCTGACGGAGACTCTGGATACGCGCGGCATCGAGTTGGGCGGTGAGCCCTTCGAGCAGCGCGCGGCGATCGCTCGATCCCAGCATGGCCCGTTCGGCCTCGGCATCGGGATAACCCAGCGAGAGCCGCATCAGGAAACGGTCGAGCTGGGAGTCGGGCAGGGCGAAGGTGCCGGCCATATCGACTGGATTCTGGGTTGCAATCACAAAGAATGGGCTGGGCAGGGCGCGTGTCTCGCCATCGCCGGTAACCTGCAGTTCGGCCATCGCCTCGAGCAGGGCGCTCTGCGTTTTCGGCGTAGCCCGGTTAATCTCGTCGGCCAGGATCAGCTGAGCGAAGATGGGCCCCGGATGAAATCGGAAACTTGCGCTTTCGCGCTCATAGATCGACACGCCAAGAATGTCCGATGGCAGCAGGTCGCTGGTGAACTGGATGCGTTGATAGCTCAGTCCCGAACTGGTGGCGAGCGCGTGCGCCAGCGTGGTCTTGCCGACGCCGGGCACATCCTCGATGAGCAGGTGACCACCGGCGAGCAGGCAGGCGAAGCACAGGCGGATCTGGTCCTTCTTGCCGAGCACGATGCGATTGACCTGGAGGATGGCTTGTTCAAGCGCGTGCAATTCGGCGGTCTCGGAACTCATGCGGTGGCTTCCATCAGTCGTGAATTGGCGGGGCACCGCCTTGGTCTCATTCTAGCCCGGACCCTCCGGGCTCCGGGCGACAACATGACCCACTCCGGGCTTGCGCCAAGCTGCGCTCATGCCTGTGAAATCGACGTCGTCGCTGCCCGCGTTTCGTCGCCCAATCGCGGCGTTTCGACGTTGTCATCCAGGACGGACTGCAATTGGCGGTGCAGGGTTCCCGCAGACCGGTCGGCATGAGGGCCCCGGCCGACATTGCAATCAATCGTGCCGTCTGGCTGGTCTGGTCCGCATTGCTGGTGTTCCGCGCCACGGTCGCGGCCAACCTGCCCCTGCTCGGCGATGAAGCGTTCTACTGGCAGGAGAGTCGCGCGCTGGCGTTTGGCTACAGTGACATTCCGCCAGTGACAGCATGGCTGATTGCCTTGGGTACATCGATCGCCGGTGACAGCCTGCTCGGAGTGCGCTGGCCGTTCCTGCTGATCGGTGCGCTGCTGCCCTGGCTGCTGCGCGCCTGGGCGCGATCACGCGGGCTGTCAGTTGCTGACTCGGATCGAATTGCGCTGATCATGGTGCTGATGCCGCTCGGCACGATCACCGGAATTCTTGCGGTTCCCGATGTACCCCTTGCGATGTCCATGCTGCTCGCCTTCGTGCTGCTCGATCGCGCTGCTGAACGTGGTCGCTGGCGCGACTGGGTTCTGCTCGGACTCGCACTGGCTGCAGCTGTACTCACGCACTGGCGCGCTGCGCTGCTGTTCGGCGCCGGCCTGGTCTGGATTGTCGACAGCCGTCGCGGGGCGAGGGCGCTGCGCAGCCCAGGTCTAGGGCTTG
Source organism: Lysobacterales bacterium (assembly GCA_038255435.1). Taxonomy (GTDB): domain Bacteria; phylum Pseudomonadota; class Gammaproteobacteria; order Xanthomonadales; family Ahniellaceae; genus 0-14-3-00-62-12. Next base: position 11,128 of record JBBSLG010000052.1, read on the forward strand.
CCCTGGCCATCGTAGCGCTGGTCGCGTGGCCACTGTTCGAATTCAACCGGGCGCATGATTGGTCGGCCCTGCGCTTTCAGCTGCTCGATCGCAATCCCTGGTCGTTCCAGTGGTCCGGTCTGGCAATCATTCCGGAGCAGGTGCTGTTGCTCACACCGTTGCTGGCCCTGTCGATTTTCTCGGCGGCAAGGCTCGCGTGGCGGAGTCGCCAGCAGGAATCGCAGGATCTGGCGCGCGCCGCGCTGCTCGGTATCCTGCTCGTCTACATCGTGGCTGGTGTGTTCGCCGACAACGAACGCATGCGCGTGCACTGGCCGTTGCCGGGCTATTTTCCATTATTGCTGTCGGTCCCGCTGGTTTTGCAGCACTGGCGCGGCGGTTCGGGCTGGCGGTTTTGGGCGGCGCGCTGCTACTGGCCGGTGCTTGCGGTCGGCTCACTCGCCCTGGTTGCGGTCGCGGCACTGGCGAGTTTTTCCAGTTCCCAGCAGCGGCATCTGAGCGCCGCACTGTTTGGCGGAAGTCTGATCGGTTGGCCCGAGGCCGCAGCGCGGACACGAGCCCTGCTGGCGGACCGACCCGAGCACACGGTCCTGATCGCTGACAACTTCCTGCTGGCTGCCGAGCTCGACTTCGCCCTGCACGGAACGCGCCGGCCGTTCGTTCTGGATCATCCACGCAATCGCAAACACGGCCGGCAACAGCAACTTGGCATCTGGCAGCGCGATGAGGCAGCGTTGAATCATGCGCCCTGGTCGCAGGGCCTGCTCGTCTTCGAACTCGGCGCCACCGAACGTGGCCAGCAATTGGCGGCCTGGCGGAGTCTGTGTGCCCGCTTTGGCAGTGTGCGCTGGATAGCGGAAGAAACCGTGCTCGTCGATGAAGTGCAGTTTCTTTATGCCGAAGTGACGCCGCGTCGCAGCGCTGGCGCCTGCGCGGTGCCGAGCCTGGCCAGGATCGACTGGCCAGCGGCCAATCAGCGCATGCACTCGGCTGAGCCACTCGAAATCGTTGGCTGGGCGATCTCCGAGCCATTCGGGGTCGGCACGGTCACGGCGCTGATCGACGGTGCTGTGGTGCCCGCCGATTTCGAACGCTTCGCGGCTGAGCATGTCCATGCCGCGTGGCCGGATTCGCACGACCCTGATCTACCGCGCGTAGGCTTCCGTCTTCGCATCGACGCGGGGCATTTGCCTGCAGGCGAACACAGGCTGGAAATCGAGGTCAGTCCGCGCGGGGAGGCGCAACTGGCGCGTCGATTTGGCGCGCGTAAATTCTTCGTTGTGCCCTGACTCAACGCGGAAGGAGGGCGTCGATGGCAAAGCTGGCGAGTGCGCGCCGCAAGGCGATCAGCGGCAGGCCGATCAGGGCGGTCGGATCATCGCTGCTGATGGCGTCGAACAGCGCAATACCCAGACCCTCACACTTGAATCCGCCGGCACAGTCGAGCGCGGCCTCGTGTTCGATGTAGTGATCAATCATCGCGGCACTGAGGGTTCGGAAGCGCACGAGGGTGGGTTCCACATGCAATTCCCGACGCCCGCTTGCCTGCTGCACCAGGCACAGGCCGGTGTGGAACAGCATGCTCTGACCCGATGCCAATGCCAGTTGCCGGCCTGAGGTGATCTTGTCGAGCGGCTTGCCGACGATCTGGCCAGCGCATTCGGCGACCTGGTCAGAGCCGATTACGAGCGCATCGGGATGCAGTTGGGCAACGGCGCGCGCCTTTGCTTCGCTGAGCCGCAGACAGAGTTGCAGCGCTGCTTCGCCGGGCAGGGGCTGTTCGTCGACAGCCGGCGAAACACATTGAAACGGCAGCCCGAGCCGCGCCAGCAGTTCGCGGCGATAGGGGGATGTCGATGCCAGGATCAGTCGCATTGCCAGCGTCAGTGCGAATGATCCATCTGCCCGTTGCGTGGCTTGGGCGCGCCCGGAGGGCTGCCACCCATGACCGCGTCGGAACGTGCGTAGGCGGCCTGCAATTCACTGCTGACGGCGTCCAGCTTGCCGATCTGATTGCCCAGCTCGATCAGCGAGCGGCTGATCGATGCCGAGACTTCGGCGAGTTTTGAAACCGGTGCCGTGTTGCCGTTCTCGCGTATCCACAGGCGATGCTGCAGCACGATCTTCAGCGCATTGTGAATGCCTGATTCGCTGTCCAGGGTGGCGCGGGCGCTGGCCGTGATATCGGAGGGCAGGCGGCCCAGCATGGCGCCGATCGACTTCATTTTCTCGCGGCAAACCAGCAGCCGCGCTTCCACCTGGTCGGCATCGTCGAGCATGCGCATGATCAGCAGGTTGCGGCGGCGCATCAGGTGCAGCTGCCAGCCAAACCACAGGGTAATCGCCATCAGGGCGCTGGCGGCAACGACGCTCCAGATCAGCATAGGGGACTCCATCCAGAGGCAGGGTGTAGACTGCAAGTCTGCCCCAGCGGCGGGCCGTGTGCAAAGGTCGCGGGTTGGATTCCCCTCCGCGCAATATTGACTGCGCGGCGATCGATCAATACTATGGCGCGCTTATGTCTGCGGACCTGCCCGAATCAGTCGATGTATGGCGGATGGTTACCCAGGGCCGGTGCTTTGAGGGCAGCCTGGCGCTGGCAACCATGCCGCGTCTGGCTGAGAGTTTGGTGGACACCTCGGGTTCGCTGGTATTTTCTCTTGAGTTCGGTCGTGATGAGTTCGGCATCGGTTTCGTCGCGGTTCAGGCCAGCGGCAGCCTGCCTTTGCTCTGTCAGCGCCGTTTGGAGTCGTTTGATTGGCCCGTTGTGCTGGATACCCGCCTGGGTCTGATCCGCAAGGAAGAGGACGAGGCGGGGTTGCCGCCCGGTTACGAGCCATTGCTGGTGCAGGAAACCGACATCCGTCCTCGCGACGTGATCGAGGATGAGTTGATTCTGGCCTTGCCGGTGGTGCCTCAGAGCCCGCTCGGAGATGGCGAGGAAGAGCTGGTCTGGTCCAGTGAAACGGTGCGGCCCGAAAAGCCCAATCCGTTTGCTGCCCTGTCGGCATTGAAAAAACAATGAGTAGTTGGAGATAGTCATGGCAGTTCAGAAAAGTCGAGTCAGCCCTTCCCGCCGCGGCCAGCGCCGTTCGCACAACGCGCTGACCACCGCGCAGATCGCGACCGACAAGGTGAGCGGCGAGTTGCACCTGCGCCACCACATCACGAAAGACGGTTTCTACCGCGGCAAGAAGGTCATCCAGACCAAGGCCGACCGAGTTCAAGTCGAAGAGTGATCCTCGGCCAGTCGGTGGCGGCCGCCCGCGGCCGGGCGCCAGTGCTGCCCTGATACCATCCGTCGTCATTAGATCGGCAGCCTTGAGGCCGCGCCAGCCAGCGCGGCGTCGCCCGCTGTTGCGGTCCTGCTTCGTCGTAACTGAAAGCAGCCAGGCGCGCCTGGTGATGCAAGGGAGCAATGCGCATGAGCTACTCGCGGATCGTGGGCACTGGCAGCTATCTGCCAGAAAAGATTCTCACCAATGACGATATCTCGAAGTTTGTCGATACTTCCGACGAATGGATTCGCGAGCGAACCGGCATTCGTCAGCGTCATGTCGCGGCCGATGGCCAGACCACCAGCGACCTTGGCTATGAGGCGGCGGTCCGCGCCCTGAAGGCAGCCGGCGTTGATGCCAGCGATATCGATCTGCTGATCGTCGGAACCACGACGCCCGATGTGATCTTCCCGTCGACTGCCTGCCTGATCCAGCATCGGCTCGGTGCCAACGGCTGTGCGGCTTTCGATGTCAACGCCGCCTGTTCCGGTTTCATCTATGCGCTCGGTGTTGCCGACAAGTTCATCCGCAGCGGTGCCTCGCGCACGGCGCTGGTGATCGGCGCCGAAACCCTTACCCGCATGCTCGACTGGTCCGATCGCGGGACCTGCGTGCTGTTTGCCGATGGTGCCGGGGCCGTAGTGCTCAAAGCGGATGCCGAGGCCGGCATCCTGTCCACCCATCTGCATGCCGATGGTGCCTATCGTCACTTGCTGCACAATCCTGTCGGTGTCTCGGTCGGCTTCAAGCCTGAAGAGAAAAACGTCGGCGTCCGCGTGATGATGACCGGCAATGAAGTTTTCAAGGTCGCGGTCAAGACGCTGGATGCCGTCGTCGAGGAAACCCTCGCAGCCAATAATCTCGACAAGTCCGCGATCGACTGGCTGATTCCGCATCAGGCCAATCTCCGGATCATCGAAGCCACTGCGCGTCGCTTGGCGATGCCCATGGAGCGGGTCATCGTGACGGTGGATCGGCATGGCAACACTTCGTCGGCCTCGGTTCCGCTGGCGCTCGATGAGGCCGTACAGAGCGGCAAGATCAAGCGCGGCGAGCTGCTGCTGATGGAAGCCTTTGGTGGCGGCTTCACCTGGGGCTCGGCCCTGGTCCGGTTCTGAATCCGAGCCGGTCCGGATCGACGCTGCGGCTGGATTATTCAAGGTCACCCGCCAGGCTTGCCTGCGTTTGACTGATCGAAAACACATTGCAGCGCGCAGTGCGTTAAGCCCCCAGGATTTTTCAGGAGTTGTTGATCATGGCCACTGCGCTCAATCTTGCCTTCGTTTTTCCGGGTCAGGGCTCGCAGTCGATGGGCATGCTGGCCGAGTTGGCCGGCAGCCATCCAGCTGTTCGTGCCCATTTTGATGAAGCTTCCGCTGGCTGCGGCCTGGATCTCTGGCAGCTTTCCCAACACGGCCCGGAATCCGAACTCAATCGCACCGAGATCACCCAGCCGGCGCTGCTCGCGGCCAGTGTGGCGGTTTATCGCCTGTGGCGGGATTCGACAGGTGCTGACACGCCGACGCTGTTCGCCGGGCATAGCCTGGGGGAATACAGCGCCCTGGTCTGTGCCGGCGCGCTGTCGCTGGGCGAAGGTGCCGAACTGGTCCGTGAGCGCGGCCGACTGATGCAGGAGGCGGTAGCTGTCGGCGTGGGTGCCATGGCGGCCATACTGGCCGCCGACGATGTCGCCATTGCCCAGGCATGCGTCGATGCTGCCCAGGGCCAGATCGTCTCGCCGGCCAATTTCAACAGTCCAGGGCAGACGGTGATCGCCGGTGATAGCGCGGCAGTTGATCGGGCCATTGCCTTGCTGGCCGAGCGCGGCGTGCGCAAGGCGATACGATTGCCCGTGTCTGTGCCTTCGCATTGCGCACTGATGCAACCGGCAGCCGACGCCCTCCGTCGCAAGATGGCGGGGCTGAACTGGTCGCTACCCCGGATCGCCGTGGTCCAGAACGCCGATGCCGCCGCGCATGACCAGTTGGATGCCATCCAGGATGCCCTGGTTCGTCAGCTCTACCTGCCGGTACGCTGGACCGAATGCGTGCAGGTGCTGATTGCGGCTGGAGTCACCCGGATCGCCGAGTGCGGGCCGGGCAAGGTGCTGACCGGCCTGGTCAAGCGCATCGACAAGACGGTCGATGCGCGCCCGCTCGGCACGACAGCCGATTTCGAATCAGCAACAAATGATTGGAGGACAGCATGAAGATCGACCTCACTGGCGAGATCGCCCTGGTCACCGGTGCCTCGCGTGGAATCGGCGCAGCCATCGCCGATCGCCTCGCCGAATGCGGCGCGCGCGTGATTGGCACCGCGACCAGCCAGTCCGGCGCCGATGCGATCAGCGCGCGTCTGCATGACCACGCCGGCGTGGGTCGTGTGCTGGAGATCACCGACAGCAGTTCAGTGGATGGCCTGATCGACTCGATTGCCAAGGAATTCGGCGCCGTCTCGATCCTCGTCAACAACGCCGGTATCGCCCGTGATGGCCTGCTGATGCGGATGAAGGACGAGGACTGGGAAGCGGTCGTCAATACCAACCTCAGTTCGATCTACCGAACCAGCAAGGCGGTGATGCGCGGCATGATGAAGGCGCGCAAGGGCCGGATCATCAGCATCGCCTCGGTGATCGGCGTGATGGGCAATGCCGGTCAGTCGAGTTATGCGGCGGCCAAGGCAGGCATCATCGGGTTCAGCAAATCGCTGGCGCGTGAGATCGGTAGCCGCGGAATTACCGTCAATGTGGTTGCCCCGGGATTCATCGAGACCGACATGACCAAGGTGCTGACCCCCGAATACCGTCAGAAGATGCTCGACGCCACCGCGCTCGGCAGCTTCGGCAGTGTGGACGATATCGCCAACGCCGTGGTCTTCCTGGCCTCGTCGATGGGCAACTACGTCACCGGCGAGACCCTGCACGTGAACGGCGGCATGTACATGATCTGAGCGGGTGCGCGATACGCCGTTCAGGCCGGAGGGGTAGGTACATCAAACGCTTGTTCGGCCAAAGGTTTGTGTGAGTGAAGGATTGCTCTACAATGCCTGCCCGTTTTCTGTCCCCGGAGCACTTCCGGGTTTTCCCTCCGGAGGAAGCAAAGAGATGAGCAGTATTGAAGAGCGCGTCAAAAAGATTGTGGTGGAGCGTCTGGGCGTGAAAGAAGATGAGGTGACTGCGAATGCCTCATTCGTTGACGACCTGGGTGCTGACTCGCTCGACACCGTTGAACTGGTGATGGCGCTTGAAGAAGAGTTCGAGTGTGAGATTCCCGACGAAGATGCCGAGAAGATCACCAGCGTGCAGATGGCAATCGACTACGTCAAAGCCCACTCCAAGGGCTGATGCTGGTGGCTTTCCCGATAGACTGCGCCCGTGTGGCGCAGTCTGCGTTTTGAGGCTTCAAAACATCCGCGGGCGTACTGAAGCGTACGCGTCGCAGTGGAGCAGAACATGAGCAAGCGTCGTGTCGTCATCACCGGTATGGGTATCGTCTCTCCGGTAGGTAATGATCTGGCCACCGCCTGGGACAACATCCGCAACGGGCGTTCCGGGATTGGTCCGATCACCAGTTTCGATCCGGCCCTGTATGCCACGCGCATCGCCGGCGAAGTCCGGGATTTCGACTTTACCCGCTGGGTGAACCCGAAAGACGCGCGCAAGATGGATACCTTCATCCACTACGGCATCGCCGCTTCGATCATGGCCATGGAAGACGCTGGCCTTGAAATCACCGAGGCCAATGCCGAGCGCACCGGCGTGCTGGTCGGTTCCGGTATCGGCGGTATCCACGGCATCGAGCAAACCGCGATCGCCTTGCACACCGGCGGTCCGCGCAAGGTCTCGCCGTTCTACGTGCCATCGACCATCATCAATATGCTGCCTGGCCAGTTGAGCATCCTCAAGGGTATCAAGGGGCCCAACTTTTCCGCGGGTTCCGCCTGCGCCACTGCCAACCACAGTGTCGGCATGGCGATGCGCCTGATCCAGTACGGCGATGCCGATGTCATGGTCGCCGGTGGCGCCGAGTTTGGTTCGGCACCGACCTCGGTCGCCGGCTTCTGTTCGATGAAGGCGATGAGCACGCGCAACGATGAGCCGACCCTCGCCAGCCGCCCCTGGGATCGTGACCGCGACGGTTTCGTGCTCGGTGATGGCGCCGGCATCCTGGTCATCGAGGAATACGAACACGCCAAGGCGCGCGGTGCGCGGATTTACGCCGAACTCGCCGGCTTTGGTGCCAGTTCGGATGCCCATCACATGACCGCGCCGAGTGAAAACGGCGAGGGCCCTGCACGCTGCCTGGTGTCGGCATTGCGCGATGCCGGGGTCAATCCCGATCAGGTCGGTTATCTCAATGCGCACGGTACCTCGACGCCACTGGGCGATCTGGCCGAGACCCTGGCGCTCAAGCGTGCGCTCGGCGATCACGCCTACAAGACCATGGTCAGCTCGACCAAGTCGATGACCGGCCATCTGCTTGGCGCCGCCGGTGGCATCGAAGCGATTTTCACCACGCTGGCGCTGCACCACGGTGTGATTCCGCCGACGATCAATCTCGACAATCCAGGCGAAGGTTGCGATCTCGACTATGTGCCGAATGTCGCGCGCGACAAATCGGTAGATGTCGTGGTCTCCAACGGCTTTGGATTCGGTGGCACCAATGCCACCCTGGTCATGCGCAGGATCTGAGGATATGTCGCTAGGGGCTTGCCTCGCTTCTGTTGATGTTGATGTTGATGTTGATGTTGATGTTGATGTTGATGTTGATGTTGATGTTGATGTTGTAGAGCGTAGCTTGCTGCGCTGCCTTGGATTTTTGTGGACGACAACGACGAGATCAAAGGCAGCGCAGCAAGCTACGCTCTTGTACGCTGGCTTTGCTGTTGGTTTTTGGCTTTTGGAGCTATTTATCAACAGATCTTGATCTGCGTTCTTTGTTTCACCGGAGAGGCCGAACGCTCACTGGGACGTGGGTAACCACGATCC
>JBBSLG010000053.1:0-18552 GCA_038255435.1 Lysobacterales bacterium
CGGCCTCGAGGCCGACCACGACGCCTCACACTTGAACTTGACTCTTGTGCCCCTCCTCTGCAGGGGCGCAAGCTATTCATCCGCGGCTACACGGGCGACGACCACTCCTTCGCGCCCGCGCACTCGTACCTCTCCCCGACAACAGCATCGACGACGGACATCTATTTTTCAATGCGCTGTGGAGCGACGATCCCGCGCTGCTCGAATTCATCCGCACGCGGTTCCCGCGCGGCAATCTGGTGCCGATGTTCCTGGATACCCAGACGCTGGCACCGATCGAGCTCGATGTCGAAATAGAGACCCCGAATGCAGTGCGCCTGCTCTGGACACCACGCGGTCAATCGGCGAACGGTCACTTTCAGATCCTCGGCGCAGTGAGCGACACGTTGTTCTGCGATGGCTTCGATGCGCCCTGTATCGAGGCCGCCCTGCTCAATCCCTCAATCGACATCGCCACAGCCAACCGCGCTGTCAGCGACTTCGTGGTCAGCGGCCTGCAAGCCGGACAACGCTATCGCTTCACCATACTGAGCATCAGCGAACCCAACCCGAGCGTTTTTCCATTCTATTTTCAGCCCAATCGCTTGGTCAGCGATCCGTCCGGGGCGGTTGGCATTACCTTGCCGTGACCTGCGGTTGTATTTTTTGTCTGCGAGGGGATTGAAGCGGAGATCAACTGCAGCGGGGCAAGTCGCGCTCTGCAGCAGCGCCCGGACGGAACGACAAATCAAAGTCACGACGAGCGCACCCTGCGCGCGGGCATTGCGTCGGCCTATTCGAATCCACTCTGGAACACCGAATCGCCGAGCAGAGTAACCGGCACCGGCGCTGACAGCGTATTGAACTGACCCTGATCGTGATGGACACGGGCGTACACTTGCACTGCCGATTGATTGCTGATCGCGGCGGTCCAGCTGGCCTGCCACGGCGGCGCATTCGCGGTCGCCACCACGCTGCCATCAACCAGGTACTCGACCGAAGTGATCTGCGGAAGGTCGCTGACAAAGGCGAGGTCAACTGACTGCTGCGGTGCAATCTGCAAGCCAGCGGTCGGCGCCGTCAGTTGCAGGCTCGCGGCAGGTGCAAGGCCCGGTTCATTGCCGTCGATCTGCAGCAGAAAGGAATCCAGCTGGGCGAGTTCGGGTGCGGACAATGCAGCGCTGTCGCCATGCATGCCGTCGACGTTGCGCGTGGTCAGCACATCGAGCAAGCTGGTTGCCGAGCCATCGTGCAGATACGGCGCCGAGGCAAACAAGCCGCGCAACGATGGCGTATCCAGCGCGAGCAAGGCCTCGCCCAGGCGCTGGCCACTGCCTGGACCCAGGGTCCCTACATCGTGACGAAAGCCGGCAATGCTGTCGCTGAAGTCGGGTCCGGAATGGCAGCGTTGGCAGTTCAACTGGGTGAACAGCTGTCGCCCGGCAATGCCCTGCGCGGTGATCGACGCATCCGGGTTGCGATAGGGCGATCGATCATCCTGATCCAGTGTCGACACATACATCGCCAAGGCATCCAGTGCAGCGGAAAATCCGGCCTTGCTGGGACCGAGCGGATGATTGCGGCCGCCGGAAAAATAGTCGGCATCGTCCATGAAACCGATACCGCCGAACAAATTGCGGATCGGCACTTCGAAATCCTGGATCTCATCGAAATTGCCGCTCCAATGGACCAGACCGCGGCCCATGCCGGCAGCGCCGCGCAGGCTGGTGGTGTTGCGCAGGCCTTCGCCCAACTGAGTGAAATCCCATACCCGTCCGTCGCTGCGGCCATCAAGGTGACAGGCGACACAGGCGGTGTATCCATCCTGACTCATCCGAATATCGCTGGCGTCGTAGAACACACGCTTGCCGGCCAGTACCTGATCGCCGAGCACCTCGGTGACTGTGGTCGCGATGCTGCCGAGCGATTGCGCTGTGCTCACGCCATCGTCGAGCATATTGCCCACCGCAAAAACGCTGACATTGCGCGACAAAAAGTTGTGTACATACAATCGCCGCGTCGCGATGTCGAATGCCAGACCCTGTGGTGCCAGGCCAACGCTTACCCGGCTCATCTCACGACGGTTCCAGGGATCGAACACGAGCACGCGGTTATTGGTCTCTTGTGCGGCAAAGAGATGACTCGATCCCGGCGGCAACAGCAGCGCGGAGACGCGACCGGAATCATCGCTATCGATTCGCGCGGCAACGGTCTCGCTGGCTGCCGTCGCATCGATCCGACCGATCAGCGAGCGCAATACGCTTTCGAAGGTGAGCGCCAGGCCCTCGCGATGCATGCCGCGGAGGATGTTGTCCTTTTTGCCGGCGTACCAGAGATTTTGACCGTCCTCGGCCAGCGCCAACGCCGCGACGTAATTGGGCAGGCCACGGGCCGCGGTACCGGAATCCGGCGAAGTGCTGTCGAGTGGCAGGGCGATCGCATCGGCAGCAGCGAAGTCAGGCAAGGCGATCGACCAGACGGTGCCGCTGGCACTGGCACTGATGAGTTTGCTGACATAGAGCGCATCGCCGGCTCCGCTCAGTGCCAAGGCCTCGACATCGGCCCCGACAACGACCGATGGCCCGAGTATCCCGCTGGCTGCGTCGAAGCGCCGTACGCGACCGGGCCCGGCGAGCGAGATGTAGCCTGAGCCATTCGCGGCAACGACCAACGCAACCGGCTTGGCGCCATGGCCGAGATCAATGTCGGCATTGACCACACGATTGATCGGATCGACGCGTTTGAGCCGATCGGCATCGCGTACGCTCACCCAGACCTGTCCATCGGCGGCAATGGCCAGCGACGAAGGGTGCGCACCAACGGCGATCTCGGCCAATCGCGTCAGTGCATCGGCATCCAGCACACTGACGCTACCGTGATCGGGATTGACCACCCAAACCTCGCGACGCGCGCCGTGCACGATGATCGGACTGGAATGCCGCGCCGCTGCGGCGACGGGCAGGCGCACGACGATGCGTAGCGTGGCACTGGCCAGGCCCTGGCTGGCGTGGCGCACTTGCAGGAGCACGGTGAAGATTCCGGCGCCGGTGTAGGAGTGACCGGCGTTGGCAACGCTCAACCAATCAGTGCGCGGCGTGCCATCGCCGAAATCCCAGCGGTATTCGAGCGCGCCACCACCCGCCACACTGGCGTCGGCCTGGAACTGCAATGGCGACTGCACCAGCACGGGCGTGACCGGTGCACTGACCACGCTGTGAATCACCGGCTGGGCCTGCAGGCCAGCGCCGAATGCGTACAGCAGGAACGCCCGCAACAAGCGCGAGCGCAACAGCGGACGCAGCCTGCAGATCAAGGCTCGAAGCCGTGCCGGAAGATCAAGCCATCCGGCACCACGGTCGGCCCGGTCGAGAAACGGAAACTGTACTCGGCGAAACCGTTGCCGGCGACATCACGCACGCCGTCCTGCAGCAGTCGGACTTCGTACGTGGTGTTGGCGACGAGCGGCTGATCGGGCGTGATGTTGACGACGCCATAACTGGTATGGATGACCGTGGTCGCCAATGCCGCGCCACCGATCGGACGAATCTGGATGTTCTGCGAAGTGACGGTCGGACCGTCGAGCGTTTCGTTGATCACCAGTCCGATCGTCGTCAGCAGCGGCTGATTGACTGCATTGGGGCGCGGCAGGTGATAGCCGACGCTGGGACGCGTGGTATCGAGCGTGGCACGATGCGAGAACAGATACGAACGCGAGGCATCGGTCTCCGACGACGAGGCGAGCACGATGTGGCCGAGCGGAATCCACTGGAAATCTCCCGCACAGCAAGGCGTCGGTGTGAACACCTGGGCGACCTGGCGCGTCTCCATGTTGTACTTGGTGCCGCGACCGAAGCGACCAGCGAAGGCGAACTCATCCTGAAAATGCGCATAGCGACCGGGCAGATCATCGTAGGGAATCGCATGCACCAGCTGAAGATTGGTGGGATCACTGAAATCAATCACCAGTGCATTGGCGTTCTGCAGCGGGCCGTTGGTGTTGTCGCCGAACATCAGCACCAGATAATTGCGCCAGACCTGCCAGGCATTGGTGTACTGCCGGTAATTACCGATCAGTCGATCCAGCATCACCGGCTGCGCCGGATTGCCGACATCGAATACCGCAACGCCATCCTGGGTATCGGAGGGCGTCAAAAACAGCAGATTGCCAATCCGCCAATGATTGGCTGAACTCATGCTCGCAATCGCGCGCACGTTGACGTCGGAGACATGCGGGAACCATCCGATTCGCGCATCCACGACAAAATCGCCGAAGTGATACGGATAGGTATCCAGCCAGTTACCCGGCCAACCCAGAGGCGGCTGTGCCGGAAACGAACCGACATTGCTCATCTGCTGTGTCGGGACCAGGGGATTGGCCAGGTTCTGGAACGGCCGTGTATTGGAATCGCCAAGTTCCGGAATCCAGTACGCCCGCCAGAACACATCGCCGACCTTGCCCCAGGTGTGTCCATTCACACCGGTCGCAAAGGTGCGCACCAACTGTGGCGACTGCGCGTTGGCGATGTTGTAGGTCCAGGTACCCTGATTCTCGGTGCCGCCGAGGTAGAGATAGCCACGATGAAAGGTGGTGATGCGGCCGCCATGATTCCACGTCGACAACTGCGTGCCGGCCGGCCAGGTCTGACTCGGCAATCCCTGTGCAGCCACTTCGGCCGTGAGCAGGACCAAGCCACCGACAACGGCGAGCAAACGAGAATAGGTGATCATCCGCAACTCCACCGCGCGATAGGGAAACCCGCTTGCAGGAACCCGAAGTCTGCGCGATTCAAATCCGGATTCAAGCCGCCTGCGCGCCAGCGGTGTCAAGTCGGCGACGATCGGCGCAGCGAGCGACACAATCGCAGCTGGGCGCCAGAAGTTCAGTGAACCAGGTGGCACTGTGTGTCGGCGCAGGCGCTGCGGCACTCGCTCGTTACCGTGGAAAGCGGCCATTGGGCGCAATGGGCAAACGGCAAGACCTGGACACTTGGCACAACGCACCGTCGATGTCGGCTGCGTAGCGCATCGTCGCACTACGATGGCATCGCGATGGCCCGCACTAGCAGAACTGCTAGTGGCGATTGACAGCCTGTCCGCACAGCGCCCCGGTTGATTGCTCCGAAGGGCGCGGCAACAATCAACCGAGAAGAACCGGGCACCCTGCGAAAGAACCCCGAAAGAACCGAACACCCCGAAAGAACCGAACACCCAGATATTGAGATTCCTATCAGCCCGAAACGAGCTGAGGTGCTCGGGTTGGAAGGAGTTCGGCCGGGACAGCCGCCCGTTGGCGCACGCCGCAGCGTTTCCCGCACGGATTTATGGGTGTCCGTTTCCCGCAGATTCCTCCGTTTCGCGCGGGTGTCTGCTTCGCACATCCGTCCGCTTTCCGCATCCGTTTCCGGCAGCTTGCCGGCGGTCGGTTTCCAGCAAGCGTCTCGGAACCGTGATTTGCCGATACCTGGGCTTCGTGGCGTGCTTCAGCGCGGATCAAGAATCGGCAGTACCAGCAATAGGCCAGTAGTACCTGGCGGTTCTGGCGTGTCGAATTGTTCGACTGGACCAAACCAATTCGGCATAGATCACGAGGCCGGCGAGGCATGCGGGTCAGGATTCCAACCCTTGGCTCTATTGCTTTTATAAACAACGCGTTATCAAGATGTTCAATTGAACTGCGATTTCGGCGCGTGCAATCGGGAGTCAGCAGATTTCTGGTCGGCACAGACAAAAATTCCGGGCCAAGTCGATCCGGGAGACCAAGGCGGCTGCGGATCTTTCCGACAATACCAATTAAAACAATGCGATAGCGCGCATGCTCAAAGCGTGAACCAGTCCTCATGCCGGGGACTGGCGTTCCCACACGACTGGTAGCATACTGGCATTGTACTGGTATTGAATTAATGATGGCTTATAGAGACCAATAAAGTACCACTGAACGAACCTTGCGGCCCGTAAGGGTCGAGTAAACCTAACAACGCGGGCCGGAAATCTGGTTGCGGTGCGCAGTGCGCGAAGAACGCTGAGGATTTGTACGCGACGTGGATGGGCGTCACTCCACCGGTGTTGCACCCAGCAACATTGGCGGTACGCGACGCCGGGTTCATGCCCAGCGTGCAAGACGATGGCACTCGGGAGGGGTGCCAGAGCAATACGAAAGACGAGGGAAGCCAGGAAGTGGCAACGGCCACCGGTCTCCGTGCTCCGCAGGCGTGATCCGTGGCGGAGGTGCGACAGCCGCACCAAGGAGTAAGCGCTGGACCGCCGAAGATATCGGCAAGAAGAACAGGGGAAAGTGAGTTTATAGCAGTGCCTGTTTGATCGATGTCTCGCTGCCTCGGCAGCGGGTTCGACTCGCAAATTTGAGCGGACTCGTCACCGATGGTGTTGCCATCCGAAAATTTTTTGGGAGATCTCGCATGTACCTGATTCGCTCTTCCGCTCCGGTCCGGGCGGCCCTCGCGTTTGTTTTTCTCGCCTGTTCGTGGCTGGCGACAGCACCAGCCCAAGCCGCCAGTTGTGCTGGTGTCGCGGCCTGGAACGCCAGCACCATCTACAGCCCGGGCAACCGGATGACGTATCAGAACCGACTCTATGAGGCGCTGACTTCGATCTGGAATGCACCGCCGAACTACTGCCCGAGTTGCGGCTGGTACAGCGACCTCGGTGCATGCGATGGCGGCCAGAACCTTGCGCCGACGGTCAGCCTGAGCGCACCGGGCAACGGCCAGAGCTTCCCCGTCGGCAGCAACATCACCATCAGCGCCAACGCTCAGGACAGCGACGGCAGCATCGCCCGCGTCGAGTTTTTCCGCGGCACGACCTCGCTCGGCGTCGACACCAGCGCGCCCTACGGCGTGGTCTGGACTAGCGCGACTGCCGGCAGCTATGCGCTGACCGCCCGGGCAACCGACAACGGCAATGCGAGCACGACTTCGGTGGTGGTCAACATCACCGTGACTGCGGTCAATCCAGATACCACTGCGCCCAGCGTCCCGGCGGGACTGAGTTCGCCGTCGCAAACTAGTTCCAGCATTTCACTGAGCTGGAGCGCCTCGACCGACAACGCAGGTGGCAGTGGCGTCGCCGGATACGATGTCTATCGCAACGGCACGATGGTGGGCTCGCCTGCGGGCACCAGCTTCACCGATTCGGGGCTGACTGCAGCGACCAATTACAGCTACCGCGTGCGTGCCCGCGACAACGCCGGCAATGCTTCCGCGCAGGGCACAGCGATCACGGCACGCACCCGCGACGCCGATCCGCCGAGCGGTAGGCGCAACATCGGATATTTCGTGCAGTGGGGTATCTACGCCCGAAACTATAAGGTGCGCAATATCGAGACCAGCGGCTCGGCCGACCAGCTCACCCACATCAACTATGCATTTGGCAATGTGCGCAACAACCGTTGCGAAGTCGGCATCAATCAGCCGGCCGACCCCAATAGCGGCGCCGGTGGCGACGCCTACGCCGATTACACCAAGGCATTCGCTGCCGCGGAATCGGTAGACAATGTCGCCGACACCTGGGACCAGCCGCTGCGTGGCAGCTGGAACCAACTGCGCAAGCTCAAGGCACGTCATCCCGGATTGAAGGTACTGATCTCACTGGGCGGCTGGACCTGGTCGCGCGGCTTCGCCAGTGCGGCGCGTCCGGAAAACCGGGTAGCCTTCGTCGCATCCTGTGTTGATGCCTATATCCGCGGCAATCTTCCGGCTTCCGATGGTGCCGGTGGCGCGGGCGCTGCGGCAGGTGTGTTTGATGGCATCGATATCGACTGGGAATATCCCGCAGCCTGCGGTCTGTCCTGCGGTACGCCCGAAGAGAGCGCCAACTTCACCGCGCTGATGGCGGAGTTCCGTCGCCAGCTCAATGCCGTGCGCCCAGGTCTGTTGTTGACGGTGGCAGTCGGTGCGGGTATCGACAAGATCCGCGTTACCGATCCGGCGGGATATCACCCGCACCTGGATTACATCAATGTAATGACTTACGACTTCCACGGAGCCTGGGAGCCGCGTACGAATTTTCATTCGGCGCTGTTTGGTTCGACCGATGATCCGTCGACTGGCGATGTGCGTTTCTATAACAGCGATAACGCGATCCAGGCATTCCTTGATCGTGGCGTACCGGCATCCAAGCTCAACCTCGGCATCGGATTTTACGGTCGCGGTTGGACGGGCGTGCCCAACGTCAACAATGGCTTGTACCAGACCGGCAGCGCGGCAGCGGGCACCTATGAAGCCGGCATCGAGGACTACAAAGTGCTCAAAAACCTGGGCTGGCCGAGCTTCACTCATCCACAGACGATGTCGCGCTGGATCTACAACGGCAACACGTTCTGGAACTTCGACACGCCGGCAGCGATCGCCGACAAGATGCAGTACGTGCGTACCCGCAATCTCGGCGGTGCGTTCTTCTGGGAATTCAGTGGCGACGACGCCAATGGCTCGTTGGCCAAGGCGATCGGAAACGGACTGTAGCAACGGGAACCAGCGGTCGGATCACGCTCCGTCGATCCGACCGCGACTCCAATATCGACCAAGGTGACCTGGTCAGAATGCTCGTGCGGACTGTGCCGGAAAGCGCTGGATATCGCACAGCAAACGAAGCACGCGGAAGCGAAGGTGCGGACCCGTGCAGATCAGCCGGGTCCGCCGATTCGAGCGATCAGGATTTCCTGGTGGCTCGCTTCGCGCCAGCCTTGGCCTTCACGGCTTTGCCTTTCGCGGCCTTGCCCTTCACGGCTTTGCCTGTTGCGGCCTTGCCTTTTGCAATCTTGCCTGTTGCGCGCTTGGCGGGTGCTTTGGCAGGCGCCTTCCTGGCGGGGCCACGACCCGGCTTTTTTGCTTTGGCCGGAGCAGCTGTACCGGCAATCGCCAGATTCGCCAACGTCTTCCCGGACTTCAGGGCATCGGCTACCCAGCGCGGCTTCAGACCGCGGCCCGACCAGGTTTGCGCCGAGTCCTTCGGGTTGCGGTACTTCGGAGCGACCTTCGCCCTGGTTGCCTTGCGTCCGCCAGTCTTGCGATTGCCGAACACTGCATCCAGGGTCAAGCCCTCATCGCGAAGGATCTTTTCGATCTTGGCGCGAACACTGGCAAGGGTCTCGCCGGCCAATTCGGTTTTGCGGCGCGCGGCTGCGGCAACGATTTCGTCGAGTTGCCTGGCGCTAAGGTTCTTCAAATCCATGTGGTGCGTGCCTTTTATTCAGAGGTTCAGCACGCATCGTAACTCAATAGGCGTGTTGAGAAAATGAGGCCGGCTACACCGCCGTGGCTTCGAGGATGCTCAGGCGATAGAGCGGACGGCGCCATGAACATTCGACCTGACGGGGTTTAGTTCTCAGCCCCCAGGGCGCGTTCAATGATTTTGCTTTGCCGAGGCTGCTGTCCCATCGGGATGACCAGCTCCGCTGTTGCGCGCCATGGCGCGAGATTTGCCCCGCTGCATTTGATTTGGCCTGCTCATTGTCGAGCTTCAAGTTCAGCGGGGCAAGCGCGCACTACAAGATCATGAGCGAGGTGCGGCGGGGGCAAGGCCCGCGCCGAATGGCCAACATCGGTCAGTCCACTTTCAGGGACGGGATGTGTCGGCCGTGGGCGGCACATGATCTGTGCACAGCGGCTGTTGCACGGCGTCCGTTCGCATACCGGGCCGATCCGGTGGAGATGCGCAGAGGAGCGGACCCCATCGCTGCCCTGGGAAATTTCCCAGTCAAATGGACGCCTTGATCCGAGTGACTATGCGGTCGACTGGGGCGATCCTAGCGTTGCCGCGCCGGAGGGCGGGCATGAGCTTCGCTTCGCCGCCCTCGATCCCTTCGGCTCCGCACTCGGATCAACCGGAGAATGCTGTGCCTGCTGAACGTTCCATTGGCCAACCCATTCGCATGATGCTCGTCGACGATCATGAGATCGTACGCGAGGGCTTGCGTCACACTTTTGAAGGATGCCCGGACTTCGAGATTGTCGCCGAGGCGTCGCACGGCGAGCGTGCCCTGGACATCTGCGCAAACCTGCTGCCCGATCTGGTGATGGTCGACGTGCGCATGCCCGGCATGCCCGTGGTCGAACTTGTCCGGCGCCTGCGTGCACTGGCCGCGCCAGCGGAGATACTGGTGTTCACCAGCTACGCATCAGACGTTCGGATTGTCGAGCTGGTCGAAGCCGGCGCGCGTGGATTCGTGCTCAAGGACTGTGGTCGCGATGAATTGCTGGCGGCAACGCGCAGCGTTTCGCTGGGCCGCACCTGGCTGCACGCGAGTGCACAGAGCGCCCTGATGGAGAACGCGCAACGCCTGCAGTCACCGGGCGCCCAGCTGACGCCGCGCGAACATTCGGTCCTGCTGTTGATCGCCCAGGGCCTCAGCAACAAGGCCATCGCCAGCGAATGCTGCCTGACCGAGGGCACGGTCAAGGGCTATATCAGCCAGATATTCCAGAAGTTGCGGGTCGGTGATCGCACCGAGGCCGCGCTCTATGCGGTGCGCAAGGGCTGGGTCGAATTGCAACCGGTGCGCGAGCGTGCAGAGAAACGTGCAAGTGCGTGGGCGTAGTGGCGGTTCAATCCCGCCACTACGCTTGTCGCTGCAAACGCCGCGCGATCAGAACGTCACGCGGGTAACGTCTTCGCAATTGCGATCGACGAAATCGATCGGGTCGGCACGGACGATATCGCGGCCCAGCCCGCAGTCGATGGTGTCGCGCTCACCGTCCACTGCGTGAATGCGGTCATCGCCACTACCGCCGCGCAAAGTGTCCTGGCCCGATCCACCGTCGAGGAAATCGTCGAAGCTGCCGCCATCAAGCCGATCCGCGCCAGCCTCGCCAAACAGGATATCGGTGCCGCTGCCGCCATCGAGTTGATCGCTGCCGCTGCCACCAATCAGGCGATCGTCACCGGCCTCGCCGTAGAGCGCATCGATGCCGCCCTCGCCGATGAGCAGATCATTGCCGGAACCACCATAGAATTCGTCTTCCTCGGAGCCGCCGGTGATGTCATCGTCACCGAGCCCGCCATTTACGAACAGCGAGTATCCGGTCAGTACAGCGTTGGCTTCATTGACGACGAGCACATCGTTCCTGCTGTCCAGCTCGATGGAGAAGAACACCAGTTGATCAGCCGGGCAACGGATCGAGATCACGCTGCCGGAAGGGAATCGCGTGCAGCCATTGAGTCCGGCGAAATCGCGGATATCCAGTACCGGTTTGCCGGCAACGATATTCGGCTTGAGTTCGACATCGTTGGTCTCGTTGAAGCCTGCGTCGTACTCCAGGACGAGTCCTCCGGCACCGGATACGGTGGCAGCGAAACTCGCACTCTGAACCAGCAGGCCGAGTGCGGCAGCCAGGACAAGGTGTGCTGGACGTCGTGCGCTGCGAACCAGCGCGGAGTTGAAACGGATTTGCGGGATCTTGCTCATGGGATTCTCCAGAATGAAGGAATGGGATTGCTGGATTGCCAGCGCAACGCGGGGCACCGAGGATGGCAATTCAGCTGCCGAATTCGCCGCCCGGGAAGCGCCCGAAGCAGTTGCGAAACCGACGATGGGCAGACTATGCGTCGCGGTATCGAGCCGGCACTGGATGGCGACAGGGTCAGGCACCTGACTTTGGTCAGTGTCGGAACGCGAGCCGGGCGAATCGCCGCTGGTTTTAGCGCGAGCCTGTGCAAGGCGCGGCCCGGATAACAGAGCGCTTTCCTGTAGGGCATCTCCGTATTTTCCTGTAGCGCATCTCTGTGAGATGCCGTCCCAATACCGCGGGGAATTCAAGATGGCATCTCGCAGGCCGCCCTACAGAAGAGCGAATTCGCTGTTCAGTTCGCAATTTTCCCGGCTGCCTGGGACTATGCTGTCGGCTCGGACGACGAGCATTTCCGGACGGTCATTCCGGTCAGGGGATTCGAATGCGCAGAACGCTGAGCAGATTCTTGGTCGCCTTGCTGATCACGGCGGGCGCGGCCAGCGCGCAGGTCGTCAGTTACGACATCGTCTACGTGCGCCAGCCGCGCTTTGGCGACAACACCAATACCACCTGGCCCGAGGTATTCCATCCAGCCGAGATCGATCCCGGCGCCGATCTGATGCTGTTGCATCCCAATGGCAGCGAAGAGGTTCTGGTCGCCGGCGGCAATGGCAGTGTCACCGATCCATTTCTGTCGTTCGATGCGCAATGGGTGTACTACAGCTATTTCCCCGACATGCGCCCCTCCGGTATCAACTCGCAGCGTGGCCTGCCCTATGCCGGCGCCGACATCTACCGGATCCATCTGGCGTCGCGACAGATTCAGCAACTGACCCACGGCGAGTTCACCCCGAACACCGGTGCCGGCAATTGGGACGAGAGCAATCCCGTCAATCCACCGGCGGCATTCAATCGCCTCGGCTACGGCATTCTGAATCTTGGTCCCTGCCCATTGCCCGGCGGAAAGATCGCCTTCAGCAGCAACCGCAATGGCTTCGAACCGCCGAAGGGCTATACCAATCCGACGCTGCAACTCTACGTGATGGATGAGGACGGGCAGAACGTCACACCGATCGGACCGATGAATATTTCCAGCGCCCTGCATCCGACCGTGCTGCGCGATGGCCGCTTGATGTTCAGTACGCACGAGAGCCAGGGCCTGCGCGATCAGCGCCTCTGGGGCATCTGGTCGATCTGGCCGGATGGCCGCAACTGGGCGCCGGTGGCGAGTGCCTTCAACAATGATCGTGCGTTCCATTTCATGACCCAGCTCAGCAATTCCGATCTGGTCGTCGTTGATTACTACAATCTCAACAGCAACGGGTTCGGCGCGCTGTATCGCATGCCGGTGCAGCCACCGCCCGGCATGCCACCCTTCCACAGCGCGTTTCTGATCGACAATCCCGATATTGCGCAGACGGTTGGCCAGGGATTCCGCTACGACTTCCGGATTCCGTTCACGCCGCGCGGACTGTATTCGTTGACGCCGTTTACGACGGCGCTGGATGAGGCAGCGCCGATTGGATCCAATGGCGTGCGCGTGGGCAAGTTCACCCATCCTTCGGCAGGGCCGAACAATGATCTGCTGGTGGTGTGGACGCCCGGGCCGGCCAATGATCTGAACCGACCGACGCCCCTTCCCTACTACGACGCCGGCCTGTACTTGGTCGTCGGAGGGGGAATCGTCAACAGTCCTCAGGATCTGGTGCTGATCAAGAACAACCCGCAGTACAACGAGGCCTGGCCACGCGCGGTGGTGCCCTACCAGAACGTCCATGGCACCGCCGAACCAACGCGATTGCCCTGGCTCCCCAATGATGGCGCTGACCACGCCGCGCTTCCCTCCGGCACTGCGCATGGCTTGGTCGGCACGTCGAGCTTTTACAAACGCGAGAGCTTTCCGGGACTGGTGCTGTCGTGGTCGAACACCTTCGATGGACTCGATGCGTTCAATACCAGCGAGAACGGTCAGTCGGGCAACTGGTTCACCCAGGGTGCTGATTCCGGCAAATATGCCAATAGCGACATCTGGGCGGTGCGCGTGGTCGCGATGGAGCCGCACAGTCATCGCAGCTATGGACCCAATATCGGACGTCAGTTCAGCAGCCATGCCGAGGAGCGCCTGCGCATCCTCGGCGAAATTCCGCTGCGCAAGTTCAACGGCCAAGGCCAGCCGATACTCGATATTGAGGGCAATCCGGACACCAGTTTTCTGGCGAAGATTGTCGCCGATACGCCGTTCACCTTTCAGACGCTGGATCGCAACGGCATGGTGCTGAACATGGCGCAGACCTGGCATCAGGTTCGTCCCGGTGAGTTGCGGGCGGATTGTGGCGGCTGCCATGCGCATAGCCAGCAGCCCCTGCTCTTCGAGGCCACGGCGGCCAGCCTGCCCGATTATCTGGTCTTCGATCTGAGCACATCGACACCCCTGCTGACGCGCAACGCCCAGGGCCAGCCCGGACTTCGCATCGACAACAGCACACAGCTGAGCGTGGAATTTCTACGCGACATCCGACCGATCCTGCAGGCGCGTTGTGTCAGCTGCCATCAAGGCGCAAATCCCGCCGGCAATCTGAATCTCGCCGACACCGCGATCAGCAACGGGCTGCCCGGTGATTACCGGCGCCTGGCTGCCGACAGCGGCGCGCAGTTTGGCTATCCACCGGTGATCAGCAACGGCATCTGGCGACAGACCAATGCCAGCCGCTATGTGCGCATGTTCCAGAGTCGTCGCAGCCTGTTGATCTGGAAACTGTTTGGACAGCGCCTGGATGGCTGGAGCAATGCCGATCATCCGACCGAGACCGTGC
Organism: Lysobacterales bacterium; assembly: GCA_038255435.1. Classification (GTDB taxonomy): domain Bacteria; phylum Pseudomonadota; class Gammaproteobacteria; order Xanthomonadales; family Ahniellaceae; genus 0-14-3-00-62-12. The sequence goes on from JBBSLG010000053.1 coordinate 14,255, forward strand.
CCGGCAATGCCGCCACTTTGCCGGCGGGCGCGGATCCCAATGAAGCCGATCTCGATTACACCGGCAGCATGATGCCGCCAGCGCCAGCGACGCCGCTGAGCGAGGAGGAGAAACTCCGCTTCGTGCGCTGGATCGATCTTGGCGCGCCGATCGATACCGGCAATCCGGTGTATGGCTATCTGCTGGATGACCTCAAACCGACACTGACGGTGAGCCTGCCACGCGCCGGGATCAATACGCAGGCGATCGGCGAGCTCCGATTTGCTGTTGCCGATGGGCATTCGGGCATCGATGTGGCAACGCTGTCGGTGACGGCGGATTTCGTGGTCAATGGCCGGGTTGCCGGTAGCCAACTGGCCGATCTCGCGCAGCATCTGGGCGAGGGCCGCCATGTGATCACATTGTCGAGTCCGCTTGCGCTGGTCAGCGACCGGCATCTGCGGGTCACGATCCGCGATCTGCAGGGCAATATCACCCGCGTCGATCAGGCCTTCAGCGTGAGCGCCGCGGCCGACGGCCTGTTTCTCGATGGCTTCGAGTTCTGATAGCGGTCACAGATCCGCGGCGCGCCATGCGGCCGATCCGACCACGCGCCGCGCGATTCAACTGATCGTGTGCGGCCAGCGCCAACCCGAGCCTTCGCGCGTCCGGGCACGGGCGGACGGCAAATTCCGGTCAGGGCCAAAATCTTTCCGAACCCTGTTCGGTATTACCCCTATCCGGCATTAGTTTCAGGAGCACCCTGCCAACTCCGGGCCAATCCGCCGTGCCATGTCCTCAAATTCCGGGATTTACCGTAATCCGTTGAGAGCCATCTCCTATAGAAGGAAATTGATCATGCGTATGTCCTGGGCGGTCGCCCTGATCCTGCTTGTCACCGCGCCACTTCACGCCGCCAATTACACAGTGAACCAGGCTGGGTCAGAGGGAGATGCCAGCACAGCGGACGGTTTCTGCGACCGTAACCCCACGGCCGGCAACCAGAATGAATGCACACTGCGCGCCGCCATCGAGCAGGGCAATGCGGTCAGTGGGCCGCACAACATCACCTTCGACAGCTCGATCCAGGCAATCACCTCGACGGTCGGCCTGCCGACCATCACCGCACCGGTAATCCTCAACGGCAGCAACCCGAGCAATGCCGGCAGTGGTGGCCGTGTCGACTACAACGGCGGCAATGCTGGCTGCTTCAGCCTTGCCGAGACGGCCACGGCCTTCAATGCCAATGGCGCGCGCGGATCAACCGTCACCAATCTGGTGATCCGCAACTGCAGCGGCAGTGGAATTTCATTGTCTGGACATGGTTTCACAATTTCCAACAACCGCATCGGCACCAACCCGGGCGGCACCGGATCGGACATCAACAACGACGCCAATGTCGGCCACGGCCTGGTGCTCTCGGGTACGGTGGCTCCGCCCGCGTCGCTGCCGAACATCCAAGCGCTGATCGACGATCCGCCGGCAAATTTCGGCGAAATTGCTGCGTTTTCTGCACTCTTGCAGACCGCACTGACGGTGATCGCCAATCCAACCACGATTACCGGAAACCTGATCTCGGGCAATGAAGGCGATGGCATCCAGTTGTTCTCGCCCTCGACCGTGAATGTCTTTGTGCTGGGCAATATCGTCGGAACCAACCAGTCGGCCACGATTGCGGTTCCGAACGGCCGCGGCGCCGGCAATGCCGCCGGCATTCGCCTGACCTCGGGCGCCTATGGCAACTTCATCGGACCGGGCAATATCTTCAGCGGCCAGAATGAGGACAGCACCGCCGACGGCATCGCGATCGATGCTGGCGCTGTGTTGCTGCCCAACTTCGTGATGGGCAATCTGGTCGGTGTAGGCAGCACGCCAGTGACCGATGTCGGCAATGGCGATGTCGGTATCTTCGTCAATACGCGACCGGATACAGATGGCATCGGCGCCGACAACCCGACCGGATACAGTCTTTTTCTCGGGCCTGCCAATACGATCAGCGACAACCGCAGCGACAACGGTGGCGGCAGTCTGGATGCCGTCGGCGGCGATACATCGGCTGGCATCCTGATTACCGGTGCCAGCGCCAACACGCGCGTGTACGGCAACTTCATCGGCATGTTCCAGTTTCCCGCGGGCGGCTCGCCGATTGGATCGCTGGATACCGGCAACGCCGGCAACGGCATCGTGGTCACCACCAGCGATCATCAGATCGGTGGCAGCGAGCCGTTCGAAGCCAATCTGATTCTGCGCAATGGTCGGCATGGCATCCTGGTGCGCGGCAGTTCGACGGCCAATGTCAGCATCCGCGGAAACTTTGTCGGCGTAACCGATCCGACCGGCCTCGGCCTGTTTGATTTTGGCAACGTCGGCGATGGCATCCATGTCTCATCGGCCAGCAGCCTGACCATCGGTGGCACCGGCGCCACTGACGACAATGTAATTGCCGGCAATGGGCGCCATGGCATCGCCCTGCGCAGTGGTGCGCCGGCCAATGGCTGGGCGAATCTGATCCAGCGCAATCAGATTTATGGGAACGACCAGAATGCGGGCGATGGCATCAATGCGCTGGGCATCGATCTCGAGCGCAATGTCGACGCGCCGGACCCGATTCCGGATCCGATCGACCCTGATCCCAATCTGCTTTACGCCAACTACGGCCAGAACCAGCCGTCGATATGCACGGGCGGCGCCGGTGAGCCGGCGGCTTGTGCGGGCGCCACACCACCCAATTTCGGCGGCAGCAACACCAGCTTGCAGTGGACGATCGAAGGGGCACGGCCGAGCAGCTCGTTCCGGGTCGAGTTCTTCTCGACCATGCCCGACAGCCAGACCTTTCTCGCCGAGCAGATCGTCACTACCGATGTCACCGGCGTACTCAACGGCGGCGGCTGCGTTGCCGGACTATGCAGCAGCAGCGTCGGCGGCAGCACCAATACCCAGATGTCGCAGTTGATGATGACGGCGACCGACCTGTTCCCTACCGATGTACCGCCGATCGGCGTCGGCCCGATCAATCTGCCGAGCAACAACACGTCTGAATTCTCCGCTCCGGTGATCGTCGCCCAGCCGGGAGAATTGCGCTTCAGCATGGCGACGTACACCATCGGCGAAGTCGGTCCGATGGCCACGATCAGCGTGCAGCGCATCAATGGCAGTGACGGCATGGTTGGGGTCAGCTATGCGACCGCCGATGGCACTGCCAGCAATCCGGCGGACTATGCCAACAGCAATGGCACCCTGAGCTGGGCAGATGGCGATACCAGCGACAAGACCTTTGACATAACGATCGTCTCCGATTCCCTGAATGAATCAGATGAAACCGTACTGCTCAGCCTGAGCGCTCCGACTGGCAATGCGGTACTGGTAGCGCCGAGCTCGGCAACACTCACGATCACCGACGACGACCCGCTGCCGACCCTGTCGATCGGCGATGTCAGCATGGCCGAGGGCAATAGCGGCACCACGGCGTTTGTTTTTCCGGTAACGCTCTCGGCGGCCAGCGGAAGAACCGTGACAGTGAACTATGCGACCGCCGACGGCAGCGCCACGCAGCCTGGAGACTATGCGCTGACCAGCGGTACCTTGACCTTCGTCGCCGGGGATACCAGTGAGGACATCACGGTGGACGTGGTCGGCGATATGGTGGTCGAGCCTGACCAGAATTTCGTCGTCAATCTGAGCCCGCCCAGCAACGCCACGTTCGGCGACAACCAGGCGACCGGCACGATCCTCGATGACGATGCCAGTGGCGCGGTGTTCTCCATCGATGATGTCACCGCCGCGGAAACCGATGCCGGCACGACACTGTTCACCTTCACGGTGACGCGCACCGCAACCATTGGCGCCGACTCGGTCCAGGCAGCCACAATGGATATTTCCGCAACCGCCGGCAGCGACTACGTGGCGATTGCCGCGACGACGCTGAACTTCGCCGATGGCGTGGCGACGCAGCCCTTTGCGGTCACCGTGAACGGTGATCTGGTGGTGGAACCCGACGAGACCTTCAACGTACTGCTGTCCAATGCCAGCGCGGGTACCAGCATCGGCGATGGCACCGGTCTCGGAACCATCAGCAATGACGATGTTGCAGCCACGGTGTTCTCGGTGGATGACGTCACTGCCGCGGAAACCGATGCCGGCACGACCCTGTTCACGTTCACTGTCTCGCGCAACAACAGCAGCGGTGCCGCGAGCGTGGATGCCGCGACCGCTGACGTCACCGCAACCGCCGGCAGCGACTACGTGGCGATTGCCGCGACGACGCTGAACTTCGCCGATGGTGTGGCGACGCAACCCTTCGCGGTCACCGTGAACGGTGA
>JBBSLG010000054.1:0-17929 GCA_038255435.1 Lysobacterales bacterium
GCGTGCATGGCCGCCTCCGAAACGGTTGGTCCCGTGTCGGAGAAAAAACCGGTCATGCACGCGCTGTTTTCGCGACAGCCTACGCGCAATTCATTGAATTTCAAGACATCAATGCTGCGAAAATAGGGGAAACGTCAGCCCCGAGGGGATTGCATAGAGCGTAGCTTGCTGCGCTGCTCTCGCTCCGCTCTGCGTTTGTAGAGCGTGGCTTGCCGCGCTGCTCTCGCCGGGCAAATCGCGTTGGCTTGGGCAGCGCGAAGTAGCCGTCGCGAAATCAGCCCGCTCGCTCAGAGATTCGACTCGACGGACACGGAATCACCCAACGCAATGCGACCAGGTTCCACCGTCGAGCCGTAAACGCCAAGGCAGCCCTGACGATCCTTGGCGACGGTACGCAAAATTTCCGGAGTTCGCTCCGATGTCACCGGATCGATCGTGATGACCACGCAACGACCGTCGCGCATGTCCACGCGCATGCGCAGGCTGCCGATCCGCAACACCGAGCCGACCCAACGGTCTTCCGGGAACTCGGGGTCATCCGCCGCCTCGACCAGGATGTTCGGCCGGAATCTGCGCACGTCGAGCGTCACGCCGACGCGCTCGCCAAGGCGCGAGAGGGTCTGGGTAGTAATCAGCGACAGCGGGAAGGTGTCGAAAATGCCGCGGTCCTGCTTGATGATCCGCGCGCCGCTCGGGTAGAGCTCCGCCACCAGCGCCGGATCGACAAGCTCGAAGACGGCCGCTGACGGTGTGGTCACCCTCACTGACGAATTGTCGGGACCAGCCGGGTCGACAAATGACGGCCGGTAGTGATTCATATCGTGGCGCTCGCGCAGTGTGAGCCACGGGAAACCGTTTGGTTGCACGCCGTCGCGGACAAAGGCCCAGCGCCGATCGCCGGATAGACCGTGCCACGATACGTCGACGTCCACCAGTGGTTCGCCGCCCATCGACTTGACGGGATAGCGCCACAATCCAACCACCCGACCGACACGCCTGCTGCTGCCAGAATCATGCATAGTGAGCGTCCGCAGAGGCGCCCTTGCCTGAAAGACAGCGTCGAGCGTGACGGGTTCAACCCGTTGCAGCGCCCCTCGACGAAGCTGCGCGCTCCCTGTTGGAACGCGCGAATGCGAGATTAGCAGATGGCAGAGTCTGGTCCGATTGCGACGATGGCGGTGATGTGCAGCTCCAGCAAATCGCGTGTCATCTGGCAGGATGCTTTTGATTCAACCCGATCGCGCCTCAACCCGCCGAGTTCGGCGCCCGCAAAGCAGCCGTCTGGCCGGTCAGCCGTTCGACAATCCGACGCACCCAGGGCGCGATCAGGGTTACGGTTGGGAAGGCGATGGGCCATGTCGTCAGGCAGCTTTTGAACCATTGCGCTGCGAAGCCAGGGTGGATTCCCTGGGTGATAATGAGGACGAAGGCGGACACCAGGGTCACCATGATGGCCGAGAGCACGGCGCCGAAAAGTATCGGTGCGTAGCGAACGGGAATGTGCATATTTTTCTCCTGATTGTGGTGGGGATGATTGAAGTGACTAACGGAAGCTACTGCCGAGCCAGGCCGCGGCGTAGAGGCCGAGACCGAAGATGCTGTGTGTAATCAGGCTCTGCAGGCGGGCGGCGCCAGGTCGCGGCGTGCGGCTGGCGGCGATGCCGGCGCCCATACCCGGCTGCATCAGCAGGAACGGCGCCGCGACCGTGATCACGCCGACGAGCAGGGCAGGGACGATCGTCGGCTGGTCAATCCATTCGGGACCCACAATTGCGAGCAGCAGGCCAGCGAACACCACGCCGGTGAGGTAATGCGCGCTCCAGCCGAGCAGGCGCTCTCCGGGCACAAAAGGCGCGTTCGCGATTCGATCATGGCGAAAGCGTCCTCTCGGCATATGGCCCAGCCAGCGGCCGACCAGAGCGTAATCGGGCGGTGGAATGCCAAGCACACGCTTGCGCACAATCGCCCACAGGTCGGTTACCAGGGTCGCACCCGCCCCCACGAACAATGCCTGCATCAGATCCACGACCGCTGTCTCCTGTGACTTGCCTTCGAAGGCGTTACACGGCATCGTGCCACTTCAAGTCGACTTGAAGTCAAGAGGGTCTGCGTACGGACATCAGCGAGGTTGCCAAGCGATCCGGCGTGCCAGCTTCCACGCTGCGCTTCTACGAAGAAAAGAAGCTGATCGCATCGATCGGCCGGCGCGGTTTGCATCGTCTATTCGAGCCCAACGTGCTGGAGCGACTGGCGTTGATTGCGCTCGGGCGCTCCGCAGGCTTGTCACTCGACGAAATCGCAGGCATGTTTGCGCCCGACGGTCGTCCGCAAATTGATCGGCAGATCCTGGCCGCCAAGGCGGACGCATTGGATGCAACGATCCGCAAGTTGAGCGCCATGCGCGATGGCCTCCGCCACGCCGCCGTCTGTCCCGCACCCAGCCACCTGGAGTGCCCGACCTTCCGCCGCCTGCTCGGGCTTGCTGCGACAGGCGCCAAGGCTGCGCGCGGCAAGAAGTCGTTGCCGATCAAGCGGGACGCCAAGCCTGCGCCGCAAACGCGACCGCGATAACTACATCATCATCCGATCATCCTTCGATGGAGACTCCGTGAACCAGCCCAAAGCGACATTTGCATTTCGACTGGCCGCGCTAACGGTGTGCGGCATTGCCGCGGCCGGCGAGTCTGCGGACCGCGCAGATTTTTCGATTTATACCGAACCACAGCGCATGGTCGAAGTCGAACCGGGGCGGAGACTCAATCTGGTTTGCCTGTGTGCAGGCAGCCCGACCGTGATTTTTGACATCGGTGTGGGCGACCCGGCCGGAGACTGGTCCCTGGTTCAACCCGAGGTCGCCAAGCTGACGCGTACCTGTTCCTACGATCGCGCGGGTCTGGGTTTCAGTGACCCGGGCACAGGTGCCGGGTCCAGCGCCGAGATCGTCGCTGATCTGAAGCGGCTGCTTACGGTCGCCTCGATCGAGCCGCCCTATCTGTTGGTCGGCCAGTCGTACGGGGCGATGAATGTACGCCTTTACTATTACTTGTATCCCGACGACGTTGTCGGACTGGTGCTGGTTGAACCTGCACATGAGGAACAGGACGAGGGATTCCGGATGCTCTCGCCACGTAAGCTTTCGCGCCGCGACTGGGTGGCATTTCGCGAGCCGGGACGGCTCAGTCGCGCGAAGTGCATAGCGGCGGCGCGTCGCGCTGTCGATCCGGGAAGTGACGAATTCAAAGACTGTGTGGTCGAGCCACCGGCGCAGATGCCGGATGCAATCAAGACGATGTATTTGAACATGCAGTCGAGCGAAAAATTCCAACGTGCGCAGGGCACAGAAGAGCAGGCGGTGTTCGCCGAAAGTGTCGAACAACTGCGTGCGAACAGGCGAGGGTTTGGTGACCTGCCGGTGATCGTGCTGAGCCGATCCGCGGAAGATCGAGCACTCCGCGACTGGGAAACCAGACATCTGCGGAATGTCCGCTATCAGCTGTGGCTGGATCTGCACCGTAGTCTGGCCGACTCATCGAGTCAGGGCGAACGGCGCATCGTGCCAAATTCCGATCACCTGCTCATGCTCTCGCAACCGGAAGCCGTCGTCACAGCGGTGCAAGACGTGCTGGCGATTGTGGCTAGTACTCAAGAGTCGAAGAACTGAAGCCCAAGAAATGCGCGCAGGAAAGTAGGGCGGGTGCCGCGCAAGCGGTATCCGCCGGCCTTCTTATCACGGTGATTCGCCCAAGCAATCGAGGCCTCTGCCAAGTCAGCCCTCGGCGCGCTGGGCTGATCACTCAAACCCGTCGGCGAACAGGTTGGTCGTCACCGCAGCGAACTGCGGGTTGTTGAGTAGGGTTGCGGCGCCGGTAATCGTGCGTATGGGCGGCGCGACACCGGTCAGCAGCGACTGATGGACCGCGACCGAGTTGCCGGTCGAGTTCGGCACGAACAATTCGCCGTTTGCGATGGCCAGACCGTTGGGGTTGGACAGGCCCGTTGTTGCTGTACTGCCGCCGATGACTCGGGCGGGCGCGACATTGCCCGATGCCGTCCGCCCGAAAAACAATAGCGCGGGTTCGAACGATGCCCCGAAGAACGGCGTAGTCACCACGAACTCATCAAACGTCCGGTCGTGGGCGATGCCGATCGGTCCGTTGTTGAATCCGGTGTTGGACCCCGAGATCACTCGGATTGGCGCAACCGAGCCGTTGGCGGTGCGCGTGAACACCGAAATGAAATCACCATTGTTGGCAACCGCGATTTCGTTGTTGGGTACGTCGATGAAAACTCCCCATGGATTGCTCAGTCCCATGACCGACTGCACGGTGCGCACCGGCGCGGCGTTGCCATTGGCGGTCCGCGCGAATACGGTGATCGAGAAACCGGCGCGATTCGCAACCGCGATTTCGTTGTTCAGCATATCCACGGATACGCCGCGCGGATCATTCAGATTGGTCAGTGCACCAGTGATCGTGCGCAGTGGCGCGACATTGCCATTGGCAGTGCGCGGGTAAACGGTTACCGAGTAAGGCGCGGTCTTGTTGGCCACGATCAGTTCGTCGTGAACGAGATCGACGGCGATACCGCTCGGACTGGCCAACAATGTGGCGGGGCCGCCGAGGATACGCAGCGGCGCAACGTTTCCGTTTGCCCTGAGCGCGTAGACAGTTACGGTGTTGCTGTTCGAGTTGCTGACGAAGAGTTCGTCCTGGCCGAGACCCGCAGACGATGCCGCGAGTAGACAGGTAGCAAGCAGCAAGCGGGTGACCGTGCGTTTCATCAGTCTCCAGTGAGGCTTTCGCCAGCGAGCGTAGCGGCTCGACCTGTGCCAGTTTGGGTCCGCGATCCAGTTGTCGCAGTGTATTCCCTGTTCACCCGCTTGCAACAAGCGGCGCGTGGAGTATGCGGGATGTGCAGGGAGGCGACCGGAACAAGTTCACGGTTTCCGGAATATCGGGACTGCAATACCTGTAATCTGCGCAGTCATTACCGATCACCAAATTTGTATATCGCATGAAGCCAAGTTTGCATGGGCAGGAAATTGCATCGGCAGAGCTGCCACTGGCAGTGATTTCGGCCGCGCTCAGCAAGGCCGAGATGCTGGCAGCACTGGCGGGCCGATTGCAGGCAGCGCGCCTGCCGCAGAGTGTGGTGGTGGACTTGCGTCAATGGCAGTCCGATCCGATGCTGTGTTGCGCGCGAATCCAAGCGACGCTCGGCCCGGTGGCTTTGGCGGTGCGCAGTTCGCGCCACGGGGAGGATGCGCCCGGTGGCGGCAATGCCGGGCGCTACTGTTCAGTGATCGGTGTTCCCGCCTCTGGTATGAGCACAGCGATCGCCGCGGTGTTCGCGAGCTATGAAAGGCCGGTGGCGCACGATCAGGTTCTGCTGCAGCCCTGCATCGCGCCGGTGTCGCTGGCCTTGGTTGCCGCAAATCGAGCGCCCGGCGATGGTGCCCCCTACGATGCGATCAGCCGTGCACGCGGTCCGTCCAGTTCGGCGATAACGGATGGCACGGTGGCGGCGGAAACGCTCTATGTCGCTCATGACAGTTCTGCCCCGGTCAATGCGCTGACGGCGCGCGTACTCAGGTTGCTGCGCGAAATTGAGGGATTGATCGGTGAGCGGCCTTTTGAGCTTGAACTCGCCCTCAGTGGGCGAACACTATGGCTGCTGCAATTGCGGCTGTTGACGCCGCTGCAGGCTTTCAGCCGGCAACGCGTCCATCGGATTCGCGCCCGGGCCGAGGCCGTTCGGGTGCGCCTGCGCAGGCAACGCGATGGCCAACCGCCGCTGCTCGGATTGATGCCGGACTGGAATCCTGCCGAGTTGCTTGGCGAGCATCCGCGACCCCTGGCTCTGGATGTTTTCAACCGTCTGATTGCGCATGGCACCTGGTGGCAGGCACGTGTGGCACTGGGCTATCGCCGTCCACGGCAAGATGATCTGATCGTGGCGGTTGCTGGCCGACCCTACGTCGATGTGCAGGCGAGCTTTGAATCCCTGTTGCCGTCAAGTCTCGACGCATCGACCGCCGCGCGAGTTTCCGCGCGCTGGGCAAACGCTTTGCGGCAGCAGCCAGCCCTGCATGATCGAGTCGAGACTTCGATTGCCCTGACCTGTGCAGAATTTGACGCGGTCGAACGATTGCGCGTGCACGCTGTCGCGCCTGCTGACCGCAAGCGCATGTGCGCCGCCCTTGGCCCGCTGACCCAGGTCATGCTCGATCCCCAACGGATCGCGGCGCGCTGCGCACAACTGGAAGGGCTCGCGCGACAGCAGTGGGCATCGCCGATCACGCCGGTCGCGGCCGGCCAGGCGTTGTGTCGTCTGCGCCTGGAAGTTGCCTTGCCGTTCGCGCAGGCAGCACGGATCGATTTTGTGCTTGCCGCCCTGCTGCAGTCGGCCGCGCGGGTAGGTGCCATGGAAATGCATCAGTTGGCTGCATTGCGCGGCAGCGCGCGATCCTCAGCTGGCGAGCTGATCGACGCGCTCACCGCGGGCGACCATGCAGCGATGCGTGAACGCCAGCAGACGCTGCGTCCGGGCACCTTCGAGATCGCCATACCAGCACTGAGCGACTGGTCAGCGACGATCGCGCGCAGCACGCCGGCACGCATGGCAGCGCTGCCGGTTGTGCTGACGGACGCACAACGCTCTGCCCTCAACAGATTGCTGCGTGCGCAATCGTTCCATCTGGATGCCGACAGCCTGACCGCCTTGGTGCCCGTGGCAGCGCGGGCCCGCGAGGTCGGCAAACTGGCGTTGTCGCGCGGAATATCCTCGGTGCTGACGGGACTCATCGCCTGGGGTGCGCGTCATGGCCTTGATCGCGAGATGCTCGGCTGGCTCGATCTTGGCAGCCTGATCCGTTCTGCGGATAAGTCTTCGCAGGAGAGCATACTGCGCGCGCAACGCGCGGCATTGCGCCATGCTGAAGATGCCAGTCTGCGCATGCCGGCATTGCTCTGTGCTGACGAATCACTGAGCGTGGTGCGTTGCGCGGAGAACTGCCCGAGCTTCATAGGAAATGCGCCAGCGAGCGGCGCGGTGCATCGGGTCACCCGTCACTGTACACCGCAGTCCTTGCCGCCCGGTGCCGTCGTTGCCATCGAGAGCGCAGATCCAGGTTTTGACTGGATATTTACCCGCGCGCCGGCGGCCTTGATCACCGCATTCGGAGGCCCGCATTCGCATATGGCACTGCGCTGCGGTGAGCTCGGCATTGCCGCTGCACTGGGTCTCGGGCTATCGCGATTTCGGCGTTTTTCGCAGGCATCGTTCGCGAGAATTGATCCGCTCCGCGGTGCCCTCGATCTTGCTGAGCCGATGCCATGAACGCAGCACTGGAGTGGGACTACAGCGCGCTGGCCGCGCATTACGAACGGCGCGCTCCTTATCATCCGGCACTGATCAGGATGCTGCGTGCCCAGGGTGCAGCAGACGCACCGGCGCCGGCAGTGGACATCGGTGCCGGGACTGGTCGATTCACCCGCATGTTGATCGCGGCGGGTCACCCGGTCGACGCGGTCGAGCCCAATGCTGCGATGCAGGTCATTGGCGCACAGACTGTGCCCGAAGCGCGTTGGCACAGCACCCGCGCCGAGGCGACGGGTTTGCGAGCGGGGACTTACGGCATTGTCTCGTTTGCTTCTTCGTTCAATGTGGTCGCCGCCGAGATCGCACTGGCCGAGGCCGAGCGCCTGTTGCGACCGCAGGGCAGCCTGCTGCTGCTGTTCAATCATCGCGATCTGGATGATCCGCTGCAAAGCGCCATCGAGTCATGCATTCGACGTCATGTTCCGGATTACAACACCGGGTTGCGGCGCGAAGATCCAGCACCGCAGATCGCCACTCATCCAGGCTTCGGCCCCGTCATCGAACTGCAGTTGCCGCTGCTGCATCGAGTCTCGGGTGGCGAGTTCGTGGAGGGTTTTCGTGCGCACGCCACCCTGATTCGCCAGGCCGGTGCGGCGCTCGCCGCAGTGCTCGAGGACATGAGCGTTCTTGCGCCAGCCGATCAGATGATCGAAGTGCCCTTCGTTACGCGCGCCTGGATGGCGCGCAAGCTCGGCTGATGCGCGCCGTTATTCTCGCCGCTGGACGTGGCAGCCGACTCGGTGTGAGGGCACAGGGGCGGCCCAAGTGTCTGACCTGGCTTGGCGGTGGGCGACTTCTGGATTTTCAACGTGCGGCATTGGAACGCTGCGGCTTGCGGCAGCGGATTATTGTTGGCGGATTCGCTTCGCGCAGAATCCGCGTGATCGGCGAGGAAACAAAGTTTGTCAACCAGGATTGGGCGCGAACCGGACCGGTGCGTTCTCTGCTGACCGTGCCGCGCGAGTTGCTGCGCGAAGGGATCCTGCTGGTCTATGGTGATTGCGTGTTTCATGCCGATCATCTGCGTGCGCTGCTCGATCATCCGGCGCCGCTGGCGATAACCTGTGATCTGCAATGGCAGCGGCTGTGGTCATTGCGCATGCGCGATGTATTGTCCGACGCCGAATGCCTGCAGCTCGATCAGGACCGGGTCGTGGCGATTGGCGGCAGGGCGGGATCGATCGATGCCATCCAGGGTCAGTTTACCGGTCTGCTGAAGATGGACGCCGCGTCCTGGCCCGCAGTCGAGTCGGTCATTCAGGGCTGCGCCGCCGATACCCTGCAGCGACTCGATACGACTGCCCTTTTGTCACGCTTGATCGCCGCCGGGCAAGCAGTAATTGCGGTGCCCATCCAAGGGCGTTGGCTGGAGCTCGATACGCAACGCGATCTGTCCAGCTATCGGGCGCGCCTGCGTCAACGCGATCCATGGTCGCATGACTGGCGCCTGGATGCGCCGGCATGAGCGGCATCATCTGGATCAGCGGCCTGCCGGGCACCGGCAAGACCAGGCTGGCCGATGCCGTCGCGTTCAAGCTGCGGGTGCTCGCCGTACGCACGGCGCGTATCGACGGTGATGTGCTGCGCAGCCAGTGGGGCGCAAGCAATTCCGCATTTGATCGTGAGGCGCGCATCGCGCTCGGCCTTCGCTACGTCCGACACGCACAGCAGTTGGCCGCTGAAGGTGCAGTAGTAGTCGCATCGGTAGTGGCCTTGTTCGACGTGGTACGCGGTGCACTGCGCGAGTCAGCGCGGCCTCGTCTCGAAGTCTGGTTGCGTGCGCCTGAGGCCCTGCGACTGCAGCGCGCTGCTGATCAGAATGACGAGTGGGGTCCGCGCATGGGCCGGGACATCGTGCCGGAGTATGCTGTGGACGCGCCGCTGCAACTGGACAACGATGCGCAGCCGCAAACCTTGGACCGACTCGCGTCGGAGATCGTTGCAGCCTGGTTTGGCCTGCATGTTGTTTGATCCCGCAGTCGATCGACTCGAGCAGCCCGGGCGGCCGGGCTACTCCCACTACGATGTCGATATCGTCTCGGCCGAACTGCCCTGCGGCGCCGCCTGGCTGGCGACGGCCTTGCTGGAACTCGGCGTGCCCCTATGGCGACCCTGGGGTATTGATGATCGCGGCTCGTGGACGCAGCTTGGCGCGCGCCGATGGTGCTACCGCTATCCCGATAGCGCCTGGTCGCGACTGCTACCGGGTCTGGTCGATGGTCGCGAGTTTCGCCTGCGTCCATCGCCGGTGCCGCGCTTCGGTCACCACTGGCCGGGTATGTTGAGCGCCTGCAGCAGGCGCATACTTTTTGTGCGCGATCCACGCGACGCGCTGTACTCGGCCTGGCGGCGCGAGAGCAGACTTGGCAGAGTAGATTCCGGATGCAATTTCACAACATGGGTCGCCGGGCCCTACGCGCATCTGCCGCTGAGCCGCGCCGAGTACCTACGTTGCTACTGGCAATCCTGGTTGCACGCCGACGATTCGGCCGATGTTTTGCTGCTGCGCTTTGAGGACAGCAAGCGTCATCCGCAGCGGTCGCTCGCCCGCGCCGCAAAGTTTCTCGGCATCGCGGCACCTGCCCGTGCCCTTGCTCGCGCCTGCAAAGCCGCCGATCACAGCCGTGCCGCCGCCGCCGATCGGGCGCTCGCCAACGCTGGTATCGGACCGCGTATGTTGGCGGATGGCATCGCTGAGGAATGGCGCCAACATTTCACGCCGGCCATGCACGCTGCCGTCGGAGCACGTTTCGACGTGCTTTGCGCGCGATTTGGCTACGCGGTCTGCGCTGCTCCCGCTGATCCATGCCATACGCCGGGCGACCGCGTCGATCCACATGCTTTGGCCGTAGCGCTGCAGCCGGCGTGGGCCAGTGATGACGATGGGAAGGGGCAGCGGTTTATGGATGTTCTGGTCAATGCGCTGAGGTAATTGTCATGCGTCTACCGAAAGTACGAAGCCGGGGCGGGCCGAACATTCAATAACAACGATTTGCAAGAGACTCAAGATTTTGGCGTGTCACGGGAGCTGGGAAATGTTTTATCGAGATCGAACCGTGATCACCACTTGGCTGCTGGGGCAGCTTTCACCGCGCTGTGCCGAATCGCATCAGAGCTCTGGTGGTGCAGACATCTTGTGGAGCGGCTTAGCCCCAATCTAGATGAGCAACGACGGGCCGGGTCAATTCTTGCCTTTGGCTATCGATGGCGGCAACAGCATTCGCCAGGCGTGACACTGGTCGATCACGCGCGACCCTGGAAATTTAGTGCGCAACAATCACAGGGGTTGTCGCTCATGACCAGGCACGCTGCGCTAAGATTGTGCGCACGCCAAAGCCGGAGATTGTGCCGATGAGCGCCTCGGTCATGTCCCCATTGTTGTTTCACGTCGTACTGTGGTCGCTGCTGGCGATTATCGCTGTGGCGACTTATGTCTACGCTGTATCGACGCGGCGCCAGACGACTTGCCGCAGCTGCGGCGAACGTGTGCGCACCGAACACGATTCGGTGCAGAGTTGCCCTTCCTGTGGAGCGCCCCTGTCATGAATACACCCAGTGAACGAGCGAAATTCCAGTTATCCGACGATGTCCCACCAGAACCCAAACCGCAACCCGATCCGACGCGGCCGGAACTGCTTGGCGGTACGCGTCCCGAGGTCGCCAGTGGTCGCGTGCTGGTCACCGCTGCGGATGGTTTCGATGGCTACGAGATCATGAGTTACCAGGGTATTTGCTGGGGCATTTCGGTACGAGCCAAGGATCTCGGACAGGACTGCCTGATGGGCTGCAAGAACCTGACCGGTGGCGAGTTGCAAAGCTATGCCGAGCTCGGCGACGAAGCGCGGCAACGCGCGCTCGACAAGATGTTCACCGCCGCGCGCCGCCAGCGCGCCAACGCTGTGATCAATTTCCGCTTCGAGTACAGCGTGCAGATGCCCGGCGGCACCGGCTCGGTGGTTGCCTATGGCACTGCGGTCGTGATCCAGCCGATTCCCGACTACATCCCGGTCGGCGCCACCGGCGCAATCCTGCGCGATATCGCCCACCGGCTCGACGCCCAGAAATCGTGAACGTCTCCGCGCTGACACAGCGCGCAATCGAATGGCGCCACGCCTGGCCGGTGCGCTTTGCGCATCATCCGCTGTGCGCCCGACATCGCCACGAAACCTGGCGCATTGGCCGGATGTTCGTCTGCCGCGGCTGCGTGTCCCTGGCACTGGGCCTGGCCACAGGCGTCGCCGCGGTATTCACCGTCGAGGCCGTATCGAGCGCCTGGCTTGCCGCCGCGCTCGCGCCCATCGTGCTCCTCCTGTCCTGGCCAACCTGGTACCCGCGCCTGCCGCGCGCAATGCGCGACTTCTTGCGCGCCGCCCTCGGCGTACTCATCGTCTGCACCAGCCACGCCGTCTTCAGCGCACCACTGCAACTATGGCCGGTACTTCCCTTGTTCCTCGCCGCCTGGTGGCTCTATCGCCGCAGCCGCGCTCGCGTGCGCCTCCGGCAATGCGATGGCTGCCCCGAACTCGGCCGTGGTATCTGCAGCGGCTATGCCCTGCACGCGCAGGCCATGCGCGCGATTGAGTTGGAACTTGAGGCGCGGATTGAGGCAAACCTCTCCGCCCCTTCATGCGTCGTGGAACGGCAGGGAGTCCTTGCCCACCACGCGCCGCAGAACGAAAAAAGTAGGGCGCAATAACCGAAGGGCATTGCGCCGGATGCTGTCCCGCTCAATCCATAAACCCCGCACGTTTGGTCCGGCGCAATGATATTGCGCCCTACGTCCTGGGCGGGGTTTGCTGAGACGCTCCCCTGCGAGTATCGGATTCAAACCGTACTGGCGAAAAGCTGGAAGATTCGACAGGTGTCGAGCTATTGATTGCGCGCGTCGGTGGGCGGATAGTCGCGTCTGCCTATCTGGTGGGGGCCAGCGCCGCGTTGCCGTGCGCTGGAAGCCGGAAAACTGCCGTTATCTTGTATCCACGGGGAGTCCTATGCAAAAGCATTCGCGGTCTGGAATTCGATTCTGCTTGTTCGCGGCTGCAGCGCTGTGCAGCGGATTGACCTTGGCTCAACAAGCCGTGCGGGCGCCGGCGTTCGGCCCGCCACCGTTGTTGCCTGCGCAGGCCGCGGAGCCGGCACGGGCGAAGCGTGCCGGGGGTGTGGCCGAGCCGGGTCGGGCTGGAACCAATATGCTCTCGCTAGGCGCCGAAAGCGATGCCATACGCGAGGGACGTCAGCAGCGTTACATCCTGCCGATCAAATACACCGAAGGCAGGATCTTCAATCCGGCGACGGGCAAGTTGGATACCGTGAATCTGCGGTCCTACGGGAATGAATTTGTCGCACCGACGATCAATATGGCGCCGGGTCAGACGGTGCGTATCGGTCTGCAGAATCAGCTGCCGGCCGAGCCCGATTGCGCTATTGGCCGCGGCGTCAACGAACCGCATTGTTTCAACACTACCAATCTGCACTCGCACGGCCTCTGGGTGTCGCCCACCGGCAATAGCGACAATGTGCTGCTCTCGCTGTATCCGGGCGTGAGTTTCGAGTACGAGTACAACGTGCCGGATGATCACCCCGCAGGGACCTTCTGGTACCACCCGCATCGCCACGGTTCTACCGCCATGCAGGTCGGCGGCGGCATGGCCGGCATGCTCATCATCCGCGGCGATCGATTGCCAAAGAACGATGGCAGCAATGGCGATCTGGACGTTCTGCTCAAGCCCTTTGCGCCGCGAACGCGTGAAGACGACTGCAGCAAAGACTACTGTGAGGAAATGCTGATCCAGCAAATTCCCTATGCCTGCTTCGACGACGTCGGCAATATTGAAGTCGACCCGATCACCAAGCGCTGGGTCTGCAAGGATGGCCAGGTGGCCAAAATCGAAGACTTCAAGAAGCAGATGACCGGTGGCGTGTGGAAGGCATCGGGCCGCTACAGCTCGATCAATGGTCATGTGCGTCCCACCTTGCCGATGACGGCCGGCCGGCTGTATCGCTGGCGCTTTGTCCATGCCGGCGTGCGCGAGAGCATCGCCTTGCGCATCAAAAAGATCGGCGATGTCTCCAAACTTCAGGCTGCGGCCGGCAGCCCGGAGGAGCGTGCCGATGAGGTGGCCAAGGCCTGCACCGGTACCGACGTCAGCTTGTTTGAAGTCGCAACCGATGGCCTCACGCGTTCCGATATCTATCCGAAGACCACGCTGTTTCTGCAGTCCGGATATCGCAGCGATGTGCTGTTCAGCCTGCCCGAAACCGGCTCGTACTGCGTCTACGATGATGGCGCAACGGCTACTGGATCGATCTCGGCATCACCCGAGAATCCCAAGGTACTGGCGATCATCCAGGCGGATGGCGGACGCGCGGTGGCGGATCAGAAGGCCTTCATGCAGGCCGAGTTGACCCGATCAGCGCGGAGCTTCCCTGCCGATGTGCGCGACGAGATCGCCCGCGATATCGGCAATATGCGGCTCACGCGCTTTGTCCCGCATCGGAGCATCGACAAGGCCGAGATCGATCGTTCCGGGCTTGCCGACATCTCCATCGACTTCAATATCGTCGGCTCGGATTTCATGGTCAATGGCAAACCCTTCAAGCCCGACCGCATGGACCAGACCTTGATCCTGCACAAGGCGCAGGCCTGGAACCTGAGCTCATCGGGTGGATCGCATCCGTTCCACATCCACGTCAATCCGTTCCAGATCATCAGTGTGCGCAAGAAGGGTGCAGACGGAAAGCCGACCGGACCCGAGATCACCGATGGTCAGTACGCCGGCATGCTCAACACCTGGAAGGACACGATCTTCGTGCAGTCCGACGTTGTCATCCAGGTCTATACCCGCTACCAGCGTTACATCGGCGAGTTCGTCCTGCATTGCCATATTCTGGATCATGAAGATCAGGGCATGATGCAGAACGTCCAAGTGGTTTTGCCTGATGGCAACGGTGGTGCGGCGGCGAAAGGGCATCATTGAGGGATCGTCCGGGAGTGTGAAAGGAATTGCGTTCGCCCCGAAGGGGCGATTCAATCCAGCCCAGGGCAACGCCCTGGGAAAGGCGGCACATCATCCCAAAGTCCTGAAAGGGCGATTCAATCCCACACGTAGCGTTCATCGAACACGATGCTATGGAGTTCAAGAACAGCACGGAACTCGTCCTCAAACGTTTTGATTCGATGATGTGCGCGCTGCCCCGCGACATAGCTCCGCACCGATGTCAGGTTCGACTCGGATACCGAGAATGCGCCATAGCCGGCCTGCCAGGCAAAGCCGGCGAAATCCGCTCCTAGAGTCTTGATCCATTTCAACGAAGCCTTCTTCATCTGTTCGACCGCGCTGCCTAGCGCGGTCGTCCGTCCCAGCGCAAACAGGATGTGGACGTGGTCTTCCATGGAGTTGATCAATACCGCTGGGCAACCGATGTCTTTCAATACTGCAGCCAATTAGGCGTGTACCGAATCACCTATACCTTCCTGCAACCAAGGTATGCGGTTCTTTGTGCTGAAAACCAAATGCACATGCATGCGCGACAACGATTGGGGCATCGGATTGACTCGCCCTTTCAGGGCAAAGGTTCCGGTATGACTGAGCAAAGATGCAATGGTTGGCGGGGGTAGGTCTACCCCAACAAAAACCAGCCCGTGGGGATGCGCATTGCGATCAGCCACGCGTCCCCGTCTTTTCCCTGTCATCCGAGTTGCCGTGTTCGTGGTCGCGCAGCAGCGTCTCAAGCTCACGCCGCCGCTGCAGGAAACCTTCCCTGGTATCGGCGTCCAGTGGCGACACATCCAGATAACGCGCAATGATGTCACGCTGCTGTTGCCAGATCTTGCGTTGCTCGGCGGCGCTCTTGATCTGTCCTGCCGCGCTGTAATGATGCCGTGTGCCATCGTCGAACACGCGCCGATGGCAGGCGATCTGCGGATAGAGCAGGGCCTTGAATCGTGCGAAGAAGCGAAACTCCAAGTCCCAGTCCTCGTCGAGGCGCAGGCGCTCATCAAAGGGCTGCGGGCCGAGTGCCTGCAACGCTTCGCGACGGAACACCATGGCGCTGGTACAGCAGGTCGGACCCAGTTTCATGATCGGCAGGGACCAATCGAAGTAGCGTGGGGTCTGGTCGACAAACCCGATTTGCCGTTGCGCAAAGGTGTCCGCCGACCGTAATGCCCCGTCGACAAACGAGCTGGCATTGCCGGCGAGCAGGGCGGCGTCAGGGTAGCGTTCGAAGAGATCAAGCTCACGTTCGATCTTGTGCTCAATCCAGAGATCGTCGGAGTCCAGAAAGGCAATCAACGCTCCGTTCGTGGCTGCGATTCCGCGATTGCGCGCCGCGGCCGGCCCTTGATTCGGCTGATGGAAGACGCGCACATCGGGATATCGCTGCGCCAGCACTTCGCAGCTGCCGTCGTTGGAGCCGTCGTCGACCGCGATGATCTCGATGTCGGCGTAGTGCTGACGGAGCACGCTGTCGATGGCAGCGACCAGCATCTCGCGGCGGTTGAAGGTAGGAATGACCACCGAATATTTCATGGCGACACGGGCTCCCGCCCGGCCCAGAGCAATCGATGTTCGGGTGCGTATTCGGGTTCAACGCGCAGCTCATCCGCGCCGGCCTGATACTGCAGCAACAACTCCGCGTTGAGTTTTTCCACGGCCAGGCGCAGCGGTGACTGGAAGTTGCTGTCGGGATGCGCAGTAAGCGCGTTGGCGTGCTTGCGGCGCCAATACAGAAATCGCTCGATCACCACTTGATTGAACCCGGCGGCACGGACGCGATTGGAAAAATCAGTATCCGCACTGGTGCGCCAGGGTCGGAACGCGCCCAGTCGTTCCCACACGGTACGGCGCATCACAAACTGTCCTTCCCAGCCGATTCGGCAGTGACCGTCAGCATCTTCCAGGCCATTGCGTTTGGAGTACACCGGTATCCGTTTAAGATCAGCGTCGGTATAGATGCTCCAGGTGAGGCTCATGTCGGCGCCGCCCTCAATGGCCTGTATCTGCGTCAACAGGTAATCGGGACACATCAAGTCGTCCGCATCGAAACGGCAGATCAGGTCACCTCGCGCATACAGCATCAGCGCGTTGAACATCAGATAGGTACCCTGATTGCTGGGCGCGTAGACAACTTCCAGCGCCTCGTGGCGCAGCGATCGAACTGCATTCAAAGTGTCTTCGCAACCATCGATGCCGAGCAGAACCTGCAGGTGCCAACCGGGCGGCAGCTGTTGTGCGAACACGGCTTTCAGGCATCCAGCAATCCAGGCCGGGGCTTGATAGGCCGCGATTAGAACGGACAAGGTTTTCACTGCGAGCTCTGCAACTTGTGCGCGGCACGTCGAACAAATTGTTCGGCTCCGTGGATGAGAAAGGATCTGATCTCCGAGGTCTGCCGCCTCGGGTCGGAGTACGGTGTCAGATTCAGGTCGATGATGTAGTGCCGTTGTCCATCGTGCACCAGATCCAGGCAGAAGTAGGCCAGCGGATAATGTGCGATGAGGCGCTTCAATACACGCTGCAGGTCCCCGGGTAGGGCGGTCTTCTGACTGAGCAGCTGTCGGCGTGTCAGCAGAAAGTGCTTTTCATCGCGACGACCCAACAGTTTCTTGATCAACTGTTTTGCAACGCCTTCGACCACGACGATGGCATCGCCGAACCCATAGACGCGATAGAAGCTGTCGTGCGGATTGCTGATGTAGCGCTCGATGACGATGCTGGAGTCGGACCAGTAGGCTCGCGGCACATTGCGTCGCTGAGCGAGATAGTACTCATCCCAGCGATTGATCGGACAGGCCGGCTCCGGCAGAAAAATCGGGCGCAAGAGTGGCGGCAGACGTTGTTCGTTCATGCCGCCGAAATTCAAATTGGTCTTGAGAATGACAAGTTCTTCGGCCGGACCGCGCCGGCTTGCTTTCAACGAGTCGACCCCGGCACGCTTCAGCATCCGATGCAGGTTGTGTTTGGTTATGTCCTCGACTTCGCAGTTGAGTACGACCAGGCCACGTCGCTGTAACCGCCTTACGATTTGCCTGCGCCGCTCCGGGAACAGATCGGCGCGCGAGAGATTGATCTGGAACAGCACAGCGCGAATGTCCGGTGTCAGGTGGTCAACGATAGCCGCGAAGTCGTCCGTGTAGCGTGCTTGAACCTGGCAGGATGGATCGATCAGGTGGGAAAGATAAAAATCCTCCCAGGCCTGCCAGTGATAGACAAGGATGCAGTCGAGTTTGCGTACGCGCATAGACAGAACGCTAGGAAATAGCCGGGAAATTCATCGCATCGTCTCCGCCATGTAGAGCGGGGGCTGCCCCGCTGCTCTTGATCCTGCCCTTGATCCTGTCCCCTGGCCACGACCGAAGCGAGTAGCCAGGGGATAAAAGCAAATCAACGGCAGCGCGGCAAGCCACGCTCTACAAGATCAAGAGCAACGGCAGCGCGGCAAGCCACGCTCTACAAGATCAAGATCAAGATCAAGATCAAGATCAAGATCAAGATCAAGATCAAGATCAAGATCAAGATCAAGATCAAGATCAAGATCAAGATCAAGA
>JBBSLG010000055.1:0-17233 GCA_038255435.1 Lysobacterales bacterium
ACGGAGGGCCGCGCTCCAGCGCGGCCGCTCTGACTTCCCACAGAAACGGCCGCCCTGAATCCTCGCTTCTGATCAAGACTTCGATGCTCTCTTGCCGATGGCCCATCGGTCATCTCCAGGCGTCGCAAGAGCGACGCCCTCCACCGGCACGGAGGGCCGCGCTCCCGCGCGGCCGCTCTGGATTCCCACAGAAACGGCCGCCCTGACTCCTCGCTTCTGATCAAGACTTCGATGCTCTCTTGCCGATGGCCTATCGGTCATCTCCATGCGTCGCAGGAGCGACGCCCTCCACCGGCACGGAGGGCCGCGTTCCCGCGCGGCCGCTCTGGCTTCCCACAGAAACGGCCGCCCTGACTCCTCGCTTCTGATCAAGGCTTCGATGCTCTCTTGCCGATGGCCTATCGGTCATCTCCAGGCGTCGCAGGAGCGACGCCCTCCAAGCGCATAGCAATGAGCGAGCACAGCGGGGCAAGCCCCGCACTATGGCTCTCAACAGCGGAGCTGGTCAATCCCCTCGGGGACAACGGCAACCGCAACGGCAACGGCGCTTCTGTGGGGGAGCCGCGCGCGATCTACTGAATACCGCACCTACTCCCCGCCACCCGCAGCAGGCGCCTGCCGCCGTCGCAAAATCTGGTCGTCACCGAACAGACGTTCGATCCGCGCAAACAATTCGGCACGGGCGAACGGCTTCTTCATGAAGTCGTCGGCACCGATACGCTGGGCGTAGAACTGCTCGGTGGCCTCGGCATTGCCGCTGATCATGATGATCGGAATTTCGCGGGTCTTGGGATCGCGGCGCAGAATGCGTAACGCAGCAAAACCATCCATGCCGGGCATGACGATATCGAGAAAGATCAGGTCGGGAATTTCGTTGCGCGCGACCTCGATGCCGGCCTCGGCATTGGCCGCCTCGAGTGCAACGAAGCCATTTTGCGTGAGCATCTTGCGCATGACCGCGAGGATGGTCAGTGAGTCGTCGATGACCAGTACGCGGGTACCGTCACGGGCACGTTGCCGTGGCTTTTCACGACGATCCTGCTCGGCTTCGCTGCCGCCGAACATGCGCTTGAAAAAGGCAAATCTGCTCACTGGGCTCCCCTGATCCTGGACATCTCAGGGCGGAAGTGTCACGCCTGCCGGGCCGAAGAGCAATGCTTGGCTGCTTTGCGGCAGGCAAGTTCGTCCCGGCTCAGTCCCAGCGGTCGTCCCGCGACCAGATGACACCGCTGTCGATTCGAACCGGAAACTTCGAAACCGGCGAGTACGCCGGGCCACAAAGGACCGCCCCCGTGCGGACATCGAACTGGGCGCCATGACGTGGGCATTCGACGGTAAAGCCGTTGAACGGGCCACCATTGAGCTCACCACCATCATGGGTGCAGACGTCTTCGATGGCATAGATATCGCCGTCGACATTGAACAGGGCAACCATCACGCCATCGACCTCGGCGACGCGACGCTCGCCCGGCAGCAATTCGCCCGTGGTACAGATTCGGGTCCATTCACTCATTTCATGTGAGCTCCCACGGCAGCGACCCCGGCGTAGTCAGTGTGCGCCGCCATCAGACAAGGGCCTTGGCGAAGACGGCGAACTCGAGATCGGCGCGCTTGGGGATACCGAAGCGTTCGTCGCCGTAAGGGAAAGGCTTGGTCTGACCGGTGGCACGGTAGCCGCGACGCGTGTAGAAGGCGATCAGCTCGTGGCGGATCGAGATCACGGTCATCGACAGGATCGCGCAGTCGTAGTCGGCACGCGCGATCCGTTCGGCCTCGGCCAGGGTGGCGGCACCGATGCCAGCGGCCTGGGCGAGCGGGCTGACCGCGAACATACCGAAGTAACCGACACCATCGTGGCCCTCGACATGGGCGCAGGCCAGCAGCTGGTCGTCGCGCTGGGCAAGCAGCACCCGGCTGTCCGGCGCATGGATCAGGTTGGCCACGGATACCGGGTCGGTGCGCTGACCATCGAGCATATCGGCCTCGGTGGTCCAACCCTGCTTGCTGACATCGCCCCGGTAGGCGGACTCGACCAGGGCGACGATGGCCGGGATGTCGTCCTCGGTGGCAGAGCGAAACTGGATCATGCGGGACTCGTGGCGGGCAACAGGATTCTGGAAGGCGGCAAGCAGGGCAGTGAACGGAAGCCGGGCACAGGCCCGCCGCGCGGGATGGTGGCGCAATTCGGAAAAAACCGCGAGCTCGCCGAGATCCACCGAGCCGGTCGTTGCCTGCCGCATCTGTGCCTCGAACGCCTGCAGCAGGCGCACTGACGCATCAGCGTCCAGACTGCAGACGCGCTCACTGAGCATCGAAGCACTCGCCATGCAGATCGCGCAACTCTCACCCGAAAATGCACAGGCCAGTACGTGCCCCTGGGGCGACAGCTCGATCTCGATGATGACCTCGTCGCCGCAGCTGGCATTGCGGCCTGCCCCACGATGCGTGGCCGAACGCAGCGCACCGAAGTTGCGCGGCGCGCGATTGTGTTCGAGCACGGTGCTGGAATAGAGGGCGGATAAAGTCATGGACTATTGTAGATCGGCAGCATTGCCGCGAACCGGGTTCAGCCCAGCATGCCGCGCACCTTGGCAACGGCAGCGACGAAGGCGTCGATTTCTTCAAAAGTATTGTAGAAGGCCAGCGATACGCGGGCGGCGGCGGGTACGCCGTAGCATTGCAGCAGGGGATGCGCACAGTGCTGACCAGAGCGCACGGCGATGCCTTCGAAATCGAGCAGGGTGGCCAGATCGTGCGCGTGCACACCCTCGATCACGAAGGAAAACACCGCGGCGCGTTCGCGGGCATTGCCGAGCAGACGCAGACCTTCGATGCCGCGCAGCGCCTTGAGCGCGTAGCTGCCGAGCTCGGCTTCGCGCTCGGCTATGCGGTCCATGCCAATGGCACTGAGCCAATCGACTGCGGCAGCCAGACCAACAAAGCCGGCGATGTTCGGCGTGCCGGCCTCGAAGCGACGGGGTGGTGGTGCGTAGCTGGTGCCGCTGAAATCGACGCGGTCGATCATTTCGCCGCCGCCCATGAACGGCGGCATCGCCTCGAGGATTTCGTGCCTGGCCCAGAGCACGCCGGTGCCGGTCGGACCAAACAGCTTGTGTCCGGTAAACACATAGAAATCGCAGCCGAGCGCCTGCACATCGACGGGCAGATGCGGCAGCGCCTGCGAACCATCGATCAGCACGGGAATGCCGCGCGCATGCGCGGCATCGACCAGTGCTCGCACCGGATTGATGGTGCCGAGCACATTGGAGACATGGGTGAACGCGAGCAGTTTCACCCGATCGCCCAGCAGGGCGATCACGGCTTCGGGATCGAGTTCGCCATCGGGCGTGATTGGCGCGGCGACGACCTCGGCACCACAGCGCGCTGCGACCAGTTGCCAGGGCACGATATTGGCGTGGTGCTCCATCATCGAGACCAGAATCTGATCGCCTGCCTGCAGGCGAGGCGCAGCCCAGGCATAGGCAACCAGGTTGATTGCCGCCGTGGTGCCACTGGTATGGATGATCTCTTCGCGGCGCGCCGCATTGATGAAACGCGCGAGCTTGTCGCGGCCGGCCTCGTAGTGCTCAGTCGCCTCGCTGCCGAGCGTATGCACCGCACGCGCCACATTGGCATTGAACTCGCGGTAGTAACGCGAGACCGCATCGATCACACACTGCGGCTTCTGCGCGGTATTGGCGTTGTCGAAATAGATCAGCGGCTTGCCATGCACCTGGCGGCGCAGCTGTGGAAACTCGGCACGCAGCGCGGAAATATCAAGCGGCAGCGCGCGATTGCGCTCAGCGCTCATCCGGGTCGGCCTCGACGAAACCTTTCATGGCCTGCTTCAGGCCTGCGGCCATCGCATCGCGCAGCGCGCCATCGGGCAGAACGTCCAGTGCCTCGATGGCAAAGGCATGGGTCAGCAGGGCGCGCGCCTGATTGCGACCGATGCCACGCGAACGCAGATAGAACAGCGCATGCTCATCGAGTCGACCCACGGTCGCGCCATGCGCGGCCTTCACCTCATCGGCATTGATCACCAGCACCGGACGGGTATTGATTTCGGCGTTGGCCGACAACAGCAGGTTCTTGCTGCTCAGCCGCGCATCGGAACCATCGGCACCCTCATGCACATGCAGATTGCCGGTAAACCCATGGCGGGCGCGCTGATCGGCGATGCCGCGCCAGATCAGGTCGCAGGCGGTATCGCGCGCCTGGTGATGTACTTCGATATGCAGATCCGAGTGCGCGCGGCCACGCAGGGCCTGCACGCCGCCCGAGACAAAGCGCGCGCCATCACCCTGCAAGTCCACGTCGATCTGATGACGACTCAGCGCCTGCCCCGTGCTCAGTTCGAAGCAGCGTAACTCGGCGCCGGCATCCAGCCGATAGTGCGTGGTGTGCACGGAATTCATCGCAGCACCCAGGCTATGGCGCGTGTGCGCAAGCTGCGCCTGCGCTTCCAGCTCGATATCAAGCACGCTGTTGCTGAGCTGGGCGCAGCCGGCGTCGGCCAGATGTTCCTCGATCAGCTGCAGGCTGGCGCCTTGACCGAGCACGATCCGGCAGCGCGTATGCAGCGCCAGCGGTGATTCAGCGCTGAGGCTGATCTGGATCAGATGCAGCGGGGTTTCAACCCGGGCCCCAGCAGCGACGCGTACGCTGATGCCCTGCCGCGCCAACGCATGATTCGCTGCAACGAAGGCCTGGGCGCGGTCCGGGTTGTGAGCCTCGGCGATGCGCGGGAGCTCCGCAACGACTTCGACGCCCGCAGGAAGGCCGTCGAGCGTCGAGAGATCGGCGCGAAATTCTGCATTCATAAAGACCAGGCGCACCGCTGCAGACTGCACACGGGTAGCCAGTTCGGCAGGCAGGGCACGCTGCGCGGCGGCAGCATCGACCAGCGCATAGGCGCGATTGGACAACAAGCGCAACGAGGTATAGCGCCAGGCCTCGTCGCGGGCGGTGGGTAGCCCGGTTGCGCTCAGCGCGGCGCGGGCCAGCTGTCGTTGTTCGAGCAGGCCGTCTTCTGGCAAGGTCGGCAGCAGCAGGGAATCAATCAGACTCATGATGCGAACGCCGCCGCCTCCTCGCGTTTGCGCTCGGCGACCCAGGCATAGCCTTCTTCTTCGAGACGCAGAGCGAGGCTCTTGTCGCCGCTCTTGACGATGCGACCCTCCGACAGCACGTGCACCTGATCGGGCACGATGTAGTCGAGCAGGCGCTGGTAATGGGTGATCACGATGAAGCTACGCTCCGGCGAACGCAGCGCATTCACGCCATCGGCAACCATCTTCAACGCATCGATATCGAGACCGGAGTCGGTCTCGTCGAGAATCCCGAGCGTGGGTTCGAGCAGGGCCATCTGGAAGATCTCGTTGCGTTTTTTCTCGCCGCCGGAAAAACCCTCGTTGACGGCGCGATTGAGCAACTCGTCCTTCAGGTGCAGCACTTTCAGTTTTTCGCGCACGCGCTTGAGAAAGCCCATCGAATCGAGCTCAGCCTCGCCGCGATACTTGCGCTGCGCATTGTAGGCCGCGCGCAAAAAGTACGTGTTGTTGACGCCGGGGATTTCGACCGGATACTGGAAAGCCAGAAACACGCCCTCGCCAGCGCGCTCTTCGGGCTGCAGCGCGAGCAGATCCTTGCCATTGAACTGCACCGAACCGGCGGTGACTTCATAGCCTTCGCGGCCCGACAGCGCATAGCCGAGCGTGGACTTGCCGGAACCATTCGGTCCCATGATCGCGTGCACTTCGCCAGGCTTCACTGCAAGCGAGAGCCCCCTGAGGATTTCCTTGCCAGCGACACGGACGTGAAGGTTTTCGATTGTCAGCATTTCAGTTGCCTTTGAGATATTTTGTGTCAATCGGGAAGCCGAGGGCCTCGACATCCCCTAGGTCACGAAGACGACCAGTTGCAAGTTTGTTTCGACGCAAGTCCTCACGGCATATCAAAGTGATCGGCACACCGTCCAGCGTGGTGTCGATCCTGCGGCTATACGCGAAGTCGAACTCCAGACCCGAAACACGAGTCAGCAAATCGATTCGCGCTGGCTCGTAACCGAGCTGAAGCGTCAACCCCGGTGTTGTGAAATCGGATGCTGAAATGCTCAGCGGATCGAAGCCGAACAGTTTCAGAACATCCACGAGCCTGGCTGCATTTTTCTCAGCGGCGTCTACCCAGATGTCGAGAGCTTTGGTGTAGCGCACATGACCATGGGCACCAAGCGCGTAGCCGCCGATCACCAGATAGTGCACATCATTGCTGTTGAGCAACGACAAGAACTCTTTGAAGTCGCGGTTGAGTTTCATCAGTCCAGCCATGGTGTTCGTTGATGAGATCGAGCAAAGCGTCGAGGCGCTCTGGCATCGATTTTGTCAGCCAGTACTCACAGTCCAGGGGCTCTTCGCCAAGCTTGAACTTACGCACGACACGTTGCATGCCTTGGGTCGTGTTCATCCTTTCGACTCCTTCGGCGTATCCAATTCCATCATTGGCCGAGTGCAGGGATTCATCCGATCGCTCCCTCCAGCGACACCTCCAGCAACTTCTTCGCCTCCACCGCAAACTCCATCGGCAGTTCGCGGAACACCTGTTTGCAGAAGCCGTCGACGATCAGCGACACGGCGTCTTCCTGGCCGATGCCGCGACTGCGGCAGTAGAACAGCTGATCATCGGAGATCTTCGAGGTCGTGGCCTCGTGCTCGACGATGGCGCCGGGATTGCGTACCTCGATATACGGGAAGGTATGCGCGCCGCAGCGCTTGCCGATCAGCAGCGAATCGCACTGGGTGTGATTGCGCGCACCCTCGGCGCTCGGCTCGACGCGCACCAGTCCGCGATAGGTGTTCTGGCCGCGACCGGCGCTGATACCCTTGCTGACAATTTTCGATTTGGTGTTGCGGCCGATGTGGATCATCTTGGTGCCGGTATCAGCCTGCTGGCGATGATGGGTCAACGCGACCGAATAGAACTCGCCGGTCGAATTGTCGCCACGCAGCACGCAGCTCGGATACTTCCAGGTGATCGCCGATCCGGTTTCGACCTGGGTCCAGCTGATCTTGCTGTCATTGCCGCGACACTCGCCGCGCTTGGTAACGAAGTTGTAGATGCCGCCGACGCCGTTCTCATCACCGGGATACCAGTTCTGCACGGTCGAGTACTTGATATTGGCGCGTTCCATCGCGACCAGCTCAACGACCGCCGCGTGTAACTGGTTCTCATCGCGCATCGGCGCTGTGCAGCCCTCGAGATAGCTGACGTTCGATCCCTCTTCGGCAATGATCAGGGTGCGTTCGAACTGCCCGGTATCGCGTGCATTGATGCGGAAATAGGTGCTCAGCTCCATCGGGCAACGCACGCCCTTGGGGATGAAGACAAAGCTGCCATCGGAGAACACCGCCGAATTGAGCGCGGCAAAATAGTTGTCACCGGTCGGTACGACCGAGCCCAGATATTGACGGACGAGCTCTGGATGCTCGCGCACGGCTTCGGAGAACGAGCAGAAGATCACGCCGACTTCGGCCAGCTCCTTGCGGAACGTGGTGCCAACCGAGACCGAGTCGAATACCGCATCGACGGCGACGCCGGCAAGCCGTGCGCGCTCGTGCAGGGGCACGCCGAGCTTCTCGTAAGTCTCCAGCAATTTGGGATCGACTTCATCGAGCGACTTGTACTTCTTCTGCGGCGCCGCGTAGTAACTGACCGCCTGAAAATCAATCGGCGCGATGTCGAGCCGGGCCCAGTCCGGTGGCGTCATTGTCAGCCAGTGCCGATAGGCGGCCAGGCGCCACTCGGTCATCCACTCGGGCTCTTCCTTCTTGGCCGAGATGATCCGCACCACGTCCTCACTCAGGCCCTTGGGCAGAATGTCGGTGGCGATATCGGTCACGAAGCCAGCGTCGTAGCTGCGGTTCGCGATCAGGGTTTCGACTTCGCGCGGTTGTGCAGACATATTCATTCCTTACACCGAAGAAACGCGCAGAGGCGCGCCGCGTCGGACGGGTATCGGGAGGGCGTGTTCGGTGCGCAGCATGTCGGCAAGGCTGACCTCGGCGAGCGCGGTCTCGATGACACGACTGATCCGCTGCCAGTTGCCTTGGACCCGGCAATGCGGTTCGTGGCCGCAGGATCCCTGCACCGCGCTGCACTCGGTCATGCCGAGCGGGCCTTCGAGCGCGACCACGATGTCGAGAATACTGATCTCAGCAGCCGCGCGCGCCAGTCGGTAACCGCCCTGGATGCCGCGACGCGATTCAATCAGGCCCGCCGAACCCAACTGCTTCAGCAATTTGCTGACCGTCGGCAGCTCCAGATGGGCCTTTTCGGCCAATTCGGAAGCGGCCAGCACCTCACCCGGACGTTCCGCAAGCGCGGTCATCAGAACGGTGGCGTAGTCGGTGAGTTTTCCTATGCGGAGCATGGCGGGACGCGTTATTCCTAATCTGTACCGAAATGGTACCAGTTTGCCGCCGAGGCCTCAATCGATGGTAGAGCAACGGTTCAGCACCGCGCCGATCGTGGTTCGACAAATTGTCTGTCCAGCGGACCTGCGCCGAGCATCGCAAGCTCCGGTGCTCGGCAAAACCGGCGGTCTCGCCTATCATCGGCGGCCCCATCGTCACCTGACCACACATGAAGCCCTACCTCGTCACCCGCCGCTCCCCGATCCATGGCAACGGCGTATTCGCCGCGCGGGATATTCCCGAAGGCACCGAACTGATCGAGTACAAGGGTCGCCGTCTCAGCCACGACGAGGCCGACGAGAAATACGGCGACACGGTCGAAAGCGGCCACACCTTCCTGTTCACGCTCGACGACGAGTACATCATCGACGGCAATGACAACGGCAATGATGCGCGCTACATCAACCACAGCTGCGATCCCAACTGCCAGGCCTTCCTGCACGATTCACCCGATGGCGATCCGCGCCACCAGTTCGTGATGATCGAGTCACTGCGTTCGATCGCCTACGGCGAAGAGCTCACCTATGACTACAAGATCACCCTGCAGCAGCGGCACACCAGCAAGCTGCTGAAGATCTGGGCCTGCCACTGCGGTGCCGCCTATTGCACTGGCACCATGCTCAAGCCCAAGGGACGCAAGCGCTGAGTCAAATCGGTGCTACTCAAGCCGGCTTTGCCCAGCCTTCTCGCAAAGAGGAGAGGTGATCGTACGTGGCATTGTCCGCGAACAGCTGCAGAGCCGGTGTGTTTCCCTCACCCTGCCCTCCCCCGCAAGCGGGAGAGGGGGACAAACCACCGCCCGCACGCGGGAGAGGGAATTGGCTCAGTAGGCGAAATCGCGAAACACCGAATCGACCGATCCCTTCCAGGCGCCGTGATAGAGCTCAAGCTTGCGCTCGGCCGGACAGATGCCGGCATCGGCGAACTCGATCAGAGGTTCGAGATACATCGCCTCATCGCGGCCGCGCGCATTGAGTTGCGCCCGGCGCTGCAATCCATGCGCCGAAATACGTAAAGCTTCCAGGGCGAGATCGCGTACCGTGCCGCCGCGGAACGGCAGCTTGAGCGCATGGCGCGGCACACCACTACGCAGTTCCTCGCGCTCGCTCATGCTGAAATCCTTGACCAGATCCCAGGCGGCATCGAGTGCGGTCGGGTCGTACAGGAGTCCCACCCAGAACGCCGGCAAGGCGCACAGGCGATTCCACGGGCCACCATCGGCACCGCGCATCTCGAGATATTTCTTCAGTCGCACTTCCGGGAAAGCGGTGGTCAGATGATCAGCGTAGTCCGTCATGGTGGCGCGCTCGCCGGGCAGCACATCGAGCTTGCCGGCCACGAAGTCGACGAAGCTCTTGCCGCTGGCATCGATGTAGTTGCCATCACGGTAGGCAAAATACATGGGCACCTGCAGGATGTAATCGACATAGCGCTCATAGCCGAAGCTGTCGTCGAAGACGAAGCCGAGCATGCCGGTGCGATCGGGATCGGTATCAGTCCAGATATGCGAGCGATAACTCATGAAGCCATTCGGCTTGCCCTCGGTGAACGGCGAATCGGCAAACAGTGCGGTGGCGATCGGCTGCAGCGCCAGCGAGACGCGGAACATCTTGACCATCTCCGCTTCGCTGCCGAAGTCGAGATTGACCTGTACCGTGCAGGTGCGGGTCATCATGTCGAGGCCGAGGTTTCCGCGCTTGGGCATGTAATCGCGCATGATCTTGTAGCGACCCTTCGGCATCCAGGGCATTACTTCGCGCGACCACTTGGGATGAAAGCCCATGCCAAGGAAGCCCAGGCCAAGACCGTCGGCGACACTGCGCACCTCGTCCAGATGCTGGTTCACTTCGCAGCAGGTCTGGTGAATGGTTTCCAGAGGCGCGCCGGACAATTCGAACTGGCCGGCGGGTTCGAGTGATACCGACGCCTGATCGCGCAGCAGCGCAATCACATTGCCCTTGTCGTAGACAGGGTCCCAGCCAAATCGCTCCGCCATTCCTTCGAGCATGGCGCGGATACCGCGTTCACCCTCGTAACTGGGCGCGCTCAGATCGTCGCTGTGGAAGCCGAATTTCTCGTGCTCGGTGCCGATCCGGAACGCTGACCGTGGCTTCTCGCCGCTGGCGAGGTAGTCGACCAGTTCCTGCTTGCTGGCGATGGGCGCAGCGACTTCCTGGCTTGGGTTGGACACGGGCGACTCCCGAACGGCTGCAGATGGAGCGAGATGGATGCGGAAAACCGGATTGCAAGGTGGACCAGGGATGGCGGGCCTGATCCGGACCAGGCCGCGCAGATGCCCGCAGCGACGATTGTGACGGCTGCGGCCATTCCAGGGTCGACACCGATACACTCGGTCATGATCGGCATAGCCGATCGCAGACTTCAGCGCAAGCATAGACCGGAGCAAAGGCGCAGGGATTTCATGCAGGCACCACGGACGCTCATCGCCACCCTGCTCATCATGCTGGCCGGCACGCTTGCGGCGGCCGAGCCGCGCATGCTGAGACGGGGCAATGGACCCGAGCCATCGAGCCTGGACGCGCACCGCGCCCAGGATATTGCCAGCCACAACATCATCCGCGATTTGTACGAGGGCCTGGTCGCCGAGGATGCCCAGGGCCGCAGCATTCCGGGCATGGCCGAACGCTGGGAGATTTCCGCTGATGGCCTGCGCTACCGGTTTTTCCTGCGCGCGGACCTGCGCTGGTCCAATGGCGAACCGCTGTCGGCTACGGCCATCGTCGCAAGTTTCGCGCGCGCCCTGCAGCCAGGCACCGCAGCACCACTGGCGTCCCTGCTGGCGCCAATCCGCGGTGCCACGGCGGCCCTGCAGGGAAAGCCGACCAGACTCGGCGTGTCGGCGATCGGCACAGAGGAGATCCTGATCGAGCTGGAGCGTCCGGCGCCCCTGCTCAAACTGCTCGCCCTGCCGATCGCGGTACCGGTCCATCTGCCCAATATCGAGCGCCACGGCACGGCACACACCCGGCCCGGCCAGCTGCTCAGCAATGGCGCCTATCGATTGCTGAGCTGGCAACCGCATGCCGGCATCGTGCTGGAACGCAACCCACACTTCCATGCCCACGACGAGGTGCGCATCGATCGCGTGCGCTTTGTCGTGACCGAGGACGCCAGCAGCGAGCTCAAACGCTTTCAGGCCAATGACCTGGACATCACCGAAACTGTGCCTCCAGCGCGTCTGGATCGATTGCGCGAGCGCTTCGGCAATCAGCTGCGGATCAGTCCCTACCTCGGCAGCTTCTTCTTCGGCATCAACCTCGACGATGCGTTGCTGGGCAACTCGCCAGCGCTGCGTCGCGCACTGAGCCTTGCCATCGACCGCGATATCCTGACCCGTTACATCACCGCGCTCGGCGAACAGCCGGCCTATGCCCTGGTCCCGCCGGGGATCGATGGCTACGCGGGCGCGCGACTGCCCGAGGCCGACTGGAGCCAGGCCGAGCGCACGGCCCTGGCCAGGAAGTTGATCGACGAGTTGCGCGAGGGACTTGCCGAACCTATCGAGATCGAGATCCGTTACAACACATCGACCGCGCACCGGCGACTCAGTCTGGCGATCGCCGCGATGTGGCGCGAGGCACTCGGTATCACGGTGCGGTTGCGCAACGAGGAGTGGAAGTCCTTCGTGCAGACCCGGCGTGACCGCCGGATCACCCAGGTCTTTCGCGGCGGCTGGATTGCCGATGTCGCCGACCCGCTGAGTTTTCTCAGCCTGTTTGATGGCGAAAAGGCACTGAACTGGAGCGGCTGGATCGATCCCGAATACCAGGCGCTGCTGGATCGCGCCGATCAGGATGCCGGTGCGCGCATGCAGGCCTTGCAGCAGGCGGAACAGCGACTGCTCGACGCCCATGCCCTGATCCCGATCTACTTCTACACCTCGCGCCATCTGGTGCACCAGGATCTGGAAGGCTTCGCGGCCAACTTGCTCGATCGCCATCCCAGTCGCTGGATGCACTTCGGCGACGCGTCGGAGTCGGCGCCATGAACTCGCTCGATCCGGTTGCGGAAAATGCCGACCGCGAATTGCCCACACGTTCCTGGCCGCGCCTGCTCAGCCGGCTGTTGTTTCGGATCGGCGAAGCACTGCTGAGCCTGCTGCTGCTCGCGGCACTTTGTTTCGGTCTGCTGCGCAGCGCACCCGGTGGACCCTTTGACAGCGAACGGTCATTGTCAGCCGAACAGCAGATCGCACTGAAGCAGCGTTATCACCTCGACCAGCCGCTGCCGACCCAGTTTGCCTACTATCTCGCAGACGCTGCGCGGGGCGATCTCGGCGATTCGTTCCAGTATCCGGACTACAGCGTGCGTGCCCTGCTGCTCGCAGGATTTTCGGTGACGTTCTGGCTGGGCGCCTGGGCTCTGCTGCTGGCCACCTTGATCGGTACGCCGCTCGGGGTCTGGTCGGCATTGCGCCACCGCGGTGCCGTTGACGGTCTTATCAATGGCGGCGCCATCCTCGGCATTGCGCTGCCGAAATTCGTCATCGCACCGTTGCTGATCCTGGTCTTCGCGGTCTCGCTCGGTTGGTTGCCGGCGGGTGGATGGGACACGGAGGACTGGCGCTACAGCCTGCTGCCGATCATTGCCCTATGCCTGCCCAATCTCGCCGCGATCACCCGGCTCAGTCGTCATGCCGCGCTGGAGATACTCGCCAGCGACTATATCCGGGCCGCGCGCGCGCGCGGCATCGAAGGCGCGGGGCTGCTCGGCCGCCATCTGCTCAAGCCCTTGTCGCTTGCCGTGCTGGCCTGGCTCGGTCCTGCCTTGATCGCCACCATCACCGGATCGACCGTTGTCGAGCAGATTTTTGGCATTCCCGGCGTCGGTCGCTATTTCGTGCAAGGTGCCCTCAATCGCGATTACACCCTGGTGATGGGTGTGGCATTGTCCGCCGGGGTGCTGATCATCATCAGCAATCTTGTTATTGATGCGGCGCGCGCCGCAATCGATCCACGACTGCGCTGAGTTTCAGCTCGCGCAGCCGATTTGGGCGGCCAGCACCGGATCGAGGGCCGGATCGACGATCGCCGCCATCCGGTCAACGCTCAGGCCATGAGGTACATCGGCCAGCAGGGGCGCATCGAGTTCTTCGCTGATACTTGCGATCACTTCGTCGATGCAGCTGGCGGCCGGATCGATGCGATTGGCAATCCAGCCGATCAGTTTGCAGCCGTCAGCGGCGATCGCTTGCGCGCTCAGCAAGGCGTGATTGATGCAGCCCAGTCGAATGCCGACCACCAGGATCACCGGAATATTCAATGCGCGCACCAGATGTGCCTGCATCGTCGAGTCCGAGAACGGCACCGCCCAGCCGCCGACGCCTTCGACGACCAGCAGATTGGCCGAGTACGACAAGGCCTGATGTGCCGCCTGCAGACGTTCCAGTTCGATGCTCACCCCGGCATGGCGTGCAGCAATCTGCGGCGCGATGGGCTCTTCCAAAGCATACGGATTCATCAGCGCGAGATCGGGGGTCGGTGTGGTCGAGTAGGCGCGCAGCAAGTCCGCGTCTTCGCTATGCCACTGCCCTTCCTTGAATACACAGCCGCTCGCCACCGGTTTCATGCCATAGGCCTTCAGCGGACGCCGCCGGGCCGCCAGCAACAGTGCACAGCTGATCCGGGTCTTGCCGATGCCGGTGTCGGTGCCGGTGATAAAGACCGAGCGCGCCTTGGCAACACTCATCGTTTCGGCTCCGGCCCGGCCAGCCGCACAGCGAGCGGCGCGATGACTGCGCTGAGGAAATAGACAAACCCGGGCAAGGCGCCCCAGATCGGCGCCATGCCCTCGCGCAGACACAAGGCAGTCGTCAGCGACGCCGCGGCAACCAGCATCTGACCGCGCCAGATATGCAGGTACACCCGGCTCAGCCAAAGCTCATGGGCGCTCAGCTGCAATGCTTCGCGACGGGCAATCGCATGTTGATAGAGCAGACTGATGCACAGCGACATCGTCATCGCGGCGATGGCGTAGACGGCAAAAGTCACCTGCAGATCGAACATCGAATCGATTCGAAACTCGGAGGGTAGATAGCCGCGACTGACCCAACCGAAGAAGGTACTGAACAGGATGCGCAGTGGGAAAACGTAAATCAGCACGAGGAAAACCAGGAGCAGGCTCAACACCGTGGTCTGACGATCATCAAGCCCATAGCGGCGGCTCCAGCGATGGTGCGCGTTCCAGTGCACCGCCATGAAGACAAAACTGACCGCGTATGCCGGGATATTCTTCAGTGTTGCCACCAATTCGGCGCTGGAGGCAGGTATGCGCTCCAATTTGATGATCAGAAGCGTAATCGCGAACGCGAACGCCGCGTCGACAAAGCTCTCAGTGCGGGTTACCTGGTTTCCGCGCTCGCGAAATCCGTCGGTACTGACCATGACGCTGCCCTCTGTAGTCCCATCGAGTATCAGATTAGCTCAGCTCCGGCACTGGTATACTGCCGGTTCTTGGCTGCAAGCCCGCAGCAAGGCGGGAACCGATCATGTTCGAATCCACACCCCTCAGCGGCGACAAGGCGGAAGCCTATCGCGACCTGCTGGATCAGGCACGCGGACTGCTCGCCGGCGAGGCTGACAAGACCGCGCTCGCAGCCAATTTCTGCGCGCTGATATTCAACGCCCTGCCCGGTTTGAACTGGGCGGGATTCTATTTCTTTGATGGTGTCGAATTGGTGGTCGGTCCATTCCAGGGCAAGCCCGCCTGCGTGCGCATTGCGCTCGGCAAGGGCGTCTGCGGCACGGCCGCGGTGACCCGGCGCACCCAGATGGTCGCCGATGTCCATGAGTTCCCCGGCCATATCGCCTGCGATGTCGCCTCGCGCTCGGAAATCGTGGTGCCGCTCTACGCCGGCGACCGCCTGATCGGCGTCTGGGACGTCGACTCACCCCTGGTCGAGCGCTTCGACCACGAGGATCAGACCGGAATGGAGGCACTCTGCCGCGTCTTCATGCACGCGCTGTACCCACAGTTGCAGGAGATGGCTGCATGAGCACCGCACCGAAGATCAGGAATATTGGGGCCGAAAGTGCTGCGTGGGCGATTCGGGAATTGTCGAACCGACCCCAGGAGGTTCGACCCGATGAGCGCCCGGCAGGGATGCCGGGCCGGGTCGCTGCACCAGGGAGGGTTGCTGCATGAGCACCGCACCGAAGATTCGCAATGTGGGCCCTAAGAGTGCCGCTTGGCTGAGGCAAGTCGGCGTACGCACCGAGGCTGAAATCCGCGAACTTGGCTCGATGGAAGTCTTCATGAAGGTCAAGAAGGCCGGCTTCAAGCCGAGCCTGAATTTGCTCTATGCACTCGAGGGCGCCGTGCAGGATTGTCACTGGACGGCGCTGAGCGATGAGTGCAAGAGCGCCCTGGTGCTGGAAGTCAACGCCCGCGAAGAAGACAAGGGCCCCAAGAGCTGGGGCTGGTGGCGACCGGGCAAGGGCACTGCCAAGGTGCACACCGAGAACATGGAGCCCGAAGGCGGCAATTCATCCGATTCGAGTGGACAATCCGATGGCGAGGACGACCACGGTGTACGCGAACTCGGCGAGCCGAGCTTTGGCGGCGGAGATGGTTTCCGCGACGATTGACCGCGAACAACCGCATCATCGATGACCATGCCGCGCCCTGCGCCCCGCGCGCTCCGATTGCAGATCGATGCGGTTCACTGCGTTCACCGCATCCTGCGGCCGCTCCTGCTGCAGAATTACCGCGCCCTGCCGGGCAAGGGTCCGCGGGTTCCGGGCGGTGGCGGGGTTGAGGCGATCGTAAGGTAGGAGCACCCAAGGGGTGCGACCGCGGAGGCAATGGGTGAGCGTCGAGCCGACCCGGCCGGATTGACCGCTGGGGATTTGCGCGTTCGGCGCTCCGCTGGCCATCTCGATGTCGACGCAAAAATTTGCCTGGCCCTCTGGCTTGCGCCGGCTCCGGCAGCGACTATCATCGGAGGACAAACCCGCGTCCATCCCGGGCGCGACCGCGCTGGCAAGGAGCAAGGTCATGGTGAGGAAACTGATTCCCGCTTTGTTGTTGTCGCTGCTTTCGATGATGGCCTATGCCGGGTCCGACAAGACTCCGCCCGCAGTGGCAAAGCCGCCGATGCCCGAAGCCTTTGCCGCCATGCTGGATATGGTGCGCGAGGAGTTGCAGCCGGGCGGAAAATACGAGAGCGTCTCGGAGCGCGATCGGCGCAAGCTCGACAGCCAGTTGTCGATCATGGAAAAGATCCTGACTGGCGTCGAGAGCATCGATGAGCTCAGCGATCGCCAGCGCATCCGCCTGATGAACGCGCAGGAAATGGCCAATTCAATACTCACCGACAACCGCAATGGTCGTCTGGTCTGCGAGGACTACAAGCCCGTTGGCAGCCAGCACCACAAGAAGGTCTGCGTGTCTGTCGCCCAGCGCGACAATATCCGGGAAAACTCACGCGCGTATATCAACGAGGCGCAGAACTACCGCGCCCTGCCAGGCAAGGGTCCGCGGGTTCCGGGCGGTGGTGGCGATTGAGGCGATCGTAGCGCCACAGGACGTGGCGGGCGGAGAAGTGAACCGTAGGATGTGGTGAGCATCGCGAACCGCATCAATCCGGCCTGCCGGAGCGACGATTCGGACAGGCCAAGAGCCGATGCGGTTCACTGCGTTCACCACATCCTACGTGCTTCGATGGTGGTGAACGGAGACTCGAACCGTAGGATGTGGTGAGCATCGCGAACCGCATCAATCCGGCCTGCCGGAGCGACGAT
>JBBSLG010000056.1:0-16185 GCA_038255435.1 Lysobacterales bacterium
ATCTTGGCGGCCTGGGTTTGGCGCAGGGTTACTGGCGCGATGCCGAGAAGACAGCGGAGCGTTTTGTCAGCGATCCGCGCACCGGCCATCGCTGGTATCGCACCGGCGACTACGGCCGCTTGCTGCCGGACGGCAATCTGGAATTTCTTGGCCGCGAAGATGCGCAGGTGAAGATCCAGGGCTATCGGATCGAACTGGGCGAGATCGAGGCCAGGCTGAAGCAGCATGCGCGGGTCAAGGATGCACTTGTCGTCGCCCAAAACCACGACCGCGGCAAGCAGCTCATGGCCTATGTGGTGCCGCGTCGGGCCGACGATGAAGTCGATCCGAAGCGCGCGGTTCGCGACCCGGCTGCGCTGCAGGCGGAGGCCGAGCGCCAGGCCTTCGCGCTGGAGCAACATGGTCGACGGCGCGACCTGGCATCCGCAGTGATGCTGCGTCTGCCAAACCCGGAGAGCGCGGCATTGGCCGTCGACCTGCAGTTCGGCGCTGTATCTGCAGTGCCGGCCGGCCCTGAATCAGCTGTCGATTCGGCCATGTTGGCGAACCTGCTGGCGATCCTCGCCGGCAGCCGCTTGCCCACGCAGGCGCTGCCCAAATACCGCTATCCGTCCGCCGGCGCCCTGTACCCGGTGCAGATCTACGTCAGCGTCGCCGGCAGTGCTGGCGATCTCCCCGCCGGCAATTATTATTTCGATCCGGTCGAGCAGGTGCTGCGCGCATTGAGCGCCGCCAGCCATGATCAGCGCCCGGCGCTGCACCTGCATCTGGTCTGCGCAGATGCTGCGATTGATCCACTGTATGGCGAACACGCCGCCGACTTCGCCGCGCTCGAGGCGGGTTATATGGCTGCCTTGCTCAGCGCCCGGGCGTCGTGCCTGGGCCTGAGCCTGGTTCGTACAGGCAGCGCGCCCACTCCCGATGCCTTGCGACTGAGCGCGCAGCACCGCCATCTGCTGAGCCTGCAGGTGAGCTCGTCGGGCACTGTGGCTGGCTCGTCGCCTTTCGTTTTATCGCCACTTGCGCGCAAGAGCTATCGGGAATTCCTGCCCGGCCGGCTGGAGTGGTCGCGGCTGGCAGGCTTGTTGCCGCGCCAAGCCGAGACCGCAGTGCTCAGTGTTCTGTGGCTGGCGGAGGATCGGATCGCCGGCCATGCGGGCGGCTGCTACGCGCTGGACCCAATCAGCGGACAGATCGGCGATGAGGGGTTGCGATTCGATGCCGCGGCGGTGTTTCGATTCAGCCGCCGACTGCATGCCGCTGCGAGCATGGCCTTGATCCATTGCGGCAGAGTGGACCAGGCCATCGACGCCGGCTGGGCAGGGCAGGTCTTCATGCAGCGCGCGCTCGAGCAGGAGATCGGCAGTTGTGTTTGCGCTGGATTCGATGGCGAACTGGCCAGTGTCGAACTGGCGCTGCCCCCTGATATGCAGGTGCTGCAGGTGATCTTCGCAGGTGCGGTTTCAGCGGACGCCATTCAGGCGGTGCCAACGCGGATCGAATCGACGAGCGGCGAAACAACTGGCCTCGCCGCGGAACTGACACGGGCGCTGACCGCGAATCTGCCCGCCTATATGTTGCCCAGGCAGTTCCTGTTTTTGCAGGAGCTGCCGCTGTCGAGCAATGGCAAGGTCGATGTCAAGGCGTTGCCGAGCCCCGTTGCTGAAGCCAGCGGCGAATCGTCAGCACCGGAGGTGTTGAGTCATTGCGCTGGCGTGCTGTGCGAACTGCTCGCGCAGTTGCTGGCGGTCGACCGCGTGCGACTCGCAGACAATTTCTTCGAGCTCGGTGGCGACTCCCTGCTGGCGGTGCGCCTGACCCAGCAGGTTCGGCAAGAACTGGGAGTGGCGCTACCGGTACGCGCGGTGTTTGCGGCGCCCGGGGTCGCCGATCTGGCGGTCGTCATCGAAGCACTGCTTGCCGCAGCGTCAGCGGCTGGCGACACGCCGGCGCCGCTGGCGCCGATGCCATCTCTCGGTGGACCACAAAACGAATTCGAGGAAATGGTGGAACTATGAGTCTGGTGTCGGTGCTTCTTGCGCTCAGCGAGCGCGCGGTTGAGCTATGCCGCAGCAAGACGGGTCTGGCGATTGCCCGTGGCCAATCCGAACTCGGTGCCGAGGAACGCAGCCTGCTGCGCAGCCGCAAGGACGAATTGCTGTCCCTGTTTGCGACGCTCGATATCCAGTCGTCCGCGCAGCTGGCGCCGATGAGCGCACAGCAGCGCCAACTCTGGACCCTGCAGCAGCTCGACGCTGGCGACACCCGCTATCACGAGGCGGTGGCCTACCGACTGCACGGCAAACTGACTCAGGAGCGCCTGCACGCTGCGCTCAGCCAGGTTGTCAGCCGCCACGCATTGCTGCGCACTGTCTATCGCGAAATCGACGGCGAACCGCTGCAGATCGTGCGGTCCGAACAGCAGCTGGATCTGCGCTGGTACACGCTGGCTGATACCGGGATGCATGACGACGCGCCGGACGCGTTGCGGGCGGCGATCGCGCGTTTTGTTGCCGCGCCATTCCAGCTGGAGCGCAGGCCACCGCTGCGGATCGCCGTCTGGCAGATCGCCGCCAACGAGCATGTGCTCTGCATCAACACACATCACATCGCCGGTGATCGCTGGTCGCTGAATGTACTGCTGCGCGATTGGGCCCAGGCCGACGCCGCGCCGCAGTTCTCGCTGCCTGCACTGCCACTGCAATATGCCGACTATGCCCGGCATCAGCGCCGCTATCTGGCCAGCCCACAAGGCCAGCAGGATCTGGCCTTCTGGCAGCATGAGCTGGCGGATCTGCCGCCGGTGCACCAGTTGCCACTGGATCGTCCGCGATCCAGTGCGGGCAAGGCCAGCGCCGGTATCGTGAGCATGCCGGTGCCCGCCGCGCTCACAATGCGGCTCCGCGAGTTTGCCCGCGGCGAGCAGGTCTCAATGTTCATGCTGCTGCAGTCTGTGTTCTCGCTGTTGTTGTCCAGACTGAGTCAGGAAAGCGAAGTGGTGATGGGCACCGTGGTTGCCAATCGCGAGCATTCCGAGCTGTCCGAGGTGTTCGGGCATTTCGTCAACACGCTGGTCGTGCGCGCCGAACCACCGGAAGATCAGAGTTTTCGCCATTG
The DNA here is from genome assembly GCA_038255435.1 of Lysobacterales bacterium. Lineage (GTDB taxonomy): Bacteria > Pseudomonadota > Gammaproteobacteria > Xanthomonadales > Ahniellaceae > 0-14-3-00-62-12. The sequence goes on from JBBSLG010000056.1 coordinate 3,118, forward strand.
GCTGCAGAACACGCGCGAGCGCGCCCTGGCAGCACTTGATCACCAGCAGATGCCGTTCGAGCGCGTCGTCGAGGCCTTGAACCCGCTGCGCTCGCCCAGTTATCAGCCGCTCTATCAGATCATGTTTGCCGTACACAGCGACCCGGCGCACTGCCTGCAGCTGGACGGGCTGGTGGTCGAGGAGCTCGCCCTCGATGCTCATGAGGCCAAGTTTGAACTGGCTCTGGCCGTCACTCCGGATGCCGGTGGTATCGATCTGCGTTGGGAATACAGTCAGGCATTATTTGACCACGGCAGCGTGGCGGGCTTTGCCCGTTGCTATCTGACCCTCCTGCAAGCGGCGGTCGAAGCGCCGGATGCGGCACTGGTCGATCTCGATCCCCTGAGCGCGGACGATCAGCAGGCGGTATTGAACGCGTCGCGCCCAGGTCGCGCGCCGATCGATGCGCCGCTGACCGATATCGCGGTGCGCGAGCAGAGTGCTCGCCACGGCGATCGCATCGCCATCAGATCGGGTCACGACGCGCTGAACTATCGCGAACTGGAGCAGCGCGTCGCCGCCCTGGCGCAACGGCTGCGGGCGCACGGTGCCGGGCGTGAATGCCTGATCGCCACCTGTCTGCCGCGCGGCATCGAACAAGTGGTCGCAATGCTCGCCATCTGGCGCAGTGGCGCCGCCTATCTGCCGCTGGATCCCGGTCATCCGCCGGCGCGCAGCGCTGCCATTCTGGCCGCGGCCGAACCCCTGCTGCTGCTCGGCAACGCGGCGACGCGGACATCGTGGGAGTGCTTGCAAGATTCCGTGCCAGTCATCGACTGGGCACAACCGGCGCCGGCAGAGACCGCCAGCGAACCATCATCCGAGCAAGCTCCGCGACACGGCGATGACCTTGCCTATTTGATCTATACATCCGGATCGACCGGCGTGCCCAAGGGCGTCGCGATCGAACACCGGCATCTCGCGCACAAACTCGCCGACGCCGCCGAGGTGCTGGCCATCGCTGCAGAGGATGTGTTCCCCAATCTGGCTTCGGCGGCCTTCGATATTTCCTTGCTCGAGCTCCTGTTGCCCCTGATTCGTGGTGGCACCACGGTCTGTGTGCCGGCCGAGGATGTAGCGCAGCTCGACGCTCTGGTCGCGGCTACGGCCGACGCGACGGTTTTTCATGCGGTGCCCAGCCTGATGGCGGCCTGGCTCGAGTTTCTCGCCGCTGCCGGCGAACCTGCGCAGTTGTATCCGCACCTGCGCTGTCTGCTGGTCGGCGGTGATGCCGTGCCCCCGAAGCTGCTGGCCGACCTGCACGCGGCGTTCGAACAGGCCGAGGTGATCGAACTGTACGGCCCAACCGAGGCCACGATCATCAGTACCTGGTACCGCTACCCAGGATTCGCGCAAGCGCAGAGTACTCATTGCATCGGTCAGGGCCTGCCGGGCGTGGGCGCTTATGTGTTGGATCGACAGGGGCGATTGCTGCCCGATGGCGTGGCGGGCGAACTCTGCCTGGCTGGCGCCGCGGTCGCCCGCGGCTATTACCGGCAACCGGATCTGAGTGCAGCAAAGTTCCCGCTCGATCCGTTCAGCACGCTGGCTGGCGCGCGCATGTATCGCAGTGGTGACCTGGTGCGCCGTCAGGCGGACGGCAATCTGATCTTTCTCGGTCGCAATGATCACCAGGTGAAATTGCGCGGCTTCCGCATCGAATTGGGTGAGGTCGAGCATGCGCTGCTCGCGGCACCAGAAATTGCCGGCGCGCTGGTGGTGCTGCGCGAGGATCCCGGACACCCCAAGGCGCTGGTCGCCTATTTCACGGTCAATCCCGGTGCGCAGAGGCCTGCGGCCGCTGCGCTCAAGGCGATGCTGACAGCAAGACTGCCGACCTATATGGTGCCGAGTTTCTACATGGCGCTCGACCACATGCCCTTGAACGCCAACGGCAAGGTGGATCGCAAGCGGCTGCCAGCGCCGGCGCCGATGGCGACCGTGGCCAAGCGCGCACCGGTCGGTGCCGTGCAGGAAATGCTGGCCGAACTCTGGGCCGATTTGCTGGGCTGCGACGACTTCGGTATCGATGAGAACTTCTTCGCGCTCGGCGGCCATTCGCTGCTCGCTGCGCGCCTGGCCACGCGGATCGGGCAGCGCCTGCAGCGGCAGGTGCCGATGAAAATCGTGTTCGAGGCGCAGACCATTGCCGAGCTGGCGCTACGTCTTGGCATTGCCAACGACGCTCAGCCGATCACTCTGCACGCCGCGCCCGAAGCCGCGAGTTATCCGCTGAGTCCCGTGCAAAAGCGCATCTGGCTGGCCGAGCAGTTGCAGCCGGGCAGCGCGCTGTATCACATCCCGGCGTGGTTCAGCCTGCGCGGCACGCTCGATGTCGAGCGACTGCATCGCGCGATTCAGACGGTCTGCGATCTGCACCCGATTCTGCGCATGGCCTATCGTGATGTGGATGGCGAGCCGCGCCAGTTCGTTCGCGCGCCGGGGCCGATCGACTGGAGCAGTCGCAGCTGGCCGGCGCCGGTGATCGATGCGCAATGGCCCTCGGATCTGCGCGCGCATGCGCACGCATTTGGCGCGCAGCCCTTCGACCTCGACGCTGGGCGAGTGCTGCGCGTCGAGTTGGTTCGCCTTGCTGAGCAGCAGCACGCGTTGCTGCTCGTGCTGCACCATATCGCTGCGGATGGCATCTCGCTGACACGCCTGCTTGCCGAGTTCAGCGCGGCGTACGCGCAGCCCGATCATGCCAGCGCGGCGCCGCCGCTCAGCTATGTCGATTACGCGGTGTGGGCGAATTCGAACGCGGCCACGACAGGCATCGAGGCCGCGCTGACGCAGCGCGCCGCGCGGCTGCGCGACTTGCCGAGCGTGCACAACCTGCCGCTCGATCACCCGCGACCGCCGATCCAGACTAACCGCGGTGGTCTCTGTCAGCAGCAGCTGCCGGCAACGACCTGGCGGGCCGCACAGGATCTCGCGGCGCGTCACGACGCGACCCCATTCATGGTCCTGCACGCCGCCCTGGTCGCCTTCGTTCACCGCCATGGCGGCGACAAGGAAATCGCCATCGGCGTGCCCGCAGCCAATCGAGAAGCGCCAGGCTGTGGCGAGATGATCGGTTGCCTGGTCAATACCCTGGTCCTGCGCGCCGCGGTCAGCGGCGAGCACAGTTTTGCCGAACTGCTGGCAGCCAGTCGCGCCGAGGTCAGCGATGCCTTCATTCATCAGGCATTGCCCTTCGACGCGCTCGTGGAGCGGTTGGCGCCGACACGGTCCAACGCGCATCATCCGCTGTTCCAGATCATGCTCGCCTTTGAGCCTGGCGCAGTGCTATCCGAGCCGTGGCCGGGTTTGCAATGGCAGGCGCTGGCGCCGGAGTACGACACCGCCAAGTTCGACCTGACCCTGTACGTTGCGTCGGCTGGTGATGGACTTCAACTGACCTGGGAATACGCGCGCGATCTCTTCGAGCCCGAAACCGTGGCGGCAATGGCCGAGCGCTTCGGTCTGCTGCTCGAAGGCGCGCTGGCCGAGCCGGACATCGCCCTGGCCGAGCTACGGATTCTGAGCGCGGCCGAGCGCCGGCAACTGGAGCAGTGGAACGCAACCACGACGACCTATCCGGACCACGCCCTGATTCATCAATTGTTCGAAGCGCAGGTTGCGCGCACACCCGAGACGCCGGCGCTGCGCTATCTCGATAGCACACTGAGTTATGCCGCGCTGAACGCGAAGGCCAATCGACTGGCGCACTATCTGCGCGGGCAGGGCGTGGGTCCTGACGTGCTGGTCGGACTGTGCCTGGACCGCAGCATCGAGATGGTGGTCGCCATCCTGGCCATCGTCAAAGCGGGCGGCGCCTACGTTCCTTTGGCCACTGAGAACCCGCCGCTCCGTTTGGCCCAGATGATCGCCGACGCCGGCATCAGCCAGGTGTTGTGCCAGGCGCGCTTTGCCGGCCTGCTGCCCGACACCGTGGTCGCCCATGTGCTCGATGATGGCAGTCTGGACGCTGTACTCGCGGCCTGTAGCGAGCGCAATCCAGAGCTTGAGCAGATCGGCCTCCAGCCCGATCACCTGGCCTATGTGATCTTTACCTCCGGTTCGACCGGTCAACCCAAGGGCGTGATGGTTGCGCACCGCGGTGTGGTCAACCGGATCGACTGGATGCAGCGCGAATATGCGCTCGATCACCGCGACGTGGTGCTGCAGAAGACGCCGTACAGCTTCGACGTCTCGGTCTGGGAGTTCTTCTGGCCACTGATGGCCGGGGCCTGCCTGGTGGTCGCCAAACCCGACGGCCACCGCGACCCGGAGTACCTGTGCGCCCTGATAGCACGCGAAGCGGTCAGCACATTGCATTTCGTGCCGTCGATGCTGCGCGTGTTGCTTGAGCAGCACGCGGAGGCATTGGCCGCCTGTGCGACGCTGCGTCAGGTATTCGCCAGCGGCGAGGCACTGCCGCGCGATCTGGTCGAGCGCTTTTTTGCCAGTGGCAGCCTGGCCGCCTTGCACAATCTGTATGGCCCGACCGAGGCATCGATCGACGTCAGCCATTGGACCTGCCGGCCCGATGTCAGCGGCGCCGCAGTGCCGATCGGGCGACCGATCCAGAACATCGGCTTGCATGTACTCGATGCACGAATGGGACAGGCGCCGATCGGTGTGCCCGGCGAGCTCTGCATCAGCGGGGTCGGCCTGGCGCGCGGATACCTCAATCGCGCCGAGCTCAGTGCTGAACGCTTCGTCGAGGTCGAGCTCAGCCCCGGTGTATGTCAGCGCGTCTACCGCAGCGGTGATCTCGCACGCTGGACGCGCGCCGGGGTGATCGAGTATCTCGGCCGCCTGGATCATCAGGTAAAGATTCGTGGCTTTCGTATCGAGCTCGGCGAAATCGAGGCCTGTCTGCTGGCGCGGCCGGAGATCGCCGATGCCGTGGTGCTGGCCGATGCCTTGACCGGATCCGAGCCGCAGTTGCTCGCCTATGTCGTGGCCAGCGATCAAGACGTGGATGTGGAGCAGTTGCGAGCGAGCCTCACCGCGCGTCTGCCCGACTACATGGTGCCCAGGCAGTTCATTCGCCTCGCCTCGCTGCCGCTGTCCAGCAACGGCAAGGTCGATCGCGGCCAGTTGCCCAAGCCGGAAGCGCTCGCACGCGGCGCATTCCAGGCACCGCAAAGCCCGACCGAAACCGCGCTGGCAGAAATCTGGACGCGGGTTCTGGGGCTGGTCGACATCGGTGTCGACGATAATTTTTTCCGACTCGGCGGGCACTCTCTGCTTGCCATGCGTGTACTCGCCGCGATCCGCAGGCGTTGGCCGGTGCAGATCGAAATCCGGACTCTGTTCGATCGCCAGGATCTGCGCTCGCTCGCCGCCGCGATCGACACGGCCACTCCGGTCTGCGAGACCGGCATTGTGCAGGCCCATGCCGACGCCGATCGCGCCTATCCGGTGTCATTCGCGCAACAGCGGCTGTGGTTGCAGGAAGCGCTGACGCCAGGCAGTGTGCGCAATGTCATGGCCGGCATGCTGGAGTTGCATGGCGATCTGGATGTGCATGCGTTGGAAAGCGCCCTGAATGGCTTGTGCGCGCGCCACCAGATCCTGCGCACGGTGTATTTCGCGGTCGACGGCGAGCCCAGACAACGCATCCTGCCGGCGACGCCACGGCCGCTCCTGCTGACCGATCTGTCGGCGCTGGCAGCGCCCGCGCGCGAACACCTCATCGCCACGCATTGCGACGAGGTTGGGCGCGCCTACGATCTGCGCGCCGAATCGCCGCTGCGCGCCCAGTTGTTGAAACTCGGCGAGCAGCATCACCTGCTGCTGCTCGCTCTGCACCACATCGCGTCGGATGGCTGGTCGAACGGCATTCTGCGCAACGAAATCAGTGCGCTCTATGCTGCCGCCCTGGCGCAGACGACGGCGCCACTGCCAGCGCTGTCGCTCAGCTACGCGGATTTCTCCAGCTGGCAGCGGTCGCCGGCAATGGTTGCGACGCTGGCCCGGCAGGTCGAGTATTGGGCCGGCGCACTGCGCGACGCACCGAGTGTGCACGGGCTGCCGCTGGATCGGGCGCGCGGGGCTGTCGAGAATCCAGCCGGCGACGTCGTCCACCAGGAGTTGCCGCTGGCGCTGGCAGAAGCGCTGCGCCAGACCGCGCGCCAGCACGACGTCACCCTGTTCGTTCTGCTGCATGCGAGTTTTTCCTTGCTGGTCGGTCGCTACTCGGGCAGCACCGACATCATCGTGGGCAGCACCTTTGCCAATCGCGCCGCGCCGGGCACCGATGCATTGGTCGGGCTGTTCATGAACCCGCTGGCCCTGCGCACCGATTTGACTGGCACGCCGAGTTTCGCCGACCTGCTGCGGAAGGCGCGAACGCGCGTTCTTGGCGCTCACGAGCATCAGGCCGCGCCGTTCGACCTGGTGCTCAATGCGCTTGGCGTGGAGCGTTCGGTTGCGCACGCGCCGTTGATCCAGTTGATGCTGATCCTGCAGAACAACGACCCGGGGCATTGGCAATTGCCGAAGCTGACGGTGCAGGAGCACATGCTCGGCACCCACCAGGCCCGCCTCGACCTGATCGTCGATGCGGTCGAACATGACGGCGGACTGTCGCTGCGCTGGGAGTTCAGCACGGCGCTGTTCGAGCGTGCCAGCATTGAGCGCATGGCGGCTAATTTCCGCTGTCTGCTCGAAGCAGCCGTGGCCCAGCCGCAATTGCCGGCGGCGCAGTTGCCCCTGCTGTCAGCTGCGGAATCAGCCCTGCTGACCAGCTGGAATCCGGCCCCTCTTGATCTGCCGATAGACGCACGCCTGGTCCATGAACTGTTCGAGGCGCAGGCCGAGCAACGGCCAGCAGCGCTCGCTGTTATCGCTGGCGAAAACAGCTTGAGCTACGCTAATCTGGACGCCCGCGCGAATATCCTCGCCGGGCTGCTGCTCGCACGTGGCGCAGGTCGCGGCCGCCGTGTGGCCGTGCTGATGCCGCGCTCGCTGGAGTCGGTGATCGCCTTTCTGGGTGTGCTCAAGGCAGGCGCGGTCTATGTCCCGATCGAGCCTGAGCAACCGGCAGCGCGCATCGCGGCGATTCTTGGTCAGGCCGATCCCCATTGCGTCCTGATTGATCGTGACGAGCCAGCGGTGGCATTCGACTATCCGATGCTGAGGCTGGCCGAGCTCGAGCTGTGCGCCGCAGCGGCCGCGCCCACCCGTGGGCAAAACCAGACCAGCTCCAGTGCGTTGGCGTACACGATCTTTACCTCGGGATCGACCGGCGAACCCAAGGGCGTCGAGGTCGAGCATGGCGCCATACTCGCCAGCTATCTGGCCTGGGAACCCTTGTACGAACTCAAGGGCGCCACGCGTCGGCACCTGCAGATGGCCGGCATCGGCTTCGATGTCTGCATCGGCGATCTGGTGCGCGCACTGTGCTCAGGCGGCACCCTGGTGATCTGCCCAAAACCAATTCTGCTCGATGCGCCGGCTTTGCATGGACTGCTGGTCGCAGCCGACATCCATTGCGCCGAGTTCGTGCCGATCGCCTTGCGCAATCTGGTCCGGCATCTCGAGGAAACCGGTGAACGACTGCACGCGCTGCGCTTCCTGGTGGCCGGCTCCGACATCTGGCACAGCGCCGATCTCGAACGCACACGGCGGATTGCGGGTGCGCATACGCGCGTCGCCAATTCCTACGGTCTGACCGAGGCCGCAGTCGACAGCACCTGCTATCTGCCGAGCGCGGGCGCATCGCTGCCACTGACCGGGGTTGCGCCGATTGGGCGACCCTTGCGCCACGCCAGCGCGTACGTGCTGGACGGCGCAAACAATCCCTGTCCGATTGGTGTGGCCGGTGAGTTGCATATCGGCGGGCCCGGCCTGGCTCGGGGTTATCTGCGCCAGGCCGAGCTGACCGCCGAGCGCTTCATCAGCAATCCCTTTGGCGCCGGCCGGCTCTACCGAAGCGGGGATCTGGCGCGCTGGCGGGCGGATGGCGAACTGGAGATTCTGGGTCGCATGGATCATCAGGTGAAGATCCGTGGCTACCGCGTCGAACTCGGCGAGATCGAAGCGCGGCTGAAGACACATCCTGCCGTGCTGGAAGCCGTCGTGGTGGATTTTCTGCGTGACTCCGGCGATCGGCAACTGGCGGCATATGTCGGACTGCGCGGCGAGCAATCGGTATCGGTCGATGTCTTGCACGAGCATCTGGCGCAGGCGCTGCCCGAGTACATGGTGCCGATGGCGGTGATCATCCTGGCGGCGCTGCCGATGAATGCGAACGGCAAGATCGACCGCAAGGCGCTGCCTGCGCCCGAGGCTGTGGGCGCCAGCTTGCTGCAACCCCCCGGCAATCCGATCGAAGCGGCCCTGGTCGAGCAGTGGCGCAGTCTGCTCGGTCTGACCGAGGTCAGCGTTGCTGCGAACTTCTTCCACCTCGGCGGACACTCCCTGCTGGCCGCGCGGCTGGCCGCCTTCGTTGCGGACCGGTTCGGCGTGCGCATCGGTCTGCGTGCAGTGTTCGAAGCACCGACCATCCAGCGCCTGGCCGAGCGCATTGCCGCGGCTGCCCCAGTCAGCGAGGCGCCGATCGAGGCAGTCGATCGGCGCGGAGAACTGCCCCTGTCATCGGCGCAGCGGCGCCTGTGGCTGGTCGATCAACTGGAACCGGGCAGCGCCCAATACAACATCGCACTGGCGCTGCGCATCCACGGCGACCTGTCCCCGGTGGCGCTGGCGCAAGCCCTGAGCTCGGTCGTGGCGCGCCACGAAATCCTGCGGACCACCTATCACGAACGCGGAGGTCAGGCTTGGCAGCAGGTGAATGAAGCGCCTGCGCTGCAATTGCCGATGATCGATCTGACCGGGCTGACGCCGCTCGAGCGCGCCTCTGCTCTGGAACAACATGCGACTGCCGAAGCCGGCACGGCCTTCGATCTCAGCCAGGATCTGATGCTGCGCGCCGTGCTGATTGCTCTGACACCAACTGAGCATGTGGTGCTGTTCACCCTGCATCACATCGCTGCCGATGGCTGGTCGATGGGGGTGCTCACCGAGGATCTGGCGCGTGCCTATCGGCAGGCGCTGGGGGAGGGGAGCGACGCCGAATTCGCACCCCTGACTCTGCAATACGGCGACTATGCCGTCTGGCAGGCGCGGCATGGGACAGCGCTGCCAGCGCCGGCAAGCCTGGACTACTGGCGTCAGCATCTGGCCGATGTGCCCGCTACGCACAGTCTGCCATTGGACCGGCCACGCCCGGCACGACAGAGTCATCGTGGCGCCTATCACACGATTCAGGTCGACGGCCCGACCACCGTGCAGCTTCGTGCTCTGGCGCGCGAGCAGGGCGTCACTTTATTCACGGTGTTGCACACCGCTCTGGCCTGCGTGCTGGCGCGATCATCTCTGGTCGACGAGGTACTGATCGGAACGCCGGTGGCAAATCGTGGCCAGACCCAGCTTGCGCCCCTGGTCGGGTTCTTCGCCAACACCGCCGTGCTGCTCACCCGATGTGCGCCGCAGGCCAGTTTCGCCGAACTGTTGCAGGCCAATCAGCGGCTGTTGCTGGAGGCCATCGAAACCCATCCGATCGCCTTCGAGCAGCTGGTCGAAGCGCTCAGAATCGAACGCAGCCTGCGTCAGCACCCGGTATTCCAGGTGCTGCTGGTCCTGCAGAACAATGAGCAGGGCGCGCTGCATCTGGACGGGCTTCAGGTCGAGGTATTCCGTCCGCGCGCTGCGGTCAGCAAGTTCGACCTGAGCTTGGATGTGTTCGAACAACCCGAGTCTCTGGAACTGAACTGGGAATACGCAGCCGATCTGTTTGACCAGGCGAGCATCGAGCGCCTGGCGGATCGCTTCATCACCCTGTTGCAGGCAGCGCTTCACGCGCCCACCCAGGAATTCCAGCGTCTGCCGTGGTTGTCAGCCTCGGCTCGGAGCGAAATTGAAGACCGGTCGCGGTCGGCGCTAGCGGTGGTTTCGCCGCGGCTCGTCCAGCAATGGGCGGACGATGTAGTCGCCACCGCCGCCGCAGTCCGCCATGGCACGCGGACCTTGAACTACGGGGAATTGAATCGCGCCGCCAATTGTCTGGCGCAACGACTCATCGCAGCGGGCGCGCGGCCAGACGCCGTGGTCGCGATTGTGCTGCCGCGCTCGATCGAACTGATCGTCGCGGTGTTGGCAGTTCTGCGCGCAGGCGCGGCCTATGTGGGTATCGATCCGGAAGATCCGGCCGAGCGCCGTCAGCATATGTTGCGCGATGCGAGCGTGCGCATCGCCTTGGCCGAACCCGGTCTGGCTGCGGACCTGGCCGGCTGCGGCGTGGCGACGTTGAGCGTCAATCTCGCTGAACTCGTCGCCGGCAGCAGTGCCATGCACGCGCCGGAAGTGCCCGAACTCGACATGGAGCATCTGGCCTATCTGATTTTTACCTCGGGCACCACCGGCGGACCGAAGGCGGTCCTGCAAACTCATCGCACCCTGGCCAACCTGGTCGAAGCCCAACAGCTGCTGCCGGGTGGCGACCGCGTGCTGTGCGCGGCCATGCCAACCCTGCAATACGCCGCGCTCGCCTTCGATGTCTCGATCCAGGAAATGGCGACCGCTTGGCGCACCGGTAGCGAGCTGGTGCTGATCGACAAGCACGAACGCGTCGACCCCGAGCGCGTGCTCGCGCTCGTCGCCGAGCACCAGATCGGACGTCTGTTCCTGCCACCTGCGATGTTGCCGCCATTGGCAGAAGCGGCCTTGCTGCGGCCTGCACTGCACAGTCTGCGCGAACTGATCGTTGCTGGCGACGCCTTGCGCATCACCGCGCCGATCCAGGCCTGGCAGCAACGCGAGGGCTTCACGCTGATCAATCATTACGGCCCCAGCGAAACCCATGTGGTCAGCCAGCATCGGGTATCCGCCAGCGATGGCACGCTGCCGCCGATCGGCCAGGCCGTGGCCGGCCACAGCTTCAGTCTGCTCGACCGCTTCGGTCAAGCGCAGGCGCGCGGTGTTGCCGGCGAATTGCTTGTGCGCGGCGCCGGCGTGGCGCGCGGATATGTGAATCGTCCGCAGCTCAGCGCCGAGTGCTTTGTCGATGGCGGCTATCGCACTGGAGACCTGGTGCGCTGGCGCAACGACGATACCCTCGAATTTCTCGGTCGGCTCGATCAGCAAGTCAAGATTCGTGGCTATCGTGTCGAACTGGAAGAGATCGCCGCCGCATTGAACCTTCACCCGGCCGTGGCCGATGCGGCGATCGTCGTGCGCACCGATCGCGCGCAGCAGAATCAACTGGTCGCCTACGTGGTTGCGCAGGCTGGCTGCGAATTGCCGGGCAGCGAAGATTGGCGGGCCTTTCTGCGCCAGCGCCTGCCCGACTACATGGTGCCAGCGGCGTTTGTAGCGATCGGGCGGTTGCCGTTGAATCGCAATGGCAAGCTCGATCGCGCGCGCCTGCCGGAGCCCGACTGGCAAATCGACATGGCTGCCCAGGTGGCACCGCGCACCGCCACCGAAGAGGCTTTGCTGCCGATCTGGTCCGAGTTGCTTGGCCAGACAAGCCTGGGTGTGCACGACAATTTCTTCCATCTGGGTGGGCATTCGCTGTTGGCCGTGCAACTGGTCAGTCGCATCCAACGCCAGCTCGGCAAGGCGCTGGCGCTGCGCACCCTGCTCGAAGCCCCGACCATTGCCGAACTCGCCCATACCCTGGATGCGAGCAGTGATCTGAAACCGATGCTCGGCCCGCTGTTGAACGACGCCGGCAGCGCGCATGAGCCGTTTCCGCTTACTGATGTGCAGCAGGCTTATTGGTTGGGCCGCAGCGGAGAATTCGATCTCGGCAATATCGGCACCCACAGCTATATCGAGATTCCGGCCAGCGAGCTCGACGTGGAACGCCTGGAGTGGGTCTGGAACCAGCTGGTGGAACGCCATGCCATGTTGCGCATGATCCTCACCGAAGAAGGCGCGCAGCGCGTTCTGCCCCAGGTTTCACCGTATCGGATCGCCTGCCACCACGGCACCGAGGCCCGCGCCGCACTCCGCGCGCGCATGTCGCATCAGATCTTCTCGGGCCTGCAGTGGCCCTTGTTCGAGCTCGCAGTCACCGTGCTTGATCCTCGCCAGAGCGTGCTGCATGTCAGCATCGACGCGCTCGCCCTGGATGCATCGAGCGCGATCCAGCTCGGCCAGGAGTTGACCGCACTGTATAAGGATCCGGAGCAGACGCTGACGCCAGTGTCGATCTCGTTCCGCGATTACGTGCTGTCCGAACAGTCGCTGCGCACGTCGCCACTGGTGGCTCGGTCGCGCGACTACTGGCACGGGCGCCTGAGCGATTTCCCGCAGGGGCCGGAGCTGCCACTGGCCATCGACCCGGCTGCGATCAGCCAGCCGCATTTCAGCGGCCATTCCTTCAAGATGCCGGTGGCGTCCTGGCGGAACTTCAAGGCAGTTGCCGCCCGTCATTCGGTCACGCCAACGGCGGCCGTGCTCGGCGCCTTCGCCCTGGTGCTTGAACGCTTCAGCAAGCATCCGCGCTTCGCGCTGAACCTGACTCTGTTCAACCGCATCGAATTCCACGAGGAGGTGGATCGACTGATTGGCGATTTCACTTCGTTGACGCTGCTGGAGATCGATCAGGCAGGCAGCCTGCCATTTGCGACACGCCTGCAGCAATTGCAACGTCGACTCTGGGCGGATCTGGAACACAAGTACTACAGCGGCATCGAGGTACAACGTGAACTGTCGCGCCGCGAGGGCAGGGCAGTCACCTTTCCGGTTGTCGTCACCAGCACACTCGGTCTGGACGGCGATCAGATGGACAGCGGACCGTTCTCTCGCGACGAGATCTACACGGTCAGCCAGACACCGCAAGTCTGGCTGGACTTCCAGTTGAGCGAGATGCACGGCAAGCTCTCCTGCAACTGGGACTACGTCGAAGGCCTGTTCCGCCCCGGTGTGGTGGAAGCGATGTTCGAGAGTTTCACCGGCTTGTTGTCGGCGCTGGCCGCCGACGAAGGCTTATGGACGGCGCGTGTGCCCGACACGCTGCCGGCACA
>JBBSLG010000057.1:0-15105 GCA_038255435.1 Lysobacterales bacterium
TACACTGGAATGATCTATCGCGGTCCCGCGCTCATTGCCGAATCGGTGGCCGCCATCGCCTCACTGCAGGGTCCCCGCAAGTGACCGCCCCGGCGATCCAGATCACCGCCGACGCGGATCTGCGCGGGCTCAATACGCTCGCGGTAGCGGCCCGCGCCCGGTTCCTCGCTGAATTGAGCGATCCGGCAGCACTGGCGGAGCTGCTCGACGAGCCGCGCTTTAGTGCGCTCCCGGCCCTGGTTTTGGGCGATGGCAGCAATATGCTGTTTACCCAGGATTTCGATGGCCTGGTGCTGCGCCTGAATCACGAGCAGATCCAGGTTCGGGACGAACAGGCCGATCAGGCCACGATTCGCGCCGAAGCCGGCGCCAGTTGGGATGGCCTGGTCTCATGGTCTCTGCAGCAGGGCTGGACGGGGATCGAGAATCTCGCCCTGATTCCCGGTCGCTGCGGCGCCGCGCCAATCCAGAATATCGGCGCCTACGGGGTGGAACTTGCCGACGTATTGACGTCGGTCGAGGTCTACGATCGCACCGAGCGCGCGTACACGGAGCTTGCAGCGGCAGACTGCGGCTTTGGCTACCGCGATAGTCTGTTCAAGCGGCAACCGCAGCGCTTTGTGGTGCTGGCGATCCGGCTGCGTCTGCACCGCGGCGCAAGCCCGCGCACCGACTACGCCGGCTTGCGCGAGGAACTCGCGGCAATGCAGGCCGATCAGCACAGCGCGAGCGATGTCGCCGAAGCCGTGCGACGCCTGCGCCGACGCAAATTGCCGCAGCCCGACGTACTGCCGAACGCGGGCAGCTTCTTCAAGAATCCGATGGTCGACTCGGACCTCTCCCAATCTCTGCGTGCACGCTATCCCGTCATGCCGCAATGGCCGACAGCAGACGAACGCTACAAGCTCAGCGCAGCCTGGATGATCGAACAACTCGGTTTCAAGGGACGCCGTGTCGGCGATGCCGGCATCGCACCCGGACATGCACTGGTTCTGGTCAATCATGGCAATGCCACCGGCGCCGCCTTGCTGGCACTAGCGCGCGAAGTGCAGGACGCCGTCTACACCCGATTCGGCGTCCGCATCGAGCCAGAGCCACAGATCATCTGAAGGCCGCCGCCAAACCACCCGATTGACTCAACGGCGCAGTCGGCACATCCTCTACCGAAATCCTCATGGGCGGCAACATGATTCGTCTCAAGGCTGTCGGTTATCTGTTTGCCTTCATCACCCCGGCGCTGATGCCGATCGCCGTCTGGTTGATGGCGCGCGGTCTGCTCAGTGCCGATGCAGCCACGTGGTTTCCGTTGTTCTTCCTGTTCGTGCTGCTGCCGCTGGCGGATTACCTGATAGGCGCCGATGCCAGCAATCCCGACGAGATCGAGGCCGAACGAATGCAGTTGCAGTCCTGGTATCGAGTGCTGACCCTCGCCTGCCTGCCGCTACAACTGATCCTGGTGTTCTGGTCGGCGGCCCAGTTCAGTGCGCTGCCGTTGACGGCGGTCGGCAAGCTCGGCTGGCTGCTCTCCCAGGGCGTGGTCAGTGGCGTGCTGGCGATCAATGTCGCCCATGAACTGATCCACAAGTCCGGTCGGCTGGAGCCCTACGCTGGCGGACTGCTGCTCTGCACGGTCAATTATTTCGGCTTCAAGATCGAACATCTGCGCGGCCACCATGTCCACGTCAGCACACCGCACGACGCCTCCTCGGCGCCGCTCGGCAGCCAGGTCTATGCCTTCGTGCCGCAGGCGCTATGGCGCAATACGCAGAACGCATGGCGTCTGGAAGCCGATCGCCTGCGCCGACTCGGAAACAGCGTGCTGCACTGGCGCAATGAGATGCTGATCTGGTCCGCGATCACCGCGCTGCTCGGTACTTCGATCTATTTCTATGCCGGCTCCGCCGGAATGGCATTCTTTTTCGCGCAGGGCCTGATCGCCGCGATGACGCTTGAAGTGATCAACTACGTCGAACACTACGGCCTTGAACGCCGCGCACTGGAGAACGGCCGCTACGAGCGCACCACCCACCTGCACTCCTGGAACTCGAATTACCTGCTGACCAATCTGATGCTGTTCCAGCTGCAACGCCACTCCGACCATCACGAAACCGCGCGCCGCCGCTACCAGTCCCTGCGCCACTACGACGCCAGTCCACAATTACCCGGTGGCTACGCAGCGATGTTCCTGCTCGCTCTCGTCCCGCCGCTCTGGAAACGTGTGATCGATCCGAGGGTGCAGACATTTCGCGCGCGACAGCTCGCTGCGACCAGCTGAGTCCCGCACAGGTAAGGGTCGTCGGGGACGCAAGGCGCAATCGCATTGCGCCTGATTGACCATCTGACGCTGCGCAGCGGTGCAGTATCCCATCGACGCAAACGCCTTCGGCTATTGAACTATTCAAAGCTGCTGCCGAAGATCAACGGCGATTTCTCCAGAAATACGTCATCGATCAGAAGCTCGAGCACACCGCCGGCGCCAGGCTTGTCGACGCCGAGGCTGAGCCGCATCGAGGTGCCGATGTCGACGAGGACAGGAAGAAAGACCGTGGTCCATCCCGAGGCACGCGGCACGAATTGGCCAGCCCCACCGCGAATACTGCCGCTGCAGTTTGGGCCCTCGTAGACAAGCACCGACACCACGGCGCGGCCGGCAACCTGCAGCGGATCGATTTTCGCGCTCGCACCGAGCAGGTACTCGCCGGGTCCGGCCAGCGCGATGCACTGGTCGAGCGGAATGGTCCGAGTGCCGGCATCGACCTGCGCGTTCCCCAGCAGCACCGAGCCGGATGCAGGGTCGTCGTCTATGTCGTCAGCTGACGGCATGGCCGTACCTTCTCCGGTCACGCGCCAGTCCATCAGTGCGTCGGAGAAATCGCCGTTGGTCACAAGATTCTGCGTCGATGCAGCAGTCGGCTTCAACCCCAACAGAAATGCGCTCGCGAGGCTTACCAGCAACCGTCGGCCGTTCATGATTCGAAGCCGTTGGCAAACAGCGCATCGCCGAACGAATCGTCGGCTTCCAGAGTGATCTCATCGAAGTATCCGGTGCTGGTGGCATTGACGTTGAGGCTGCCCTCGCGAACCTGCAGCAGGATCTCGACGTTGCTGAAGCGCGAGAATTGCGCGGGCGTGATCTCGATAATGCCGGGGGTGGGCGCCACGCTCCAACTCGCTGTGTTGTTGAACTCGACGCTGCCCTGTGCGTTGATCGTTCCGCTGCACGATTCGCCCCCGGTGTTGTAGCGCAGGTGCCAGACCAGACTCACATCGTCGCGGGTCAAGGAGTCGGCGCCACTACCGTAAGCGGAGCCCGTCAGTCGGTAGCGACCGGGCCCAGGGATGCGTACGCAATGGCGCAACCCGGTAAAGCTACCGCCCGGTGCGGCAACCATGCTCGCGCTCACGCTTCCGCCATTGGCAGCGCCGGTCGCGACCCACGTGGCCGTGGCGCCCGGGGTGCCGGCATCCCACAGCCTTCGATCAGCAAGGAATTGCCCGTTGAGCGCGAGGTTGCCAAGCGCTCCGCGCTCGTGCGCACCGAGGTCAATCGTGCCGTTGAAGTTCACAACACGCGGCAGGTCAATGCCACGCGGGGTCCCGTTCAAGTCGGTCCCTGGGCCAGATGCGGCGCCCGAGAAGTCGATGGCTGGCGATGCGGCCTGCAGTCGGTAGTCTCCTGCTTCAGGATCGACGAAACGCGGGGCCGCGGACACGATCGAGGTGCTGCTGCCGAGACTGGCGATTTCGCTTGCGAGGACATCGTCGACAATCCGGTTGCCCGCCTGCAACGAGACAGTGCCCGGCTGCCAGATGATGGAATTGCGCAGCTCGATCTCGTCGTCGGCCAGGATCACCGGGCCCGTTCCGATCGTGTTGTCGACGATTGACGAACCGACAATCAAATGGCGATCGCGACTTTCGCCGGCGAGACTCAGTACGCCATTGAGAACCGCATTTCCGGACAACAGCGAATCGTACATATTGACGAACAGGGCACCTCCGGACCGCACCACGGGCCCGCCCTGGTTGTCCGCCATTACGCTGCGTTCGACTGAGAGCGACGAATTCTCAGTCAACACGATGATCGGCCCGTCGGTGGCGACGTTGCTTGAGGTCTCACTGACGTGGCCGATGACCCGTGCGTTCTTGAAACCTACCTGGCCTCCTCGGGCATTCCCAGCGAAACTGTCGTTGGACGCGTACACGGCGGCCCCCGTAGGCGCTGCATTGCCGTCGAGGACAGCGTTCAACAAGTCCGCGCGCACGGTTCCCTTGGTTGTGAGCCCTTCCGTAGGCTGCAGATCGATGGCTCCGCCGCGCTGCGATGCGAAATTCTCGCGAACGATGACCGGTGCGCCAGGGCTTGCACCCTCCAATTGGAGCGATGCCGGGATCTCGCTGGCGAATATCGCGACACCGCCGCCTACCGCGGCAATGTTACCTTCGATGGCCGCCAATGACTGGAAGCCGGTGCTGCCGATCGTCGCGACAGTGGATCTCTCATCATCAGAATGAATCCGCAGGCCACCGCCGGTTTCGGTTGCTTCATTGGCGAAGATCGAGCTGCCCGGCGCGACCATGAGCATCTCCGCGCCTTCGAGGTAGATGCCACCGCCGCTGCGTGCACGATTGCCGGCAATCAGATTGTCATTGCTGACCAGCAAAAGGGTTTGCGTTCCGCTACCACGCACATGGATGCCACCGCCGGCATCGGCGACGTTGAGGTTCATGGTGGTTTCGATCAGTTCCAGCGTGCCCTGTCCAGTGAAGCGGATGCCGCCGCCGTCGCCCGTTGAATCGCCGCCGGTGATCCTCAGCAGGCGCAGCTTGATGACCGTGGCGGCCGCGTTCGCGCTGATGCGCAATACCGGCGCGGCATTGCCGCCTGCGCCATCGAGCACGGTCTGTACGCCATCGGAGGTGGTGCTGGTACAGGACGCAAATCCGCCGACGAGATTCAGGTTCTGCTGGGTGCTGATGATCAGCTCCTGCGCGTTGTACAATACTGCACGCGTCGCGCGGATGGTGTCGGCTCCCGGATTCGCCTCGGCGGCCGCGACTGCCGACGGGATCGTCGGATGAGTGCAGCCGCTGGCCACTGGGCCGACGGTGAAGATGGCGGCCTGCGCCGGGATGATAGTAAACAGCCCCGCGAACAGCAGCGGCATTGCGCGCCAGAAGCTTTTGGACGTGAACATCGGGTATTCCTTGTTGCGCTCGGAGTTGAGTTGAACCGAGGAACGAAGGAAGGTCGCCGTTTGCGACATCCAGAATGTGCCACCGCAACCGCGCGGGAATTCCGTCGCGGGCCGCGCCTGAGTGTGCTGCGCCCGTCGGATCGAGGCGCGTCACGGTCCGCGCGGAACGCTGGGTCTTGAGACCTCGCGGAGTGCAAGTGCGCGTTGGCGCAGTTCCGGTGAACTTGCGGGAAGACCCGTCAGCAGCGCTTCTGCTTGTGCCGTGGCCGCGGCGGCGGCAGGGTCGGCCATGCGATGCATGATCAGGGCTTTCAGCAATGCGTGTTCGGCAGAGAACTGCAGCACCTGCGGATCAACCGCATCGATGATGGTCCCAGATTTGTGCAGAAATCCGGTGGCCTCTCCCAGGCGACCAGAGTCGAAAGCGACGGCTGCGCGCCGCAGCTCGACGTTACCCAACCAGCAGGCGCGCGTGACGGGCGCATCTTTGTCGGCGGCCTGCAGGCGATCCAACCACTGCATTGCGAGCGCTGCATCGCCGGCGTGCTGGGCGAGCCGTGCGCGCCGCTCGATCGCGCCGCACAGTCGGTCGGGGTCGCCGTCGGGCAGCGCGCGCAGGTCCGAGATTGCCTGCTCCAGCTCGGCAACGCCCGCTTCAGTCGACCCGGCCATCCCGAGCGAGAACCCGTGCAGCGCACGCGTCGCCGCGGTACGCCAGTGCTCGGCACCGAACTCACGCTCGTTGTCCACTGTGCTGCGGCCCAGTAGCGAAGCCGCTTCGGCATAGTCTTCGCGCCGCATCAGCAGCTCACCGACCCCGTAGCGGGCGAGGGCTGTGTCCGGATGGCCCTCGCCGAGCACAGCAACATTGATGCGCAACGCTTCCCGCGCGACGACCAATGCTCCGTCGACGTCGCCGCGCTCGCGCAGGACCAGCATCAGGGCATTGAGGTTCACCGCCGCGTGACGGTCGTCGCCAGAATAGATCGCCCGGTCGATTTCCACCGCCGCCCGCGCGGCCACCTCCGCCTGATCAAGATCGCCGCGACGACGGTAGGCTCGCGCCAGTGCAGCGTGCACATTGGCCACGCGCTGGTGGCGCTCGCCGAAGCGAACGCGATTGAGCACGAGCAGCTCGCGGTACGCGTCGATTGCAGGTTCGATGTGCTCCGCCGCAACCAGCACAACGCCCCAATCGTTGAGCGTGATACGCACTAGCTCGGGATCGCCGATACGGCGCGCCAGCGTCATGGCGGCCTCGCCATCGCGCAGCGCCCGCTCGCGTTCGCGCACACGCGAGGCCAGAACCGCCGACACGGAAAGGCGCTCGACCCGTTGTGCAGCGTCGGCGGGTGGTGGCAGGCTGTCGAGTTCGGAACGCGCGCGCGCGAACTCGCCACGCGCCATGCTGTTCTGCACAACTGCCGTGGCTGCCTCCATTGCCAGCGCGCTCGAAGCCCCCCAGCGTTCGCCCGCGGCATTTCGCACTTCCTCGAACAACGACCGGGCGCCGCCCAGATCGCCCTGCCGCTGCAGGACCTGCGCCAGGCGCAGACGCAGTTCCAGTCGTGCCTGCGGGTCGGCGTCAGGATCAGCGTCGCTGGCCGCGATTGCGCGCCGCACCGCATCGAGAACCGTCGCCGGTCCGTCGCGCGCAGGACCAGGCTCGGCATCGGCAAATGCGGCAAACATGAAGTCGCGCAGACTGTCTGCCCGAGCCGCCTGTTGCTGCGCCAGATTGCGCTGCGAGACTACGCTTGCGAAGCCCGCAAACAGAGCAGCCAGCATGCCCAGGCCGAGTGCCAGCCCCAGCCGATGGCGCGATGCAAACTTGCGTACCCGGTAGAACCGCGAGGGCGGATGCGCCGCGATTGGCTCGCGCGCCAAGTAGCGCCCGATGTCGTCGGCAAAATGGCGCGCCGAGGCGTATCGCCGTCGCGGGTCCTCGGCAAGCGCCGTGCGCAGCACCGTAGCCAGATCACCATCGAGCGCCTGCCAGCGGACACGCTGGGCCTCAGCCTCTGGCCCATGCGGGACCCGCGCGTCCGGTCCGAGTCGTGTATCGAGCACCAGCTCGGCCCCGATCACGCCGAGTGCGTAGACGTCGACTGCGGTGGTCAGCGCTCCGGGGCGGTACTGTTCCGGCGCGGCATAGCCCGGGGTGAGCATGATGTGCTGGGTCTGGGTCTGGGTTGGATCATCGTCGTCGATCAACTTGGCGATGCCGAAATCGAGCACCTTCACGCGCCCCTCGTGATCGATGAAGATATTGGCGGGCTTCAGATCGCGATGCACGATCAGCGCACGATGCGCGGCGTCGACCGCCAATGCGACCTCGGCCAGCAAACGCAGGCGCGCCGGCATATCGAGTCCGCGTTCGCGGGCGCCGTCCACCAGTGGCCGGCCATCAATGCGCTCCATTGCAATGTAGGGGATGCCTGCCGTGCTGACGCCGGCATCGATGAGGCGAGCAATTTGCGGATGTGTGAGTTGGGTCAGAATCGCCTGTTCACGACGGAAACGGCGCTGCGCCTCGGCCGAGAACAATCCGGTACGCATGAGCTTCAGTGCGACCCGCTGTGTGGCACCGGCCACGTCGCGCTCAGCCGCGAACACTACCGAGGAGCCACCCTGACCGAGGCGCGAAACGATCAGGAATCCGCCGATGGACTGGCCGATCAAGCCGTCGATGGTGTCCGGCTCCACTTCCATCTGCGCGGCCCACACGGCGGCTGGCGTCGCAAACGGATCCTCGACCCGCCGATCCGCAGCGAGCATCGCGCGCAGCAGTTGCTCGACCAGTGCGTCCGGCCGTTCCGCGCCAAGCAGCGTGTTGCGCTGCTCAGGGTCAAGGTCGACGCAACGGTCAAACAGCGCACAGGCTTGCGTGAGCGACTCAGTGGTGATCGGCAGCGGCGGACTCATGCTCTAGGGAAACGCATTCCGGAGCGCGATCGCGACACGGCGTCTATTCGACCCGCGACAGAAGATAGGCGCGCGCCTGTCGCCAGTCGCGGTCGACCGTACGCCGGACCACGCCCAGCACCTGCGCAACCTGCTCGAGACCCAGGCCGGCGAAATAATGCAGTTCGACGACCTGCGCCGCCCGCGGATTCGCCGCCGCCAGTTCGTCAAGGGCCCGATCAAGCATCAGCGCGAGTTCGGGCGCGGCGGCCACGATGTTCACCGCGGGGTCCGTTAGCGCCACCGCCTGCTGGTCGCCGCCCGCCTTGATGCTGAGCCGGTGTCGCGCGCGATCGACCAGTATGTGGCGGATTGCGCGGGCAGCGTAAGCGAAGAATTGGTCCGGAGCCTCGAAGCTCAGTTCATCGCCGAGTCGGAGATAGAGTTCGTGCACCAACTCGGTGGTGCTGACGGTGCCGGGCTGGGCACGACTCAGCTCCCGGTGTGCCATCGCCTTCAGGCGCTCGTAGGCCGCTACGAACGCAGCGTCTGGCGCGAACGGTCCGGCGGACTCGGGCGATTCCAGGGTGCGATTCACAAGGACCCGAATTCCAAGGCCAACCTGTGCTCAGTGTACGCTTCGGACTTGCGCCGTCAAGATTCCAGCAGGCGGTCGGCACAGATCCCGCCAGCGGATTGTCCCGGCGCTCTGGGTGTCCAAATGCACGCGTCCAAATGCACGCGGGTGGTGGCGGTTGGCTGAAGCCTGCTCAGCTCTGCCAGCGGTGCTCCGCAGTGAGCCTCCGCCGACATAGAGCAGTGCGATGCTCCTCGCGAGTGAACGCTCTTGGCCTATTCCGTTGAATAACCCCGTGTTCGCAGGATGGCAGCGCCTCCGCCGGCGCGGTGGTGCGCAAATTGAAGGTTAAAAACTTCAGGCGCACGGCACTTTCTCGCTATGCCCGTAGGCCATTTGCCTCTTTCTGCAACATCGGCATCGGCCGCTTGGCCATACTTCTCAAATTCTGGGCAACGCAGGTCATGCAGAATTGTGGACGCCCCGATATTCCTGCCGACATCCCCCATCAGAGATGTTTCCTATTGTCTGCTAGCGAACAGACGGATGTGGCTTGCGAAGCCCATAGTGAGGTCAGGATCGGATGTTGCTGGCTTGCACATCTGTCCTTTGATTTTCGCAATTGACACGCAGAAGCATGCGATGAGCAATTCCACCTCAAACTCCTCGCCCGGCCCGGCCGCGCGTAATTCTGGTGAGGCCGGTGGCAAGAGTACGAGCCTGCACCAGCCGTCAAACGACAAGGCGATCGAGGACAAGCTGGAGAATGTCGATCTGGTATCGCGTGGGGCAAGAGTGCACGACCATCTGCGCGACATGCGCGGCAAGGGCGTCGCTGGCGACTACGACGATTCGATCAAGCACAACACCGACACTCATTACGCGCAGGAAGACGCGACAAAGCGCCCAAGGAAATAGCAACACAAGGGCTACAGGTAACTGATGGATAGAAAATATTTCGCCACACACTGGAGGTATCGGAAATGATCTGGACTATCGCAGTAATATTGTTTGTTTTATGGGCCCTGGGCTTGGTGACGTCATTCACCATGGGCGGATTCATTCACATACTTCTGGTTCTGGCGGTCATTGCGATCGTGTTCCAGCTTGTTCAAGGAAGACGCGTCTGATTCTACATTCCGCTTTAACCAAGCAGCGCGATACGCCGGTCCCTTGCTGACCACCAGCGAGGACCGGCTCGCGTGACGGTTGAGGCAATTGGGCCGCAATCGCTGAACCACGATCAGGCGGTGTCAGTGCCTTCGGCGGCCATAGTGTGGCTCTGATCAGGAACGGTCAACTGAACCCCCTTGCAGCACCCCAGACCGCTCCGGATCATCAAGGTCGGAACCGCGCTGGCCATCAACGAAATTAGTTTGCCGTCCGCGGACTGCTTTGATGGTTGTCGATTGGACCATTGATTTCAAACCGATGCGAAAGCTATTGCGCAAAGTCAAGCAGTCATCCGCGTACCGGGTTCTCTGCCGCGCTTACGCACGCTGGGTGGAAGCGGATGGCAACCAGGGCGCCGCAGCCTTTGCCTACTACCTGCCGCTGTCATTCCTGCCGCTGGTCATCCTGCTGGTGGCCGCCGGTTCGCTGCAAGCATCTCGGCGCCTTTGTTGCAACCAGGCACAGGAGCAATAGAGCGGATCTGGTAAAGCGCCGTGCTTGGTCGTTCTTCGACAGGAACGGCGACAGCTTTCCGGTCACTTTCCGCCGGCGGCACCCCTCAGTGTTTCAGGATCACGTAAAGCGCGTGGATGATGCCGGGGATGAAGCCGAGCAGGGTCAGCAGGACGTTGATCCAGAACGGCGCCTTGAAACCGACTTCGAGAAACACGCCCAGCGGCGGCAGGATGACCGCGAAGATGATCTTGAAGATGTCGGTTGCAGTGGCGGGCACGGGACTACTCCGGAAGGTTGGGGGGAAGATGTGTATCTCAACTTGACCTTTGTCTTCCGGTTTGTCGGTACGCTGGCGAACCAAAGCTTCACCAAAGCACATGCCACCGGAAAGTGATTCGACGCGGTGACTCCATCGCGGATCGCGCCTCCAGTTCCACTTGGACGGGCGACGGTCGTAACAATGCAAAACTGGGAGCGGCTGGCTGCATGGGTCAGTGCAACCACAGGCCTCGATCAGCCAGGCCGGCTGCCACCTACCCATCGGATGTGCGGAGGAGCGGCGTTTCCCGCGCAGGAAAGGGGCATTGAAGTTTCTGTTCCTGAGACATCCGTTTGATAGCGAACAGATACCAGGGATTAGGTCAGTCTAGACTCTCATTCCCGATAGACATATTTCAATAAAGGGCGTGTCTGGCGTCATCGCGCCCGCGGCGGGAACACATTCCGGGCCGGTGCGGTTTGATATCAGGGGCGAATACGTTGCTCTCTCCAAGGTCATCCTTATGCCGATAACTTCAGATACCCGCGATCGTTTGACCGTCCTGAACAAATTCGGAACTGACCCGGGGTCGCTGCGCGCGGACACCTATATTCCGAAGAATTTTCCGAAGAGTGGTCCGCTCGTCGTGGTGCTACATGGCTGCACCCAGTCCGCAGAGAGTTGCGACAACGGATCAGGGTGGTCTACTCTCGCCGACGAATGTGGGATTGCGCTCCTGTTTCCGGGACAAAGAAGGACCAACAACGCCGTGGGCGGCTTCAACTGGTTCAGGCCTGGCGACAGCCGCCGCGGCGGGGGCGAACCGCTCTCTATTCGTCAGATGATAAGGCAGGTCGTTGATGATCACGGCGTAGATCCGTCGCGTGTCTTCATCACGGGGCTGTCCTCGGGTGGCGCCATGACTTCGGTGATGCTGGCGACCTATCCGGAAGTGTTCGCGGGAGGCGCGATCATTGCGGGTCTGCCCTACCGCAGCGCGAACACCCTTATGCAGGCGATCTTTCGCATGAAGGGTTATGGCAGCCCATCGGACCACAGGCTCGACGCGCTCGTGCGCGGAGCCTCGAAATTCACTGGTCGCTGGCCGACGATTTCGGTCTGGCATGGCGGCCGGGATACGACGGTCGACAGCTCCAATGGCGACTCCATCGTCCGGCAATGGCAGAAGATTCACAAGGTCGAAGGACCGCCGACACGTGTGGAGAAGGTCGACGGTTTTCCCCGGCAGGTCTGGTGCGACGCGGGCGGAAGGGTGGTAATCGAGGAATACATCATCGGCACAATGGGCCACGGCACGCCGATCAGTGCCGGGGGAGACGAGGGCCTCGGAGAAGAGGGCAAATATATGCTGGAGGTTGGCATTTCCTCGACCCGTCACATCGCGGATTTCTGGGGCCTCACGCAGCAGGAGAATAGTGGCCGGAAGTGTTCCGCCGGCGCATCAGCCCGCAATCGCAGCAGCTCCGACGCCATTGGGCAAGATCCTGCAAAGTTACCTGTTCTTGCGGATTGCTGAGTGACAGCGCAAAAGAGTTTCAGCTCTGCGCGTTGACGCGCGAGACAGTAGCTTCACTCACATTGGTTCAACCCGGCCACTCGGAAAGATGTCGCCGAAGGGACACCGAGAACGCGCGTTCCGTGTTGCACTTCGCGCCGAAGGGAAGCCACCGGGTTTCGTGATTCGCGGTGTTCTATCCGCACATGGAATATGCCGCATATCAATACGTCGTATGTTTTTCTACTTCGTATGGTATCATTCCCTGTATGGACCATTCGCCTCCCGGCCGCCGTGAACGCAAGCGCCAGCGCATGGCCTCCCATATCAGTGCCACGGCCTTCGAACTCTTCGAGTCCCACGGCTATGACGCGGTGTCGATGGAGCAGATTGCAGACGAGGCAGATGTCGCCAAGGCAACGCTCTACAACTACTTTCCAGTCAAGGAAGCACTGATCGCCCATCGCTTTCGGGAAGAAGTCGCGGAAGGGATGAGCGAACGAGCGAACGCGCTCAGCGCACACCGTACATTTGATGCACGCATGCGTTACCTTTTGAACGAATCGGCTGCCTGGCACAGCGAGAGACGGGCCTATCTCCCTCAGTACCTGCGATTTCTAACGAGCCAGCGCCACTACGGCAGCGAGCCGGGGCAGGACACGCAGTACCACAGCGATACGCGACAGATTCTCACCGCCATGTTTCATGCGGCCCAGCAGTCCGGCGAGGTGGCAATGACGCAGTCGGCTGCGCAGATCGCCTGCAGCTTCGAATACCTGCTCTTCGGCGCGGTGTCCGCATGGCTCAATGACCCCGGCACGAGTCTGTGGGAACGCTTCCTTGCGGCTTTCGACCTGCTCATGCATGGCGTGGCGTCGGCGCGACCAGGCAAATCTTCCAAATCCACTACCGGGCGCACCAGATGATCAACGGGAATCACACCGCAGAGACCGCACTGCCAGCAGCCAAGCCCTTGGGATTGCCACTGCTGTCGTTCATCCGCAAGGACCCCTTGGGCGCGGCGAGTCTATTCAAGACGCACTTCGGAGACGTCGCCAAACTGCTTATCCTGTTTCGCCGCATCTACTACTTTTTCACGCCGGAAGCGGCGCGCCAGATCCTCGTCGATCATGACGATGACTTCATACGCGAGCCACGCTTGCTGAAGATCTTCGAGTCGCAGCAAGGCCGCAATGCGCTTACGACCGAAGGCACAGACTGGGCGCGACAGCGACGGATACTCACGCCCGGCTTTTCGCAAAAGCGCATCGCGGGTTACATGTCCCTGATGGTCGCTGCCACCGAGGACTGCTTGCGCAGCGAACTGCCCGTGCAGCGCGGTACCAGTGCTTTGGTCGACGTCGGTGAACTGACGACGCACCTCGCCATGGATGTGATCCTACGGACGCTGTTTTCGCAATCGGCATCGCGTGAGCAGGCGGAGGTCGTGTCCACGGCAACCCGCACACTCACGCGCCAGGCCATGCGCGAAGCCTACTGGGCAGTCATCCCACCCGCCTGGATCCCCTATCCCGGGCGAAGCAGCAAACTTGCAGCGGTCGCTGTGATCAACAGACTGATCGCGACAAACATCTCATCACGCCGAAGCGAATCGTCCGCCACAAGCAGTGACAACGATGTGCTCGCAATGCTGTTGGCCGCCCGCGATGACCTGCCGAACGCGTCAAACGCCTCGCTGAGCGCCCAGGAAATTCATGACAACTGCTTGCTGCTGTTCGGAGCGGGCTTCGACACCACATCTTCCGCGCTGAGTTGGTGGATCGGTCTGATGGCGACGCATCCGGCCGCTGTTGCGCAGCTGCGCGATGAACTGGGCGCTGCCGCGGCTGATGCGCCAGCAACACCGGAGCAGATCGCGCGACTTCCCTACCTCAACGCGACGATCAAGGAGGCCATGCGCTGTTACCCACCGTCTACCGCGCTGTTCACCCGGGTTGCCAAGCGCGACGTGGTCATCGAGGGAACACAGGTGCGCAAGGGCACTCTCGCGGTGATACCTGTATGGCACCTGCACCACGATGCACGCTGGTTCCCCAATCCGGAAAGCTTCCGTCCCGAGCGCTTCCTGCCCGGTGCGCCGCCGATTCCTCGCGGCGCCTTCATGCCTTTCGGTACCGGTCCACACTTCTGCCTCGGTCAGCACTTCGCCAACATCGAGATGGCACTGGTCGCCGCCGCGGTCATTACGCAATTCGACCTGTCGCTGGACGCAGGAGTATGCCTGCCCGACGCGGTGGTGGATGTGGCACTCAAGCCGAAGACTGCGATGCGGGTCCGCTTTACGCGTCGCTAGCGCGGAACCGAAGTGATACATGCCAATTCGTGCGGCCGATCATCCACCCCGGTCTCGGCACTGCCCGGTGGAGCGACCGCCGAATCCATCCTCACCGGACGGGTGCTCCGCCGCACATGCCGGGAAACTCGGCGATAGCGCCAGGGCGAATCAGGTCTGACGAACGATGCGCGTAAACAGCTCATGGCGACCCCAATGAGCGGAGCGGAGCACAAATTCTGTCAGATGGATACGGGGGGCTCGCTGAGAAAAGTTGCAACTGCTCGGGATCCGCTGCTTTCTGATCTTGCAACGCCTCGCCAATGACGACAGGCGGACCAGGATGATTGCCCACTGATCGAAACTTTCACTAGACTGAAACTCCCGACACGAAGTAGGCGCAACATGCAACGAGCAATCCGATGGGCGTTCGTCCTGGTGCTGCTGCTCGCGTGCTTTGGCGGGTGGGCATCGGATCGCGGCTCGGCTCCGTATCTCGCTTCCAGCGACGGTTCGGTCGAACAGCTTCCGCTTTCCTTCACAGCAGTGGACGTCAGTATTGCTGGCGTAATCGCCGACGTCAGCGTGAAGCAGACCTACGAGAATCGCGGAGACCGGACGATCGACGTGGTCTATGTCTTTCCTGGCTCGGAACGTGCTGCAATCTACGCACTGACCATGCGGGTTGGGGACCGTGTGATTCGGGCCAACATCCGCCCCAAGCAGGTA
>JBBSLG010000058.1:0-14361 GCA_038255435.1 Lysobacterales bacterium
ATTGCCGTGAGCGAAGATGATGATTACGATGCATCGAGGTCGGCTCCTTTGCTATCGGTGTTGTCTCGTAAACTCACCTTAGCATTGGAGTCGGCTTCACCTTTTGAATCAGTGGCTTGGGGCTTATGTCAGTGCCATTCGTGCCAGGGACAATTGATCGTGGAAATTGTCCCTGGCACGAAGGGCACTTACTTAAGCCGTTCTTGAGCGCCAACGGCGCGCCTCAAGCGAGCCCAGGGCAACGCCCTGGGTAAGAAAGCGCCACCGCGACAAGCCCTGAAGGGGCGATTCAAGACCGGGCTGTATCAACGCCGACCGAGGCATTGACTCGCCCCTTCAGGGCTCAAAGCGTCGCTCGCCGACTTCCCAGGGCGTTGCCCGGGGCTGAGTTGAATTGCCCCTTCGGGGCGCGCCAAGCCTTAAGTAAGTGCCATTCGTCCCTGGCACCGTTTTGATAGAACTTGGCGTCCGGCCTCACAAGAAGCGTTGCGCGATGAAGCAATAGGGCTCGTTGGTGGATTCGAATTTCCGCTTGCAACCCATTACCATCACGCTTCCCGGACTGACATACATGGCCTGCCCTTGTACGCGTGGATTGAATCGCTGGTGGCTAGAGTCCGTAGCTGGGCGAACAGGCGCAACGGCGGCGCCGCATCCGAAGAACTTGATACTGAGCTGCGCGATGTGTTTCTCGCCGAGATGAGTGACGTGCTGGAATCGATCGATGCGGCCCTTGCACGCTGGCGCGTCAATCCCTCCGATGCCGATGCGCACAGACAGCTGCGCCGCGGGTTCCATACGCTCAAGGGTTCGGCGCCGCTCGTGCGCGCCGACCTGCTGGGTGCCTACTGCAAGGATCTCGAGCGCCTGATGGCCGAATTCCAGGACCGGCCAGCGAAGGTCACGCCGATTAGCATCAGTACGCTGGCTCAAGCGATTTCGCTATTGCCGGCATTCGGCGACTGCCTGCGCAGCAATCGAGCGGCGCCGGCGCAAGCTTCGAGTGTCCATCAACGCGTACGCCGAATCATCGCGGGCTGAGCCGGCGTCGCGGCCGTGGTGCAGCCGCATCCTCCAAGCTCGGATCACTCCATCTGCAGCGAGTAGGAAGCTTTGCAACCCAACGCGCCGGTTTCCGACTCCGTCAGCCTGAACGCACGCCGTGACTGGCCTGTCCGTGATCGTAACTGCGGAGTGGCCCGCGTTCGATCGAATGTCCCAAATCCTCGCGCTTTCTCGCCTTGATATCACTGGGCTCGCAAGCCGCGGGCGCCGTAGCATCCCAACCACAGGAGGAATGGAAGTACTCAGCAGCAAGAGTCCCGCAATGGCGATCAAGGAGATCTGGGTGTACCTGCTCGCCTACAACGTCATCCGGAGGAAGATGTAAGCGGCCTGCCCTGAGGGCGTGCCGCCGCGCCAGCTGAGCTTCAAGCACGCGCTGCAGCTGTGCATGGCCTATCGATACCACGTCGTACAAGCCAATCCAGAGACACAACAAGCGCTGCCCCGCCTCATAGCGCAACGACGTGTCGGACAACGGCCGGGCCGCATCGAGCCGTCAAACGAAGACCGAAATCCTTTCCGCTATTGATCAAGCGCAGACAATCGGCGCGCGAAGATGTGCTGGTTTATGGGCATCCATGACGCCTATGTCAGTGCCATTCCACACTGACCCGGTTATGTGCGCTTCACTCGAAGCCGCCGCGGAATATCAGGGCGGGCGCGAGCGTGAGCTTGGCGATACCGAATCGCGCTTCTGCCGGGCTCGCGCCTCGACTGTAGCCGGCGATCATGATGCCTCCATTGCCGACCGCAATCGCCTTGGCATCGTCTATGCCTGGCACCGTCCCGTACCAGCTGCGGGTCTGACCACCGTTGCCGAACGTATGGTCCGGGATTCCCGCGGAGTCGAAGCGCACGACCGCGAAGAGCTCGCCGATACTGCTTGCTGACAAGCCGCTGACAAGGATCTTTCCATCGTCCTGCAGGGCCAGGGCGTAGGCGTAGTCATCCCTGTTCGCCCAGTCGAAATAGGAGGGCCCCGGATCACAGAACGGAGGTGGACAAAGCAGACCGAAATCAGGCGCCTGCACACCACGGGGGCTAAGTCGGTTGAGATAGAAGTCGAGACTCGGCGTCGGTCCCGTGTTGCCGAACGCCTGTCCTGCGATCAACAAACTGCCGTCGCGATCGATCGCGATGGCGACGGCGCGACTGAACAATCCCCAGGCGAACGCGACTCTACCGCCGTCGCCGAAGCCGGTCAGCGGATCGTCATCAAGTTGCCCGTTGGACAGCAACCGCGCGATCGCCGCCTTGCCACCCGCTTCGCCAGCGAGCAGGATTTTTCCGTCGGGTTGAAGCGCGAGCGCGCGGACGCTGTCGTGGCCGGCTCCGGGAAACGCAATCAGCCTGGTCCCCGGCGTGCTGGGATTTCCAAAGGAGACGTCGTAGTCAGACAGGTCGGCGCGAAGTCGCGTGATCGCGAAATCGTTCGTGCCGTTGGCCGCGCTGCCTGCAACGAGTATCTTCCCGTCCGCCTGCACCGCGATGGCGCGCAGCGGATATTCGCCGCCAAAGACGGGAGGGCTGACCTGGAAGAGCTGGACCTCGGTGCCCGACGAATTCAACTTAAACAGCAAGCCATACTCCCCTGAATCAACAATGTTCCCCAGCAGCAGAATGCTGCCATCCTGGGCCATCGCGGCGGCAGTGAGCGCCAGAGTGGAGCCGAAGAAGTCCTGGATGAATCTGCCGGCAAGTCCTGTGTTGCCGAACGTGTCGTCGTAGCTGCCGGTGGGCAGCATCCGCACGGCGCAAAACGAACCATCGTTGCAGGTTCCGGCGATGACGATCTTTCCATCAGGCTGAATGATCAGGGCTTCGGCGCGGTCGGCACCGGATGAAACATCCAGTCGAATACGACCATTTCCTGGCCAGGTGGGGTCGTACTCGCCGTCGACAGCGTGCACGACCGTGCTTGCCAGCAACAGCGCGAAAAGCCAGGTGCAGTGTGCTCGTTGCATCGTGTTGTCCTCGCTGTGCCTGCCGTGCGGAAAGTCATCAAGTGGTGTAGGGTGGCAGCGGGCACCGCCCCGATTGGCCGGCATGCTCGCGATCCGTTTCCTGGTCTTTTTGAACGAACTTCGGTGGTCTCGAGTTCGCCGCAACCCACTGATTGCGTCGATCACATGGACTCGATAACCGGAAGTGGCGCCAGATCCGGCCACACGCCGCAGCATCTGGCAGTACTGCGGACCAGGCGTCGTGTATTGATACGCAGGTCGATCGCCGACAGGAATCCCGAAAATCCGGACACCCGACCATAATCCTGGCTACTTGCCGACTCGCGTTTTCCCTCTGCACCCCTGCAGCGATTTGCGGCGCCGGCTGTACCGTCCGGTCTTCCTTCGTCGTGTGGTTGGACCCGACATGCTTCGATTGATCGCTGTCTTCGCCGTGACCCTTTTGGGCGCGTCGAGCTTCGCCGCGTCTGCCGAGCGCGCTGCCGGACGCGTCGAGACCGCGCAGCCGGTGCCACGATCAACACCGGCACCTGTTCGCGCAGTTTGCCGAGCATCTGGGGCACGGTATCTATGGCGGCGTATGGGTGGGGCCCGAGTCGCCCATTCCCAATACCCGCATCCGCAACGATGTAGTGGCAGCGCTGCGTGCGCTGAAGGTGCCGCGTATCTGCCGAAAGGCTGACGGCGGCAAAGGTCGACAGCGTCAATACATTCGACGCACCGACGACCGTGATGCCCAAGCCACTGACGGCGAAGCGTGTCGATGGCCGACCGCGCGTGAACTTGCCGGCGAGATCGGTGAGCGCGGTGGGATTGGGGATGTGAGCGCTGGCATCGTCAGACGAGCCGAGCGCCCGGCGGTGACGCCGGGCCGGAGCGCGCAGTGCAGCAAAACGAAGGAATGTAGGTGCGGATCTTGTACCCGCAGACTGCTGGCGTCCGTCAATCAGAACGAAGACCGTGAGCATGCGGGTGCAAGACCCGCATCTACGACCGAGGGAAGGGTCCGTGACCTATTTCGTCAATGCGCGCTCACGAAGTACCACGATGCCCCATTTTTTCGATGGCTGTCTAACTGCCGGCGACCGCTAGGCCTTTATCGGGGCGACTGCGTAGTGATTGACGGCAAAGGCCACGACCAGGAGCACGGCAAGCGCCACGTATCCGGCTGGTTCGCTGAGTGTAGCCAGGGAGAACACCGCCAAGAATGCAAACAGCGACGCCGGCATCACCGAGCGTCCCTGGGGGACGCCAGCTTTCAGTCCGCATGCCTTGCAAGTCGCCGGGAGCGCAGGCCCAGGGCAGGCCTTTCGCAATACGGTGATTCCGCGCTTATGAACTCAATCAAGCGACCTTCGTCTCACGGAACTGTCTTCAGTGCCCCTGCTTCTTCTGAACTCTCTGCAGCACCGTTCGTGGTCGTGAACTCCCTGTAGCGCAGTTCGTGAGCGTAAATCTCTTCGCTGCCCAAGCTTGCCGGACCGGCGCTCCTGTGCGCTTTTGGCGGAAGGGACTCTTAGCCGCACAGTTTCGGCAACCTCCTCTACAGGCATGCGCGCGACGTCGGCGGATAGAGAGTCGATGCGAAGCCGAACTGATTCCGGACTTCTGAGTTCAGGCAACACGCCGTCTGCGCCGCGCCCGACGTCGCTATGTTGGACAGCGCACTGTTCGGCATCAAACGCAGGCCTAGGCTTGTGGTCTGAAGATCCGTCCTGCAATTGGCTTTGCCCTACCGGTGTACACGCCCATGAACACTTCCAGCGACGTAGTGTGCGCGCTTCCACAGCGCGATAGCGTGGTCTTGCCGATCGTGGGCCCGGGCCCGCAGCCGCGCGCCGCCAGTGCGGTGTCGTGGGCGGCGATTTTTGCGGGCGCGGCCGGTGCGGCAGCATTGTCGTTGAGTCTGCTGACGCTCGGCGTCGGATTTGGGATGGCAACGATTTCACCCTGGTCGCCGGGCACGCTCAGCGCTGCCGAGCTCGGTGCGTCAAGCATCGTCTGGATCACGCTGACTTCGATCCTGGCGTCTGCATTGGGCGGTTATCTGGCCGGCCGTCTGCGTACACGCTGGGCCGGTGCGCAGGCCGACGAGGTGTATTTCCGTGACACCGCGCATGGCTTCCTGACCTGGGCGCTGGCGACGCTGGCAACAGCGACCCTGATGGCTACGGTGGTTGGCGCGATCGTCAGCAACGGCGTACAGGCTGGAGCGACCGTGATTGGTGCAACCACAGCGGTTGTCGCAAGCGATGCCCTCGCATCTGGGCGCGATGCAGAGCAATCATCGGTGGGCTACTTCGTTGACGTGATGTTTCGGCCCGAGCTCAGCTATGCGCCAGAAGACTTGTCGGAAGGCGCGCTGGCTGAGCGTACTCTGGCCGTGGACGCCGAGGAGGCGCGCGGCATCTTCAACCATATGCTTTATTCAGCACCCGCGTCTAGCGCGGATGTAAGCCACCTCAGTCACGTGGTTTCCCGCCGCACTGGGCTAAGCGCGGAGGCCGCCCTGACGCGGGTGAACGAAACCTACGCCCGCGCACTGGCGGCCATCGAGTCGGTCGAGCTGCGCGCCAAGGAAGCTGCAGACAAGGCCCGCAAGAACACCGCCTACGGTTCACTGTGGCTGTTTATTGCGCTGCTCGCAGGCGCGTTCTTTGCCAGCTTGGCGGCCACCTTTGGCGGCCGACAGCGCGATCTTTGAACTTCTGCCCGAGGTTATTACCACGCGCTCGCGCGCACTCCCAACGCACTCGAAGGACACCAAATGAAATACTTGCTGCTGCTGTTTCTCGGCATCCCGCTGCCGATCATCATACTGATCGCGTTGTTCACCTGATCAAGCCGCCGCTGTGACGTCGGTAGATTCGTGTGGCAGCCGCGACCGCTCCAACTGCGCAACTCGGCGCTGGCGCTCGTGAACCTCAGCCCTGCCGATGCGATTGGCTGGGCCGCGTCTGCGGTGTTGATGTGCACCCTGCTGCATCAGCTGCGCGTGCAGTGGCAGGAGCGCTCAGCCGAAGGAGTTTCCGGCTGGCTGTTCATCGGACAAGGGGGTGCCAGCGCTGGATTTCTGACCTACAGCTGGCTCATCGCCAACCCCGTCTTCGTCGTCAGCAACGGCGTCCTGGTGCTTACCGCCCTGGCCGGACTTGCCGTGTATCCACGCAATCGCCGCATCGAAAAGTCCTCTTCCTCACCGCAACCCTATTGAAGCCCTGGCTGCACTGGAGATCACATGACCACGAACAAGAAAGCACCGCGCGCCGCTCCCAGCAAGAAGCCGAAACCCGGCCCGGATCGCGACATCCAGGCGGCCGCACTCAATGCCAGTGCCGCTGCATTTGATCACAATCGCAACAAAGCGAATGAGTACGGCAAAGTATCGACGTCCAAACCACCGGAGGGCGAGCACCTCAAGTTCAAGTCACCGTTGGCCGGTGCCAGCACGCTTTCTGAGGGCAATGATTCCGGCAAGTCCGGCGCTGCCGGGCAACCCGAACCCGATGCCGGCCCCGCCACGCTCGCCGCGTCGCGCGTGGATGCTGCGGGGCAGCGTATGACGACCAACCAAGGCGTGCCCATCGCCGACAACCAACATTCGCTGAAGGCTGGATTGCGCGGACCAGCATTGTTGAAGGATTTCATCCTCCGCGAAAAGATCACCCACTTTGATCACGAGCGCATTCCCGAGCGCATTGTGCACGCCCGCGGCTCGGCCGCGCACGGCGTCTTCGAGAGTTACGAAGCCCTCACCGATATAACTTCTGCCAGCGTCTTTGCAGAGGCTGGTAAGCAGACACCGGTCTTCGTGCGGTTCTCCACCGTCGCTGGCGAACGAGGCTCGAAGGATACCGCACGCGATGCGCGCGGCTTCGCGGTCAAGTTCTACAGCGACACCGGCAACTGGGATCTGGTCGGTAACAACATTCCGGTCTTCTTCATCCAGGACGCGATGAAGTTTCCGGACCTTGTGCATGCCGTCAAGCCCGAGCCCCATCACGGCATGCCGCAAGCGGCCTCGGCGCACGACACGTTCTGGGATTTTGTCAGCTTGATGCCGGAATCCACGCATATGTTGCTCTGGGTGATGTCCGATCGCGGCATCCCGCGCAGCTACCGGATGATGCAAGGCTTCGGCGTGCACTCCTTCCGCTTTGTCAACGCTTCCGGCAAATCAGTGCTGGTGAAATTTCACTGGACACCGCTGCTCGGCACGCACTCCCTGGTGTGGGATGAGGCGGTAAAGATTTCGGGCGCTGATCCGGACTTCCACCGCCGCGATCTGTGGGAAGCCATCGAGTCCGGCGAATACCCGCAATGGGAGTTGGGCGTGCAGGTGTTCACCGAAGAACAGGCTGCGGGCTTCAGCTTCGATGTGCTCGACGCGACCAAATTGATACCGGAAGAACTGGTGCCGGTGCGCGCGATCGGCCGTATGACGCTGAACCGCAACCCGGACAATTTTTTTGCCGAAACCGAGCAGGTGGCGTTCTGTACGGCGCACGTGATTCCGGGCATCGATTTCAGCAATGATCCCTTGCTCGCCGGCCGCATCCACTCATATGTCGATACCCAGCTCAGCCGTTTGGGTGGCCCGAATTTTCACGAGATTCCGATCAATGCGCCGCTCGCCCCCGTGCACAACAATCAGCGCGATGGCCTGCACCGGCAAGCCACCCATCGCGGCGCGGTGGCCTATGAGCCCAACTCACTCGGCGGCGGTTGTCCGTTCCAGTCGGGTGCGGCGGGATTTGTGTCTTTCCCCGAGCCGGTCCGGGAGGATGAGCTGCGCGGCAATCCGGATCTCTTCGCCGAGCACTACCATCAGGCCACGCTCTTCTTTGAAAGCCAGAGCGCGGCTGAGCAAGCACACATCATTGCCGCTTTTCGCTTTGAACTGAGCCTGCTGAAGGTGCCGGCAATTCGCGTGCGCACGCTATCTATGTTGCGCAATGTCTCGGCAAAACTTGCAGAGGGCGTTGCCAGCGGGCTGGGTCTGAGCTTGCCATCCGCGATGCCGCGCGCAACAGAGAAAGCGCCAAAGCCGGAGATCAGCCGCTCACCCGCACTGTCGTTGCTGCACCGTCCGGGCGATGGCGGAATTCGCAGTCGGGTCGTTGCGATCCTGGTTGCTGAGGGCAGCAAGGCCAGCGAGGTGGAGACTGCAAAGGCCGCGCTGATCGAGGCGGGCGCCGTCTGCAAACTCGTCGCGGCACGTGTTGGCCCGGTCACCGCCGACGACGGCCAACTGCTTGACGCTGAGGCATCTTTCGAAAATTCGCCAGGATTCCTGTTTGATGCGGCGATCGTGCCGGCGGGCAACGCCGGCGGCAAAGCTGGATTGGCCAGCGATGGCCTGGCCCAGGCCTTCGTCAAGGAACAGTTTGGTCATTGCAAGACCTTGATGGCGACTGGCGGCTCCGTTGCATTGTTGCAAGCGGCCGGCATACCTGTCGACGCAGACGACGAAGGTTTGCTGATCTTCAAGTCGCTGTCGACCAAGAGCATGGCCACATTCATCTCGGCAGTAGCAAAGCATCGTCACTTCGCGCGCGAAACGCCGCAGGTTGCGAATCACTGAGGGGCACGGCTGGCCGGGTCACGGATGGCCCGGCCCACTCCGGCGATGACACCATGATCCAAAGCGGACACCATAGGCCACCGGATCTGGCGGGCATTGCGCCATTCCGGCGCTACGTGCGCTGTCGCACTGACCCGAGCGAGCACTCTGCTCACCATTGAGCAGCACCCGATGAGGTCGGATGCGGCTCTGCGCGCTGACTGCATCGCTGATGCGCATGAGAGATTGTTACGCAACGCGCTTCTCGGGCGTACCTTTTAACGGAACGGGATCGAGGGCAGCGAGCGACCGCGTCGACCTGCAATTGCTCCCCACAGAGGTGGTCTGCGATGTCATTGATGGGGAGGCGAAAATCCATGCTCTGGGTCATCTTAGGCACCGTGCTAGCCACCACGCTGGTTCTGGCGCTGGCACAGAACTTCAAGACCCCCGAGAAGTCGCTTGAGCAAAAGATCGATCACCGCTACTCAGTTGCAGATCCGCAATTCCAGCGCGAAATGTCGGCGCTGCTGGGCCCGGCGATTGTAGGCGGCAACGAAGTGACCGCGTTGCAGAATGGCAAGGAGATCTTTCCGGCCATGCTGTTGGCAATCCGATCGGCGCAGGCTTCGATCACCTTTGAAACCTTCATTTACTGGTCGGGCGACGTCGGCAAGGAATTCTCGCAGGCGTTGTCCGAGCGCGCTCAGGCGGGCGTCAGCGTCAACGTGATAATCGATTGGGTCGGCAGCACGAAGATGGAGCAGTCTCTGCTCGATTCTATGCAGGCCGCCGGCGTGGTGCTGCATCGCTATCGGCCGTTGCGCTGGTACAACCTCGGCCGCATGAACAACCGCACACACCGCAAATTGCTGGTAGTCGATGGCCGCATCGGCTTTACCGGCGGGGTGGGCATTGCCGATCAGTGGTCGGGCGACGGTTCTGATCCCGAGCACTGGCGTGACACTCACTACCGAATCGAAGGACCAGCGGTGGCGCAACTGCAGGCCGCCTTCAACGACAACTGGATCAAGACCACCGGTAAGGTGCTGAACGGAACGAATTATTTTCCAGACTTGCAGCAGGCCGGCGCGATGGACGCGCACGTCTTTGTTGCGTCGCCATCCGGCGGCAGCGAAAGCATGCATCTAATGTACCTGCTCGCGATTGCGGCGGCGGAGTCCAGCATCGACCTGGCGGCGGCCTACTTTGTGCCGGATGAACTGCTGATCCAGGCGTTGATTGCCGCCGGCGAGCGTGGTGTGCGCGTACGCATTCTGCTGCCTGGGCCTCACATCGATGCGCTGACCGTGAAGATTGCCTCCAAAGCCAATTGGGGCGGGTTGCTGGACGCTGGAATACAGATCCATGTCTATCAGCCGACGATGTTGCACACCAAACTGTTGATCGTTGATTCCGAACTGGTTTCGGTGGGCTCTACGAATTTTGATATGCGTTCGATACGGCTCAATGACGAAGCGAGCCTGAACGTCTACAACCATGACTTCGCCATGCGCATGACGGCGGTGTTCGAGGCTGACCTGATGGAGGCCGAGCCCTATTCCCTCATCAAGTGGCGGGAACGGCCCTTCGCCGAAAGGCTCTACGAAACGATTCTGATCCCGATCCGTTCACAGCTTTGATGCGGGTTTGGATCAGATACTGGAGCCTCGACGCGCGTACGCTGAGACGGTAGCGATGAACTGCGCAACGGGCGGCTGCCAATGCATCGGTGCGCGCAGGCACGCTCAGCCCGTACCGGGCGCCGCAAACATTTCTTCCGCCAGCCACACACCGGCCGGGTCACCGACCGGTGTGCGGGTCAGAGATCAGTAGCGGAAGACGTTCTGTCCCTGCTCCGATTTCCACTCGCGCTCGAAGTAGTCGGCGTCACCGACGTTGCGCGGTTTTACTGCAATCAGGATGCCGCCTTGGTCGATGCCTTCCTGATACAACTTCACGCGCTCGGCGGGGATGTTCCAACCGACCAGCGCGCCGACGAGGCCACCGGTCAATCCGCCGGCGCCTGCACCGGCCAGCGCCGCAGCGATGGGCCCGGCAATAACCAGGCCGAGGCCCGGGATGGCCAGCGACGTACCGACTGCGGCCAACGCAGCGGCGATAGCGCCGACGGTGCCACCAATCGCGCCACCTACACCAGCACCTTCAGCGGCTTTGGTTCCAAGATCCGTATCCACGTTATCGGTATCGGCGAAGTGCGCTTTGCGGGTCTTATCCGACATCACCAGGTTGATGTCACCCTTCTCATAGCCGCGTCCGATGAGACCGTCATAGGCGCGCTCGGCGGCACCGCGGTTGGGAAACAAACCGGTGACGATATTGGGATGCACGCCGCTGCTTGCGCTTTGGGGCATTTCGGTAGTGACGGCTTGTCGTGCTTGTTGCGATGAATTCACGGTGTACTCCAGATAAACAGCGCCTGCACAATTGCAGGAGCGACCAGGCGAATGCCTGTGTCACCAGCCTGCGGGTTGAGCTATCACCGCGTCCGTACGCTGCGGTACTTAACGCCACTGTGGCGGTGGCTGCAGAATGCGCTGGCGCACACGCAGACCGGCACACAAGCAATCACCGGTTGCTATGGCATTTTCTCCAGCGCACTGGAAGCGGCACATGCGCAGCAAAGTCGGGGTACTCGGGTCGAGGCGCAGGGGCGCCGAAAACGGTGAATTGTCCCTGGCACGAATGGCACTTACTTAAGCCGTTCTTGAGCGCCAACGGCGCGCCTCAAGCGAGCCCAGGGCAACGCCCTGGGTAAGAAAGCGCCACCGCAATAAGCCCTGAGGGGGCGATTCAAAACCGGGCTGTATCAACGCCGACCGAGGCATTGACTCGCCCCTTCAGGGCTCAAAACGTCGCTCGCCGACTTCCCAGGGCGTTGCCCTGGGCTGAGTTGAATTGCCCCTTCGGGGCGCGCCAAGCCTTGAGTAAGTGCCATTCGTCCCTGGCACCATTTCCCCGCACACCAGAAACACTCCCCAATGGACTCGCGACCGTCTCTGAACGATCGAGTGCCTGGTCGAGGAAGGCGGCGATCTTGGGGTAGGTCGAGACTCGGGTGGCGGGTTGGACCAGGCCATGTTCCCCGTCATCTACGGTGATGACTTGAACGGGTTTGCCGCGCAGTTTCATCAGTGCTTCCAGTCGGCGGGTGTGTTCGTAGGCGACGCGCTGGTCGTTGCGGTCGTGGATCAGTAGTACGGGATGGTTGATTTCTTCGTAGCGATATACCGGCGAGGCGCGCGTGAGCTCGTCGAGGTTCTTGCGCGGGTCGCCGATGAATTTGACCAGGGTGTCGACCAATTCCCTGCTGCGGGTGATGTCGCCTGAGCTGAATTGCAATGGAATATCCGATACACCGGCAATCGATACGGCGGCCTTGTAGCGTTCGGGCCAGAGCACGCCCAGCATCAGTGCCGAGTAACCGCCGTAGCTCGTACCCATGGCGGCGATACGGTCGGTGTCGATGCCGCCCAGGCTGATGATGTGGTCGACGGCTGCGTTGACATCGGCCTCGATTCTTTTGCCCCACTGCCCGAAACCATCCTTGTGTGCGCCGGTTCCCTTGTTGCCGGAGCCGCGATAATTGACCTGCAGCACGGCATAGCCCAATTGCGCGAAGAACTGAACTTCCGGATCGAAGTTCTTCATGTCGAACACGCCGACAGGTCCGCCATGGGGCAGGACCAGGAGTGGAATGCGTTCACTGCCGGGCCGGCGAGTCAGGAAGGATTCGATCTCGAAACCATCTGAGGCCTTTGCCATGATGCGTCGCGTCGACAACATCGGGCGTTCCTCGAGATGGGGCGCCAGCGACGAGGCGAGATCGAGTTTCGAAGTGGCTTCCTGCAGGATGTAATAGCTGCCGGGATTCGTCGGCCCGTAGGCAAATACTTTGCGGCGCCCCGCAGAGGTTTCGGGATCCACTCTGATGTTCAGTTCGGGCAAGGCGGCCTGCAGCCTGGCCAGCAGGATGCGGTCACCCTCTTCGAAAAATCTGGTTTCAAGTTGTCCGGCCTTTATGAAGGCGGCGCCAACGACGGCGTGATGGCGGTCGAGCACAACATGAAGCACATCCGTGCCGGGACGACCGAACACGGTGTCGCCTACCTTGCCGGTGATCGGGTCGAACAGCGCCAGTTCAACTTGTTCGCGGTCGCGATTGGTCATCGCCAGCAGGCGATTGTTCGAGTCGAAGCCGGCGATCGTCAACGACTCATCCGGCTTGGTCTTGATCTCCAGTCGATGCGTTGTACCGTCGTCGGCAAAATACAGAATCGTGGTGTCCGCATCGGCGGCCAGCCAGGCGACGCGCGGCACGCCTCGCGTGTCCATCATCCAGGCAACGGCGTTTTTTACTTCTGGATGGATCTGGTTCTTGCGTTTGAAGGTCTTGCGGTCGAGCTTGCCGCTGAGATTGATCGGGAACAGGGTCAGCGCCCGGCCACTTGCGCTGATGGCGGCAAAGACCGCATCACCCTGGTCACCCGGCAGCACACCCAGGACGAAACCTTCCTCCTCGATGGGTGTGACGCGAAACCTGCCGTCACTCTCGATGTCGACAATCCTGGACTTGAGTGATTGGTCCCAGTAGGTCAGCACCAATCGGCTGGCATTGATCCATTCCAGATCGAAAAGCGGACGGCGTCCGGTGTACAGCGGTTGCGTCAGTCCGCGATCGAGATTGACCAGGCGCACGATCTGGTTGTCGCCCTCTCTGGCGTACTCGACCAGATACTTTCCGGATGGATCCAGATTGGCGCCAGAGACCTCGAAGCGACGAAACAGAATCTCGGCGAGGTCGCGCTCGGCAAGCCTTGGCTTGGGCAGACTGGCCGCCAGGATTGCCGGCGTTTTCGCAAACTTCTGCTGCTGCTCGATCAGGAACGGATAGAACTCGTCTGGCATGTCGCCGCAATAACGAACGGGATAGCGCTTGATCAGACCCGGGTAGTCATGCTCCACGGTGTCCATCGCGGCCAGCGCCGCATTGCGCACCGAAATCCTCCGGTACAAACCGCCACGGGTTACGACATCGCCGACGTAGTTGATCTTGCCCGCTTCGATGCGGAAGGTGGAATTGGGCTGGTCATCGAACTCCCAGGAGTACTCCTGCATTCCGCCCAGAGCGATCAGTCGTAGGGAATCAAACTTGTACTCGCCGGCCGGCAGCTTCAACAGCCGCAGATATTTGCCGGCACTGAGCTTCTTCAGCGACGGCATCGAGAACACGCTGCCGATCCGGTCGAGCCGGATCTCCGACAAGTCGGCATCCGAATCGATACGGAACACAGCCACACCCTCATCCTTGTCCAACTTCACCTCATCGCCCGGCGTGATCCACTTGCTCCAGGCCGAAGTCGGCGCGAGCGTCAGCAACAGGCAACACAGGGCGAGGCGGCGCATCATCATCCGGGCAGTACTCATAGGTGGGACATGCAAGGCGCTCAATGTAGCCTCAAATGGCTCCGGCGCCGAGAGTTGCGCAACGCGGTGGTGGGATCGAGGTGGGGAAGGGCTGGCAGGGGCCACGGCGCAGATCAACGGCAGCGCGGCAAGCCACGCTCTGCAACGGCAACGGCAACGGCAATGGCAACGTCAACGGCAACGTCAACGGCAACGGCAACGGCAACGGCAACGGCAACGGCAACGGCAACGGCAACGGCAACGGCAACGGCAACGGCAACGGCAACGGCAACGGCAACGGCAACGGCAACGGCAACGGCAACGGCAACGGCAACGGCACCG
>JBBSLG010000059.1:0-10204 GCA_038255435.1 Lysobacterales bacterium
CGCCATCCGTGTCCGCGAAAAAAAATTCGCCTTGATCTATACGGATACTCGACCATTGCGAACGCGCAAGACTACCGCTTGATCGTTGACGTTGCCGTTGACGTTGACGTTGATGTTGATGTTGATGTTGATGTTGATGTTGATGTTGATGTTGATGTTGATGTTGATGTTGATGTTGTCCCCTGGCGACTCCCTGCGGTCGTCCCCGGGGATTGCATAGAGCGTGGCTTGCCGCGCTGCTCTTGATAGTCTTCAACTGACAGGAACGCATCAAAGGCAGCGCGGCAAGCCACGCTCTATGCAATCCACTCGGGGACAACGGCAAGAGCAGGAGCAGCGCGGCAAGCCACGCTCTACAAGAGCAAGAGCAAGAGCAGCGCGGCAAGCCACGCTCTACAAGAGCAAGAGCAAGAGCAGCGCGGCAAGCCACGCTCTATGCAATCCCCTCGGGGACAGAAGCAAAGCAGCGGCGCGAGCCCGCTCTACGACGAACGGGCGTCCCCTCGGGGACGGGATCACGAGCCAGCGAAAAGCCTACTCGATGATCCGCTGCGGATACGTATAGAGGTTCATCCGCTCATCACGGGCAAAGGCGATCAAGCTGAGCCCGCAGTGCTGAGCCAATTCGATCGCGGCGCTGGTCGGTGCCGAAACCGTGACCAGCAAGTCGATCCCGGCACTGGCGGTCTTATGCACCAGTTCCCAGGAGGCGCGCGAACTCATCACTACAAAGCCCTGCCTGATCCCGGCTCGGTGACGCGCGCCGATCAGCTTGTCCAGGGCGTTGTGACGGCCGACGTCCTCACGCACCAGCAGTCCCTGCGCCGATGCCAATCCGGCCGCATGCACGCCACCGCTGGCCCGGTTGAGCGGCTGCGCCTGAGCAAGGGCATGCACGGCTGCCTGAACATCGCCACGACGAAATCGACTCGTTGCATCCAGTTCCGTCACCGGCAGTCGCATCGCTGCCTCCAGTGATTCAATGCCGCATAGACCGCAGGCACTGCTGCCGCGACGTTGGCGGGCCTCGCTCTGCAATACATCGAAGCGCGCCTGACTGATCAGCATCTCGACGACATGACCGCGATCACGCTGCACGATTTCGATGCACTTCCATTCATCACCAGAAGAAATGATCCCCTCGCTGAGCGAGTAGCCGAGCGCGAAGTCTTCGAGATTGCAGGGTGTCGCCATCATCACGCTGTGCGCCACGCCGTTGTAGACCAGAGCAATCGGTGCTTCCACGATGACATTGTCGATTGCCTCGGCGCGGTCAGCTCCCGTGACACGGCAGATTTCGAACGCCTGCAGACCAGCGCTGCCGGAATCCAGCGCAGCGGTTTCAGGAAGCTTCGACATCGCCATCGCTCGCGACCAGTCGTACCGGAATGGATTTCGAAGCCGGTGTACCGGCGCGCTCGGCGACATGATCGAGCGGAACCAGGGGATTGGTCTCCGGATAGTAGCTCGCCACGCAGCCAGGCGGAATCGCGTACTCGACCAGGGTGAAGCCACGC
Organism: Lysobacterales bacterium; assembly: GCA_038255435.1. Lineage (GTDB taxonomy): Bacteria > Pseudomonadota > Gammaproteobacteria > Xanthomonadales > Ahniellaceae > 0-14-3-00-62-12. Next base: position 1,518 of record JBBSLG010000059.1, read on the forward strand.
ACACGGCGTTCGCCGTCATGCCAGACCGAAACCAGATCGACCAGGGCGCCGGCTTGAAAACCATACTTCTGCAAATCCTGCGACGAAATGAAACAGACCCGACGCAGACCGCGCACCCCGCGATAGCGATCATCCAGGCCATAGATCGTGGTGTTGTACTGATCATGCGAGCGCACGGTCATCAATTGGAGTAGATCGGGATCGCTGCTCTGCGCCGGCGCATCGCCGCGCAGTGGATGGGACAGCAGCAGCGCCCTGGCCTGCGCGTTCGGAAACTGCCGCTGTCGCGCTGGATGGGCCAGATGAAATCCGCCCGGATGGCGCACGCGGGTATTGAAATCCTCGAAGCCGGGAATCACCCGGGCGATGCGCGCGCGGATGCGATCGTAGTCTTCGATCAAGTGCAGCCAGGGTGTTCGACTCTGCGGCAAGCTCGCCGCGGCCATGCGTGCGACGATGGCGGGTTCGGACAGCAAATGATCAGAGGCCGGCGCCTTCATGCCCGAGGAAAGGTGCACCATGCTCATCGAATCCTCGACGCTGACTGCTTGTGCAACGCCGGCCTGCAGGTCGACTTCGGTCCGGCCGAGGCAGGGCAGGATCAGCGCATTCCGCCCATGCACCAGATGCGAACGATTGAGTTTGGTCGAGACCTGCACGGTCAGCGCGCACTGCCGCAACGCGGCCTGGGTCACCGCAGTATCGGGTGTTGCCGCTGCGAAATTTCCGCCCATGGCGATGAACACGCTCACCTCGCCGCAACGCATTGCCGCGATCGTGGCGACCACGTCATGGCCGGGCTCACGTGGCGGCGCGAAAGCAAATTCGGCGCCGAGGCGATCCAGGAAATCCGCGCTGGGCTTCTCGTAGATGCCCATGGTGCGGTCGCCCTGCACATTGGAATGCCCACGCACCGGACACGGCCCCGCGCCCGGCTTGCCGACATTGCCGCGCAGCAGGAGCAAGTTCATCAGCATCTGAATGGTCGCAACACCGCGACGATGCTGGGTAATGCCCATGCCCCAGCAGAAGATCGTGGCGCTGCTGTCGCGATAGATCGAAGCGGTCTCTTCGATCTCGGCGCGGCCGAGGCCGCTCTCGGACTCGATGTCAGACCACTGGACTACGCGCACGCTGGCAGCGAGCGCCGCAAATCCGAGCGTATGCGCTCCGATGAAATCGTGATTGACTGCATCGGCTTCGATCAGTGACTTGATCATGCCGATCAGCAGGGCCAGATCGCCGCCGATGCGCGGCTGCAGATAACGCGATGCGATCTCGGTGCTGGAACCGGTCAGCATGTCGCGTGGACTCTGCGGATGCGCGAAGCGCTCCAGTCCGCGCTCACGTAGCGGATTGATCGCGACGATGCGGCAACCGCGTTTGGCTGCGGCACGCAATTCGCCAAGCATGCGCGGATGATTGGTGCCGGGGTTCTGACCGAACACGAAGATCGCTTCGGCGTGTTCGAAATCCTCCAGCGTCACCGAACCCTTGCCGCTACCAATCTGTTCGGTCAGGGCAACACCCGAGGATTCGTGGCAGAGGTTGGAGCAATCCGGCAGATTGTTGGTGCCAAATTCGCGGACAAACAACTGGTACAGAAACGCCGCCTCGTTCGAGGTCCGACCCGATGTGTAGAACGCCGCCTGATCGGGCGAGGCCAGTGCCTGCAGATGCTGGGCGATCAAAGCGAATGCCGCATCCCACTCGATTGGCACATAGTGATCGCTGTCGGCGTCATAGCGCATCGGCTCGGTCAGCCGGCCCTGGGCCTCCAGCCAGATATCCTCATGCGCTGCGAGTGCGGTCACCGTATGCGTGGCGAAAAATTCGCGGGTCACCCGATGCGCGGTGATCTCGGCGGCAACCGCCTTGACGCCGTTCTCGCAGAACTCGAAGGTCGAATTCGGGTTGCGGTCCGGCCAGGCACAGCCCGGACAATCGAAGCCATCGACCTTGTTGGTGCGCAGCATCGTCCCGGCGCCTATCGTCAGCACGCCCTCATCGCGCAGCGCCTGCCACGACCGCTTCAACGAATCCCAGCCGCCGGCGGGCTTGTCGTAGCGCTGGATGCGTGGAATTTTGTCGGATGGATCGGACACCGGGCTCGCGCTCCTTGATCGCACGATTGTAGAGTGCCACCGATCCGGCGTGGCGCATCAGTGTGTCGGCACCCTGCCGTCGATTTCAACAGGCCGCACTTGCTCAACTGCTTCGAGTCGAGCTATGGATTTCCTTGCCCGGCGAACAGGGCTATACGGTTCAGTCGCGCCAGACCTTACGGCCGCCGCCCATAGCTGAGATAGCGCCACAGCCACTCGGCTGGCCCATAGCGAAAACGTGCCAGCCATGCGCTGCTGATCAGGATCTGCAGGCCGAATGCGAGCACCGCCAAAAGAAAGCAGAAACTCGCGCCAGCGATCGGCAACAAGCCCAGACCAAAGCCGTAGAGGACGAACAGGAAGACCAGGGTCTGGCAGAGATAATTGCTCAATGCCATCCGGCCGACTGCGGCGAGGCCGCGCATCAGCCGAGGCCAGGAGCCCCGTTGCATGACACGGATCAGGATCAGGGCATAGGCACAGGCGAGCATCAACTTGGCAAGTTCGTCCATCAGGGTGGTGAACAGGAAAAGCCGCGTCGAGTACGCGAAGCCCAAGCCCCAGATAGCCTCCTCAGCGAGGGCGAGTGTCAGGCCGCCCCACAACAGGATCGGGCGTTCGATGTCGAACAGGGCGGAATGTTCAGCCGGACGGCCAAGGAAGACCATGCGCGCGATCCAGTAGCCGAGCAGGAAGCGCCCGAACACGTAGAGGAAGTAGGTGAGGCCATACGGAGTCAGCAGGTATTCGCTGAAACTGCTGCGCCAGAGCTCGTGTGCATAGGCGGGAAAATCCCTGCCGAGAAACAGCACCGAACGGCGCCTGATGCCTTCGTCCCAAAGTGCCTCCAGAGGAGCCGGTTGTTCTGCCCCGGGTGCGGAGCCGTCCAGCCACCAGTAGAAGATCGGCCAGACCAGGAGGGAAAGCCCCAGTCCTGCGCGCAACAGCCAAGGCGTCGGCAGCCGGTATGCCAGCAGCAGCACCAGGCCCATCGTCGCATAGACATGCAGGATATCGAAAGCGAAGAACAGCCACAGGTGCGCGCAGCCAACTACCAGCAAGATCAGCAGGCGGCGCACATAGACGCTCGCGAAAGCGACACCGCGTTCCTGCGCGCGCTGCATCTGCACGGCGAAGCCAAAGCCGAACAGCATCGAGAACAGCGCCTGCGCCTTGCCGGTCCACAGCACATTGATCGCCATGCCGATCCAGCCATCGATCGCGGCGCTGGGCATCTGCTCGACCTGCTGTTCGGTCAAGGCGAGCTGATCCTGGCTGAAGAGGTTGACCAGCAGTACGCCAAACAGCGCGAGGCCACGGATCGCGTCGACGTGCTGCAGGCGTTGTGCGGGATCGGTGGCGCGCAGCACGTGGTTCATATCGAATGTCGGCAGCGCATTGCGCGGGATCAAGCGGAGCGGGGCAGGCTCGGCGCTACAAACCGCCAGCGGCTTCCGACACCGCACGAAACAGCGCGCGGCCCTTGTTCATGGTCTCTTTCCATTCGAGTTCGGGCACCGAATCGGCGACGACGCCGCCGGCGGCCTGGACATGGAGTTGACCATCCTTGATGACCGCGGTGCGGATTGCGATGGCGAGATCGGCCTGATCGTCCCAGCCCCAGTAGCCGACCGCGCCGCCATACACGCCGCGCTTGACTGGTTCGAGTTCGGCGATCACTTCCATCGCGCGCACCTTGGGTGCACCAGTCAGGGTGCCGGCTGGAAAAGTGGCGCGCAGTACATTCATGAAATTGATGCCGGGTTTGATCCGGCCGACCACTTCGCTGACGATATGCATCACATGCGAATAGCGCTCGATGATCATCTGCTCGGTGACCTGCACCGAGCCGGTCTCGCTGATCCGACCGACATCATTGCGGCCCAGATCGATCAGCATCAGATGCTCGGCGCGTTCCTTGGGATCGGCCAGCAGTTCGGCTTCCATCGCGAGATCCTCGGCATCCGTGCGACCGCGCCGGCGGGTGCCGGCAATCGGCCGCACCACGACCTGACCGCCCTGGGCGCGGACCAGGATCTCTGGAGACGAGCCGACAATCTGGGCATCGCCGAGATCGATGAAGTACATGTACGGCGAGGGATTGAGCCCGCGCAGGGCGCGATAGACATCAAGCGGACGCGCCCGATACGGCACCGACAGACGCTGGCTTATCTGCACCTGGAAGACATCGCCGGCGAGCACGTAGTCCTTGCCGCGGGCGACCGCGGCGAGGTACTCGTCCTTGGGGAAACTGGATACGAAATGGGATTCATCGATGGCGGTGCCATCAACGAGCTCCGGGTAGGCAGCGCCGGACTGGCGCAGCCGGCGCGCGAGTGAGTCGAGCCGGCGCACGGCGCGCGGATAGGCACGCGGATCGCCGGGATCGGCGTTGACGATCAGATAGAGCTTGCCGCGCAGATTGTCGAATACGGCCAGTTCCTCGGCCAGCATCAGGCAGATATCGGGCATGCCAAGACGATCGTCGTTGTTGATCTCGGCGAGCTTGGGCTCGATATAGCGCGCGCATTCGTAGCCGAAATAGCCAACCCAGCCGCCATGGAATTTGGGCAGGCCGTCGATCGCCGGCACCGAGTAGCGCGCCTTGATCTGCTCGAGTTCGGCCAGTGGGTCGGCGACTTCGCGCTCGCTGACCACGACGCCTTCTTCTTCCTCCACCAGCCGGTTGCCGAACACCTTGATGACATGGCGCGCCGGCAGGCCGATGATTGAATGGCGACCCCAGCGTGAGCCACCCTCGACCGACTCGAACAGGTAGGAGTACGGGCCATCGGCAAGCTTGAGAAACACCGACAACGGCGTGTCGAGGTCGGACAGCACCTCGCGCACGACCGGTATGCGGTTGTGCCCGGCGGCGACATGGGCATCGAATTGGGCTTGGCTGAGCATGCGGTGTTTCCGTGTATGGGCGCGGTCAGATGGATTCTACGATCACCGCGATCCGTTGCAGGGTTTCATCAGCGCGGCATCCCGCGCAATTTCAAGCGGAACTCGACGCCGGCATCGCTGGCCAGATTGACCGCACTGGCGCTGCCATTGTGCGAGGCCGCGATCAGTCGCACGATGTACAGGCCGAGTCCAAGATGCGGCACTTCGCCTGCGGCGCGCAATGAACCGGTATCGCGCACGCTGACCAGGGAATCGAACAGACGCTCCTGCATGCGCGCTGGCAGCGGAGGGCCCGAATTGGCGACCGCGATCTCGGCACTGTCGCCATCGCGTGAGAGCTTGATCCGGATCCAGCCCTCATCGCGGGCAAAGCCCTTGGCATTGTCGAACAGTTTGTCGAGCGCCTGCGCGATCAGTTCGGGCGCGCCGTGGAAACGAATCGGCTGATCGGGCAGCATCACATGCAGGGTGCGATTGCCGGCCAGCTGTCGATACGATTCGGCGCAGCCGCGCACCACTTCAGTCAGATCGAAATCCTCGCCCTCCGCGGAGGTGATCGCCTTCTCCATGCGGCTGGCCTCGGACATGCTGCGCAGGATGCCCCAGAGCCGATCGGCACCATCGCGGGCCCGCTCGGCGTAGACGCGCGCCGACTCGGGCAGGCTTTCGTGATCGAGGTTGTCGAGCGAGGAGCGCACGATCGCCAGCGGCGTATTGAGTTCGTGCGACAGCTTGGTCGCCAGGGTTTTCAGATAATCGTTGTAGCCGCCGATCTCATCGAGCAGACGGGCGAAGCTGCGCGACAGATCGCCGATCTCATCGGTCGCAGCGAGATGCGGAAGTTTCGGATCGAGCCGGCCATCAGGTTTGAGCACACGCTCGGTGGCGTAATGCAGTCGGCGGATGCGCCAGCTCAGTACACCGGCGAATCCGAACAGCACCAGACCGGCAACCAGTACCGCGAGCAGACTGACCGCGATCAATTCGGCGACGGCGCGATTGGCCAGCACCAGCAGGGCCTCGCTGGGTCGTTCGTAGACCAGGGCGGCGCGGGTATCGCCACTCCAGCGCATCGGTACCGACGCCGAGACGATAACCGCGCGCTCGTTCGCCGACGGTCGCCACACACTGGCTGGCAAACCGGAGAGCGCTGTCCACACTTCATCGGCGTCGAGTTTTTCCAGATCCCAGGCGTAGTCTTCGGCGCGGCTCAGTGGCGGCGCCAGCAGCAGACGATAGAGCAGGGCATACCAGCGATTGCGCGTCGAACCGGGCGCATTGCGCTCTGGCACATTGAGCCCGCCGGCCTTGGCGAGCACGCGGCCCTCGGCATCGACCAGGCGCAGGCGGGTGCCCTCGCTGACCAGGGCGCGCATCGCCTTGACCATCGCGCCTTCAGGCCACCACAGCGTGGTCGGAAAGCCAACGCCAGGCACCGGATCGAACAGCGGCCAGGAACTGCGCTTGCCATCGAGATCGCTGTCGAGCATCTCGACGATCAGGCCATCACCATCGCGACCGCCACCGAGGGCAAACTCGATGCGATAGCCCTGTTGCGTCTCCTGCCATTCGCCGCGCAGACTGAGCGCGGCCTCGGGTGGATCGGCCAAAACCTGGAGTGCACCGGGCGCGGCATTGCCGAGTCGAAAGCGGCGTGCACGGGCACCCTCGCCGATGCGCAGACTGATCTCATCACCGCCGCTTTCGGCGCCGATATCGACGCGGTGCCGGCTGCCATCGACCACTTCGATGACGCCGAACAGGGTCTCGCCGCGCGCGGCCAGACGCAGATTGAGTTTGCCGTCGCTGCGCACGAACGGCCGCAACTGTTCGACTTCCCAGTCATCGGCACTGCCATCGAGCAGCAAGACCCGCGGTGCTTCGCGCAACGAGATCAGCCGACCGGCGGCCGGCACCATCGGTGCGGTCGCGATCAGGGCCTGGGCGAGCGCCTGTGCCGACGACAGCTGAGCCTGCTCCTGGCCCTGGCGCAGCAGCAGTTCCATCTGCTTGACGAACTGGAAGCCGGCCCAGGGCAGGACCAGCGCAACCAGGGCGACCAGCAACAATTTGACGCGAAGTGACATCAGGCCATCATACGGGGGCGGGCGGTCGAAGCGCAGCAGTGCCTGCCAGGAAGTTGCAGGAAACTGAACTTCCGCCGCGGGGCTGAATGCCCTCGCCCGCTTGCGGGAGAGGGGCAGGGAGAGGGAGATCTGCGACAGCGTGTCGTGCTTGCACGCAGTCGCCAAAGAACGCCCATGCAGGCGCGAGCCGGGTGAGCGTAATCGCAGTCATCGGCCAGCGGAAGCGCGGATCATCTCCGGCCAACAAACCGGCAAACCACGGAGCCGGCGATTACGGCTTCCAGCGATAGCCAGCACCATGCACCGTATCGATCTCGTCGAAGGCGGGATCGATCGCGATGAATTTCTTGCGGATACGCTTGATATGCGAGGTGATGGTGGCGTCATCGACCACGACCTGGGCATCACGCATCAGCTGATCGCGCGATTTCACATGGCCGGGGTGGCGCACCATCGTATGCACCATCCAGAACTCGGTCACCGTCAGCGGTACCTCGACCTCGTTCCAGGTGACCAGCATGCGCTCGGGCAGCAGGGCGAGCTGACCCTGACGCAACACTGCCTCGGCGCCCTGTGGTCGGCGCAACGCGTCGATGCGACGGAACAGGGTATTGATGCGCGCGGTCAGATGCGGCAGCGAGACATCCTTGGTCAGGTAATCATCGGCACCCAGGCGCAGGCCGGAGATGATGTCGAAGTCGGAATCACGCGCGGTCAGGAAGATAATCGGCAGAGTCGCCGATTTCTGGCGCAACTCGCGACAAAGCTCGAAGCCGCCCTCGGGCTCATCGCCGAGGCCGATGTCGATCAGTACCAGATCGGGCAGGCGCACATCGAATCCGCGGCTGGCCTCGGGACGCGACGAGTACGACTGCACTTCGAAACCAAGCCGGCGCAGGGCGTCGGTGTAGTTGGCGCGGATGGCGGGTTCGTCTTCGACGATGGCGATGGCACGGCCCATGGGTTGCTCCTTTGATCGATCTCGGTCCCAGCTTAGTTTCGTGTTCGCATCGCCCACAACCGGCGGCCGCGACATGTCACGAAAAAGGCCGCAATGCTCAGCGATGCGCGCGCCCGGCTCAAGGAGGGCCGCGCTCCCGCGCGGCCGCTCTGGGATTCTGCTGCGCATCACGCACAGGGATACGTTTGCATCTGGCCTGCCGGTAGCCACCAAGCGCCGCAGGAGCGGCGGCGTCCAATCGATCCACGCTGTGCCGGATGGAGGGCCGCGCTCCCGCGCGGCCGCTCTGGGATTCTGCTGCGCATCACGCACAGGGATACGTTTGCATCTGGCCTGCCGGTAACCACCAAGCGCCGCAGGAGCGGCGCCCTCCATCGCGCCGGTAACCACCAAGCGCCGCAGGAGCGGCGCCCTCCATCTCGCCGGTAACCGCCAGGCGCCGCGGGGGCGGCGGCGTCCAATCGATCCACGCTGTGCCGGATGGAGGGCCGCGCTCCCGCGCGGCCGCTCTGAAGCTTCCGCTGCGCATCACGCACAGGGACACGTTTGCATCTGGCCTGCCGGTAACTACCAGGCGCCGCAGGAGCGGCGCCCTCCATCGCGCCGGTAACCGCCAGGCGCCGC
>JBBSLG010000060.1:0-9899 GCA_038255435.1 Lysobacterales bacterium
AGATTCATGACGGCATCCGCACACCGCGAAAAATTCGAGCCGGCATCTCACAGAGATGCCCTACAGAAGATCGCGGCATCTCACAGAGATGCCCTACAGAAGATCGCGGCACCTCACAGAGGTGCCCTACAGAAGATCCTGGTATCTCGTGCACATGCGCCATGACCGAGCGCGGCACACTCAATCCGATGGCTGCCAAAGTGCGCGATCAAGATCATCGACGCGCCATGCAAATGACGTCGCGGCTACCCGTCCTGCACTGACCACAATCCGTTCGCGCCGCAGCAGACGCTGCTGAAGAGCGAAGGCATCCGATCCCGCCGGAAAGGCAATACGGCCATCGGCGCGCAGGACACGGTGCCAGGGCACCGGTGACTGCCTCGCCTGCTTCAGGGCCCAGGCAACCAGACGGGCACGGCCGGGCAGGCCTGCACGCGCGGCAATCTGCGCGTAATTGGCCACCTTGCCGCGCGGAATCGAGCGGACGGTGTCGAGAATCGCGAGCGCGGCGGGAGACAGTTCAGCCATCGGCAGATAGCATATCGTTCTGACCTTGCTGGAGTATTGAATGATGAATTTTGAAGCGGTACGCGCCCATGTCCGTGCGGCAGGCGCGTTGAAGAATGATGACCCCTATCTGATCTCGCTCGAACTGGAGCTGGCCGATGGTCGTCGGCAGGGCATCTATCTGGCCGAACTGGAAGCCGAGGACGGCCGCCGTTATCTGCGTATCTCTTCGCCGCTGGCACCGCTTGCACGATCGAATGCCGAGCGCGCGTTGCGCTTCAACTGGGCACAACGGGTCGGCTACTTCGCGCTCAATGATCTCGACGGAGAAGCCTATCTGCATCTCTGCGAAAATCGCCCGTATGAGGGACTCAGCGAGAAAGAACTCGACGCCGTCGTCGCCGAGATCGGCGTGCTCTCGGATCGTCTGGAACAGTTGATCAGCAACGGCCAGGATCTGCTTTGATCAGCATGGGGCGCCGACCACGGCGCCCCCTCGCTCAGCCGCCAATCCAACCCATGTGCATGCCGAGCCGGACCAGGCCATAGGCAATGCCCGCCGTGGCGGGGATTGTCAGTATCCACGCCCAGACGATGCGCTCGACCACGGTCCACTTGATCGCATTCCAGCGCTTGGAGCAGCCGACACCCATGATCGCCGCCGAGATATTGTGCGTGGTCGATACCGGGATGCCAAACATGGAAGCCAGGCCGATCATGGTTGCCGATGCCGTCTCGGCAGCAAAGCCATGGATCGGATGCAGCTTCACCATCTTGTGACCGAGGGTCTTGATGATGCGCCAGCCACCGGCGGCGGTACCGGCCGCCATGACCACGGCGCAAACCAGCTTGATCCAGAACGGGATGCCGCCTTCTTCGGTGCGCAGAAAATGCAGCCATGCCGGCGCATCATCCAGGGTGCCAGCCGTCGTCGCGGTGACCAGGGCGAGCGTGATGATGCCCATGGTCTTCTGCGCATCGTTCAGACCATGCATCAGCCCCATGCCGGTCGCAGACACGATCTGAGCCTTGCCGAAGAACGCATTGACCCAGCGCGGCTTCGATATCCGGCCCAGAAAGCCGCTCTGGTTGTTCATCGATGAGATCAGGAAGAACAGCAGACCCATGATCATCAAACCGAGCAGGAAACCGCCTATCGGGGAGCTGAACATCGGCACCACCACCTTCCACAGCAGGCCCTTGCCGGTGTACCAGGGATCAGCCGGCAACGACCATAGAATCGCGTCCCAGCGATTGACCGTGGCCACTGCCGCGCCGCACATGCCGCCGACCAGGGCGTGACTGGAACTCGACGGCAGGCCAAGCCACCAGGTCAACAGATTCCAGACAATGCCGCCGAGCAGGGCGCAAATGAGCACTTCGGCACCGATGACAGCGACCTCGGTATTGATCAGCCCCGACGAAATCGTCTTGGCTACCTCGTCGCCGAGCATGGCACCGATCAGATTGGCGGTGGCGGCGAGCATGACGGCCTGGCCGGGCGTCAGCACCTTGGTCGCCACCACGGTAGCAATCGAGTTGGCGGTATCGTGGAAGCCGTTGATGTACTCAAACACCAGGGCGACCAGGACCAGGGTCAGTACGATGGTCAAGGTCATGCGAGCGGACTCAGGAGTTCTTCAGCACGATGTGGTAGATCACATTGCCGGCGTCGCGGCAGCGATCAATCGCCTTCTCCAGAATTTCGAACAGGTCCTTGCGCAGGATCAGTACGATCGGATCGCGCTCGTTGTTGAACAGGTCGCGATAGAGATCGAGGATCAGCCGGTCCGCCTCGTTCTCGATGCTCTGCAGTTTGTCGTTCAGCTGCTTCATCTCATCAAGCCGGATGCCCTTGCGCAGTTGCCGCGTCATCGTGACGATCACTTCGCAGGCTTTCTCCAGCATGGCCGCGCGTGAACCGAAATCGATATCGCCCAGGCGCGAGCAGGTGATCGTGTAGCGCTCGGCAAACTTCTCGACGGTTTTCGGAATCTTGTACAGGGCACCGCTCAAGGCCTCGATGTCCTCGCGCTCCAGCACGGTAACAAAGGTACTGACCAGTTCCTCGCTGATTCGCGCCGCCAGTTCCTTCTCCTGCTGGCGGGCCAGCCTGAAGTCATCCAGTGAGGCACTCTTGCCGCGCAGCCCGAGCAGGGCGGACAGCGCCTTCGAGGCAGCGTGAGCAGCCTCGGCGCTCTGCTCGAGCAGGCCATAGAATTTATCGCCTTTGCCAAAAATGGTTTGCAGGGAGAACATGGCCAGAGGCTCCAGTCTGAAACGGATCAGGCAAGATACGACAGTTCGGTGACAATCTGAATAGCGCAGGCGCCGATTGCGTCGTCGGCGAAACTCGCGCAGGCCGCGCAAGCCCTTGATTCTGGCGGCTGAGGCCGCAGAACCTGTCACGGACGCTGTGCTAATCTGCGCCCTTGGAGGAGACTGAGCGGGTGCTGCTGCCCGCCTGCTGGACTTTCGGACTCATATGGATTCGGGTTGTAGCCACTCAACATCAGACCAGGACGGGCTTCCCCGGCGCCAGCCGCGCGCCCAGGGCCCCGCGCAACCAACGCGCGGGCGGAGCTGAGCAGCCGCCATGCCAATCGAAATCCTGATTGTCTTCGCACTGATCCTGCTCAATGGTTTCTTCGCGCTGTCGGAGATGGCCGTGATGACCTCGCGCAAGTCGCGCCTGCGCCAGCGCGCATCGGCCAGCCGACGTGCCCAGGTCGCGCTGGAATTGGCCGAGGCGCCCGATCGCTTTCTTTCTTCGGTGCAGGTCTGGATTACCCTGATCGGCATCCTGACCGGCTACTTTGGTGGCGATGCGATCGCCGATGCGCTGGCGGTGCAACTGCGCCAGATCCACGCCATCGCGCACTACGCCGGCCCGATCAGCGTGGCGATCAGTGTCGGCAGCATTCTGTTCATTTCGGTCGTGCTGGGTGAACTGGTACCCAAGCGCCTCGCCATTGTGCGGCCCGAAATCATCGCGACTGCGGTCGCGATTCCGATGCGCTTCCTGGCCACGCTGGCCAAGCCCATTGTGGTGCTGCTGGCCTGGTGCACCGAGGTTCTGTTCAAGTTGTTCCGCATCAGGCAGAGCGACGAGGGCGATGTAACCGAAGAAGAGATCAAGATGCTGGTGGCCGAGAGCCACGAGCAGGGTGTGATCGATGTCGATGAGCGCAATATGGTCAATCGGGTGCTCAACCTCGGCGATCGCAGCGTCGACAGCCTGATGACCCCGCGACCGCGGATGGTCTGGCTCGATACCGAGGCCACGCTGGAAAAGAACCTTGCCGTACTTCGCGATACGCCGTTCTCGCGCTATCCGGTCTATCGCGGCAACGACAACGAGGTACTGGGCGTGGTGCAGAGCAAGTCCCTGCTCAATGCGCTCGCCAATGGTGGACGACCCGCGCTGTTTGCCCATATCGTTCCACCCTTGTTCGTACCGGAGTCATCCAAGGCGATGCAGTTACTGGCTGAGTTCCGCGATGCCGAGGCCGAGTTTGCCTTCGTGGTCGATGAGTACGGCGATATCCAGGGTATGGTCACGCTCAATAATTTGATGGGCGCGGTGTTTGGGCCGCTGGCGAAATCACTGGAAGCCGGCGAGCCCAAGGTCGTGCAACGTGCCGATGGCAGCTGGCTGGTCGATGGCAGCCTGGGTGTCGATGACCTCAGGGAATTGCTCTCTCTGTCGGAATTGCCGCAGGAAGAAGAACAGGAGTACCGGACACTGGCCGGCATGATCATGGCGCATTACGCACGCATTCCCGGCGTCGGCGAGGCGTTTTCGCACGGCGGCTACAGCTTCGAGGTGGTCGATCTCGATGGTGCTCGGATCGACAAGGTGCTGATCAGCGCCCTGCGCAGCGATCAGGCGGCCTGAGGTGAGCAAGCGCAGGCTGCCCGGATTGCCCAAGCTGCCCAAGCTTCCGGTCCTGCCCAAACCGCCGCGCGTATCCGATCTGCTGACCGAAACGCTGGCCGCCTGGCCCGAGGAGCGGATCAGCTTTGGTGCCCTGGTCGATGCCACCCAAGGCCGCGGATTTGGCGCTCTGGTAGTGCTGGTCAGTCTGCCCTGCCTGATCCCGTTGCCGGTCGGATTTTCCGGCCCGCTGTTCGGCGGCATGCTCTGCCTTATGGCAGTACAAATGATTTTCGGCTTTGATCACCCCTGGTTGCCGGGCTGGATGCGCCGCGTCAGCATGACCCGCGAGAGCGCCGAACGCTTCGTGCGGCGCATCGATCCCTGGTTACACCGGCTCGAACGACTCTGCCACCCCACTTGGCCGATCGTGCTTGCGCGCAATGGGCAGCGCTTCATCGGCGGGTTTCTGTTCCTGACCGGAGTCGCGCTCGCCTTGCCGGTGCCGCTGACCAATATTCCGATCGCTCTGGTAATGATTGGCTATGGCGTCGGGTTGATGGAACGCGATGGCCGCCTGCTGGTCGCGATGGTGATCGCCACTATTGCGATCTGTATCTCGTTCGGCCTGCTGACCGATCAAATTGTGGTTCAGGTGCGCGCGCTGCTGGGTTGATTGAAGCCGCAACGCCCGCCACGTGGGAGCGCCGAAGCGGCGCGACCGCCGAGTCAATCCTGCCAGACCACGGTCGGCCCGCATCGGGCCTCCTACTGCGGCAGGTTCGCTTGCGCTGATCTGCGCAAGGATGCCTTGCAGGGGATCGCGAAATCCACGTGATAGTGCTCGTCATGGCGTACCCAGGGCCTGGTCTTCATGAATTCCAGATTTCTGCGCAGATAGGCGCCACGCGGTGTCGCGAAGAGTTCCGGCAGATAGGCCGGGTCCAGGATCACGCGGGCGATGCCTGCATGCTCCGCCTGCGCCGCCTTGTGCAATTGTAAAGGTGCTCGGCCAGAGCAGCGAAGTCGATCCGGTACGCGCCATAACGGGCGTCGCCATCGAACTCGATGTCATACCCCCAGCGCGTGCCCGGCGTAGGCGGTAGCGCCACCGACTGCTGCTGCGCGTTAAGTACGGGTACAAAAAAATCCACCGACAGTCCGTTCTGGTGGGTCCGGTGCGGACGCATCCGCCCACCGGTCGGCCAGCCGCTCTCGCCATAGACGTAGCGCGTCGCCGGCCGCTCATCGGCCAGTCGTGCGTAGGCGGCGGAGACGATGATCGCGACGGTCGAGTGCACATAGGTCCGACCCGCGCTGACGCCGATCAGACTGTAGGCGGAGAAGTTTTCTCCTCGAGTCGGCAGCCGCACCGCGTCCTTGATGCTGCCCTTGCTGGTGGTACCGGAACAGCGACTTTCCGCCAGCGCGCTCGGCACCGTCAGGATCAGAACCAGCAAGCAGGGCAGAATTCTGTTCACGCCGACACCCCACTCGCCCAGGGATTGGGCAAGATCGCAGCCATTCTACTCGCGCGGAATTTGCCGCAGGCGACCTGCCCAGCGCAGCAAACTTGAACACTCGTGTCTGCGGCGCCCGCCTGCGAAAGTGCGCGCTATGATCGCCGATCTCTGTCGAGGCAACGCCCGTGCGCATTCTGTCGATCCTGTTTCTGTTGGCTGCAACTGCGCCCCTGCCTGCGGCCGATCTCCCCCATGTGAACTGGGAGAACCATCCCGTCCATGCGCTCGATCTGAGCCCGGATCGGCGCGTACTCGCAGTCGCGCATACTGCCGATCAGCGCGTGCAGCTGTTTGATGTCAGCACTGGCCAGGCGCTGCCGATCGGTCATGTCGTGGTCGGCATCGATCCAGTCTCAGTGCGCTTTCGCTCGGCGAATGAACTGTGGGTGGTGAATCATGTTTCCGATTCGATCAGTGTCGTCGACGTCGCCGCTCGACAGGTGATCGACACGCTGACAACTGGCGACGAGCCGTTCGATGTGGTGTTCGCGGCCGGACGCGCCTTCGTCAGCTGCTCCCAGGTCAATCAGGTCTGGGTATTCGATAGTGCGGATCGCACGCGGCCGGCGCAAATCATTCCCATCCTCGGCGAGGACCCGCGCGCGCTTGCCGTCAGTGCCGACGGCAATTCGGTGTACGCCGCGATTTTCGAATCTGGCAATGCCACCACCTTGCTCGCAGGTGGCCTCGCCGATCCGCTGATCGCGCTGCCCAATGCAGTCAGCGATCCGCGCGGCCCCTACGGCGGTCAGAACCCGCCACCGAACGCCGGCGCTGCCTTCGATCCGCCGCTCAATCCTGCCGCAACGCCGCCGCGCGTCGGCCTGATCGTACGCAAGGGATCAGATCAGCGTTGGCGCGATGACAATGCGCGCGACTGGACGAATTTTATTTCCGGTCCATTCTCCGCGGCCTCAGGTCGTGTCGCCGGCTGGAACCTTCCCGACCGCGATCTCGCCATCATCGACAGCAGCTCGCTTGCTGTGCGCTATGTCAGCGGGCTGATGAATATCGGCATGGCAGTCGCCGTGCAGCCGGCGAGTGGCCGGGTAACCCTGGTCGGCAGCGATGCCCGCAACGAGGTCCGCTTCGAGCCCAAGCTGAATGGGCGCTTCGTCCAGACGAAATTCGCCCGCGTCGATCCGGCGCCGGCTGGCGCAGCACAGATTTCGGACATCAATCCGCACCTCGACTACCAATCATCGAGTATCGCCCAGCAACAGCGTGATCTGAGCATCAGCGATCCGCGCGCCATCGTCTGGCGCGGCGATGGTCAGCGTGGCTGGGTCGCCGGCATGGGTTCCAATCATGTGATCGCCATCGATGCCGAGGGCCGGCGTGTCGGCACGCCGATCAGGGTCGGTCAGGGCCCGGCCGGGCTCGCACTCGATGAGGCGCGGGCGCGACTGTATGTCTGGAACCATTTCGATGTCTCGTTATCGACCATCGACCTCGCCAGCGGCAATGAACTGACACGCACACCGGTGTTCAATCCGCTGCCTGCGGCGATTCGCGCGGGCCGCCCCTTCCTGTACGACAGCCATCGCACCTCGGGCTTGGGCCAGGCTTCCTGCGCGTCCTGCCATGTCGATTCGCGGATGGATCGGCTCGCCTGGGATCTCGGCGATCCGTCAGCGCCGCCGGCCCCGTTCGATCAGAACTGCCTGACCCTGGTCGGCTCGCGACCCTGCGAAGACTTCCATGCCATGAAAGGCCCGATGGCGACCCAGACCCTGCAGGACATCATCGGCCACGAGCCTTTTCACTGGCGCGGCGATCGCGCTGGCATCGAGGCGTTCAACCCCGCCTTCGAGGGCCTGCTCGGCGACGATGTCCAGCTCAGCGCCGCTGAAATGCAGGCCTTCGAGAACTTTCTGGCGACGATCAGCTTTCCGCCCAACCCCTATCGCGCCACCGACAACAGCCTTCCATCCGCACTGCCGTTGAACGGTCACTACACCAGTGGCCGCTTTTCGATGGCCGGGCTTCCGCTCGGTACCGGTGATGCCAATCGCGGCCTGCAGCTTTACAGCCGTGGTCTGCTCGACGCGGTATTCCAATGCGCCAGCTGTCACAGCCTGCCAACCGGGATGGCGGCCAATGGTCCGCTCTTCCTCGGCGTGATCGGATTCTCGGTCGGCGGCACCGTGATGCCGACCGGCGCAATGGGTGAGAACCATCTCGGCATCGTCAGCACCGATGGCTCGACCAATGTATCGATCAAGGTTCCACAACTGCGCAACCAGTACGACAAAGTTGGTTTCGAGCTCGGCCGCACCGACAGCCAGGCCGGCTTTGGATTTCTCCACGATGGCTCGGTCGATTCGATCTCACGCTTTGTTTCCGCGCGTACCTTCAGCGTGCGCTCGGACCAGGAGGTCGCCGATCTGGTCGCCCTGATGCTGGCGTTCTCGGGATCGGATTTTGGCGATGCCAACCCTGTGCTTGGCGGACCAGCACCGCCATCGCGGGACAGCCATGCCGGTGTCGGCAAACAGCTTACGCTCAGCACGCCGATACTGAACGCTCAAGCGCAGACCCTGCTCGGCGTGGCACGCAGCGGGCGTACCGATCTGATCGTGCGCACGGCCCAGTCGAGCTATCGCTTCGATGCGACCAGCGAGCGCTTCAATCCCGGCGCTGGCGCGGCGACTCTTGCCACCAGCGAACTGGTCAATCTGGCCAGCACGAGTCATCCGCAGACCTGGACCCTGGTGCCCACGGGCCTCGGCACTCGACTCGCCTTGGATCGCGATGGGGATGGTCTGGATGATGCCGCTGAACTGCGCCAGGGCTCCAACCCCGCCGACGCGCAATCGACGTCGCTGCGACCTGCGGCCGGACTCTGGTACAACCCGCAGCGCAGCGGGCATGGCTTTGATCTGCAGATCGCCGGCAGCGCGATCGTAGTGACCTGGTACACCTATCTCGAAGATGGCAGTCCGATCTGGTATCAGGCCGCCGGCGCAATGGCGTCGAACTGGACCGGTACACTCAACAGGATCACCCGCGATCCGACGACCGGAACAGTCAGTGCAGTCGCAGTGGGCGAACTTCGCCTCGACTTCAGCACCGCAAGCAGTGCGTTGCTGCATTGGCGGATTGGCGAACGCGCTGGCAGCGAACCGGTGCAGCCGCTGTTCGCCATCAACACGCCGGCGATCCCTGACACCACCGGCATCTGGTACAACCCGAGTGAATCGGGCTGGGGCCTCAGCATCGACAATTCGGGTACTGCGTCGGCCGTGGTGGTCTACTTTTACGACAGCAATAATCAGCCGCGCTGGGTCCTCGGCAGCGCTGCCAACAGCACCAGTCTGCGTGCCGATATGCGCAGCTTCCGCGGCTTCTGTCCGGACTGCCCGGCCGTAGCCACCAGTTCAACTGCGGCCGGCAGTGTGGCGCTGGATTTCAGCTCCGGTCGCAACGGTCTGTTGACGATCGATGTCAGCCATGCCGATGGCGCGAACACGCGCTGGCAACGTGGCCCGGTGGGTTTCGTGCCGCTCTCGGATGCCGAGCCGCACTTCGATCGACAGTAGAGGAGGCCTGCCTCGCTGCCCACGCTGGTTGTCCTGCCCTTGGAGGGCGTCGCTCCTGCGACGCCTGGGGATTACCGATAGGCCATCGGCAAGCGTGCATCGACGCCTTGATCAGAAGCCCGGGATCAGCTCGCCTCGCGGTAGGAATCAAGAACAGCCGCGCGGGAGCGCGGCCCTCCGTGCGAATGGAGGGCGTCGCTCCTGCGACGCCTGGGGATTACCGATAGGCCATCGGCAGACGCGCTTCGAAGCCTTGATCAACAGCGAGGGACCGGCGGCTTTTGGACAGAAGCCACAGCGGCCGCGCGGGAGCGCGGCCCTCCGTGCGAATGGTGGGCGTCGCGCCTGCGACGCCTAGCGACGACCGATAGGCCGTCGGCAGACGCGCTTCGAAGCCTTGATCAATAGCGAGGGACCGGCGGCTTTTGGACAGAAGCCACAGCGGCCGCG
>JBBSLG010000061.1:0-9751 GCA_038255435.1 Lysobacterales bacterium
CTGTCAATCTGGCGCCGCGACCTGGTGACGGGAAGCGAACAGCAGGTCGTGAAACTGGACAATTACGACGGCCTCAGCTTCAACTGGGGCGTGACACCGGCCGGCGACATCGTTTACCACGAGCAAGATCCCGGTCACCCGGAATTGTGGTTGGGAGACGCCGTCGATTGAGCGGCTCGGGCAACGATAGTTTCGCTGGACTACCTGCTTTTGCTCCGCCCTGCCGCCGCTGGCGCACGGGACGGGAAGAAATGCGAATCACCAGCCGTGCGTGAGCCCGCACTTACTGCGGGCTGCCGCTGCGCAGCAGGTTGGCGCGCCCGGTCGGCCAGGGCAAGCAATTGAGCTGCGCACCCGGCACTTCGTAGACCAGCACCTGGCGCACCGCCGTGATGCCATCCTTCATATTCAGAATAATGTCGAGCGTGCCGTCGCCGTCGGCATCCGCCAGGGTCGGTACCGACATTACGCCGCGATCCGGCAGCGGAGTCGTGTGCAGTCGGTTGCCGAGCGCATCGAGCACGAACAGGTTGCTCTTGCCGGCGTCGGGCGAATAGCTGGCAAACACGACCTCCGGCCGGCCATCGCCGGAAAGATCGCCGATCGCCACGCCACTGGTCAGCACGCGCGCATCAGTGGTGTAAGTGTGCTGCCACAACGGCAAGCGCGCGGAATCGACCGCGTGGATGCGGCCGTCGAAGGCAGCGAAGACGAATTCCGGCCCTGACCTGAGCGGATCGAGCTCAGCGACCGACACCTGGTTGGTCGCGCCAACAATGTTGGTGCCGTCGAAGTCCCACAACCCGGAAAGATAGCCGGGAGCGTGGTAAGGCAACAGCCAGGCCACCGGACGCGTACCGTCCGGGCGCATAACCCACAGCGCCACGCCGCGCTCGCGATCGCTCTGCGCGGCATTCTGCACCGAGCCAAGAATCACCAGTTCGCGTGTGCCGTCGCCATCGACATCGGCAAAGGTCGGTGCGGAATTGGTGAAGTGGGCCTGGTTGTCGACCTCTTCATCATCGGCATAGCCCTGTTGCGCCAAGGCGTAATCGAGCATCGAACGCACGCCGGAAATCTTGTCGCGACCATTGAAGATCACGGCGGCATCGAAGGCACGGCCATCGCCGTCATGCAGGCTCAGATAGGCGTTGTCATGCCCGGCGAACACCTCCAGCGCGGCATCGGCATCGACATTGCCCAGCGCGACGTTCTGGTCGTAGCCACCGGTGACGAAGCAGGTCGTGCTGCAGCCTGCTGCGCCGCTGGTATTGGGCGGAAACCCGGCGACCGGCGCGCCGTCGTGATGCACGGCATACAGCAGGTCACGCTGGCCGTTGGCTTCCAGGCGCTGGGTGGTTGCTGCAACCAGTTCCAGATCACCATCGCCGTCGATATCGCCCGCTGCCAGCGATCGCATCTCGTCTCGCCAGGTGTGTGGAAAGCCGGGCATGGCGTCGCCGGCCGCATTCCAGACATGGATCTGGCCGCGCGCTGCAACCGCGACCTCGAGTCCGGGCTCAGAAACAATCAGATCCGCAACAATTGGCGATGACCAGATCCGCCCGGTCACGCTGGCACGAAAAACGACCTCGCCATCGCCATGCCAGCCGAGCACAAGGCCGTGACGCGCTGCCAGGATTTCAGGCAGCTCATCGCCATCCAGGTCGGCCACGGCCGGCGATGCGAGCCAGGATTCGTGAAAGGAATCGTGCAGAGTGGCAATCAATTGCGGTTCGGCAACCGCGCTGTTGCCGGGCAGCGCCACACTGCAGGACGGACTGCCGACATCTGCAGATTCAAAGTCGTCGGCAAAGATCAAGGGGCCGGGAAGGCCGCCCAGCACCGGTGAAGCAAGGGTGCCGGAAAGTAGCAGCGCAAGTGGGCGGAGTGCCATGCAGACAGTCTAAACCGACTGCGTTGCAACTGCCCCAACGTGTAGCGCGCGCTTCACGAGGCTATGCGCAGCCGCGCGATCAACTGCTGCGAGAGATCCGCCAGCAGGCCTTGGTGACGGTGGTGGAACCAGGCTCGGTGAAGTCTGCCAGCAGCTTGTAGTGCCCGCCCGCTTCAACCCGGTGCAGCACCCGGCTCCAGCCCGGCTTGCCAACGGCCTCGTTGAACGACCAGACGCGATCGTTGACCCGAACTTCGCCGATCGTCAGTTCGCCACGCGACTCGGTATTGACCCGCGTGTCGTCGGCGAAACCCGACTTGCATTGACCAAATCCCTGGCCGTTGGCATGAACCGACGAGGCCATCAGGCCGATGGCAGCGAGCGTGGCGACTCGAAGTTGTAAGCGCATTCGCATTTCCCCTTGCACGATCAGCGGTTGGCCAAGATCCTGGCCGTCATGGACGTGCAGGTTCAAAGCTTCCGGTTCCCGCAGCGTGATGCAGTTGGCAGTCTTTCGATGCGGGCGGCGCATGATAGCCCCCAACGGTCGGATTGGCGTACGAACGGCATGTAAACAATTGCAAAGATGTGCTACCGCGGTTCGCGGCTCAAGGTGCATCCGCGTTTCGGGAGGTCGTCGAGGCCTCGAAACCATTGAAAAACGTCGGCCCACAACCATGGTAGCGGGCGACGGCGAGGTCGTTGATGCCGTTGGCGGCATCACTGGTGCCCGCGACCAGCAGCTTGCCGTCGTCCAGTGCCAGCACGGCGCGGCCATAGTCTGAGGAGCTACCCTTGTTACTCCAGTCGGTCCGGACCACGCCCCCGCCGGCGAAACCCGGATCGAGCTCGCCTTCAGGGGTGAGCCGCACCAGCACCATATCGTGGTTGTCTCGAGAATCTGTCTGCCCAACCAGCACGATGCGGTCACCGCAGGCCACAACGATGTCGCGCGGAAAATCAGTGCCACTGTCTATGTCGATCAGCGTCTGGCCAGCGTCGCCGAATCCGGTATCGGGGTTGCCGTCGGTGTCGAAACGCAAGACGGCGAAATCAATGGTCTCGGCAAGATCACTCGCACCGATTGCCAGCGCACGCCCGGCATGATCGAGGGTCAGACGATAAAGCACCTGCAGGCCGGGATCGGAGACCAGCACTCGCCCACCCTGGCCATAGCTGGCGTCGAGCGTGCCATTGGCGAGCAGGCGTACCACGGCAAAATCGTAGTCTCCTGCAGAGTCCGAAACGCCGGCCAGCAGAATGCGACCGTTCGCTTGAAGGGCCATGGAGTAGGCCTGGTCAAACGAGCCACCCGAGAAATCCAGGCTTAGGCGACCGCCCGATCCGAAGCTCGGGTCCAATGTGCCATCGGGAAGATAGCCTGCCACGGCAATGTCGTAGCCACCGGTCGAGCTGAAGCCGGCGGCCAGGATCCTGCCATCTGGCGCGACGTGCAGCGAGTACACGGCCTCGCCGCCACCGAAATCGGTAGCGACCATGCCCTGCGTTCCAAAACGGCTGTCAGGGCTGCCATCGGGCAGCAAACGGACCAGGGTGAAATCGAAGCTGCCTTGTCGATTGCTGGTACCGGCGAGCAGGATCTTGCCGTCGGACTGCAGGGCAATTGACGTGACCTGCTCGCTGGAACCGGTGCCGCTCAGGTCCAATCCAACCCAGCCATCCGTGCCGAACTGCATATCGCGCTCACCATCCGGAAGCAGGCGGGCCACAACGAAATCCTGATCGCCCTGGCCATGAATATTGCGCGATCCCGCGAGGTAGATTCGTCCCACGCCATCTACCGCAAGTGCCTGGCCGTCGTCGTTGTAGCCTTCAAGATCGATCGAGACCAGCCCGCCAACGCCGAACTCGACGTCGAGTTCGCCGTCAGCGGCTAGCGCGGTCAGCGACGCCGGCCCAGCCAGCAATGCGACGAGCGCGACCCACACACCTGCGAAGCGGGTTTTTCCTGCCTGCTGCCTCGCTCGGTGCGACTGCGCGTGGGTGTCGCAAAGAGATGCGCGGATCGGGGACATAACAGGGTTCCATTCGGGAGTTTCTGGTACATACGCAAGCGGGCGCGCTTTTCTTCGCGCAGGCATCGCAGGATGCACGCTGTGAGCCAACGCCTGCCCGGGAAAATGGGTTCATTTCATTGATCCGGCGGAGAGCTGCACGAGCCCGCCGGATTGCGGTAGCCTCGCTGCCTGACGCCCGGGTCGGATCAACCCCGGATGTCCTTTCGATCCGGGAGAGATCATGAAGACCGTACTTCTCAATATCGCTGCTGTGCTCTTGGGGCTGGTCATCGGCAGTGTCATCAACATGGGCCTGGTCATGGCCGGCGGCGGACTGATTCCTCCTCCCCCGGGAGTCGACCTGAACTCAATGGAAGGACTGGCAGCCGCGATACCGCAGTTCGAAGCGCGGCACTTCCTGTTTCCGTTCCTCGCTCACGCATTGGGAACCCTGGCTGGCGCCTATGTCGCGTGCCGCGTCTCAGCGGGACGACGCGCGGTCTACGCCTACGTCGTCGGCTGCTTTTTTCTCGCCGGCGGACTGGCCAACGTCGTGCTGCTGCCCGGCCCGCTGTGGTTTGAGATCACCGACATGCTG
The DNA here is from genome assembly GCA_038255435.1 of Lysobacterales bacterium. Classification (GTDB taxonomy): domain Bacteria; phylum Pseudomonadota; class Gammaproteobacteria; order Xanthomonadales; family Ahniellaceae; genus 0-14-3-00-62-12. The sequence continues at coordinate 4,514 of JBBSLG010000061.1, forward strand.
CTGGCCTACCTGCCCATGGCCTGGCTCGGTGCGAGTCTGGCGAAAAAATTCTAGGAAGTGCCCAGGCAAAGGCAGAACTGTGGTTGGCAGGCAGGGGCCGGGCGACTTGCTCGAGGCAAGGCCGTGATCGGTCGAGCACGGCGGAGGGTCCTGTCATGTGCTTCAGTCGATACGCAGTGCCTTGCACCAGTTCTGCGGTCCGGGCTCACCAGGACGCGATTGGGCCATCGCAATGAGGTGATCTGCCTGGGTGGCGCGACCAGCCAGGCGCTCGCGGCAGGCGCGCAGTGCCAGGGTTTGCGGATGATCGACACGCCAGCTCTCCGCGCGACCAATGAGTGCATCAAGCCCGACGGTATCGCCGCGCTGCATTTGTCTGCGGGCGATCTCAAGCGCCAGTAGCGCTTGTTCGCGCGGGTCGCCGCTTCGCCCGGCTGCGCCAAAGGCGCGATCGAGACCCTCGGGATCCAACCCGAGCCGCTCGGCGACCGCGTGGGCCTGCACTTCGAGAAGTACGTCATGAGCACCTTGGGGCCCCGACAGCGCAGCAGCGATGGCGACTTCGCCTTCGCCCTCACCAAGCTCGGCGAGGGCGAGACGCGCGCGCAGTTCGCTGCCACGATCACCGAGCTGAAGCGCGAGTTCAAGCGCGCGCCTCAGGTCGCTGCGCGCTGTCTCTACATCCTCGCGCAGGCGCGTAGCGCGCATCAGACGAAGGCGCATTTCTCCGAAGCCGTTGCCGAGCTCGACATAGCTGGCCAAGGCTTCGGTTTCAGCGCGTGCGGCGCCGCCATGATCGCCGACATCAGCGGACAGGGCCGCGCGGGTTGCCGCGATGTCGGCTGCGCCGAGGCGATCTCCTGCGCGTCCTGCTTCAGCACTCGCCGAGTCGAGCAATTCAGCGGCATGTTCCCAGCGTCCGCGACGGCGCTCGATCTCGGCAAGATGAGCCGCGCTGAACACACGCATCTGACCGAGACCTGCGCTGGTCTGGATATCCAGTGCCCGCCGCTGCAACTCGGCGGCGCGGTCGAGCTGGCCACGCTTGCGCGCGATCACTGCGAGATTCGAATAGACCGCAGATTCGCCGGCGCGCTCGCCCTGCTCGCGGTACAGCGCGAGCGCCTGCTCGTAGAGGCCGCGGGCGACGTCAAGCTCGCCCCGGTTGTCTGCCAGGATACCGAGGTTACCGATCGCCGCGGCGAGGTTGGCGCGGTTGCCGGCGGCTTCGAACAACTGGCGTGCGCTTTCGAAGCGCCGGCGCGCGTCGTCCAGACGTCCGGCGCGCCAATCGATAAGGCCCAGGCCGGTTTCTGCAACGCCTACCAGATTGCCGTCGCCCTGCTCGGCGGCCAACTCCAGCGCCTTCCCATAGTCTTCTGCAGCTTCGTCGAAACGACCCTGCTGACTTCGCGCATTGCCGCGCTCGTAGTGAATCCAGCCTGCCTCCTTGGCATCCTGCAGGGCGGTGCCAAAGTAGTTCTCCGCCGCTGGAAGGTCACCGGAAAGCAGGGCTTGCAGGCCCCGGGCAAAGGCTTCGTTCACGAACTCGTCGGCCGACAGGCGCCGCACCCGAATGCCCGCCGCGTAGGCCACGTCAAGCTCGCCGCTGAGCGCACTGGCGGCCTCGTCGAGCACGGCGCCGATGCCTTGCGCACTGGCGCCGCCGCGCGGCTCACCCGGGCCTGACGGATACAGGCGCCAGGCCAGGGCCAATCCTTCATCGCGACGATCAAGCCGGGCGAACAGCACGTGGTCGACGCCGAACAGTTCACGAATCGCGCGCGCGCGCGCAGCTTCGTCCATGCCCTCAGCGAGCTCAAGGTTGGCAAGTCCGCGGCGCACCCGTTCCGGTGGCACCACCGTCATGCCAGCGCGCTCTTCCAGCACGCTGCCGAGCAGCTTGGGCAGGGCCAGTTCGCCGTAGTCGAGTCCACCTGCTCTGGCGTCGAAATCAAACGGTGCGATCGCCAGACTTGGCGGACCGGGCGCGGGCTCGTTGCGCCACAGGCCGTAGGCAACGAGTCCGAGCAGTGCAGCGATCACCACAAGAATCGGAGACACGCGACGCACGCTCGGTGGCACCGGAGCCAGCGCAACTGCGGCATCCACCGGCGCAGCGATTGAAAGCGGTCCGTCGAACGCATAGCCGACGCCGTGAACGGTACGGATCCAGCCGGGGTCTGCACCACAGCGGGCAAGCTCGCGACGAATTCGCGCGATCGCCTGGCTCAGCGCAGCGTCGCCAACAACGCGCGGCCCCCACACGCGCTCGAACAGCACGGTCTTGCCAAGCACCTCGCCCGGATGCGTGGCCATCTCGGCCAGCAGATCGAAGGAGCGAGGCTCCAGCTCCAGCTCGGAATCACCGATGCAGGCGCGCCGCGCGCAGCGGTCGAGCGCCAACGGACCAGCGGAGTTGGCTGAGCTGACTTCACTCATGGCCCGAGGCTAGCACAGCATTCGGGCGGGTCGGTAAAGCCGCTACGCGAGCTTCCGTCATGTTTCGTCAGCAACCGGTTCCGATTCCGTCGGGGTTTCGTCAAGCAATGCGGCTGTGGGCGGGGGAATCTGTGATCGGTTCCCAGACGCATCGAGGCCCACCATGCGAAGTCACCATACCGTGCTGCTGCTCCTGCCCCTGGCCGCCACCGCTACCGCTGTCGCCCTCGCCGGCGGACCGTCGGGCGGGGTCTATGAAATCACACGAACAAGCATGGATGGCGGCGGAGGCCGCTCGGCGGGCGGCAACTACACCCTGACCGGCAGCATCGGCCAGCCTGACGCCGGCGCCCAGTCCGGTGGGATCTATTCCGTGGCTAGTGGCTTCTGGGCCGACAGTCAGGGTCAACAGGGCGGCAGCGAGCCGATCTTCTCCGACAACTTCGAATCCCAAGGAGACTTACCATGAACACACTCTTGCGAATGATCGCCTGCGGCTCACTGTGGCTCGCAACGAGCGCCGTAGCGGCCCCGCTGGATACTTCCTTCACCTATCAAGGCGAACTCCGCGTGTCGAGTGTTCCGGCCAATGGCGAGTTCGACTTTCAGCTACGAGCCTTCGACGCGGCCGATGGCGGCAGCCAGATAGGCCCCACGGTCACGGCCGAAGACATCCAGACCCTTGGCGGCGTATTCACCCTCGAGGTAGATCTGGGTACTGAAATTGCTGCCGACCGCCAGCTCTGGCTCGCAATCGACGTGCGCGATGGCGGAAGCGCCGGAAGCTACACCGCGCTGTCGCCGCGCCAGAAGCTGACCCTTGCTCCGGCTTCGGGCTATGCACTTGGCGCTGGCGTTGCCGACCAGGCCTTGACCTTGGCAGCCGAGAACGTGCTGCTGGTCTCGCCCTCGGGCGCGCCATTCAGCACCATTGCCTCGGCGTTGGCGGCGGTCAGCAGCCCCGGCCCCACCAACCGCTGGCTGATCCTGGTTGGTCCCGGCGTTTATGAGGAAACCGGGCCGCTAACGGTACCCGGCAATGTGCACCTGCGCGGTTCCGGCCCGGAAGTGAGCGTGATCCGCACCAGCAACAGCGCCGGCAGTCCGGGGTCGGCGGCGGCCTCGGTGAATGTCGAGGGAGGCGCTGTGCTCAGCGGCATTGCGGTCGAGAACACCGGCACAGGCACCTTTGGCATCGCGATCTACGCCGCCCTGCCAGTCGACCGCGATTCGCGGATCGAAAACGTGCACGCGTCCGCGATCGGCAGCGGAGGCGTTGGTCATTACGCGGTCTATCTCAACGACGCACAGCCGACCATTCGGAATTCGCGCCTGCAGGCCTCAGGTGCCGTCGGCTTCGGCACTTCGGTCAACAGCGCCATCGGCATCGTCAATATCGCCGGCGGCTTTCCGCAGCCGTTGATCGAGAACAGTGAACTCAACGGCGGCAACGGATCGATCCTGACCTGCGCCGGAAACTCGGGGACAGGCTTTGCGATACAGGCCGTCAATGCCGCGCCCGAGATCCGCGGCAGCCGTCTTTGCGGCGATCATCGCACCCTGTTCTTTGGTACGAATGGCATCACCCGAATAGATGACTCGAAGCTGCGGGTGAGCGGGACCGGCGGGGCCTTCCTGATCGAAACCACCAGCGCAGCAAACGTGCTGATTGCGAACTCGCAGGTCTGGTATGTGGGCAACAAGTTCACCGGCACCGGCGGTCTTGGTTGCGTGCACACCGTAGCCGCCAACCACACTGCGCTGAGCGACGGCACGACTTCGGGAACGGCCTGCAACTGATCCCCCTTTTCAAACCAGAAATACGGTGGGGAGTGAGGCCTGGATAGCGCATTTCGGGGGTGTCGGGGCCTGCCAAAAGATAGGGGACGGCGCAGGTCGAATCGGGTCAACTGCGCCTCTCACCCTGCTCCAGGCACTCGCCCGGAGCCTCAGCCCCAAAAGTAAGGAGCCCCCCCATGAGAACGTTTCTGTTGCGCGGCGCACTCAGTGCCACGGCGGCAGCCTTCCTGCTAGGCGCGCCGTTGCTGCATGCGGCAACCAGCGCTAGCTTCGCTGCCGGAGTACTGGAAATAGCCAGCGACACCGACGATGCCCTGGTGGTCGATTGCGACATCGGAAACGTGCGGCTCAACGGCACTCCGGTGGCCGGTCCTGTTGCCTGTGCCGCCGTGGTGCAGGTGCAGGCCACCGGCGGGCCCGGGACCAACCCGATCGATCTGTCGGGCATGTTGTCGGCGGACTTCAGCGCACTGCTTGGAAGCACGCTCGTCGGTGCGGCCGGCGCAGATTCCTTCATCGGCTCGTTCGCCGATGACGAGATCATCTGGAACCCGGGCGACGGCTCGGACACGGTCGACAGCGGCGCCGGCATTGACCGGGTCGTGGTGAATGGCAGCGATACCGCCAACACCTTCAGCGTGAGCGATGCGGCAGCGCCGGGATTCGACCTGCGCTTCGTCGGCCCCTTCACCATCGACATCCTTGCTGCCGAAGTGCTCGAGATCAATGGCAATGGCGACAATGACTCGATCAATGCCAGCGCGCTCCCGACCGGACTGATCGCACTGGAAATCACCGGCGGCACCGGCACCGACACGATCATCGGCAGCGCCGGTGACGACCTGATCACCTGGAATCCGGGCGATGGCTCGGACACCGTCGATGCTGGCCTCGGCAGCGACCGCGTCGTGGTGAATGGCAGCGATACGGCCAACACCTTCAGCGTGAGCGATGCGGCAGCGCCGGGATTCGACCTGCGCTTCGTCGGCCCCTTCA
>JBBSLG010000062.1:0-9061 GCA_038255435.1 Lysobacterales bacterium
CGCGAGCTGTCGATCATCTCGCTCGCCAGACTGCTGTGTATGGAACGAATCATCGACTTCACGCCAGCGGCGTTGCATACATTACGAAAACGGCTGGGAATATGCGAGTGAAAACAGGGGAAACGTCAGCCCTCGGGGACAGGAGCGAAGATAAGCAGCTGCGGGGCAAACCCCGCTACAGGAGCGGACGGCTCTGATGTGCACTTGTCCCAACGGAATTCGCCAATGAATACGAATGCATAGCCCGCCGGACCCCGGCACGGGGCGCGAACCCGTCCTATATTCGGCCTCAGCCCGCAATAGCGCCGCCCTATTCGGGGACTGCCGCGAAATGGGTCTCCAAGTGGAGAGGCGAAAGAGCGCAGGTCTGTGTCGGAGCCGCGATAGCCCCCTGAGTCTGGGGGCGAAAAACCGAAGGTTTTTCGGGGTATGGCAAGTAAGAGACTGTCTGTCGAAATCGTTGTAGCAACTTGTTCGAAATTTTTCTCGGAGGGGTGAATACGATGCGATGCGCCAATGCCGCTATGCGCGTGCTGCTGTCCGTGCTGATTCTCTGTGCCACCCCATGGTTTGGCGCTTCGCCCGCCGAGGCCGCCATCAATACTCTGGCGCTCGGTGCCAAGTACGACGCGACCCAGGCGAATATCACCTTCAAGGTGTATTCCTCACGCGCAACCCGCATCGAGGTCTGGATCTACAAGACGCCATCGGGCGCCCAGCAGGTCGCCAAATACGTGCTGAGCAAGAACACCAGCACCAATGTCTGGACCAGAACGGTATCGACCGCAACGCTGAAAAGTACGTATGGCGTCACCGGCACGGTCTATTACGGCTATCGCGCCTGGGGGCCGAACTGGCCGTACAACAGCAGTTGGGTCAAGGGCAGCGGCACCGGCTTCATCACCGATATCGACAACAGCGGCAACCGCTTCAATCCCAACAAACTCCTGCTCGATCCCTACGCGGTTGAGATCAGCCAGGACCCGAACACTGCGACCTGCAGCGATGGCACGATCTACGCCAGCGGTGCCAGCCATCGCAACAAGGACAGCGGTGCCTGCGCGCCGAAGGGACTGGTGCTGGCTGCAGATACAAGCTCGATCGGCACACGGCCAACGCGGGCACTGAAAGACGATGTGATCTACGAGGTGCATGTTCGCGGGCTCACCAAGAACGACACCAGTGTCGCCGCTGCCAAGCGTGGCACCTACGCCGGCGCGGCGACCAAGGCGGCCTATCTGGCCGGCCTCGGCATCACCGCAGTGGAATTTCTGCCGGTGCAGGAAACCCAGAACGACACCAATGATGTCGACCCCAATTCGACCAGTGGCGACAACTACTGGGGCTATATGACGCTGAACTATTTCGCGCCCGATCGTCGCTATTCATCCGACAAGAGCGCGGGCGGACCCACCCGCGAATGGAAGGCGATGGTCAAGGCCTTCCACGATGTCGGCATCAAGGTGCTGGTCGATGTGGTCTACAACCACACCGGCGAGGGCGGCGCCTGGGGCGGCAGCGACGGCCTGACCGTGTACAACCTGCAGTCGTTCCGTGGCCTCGACAATCCGACCTACTACTCGCTGACTGCCGATCTCAAGTATTCCTGGGACAACACCGGCGTCGGCGGCAACTACAACACGCGCAATACCACCGCGCAGAACCTGATCGTCGATTCGCTTTCGTACTGGCGCAGCAGTCTCGGTGTCGATGGATTCCGCTTCGATCTGGCCTCGGTGCTTGGCAATACCTGCCAGCATGGCTGTTTCAATTTCGACAAGATGGACAGCGGCAATGCGCTCAATCGCATCGTCGCCGAATTGCCGCCGCGGCCTGCTGCGGGCGGCACCGGTACCGATCTGATCGCCGAGCCCTGGGCGATTGGTGGAAATTCGTATCAGGTCGGTGGCTTCCCCAGTGGCTGGGCAGAGTGGAACGGCAAGTACCGCGATGATCTGCGCAAGAAGCAGAATCAGCTCGGCGTTGAAGTTGTCACCACCGGCACGCTCGCGACACGGTTTGCCGGCTCGTCCGATCTCTACGGTGACGATGGCCGCAAGCCCTGGCACTCGGTCAATCTGATGGTCGCGCACGATGGCTTCACCCTCGCCGATCTCTACAGCTACAACAGCAAGCAGAACAACCAGCCCTGGCCCTATGGCCCCTCCGATGGCGGTGAGGATCACAACATCAGTTGGGACCAGGCCGGCATCGGCGCCGATCAGCGTAAGGCGGCGCGCACCGGACTGGCCTTCCTGATGCTCAGTGCCGGCGTGCCGATGATCACCGGCGGGGACGAGTTCCTGCGCACCCAGTTCGGCAACAATAATGTCTACAACCTCGATTCCGCGGCCAACTGGCTGCTGTGGACACTGGACAGCAACGACATCAATCATCAGACCTATACGCGTCGTCTGACCCAGTTCCGCAACGCCCATCCCAGTTTGCGACCGCTGAATTTCTATTCCGGCGTCGACAACAACGGCAATGTCATGGAGCAACTGCGCTGGTTCAAGCCCGATGGCGCGCAGGCCGATGCGGCGTACTTCAACAGCACATCCAATCACGCGATCGCCTGGCGCATCGATGGCAGCGAACTCGGCGACAGCACCAGCGCGATCTACATCGCCTACAACGGCTGGTCGGGCAATGTGAATTTCACCCTGCCCTGGCCGGGAACCGGCAAGAACTGGTATCGGGTAACCGACACCGCGACCTGGAATGAAGGCCCGAACGCGGTCAACTTGCCGGGTAGCGAGGCCTGGCTCGGTGGCGAGGGCACGGTCTATGGACTGCAGGGACGCTCGGTACTTCTGCTGATCGCAAAGTAATCGCGGCCTGCGGCAGAGCGCGTGGCGCAGCCTGCGTCACGTGCCCGGGACCCTCACATACAGCTTGCGGACATGTTCACGCATACGCCGCAAGGCCCGGCTTGGTATCCTGCCGGTATGAAACTGATCCGATTCAATGCCTCGATCGCGGAACGCTTCCGTGGTTTTCTGCCCGTGGTCATCGATGTCGAGACCGGCGGTTTCGACGCCGAGCGCGATGCCCTGCTCGAAATCGCCGCGGTACCGATCCTGATGAATGAGCATGGCGAAGTCGTTCGCGCCGAGACCGTCAGCACCCATGTCGTGCCCTTCCCCGGATCCAACATCGATCCGCGCGCGCTCGAAATCACCGGCATCGATCCAACCCATCCGTTTCGCGCGGCACTCGAAGAGCGCGAGGCACTGGATCTGATCTTCCGCCCGATCCGCAGCCTGATGAAGCAGACCGGCTGCAATCGCGCTGTCCTGGTCGGCCACAACGCGCACTTCGATCTCGGCTTCCTCAATGCCGCGATCCGCCGCAGCGGCCATAAGCGCTCGCCCTTCCATCCCTTCAGCTGTCTCGACACCGTCTCGCTCGGCGGACTCGCGCTCGGCCAGACCGTACTCAGCAAAGCGGTATTCACCTCGGGCATGCCCTGGAACAGCGACGAAGCGCATTCGGCCGTGTACGACACCGAACGCACCGCCGATCTGTTCTGCGCCATCATCAATCAGTGGAAATCCTTCGTTGATGCCGCGCCCGGCGCCAGCACAGCCGCCGCCAGCGTCGCTGCCACGATCGAAGACGACAGCGCCCTCGCTGCCGTACTGGATGCCGAGAACGGAGGCTGAACTCATGCCAATCTACGAATACGTACCCACTGGCGCTGATTGCGCGCACTGCCGCGGTCGCTTCGAAGCCTTCCAGCACTTCAGCGAACCCGAACTGCGCGCCTGCCCCGAATGCGGCAACCCCTGCATCCGGGTGATCTCCGCCTCCAATTTTTCAATCAGTGGCAGCCACCATCTGAAAGAGAGCAAAATCGCGGAGAAGGGTTTCACCCAGTATCGCAAGGTCGAAAAAGGCAAGTACGAAAAGACCGCCGGCAAGGGCCCGGACATGATCAATTCGGATTGATCATTGTTGCCCTTCCCCCTTCTCCCGCCTGCGGGAGAAGGGCCGGGGATGAGGGAAACACTACGATGCCGATCAGTCGTCGCCAAAACTGTAGGATGTGCTGAGGCCGCAGGCCGATGCGCATCAATCTCCATGGAATCGGCGGCATTTGCGCTAAGGATGTCGTGACGAAGATCAAGGGCCAGCATGCTTCGCATGCGTCATCGCTGCGCGCCGACACAGAGCTTTCACTCGCTTACGCGAGCGAGTTACTTTCTCTTGTTGTGGCCAAGAGAAAGCTAACCAAAGAGAAGGCCACCCCACAGCGCCGCCCTCCAGGCATCCTGCCTTCCGGGTTCGTGCTCGGCAGTCGCTGGTCGGCGGGCGCACATCCGGCAACTGCTCCTGCGTTGCTCTACCTCGGGCATCCATGCCCTCGCCATGTGCGTTCGCCGACTGGCCGCATCCATGCGGCCACACTGCGTGCTATTCGCGCCCACCGATCACCGTCGCTGAGGGGCCCCGGGGAAAAGAAGCGCGCTCCCGGCGCGCAGATGCCACAGCCACAGCCACAGCCACAGCCACGGCCACAGCCACAGCCACAGCCACAGCCACAGCCAAGACCAGGATCAAGCGACCGGCCTCTCCGCGTTTTCGCAACCGGGGCTCGTTGAGCCAGAGCGGAGTTGGTATTTGGCAAGAAATTCGGGCTCGCGAATCGGCTGGCATTGCCTCTGGCCTGGGCAGAACTTTTTTATCCCGGGGACTGGAATGCCGGCGGAAAATTGTATGAGATTGGAGATCGCGCGCTTTGCTCTTGAGCTTCTGCGCGCATGGAGCGCGCCGCTCTACCTCGGGGCCCCTCAGCGACGGTGATCGGTGGACGGAATAGCCCGAAGGGTGAGCGACAGGATGTCGCTCAGGCGACGCTTGCACAGGGATGTGCAATCGTCGACCGCGGCCGCCGAGCACGAACCCGGAAGGCAGGATGCCTGGAGGGCGGCGCTGTGGGGTGGCCTTCTTTTGGGTCACGTTTTCTTGGCCAAGCAAGAAAAGGTGACTCGCTCGCGTAAGCGAGTGAAAGCCCTTTGGCATCGCATCGCGATGACGCATGCGGAGCATGCTGGCCATTGATCTTAGTTGGGGCTCGACGAGCTACAGCATGGCGGAAACGATTGAGATTGATGCGCTTCGGCCTTTGGCCTCAGCACATCCTACGATAGGGGAGCGCATCCTACGGAATCTCAGCGCACCCAGCGACCCTCATCCGACGCTACGCGCCACCTTCTCCCGCAGGCGGGAGAAGGGAACTGCTGATGCCACGCTGCCTCACCACCTCAAACAACGCCACCCCAGTCGCCACCGAAACATTCAATGACTCCACTTGACCCGGCATCGGAATGCGCACGTGATAATCGCAGCGTTCGCGGGTCAATCGACGCAGACCTTCATCCTCCGAGCCCATCGCAATCGCCACCGCCCCGCGGAAATCCTGGGTGTAGAACGACTGCTCGGCCTCGCCTTCCAGACCGGTGATCCAGACGCCCGCCTCGCGCAGGATATCCATCGCCCGTGCCAGATTGGTCGCGCGCACAATCGGTATGCGATCAGCAGCGCCTGCCGAAGCGCGGCGCACCGTGGCATTGGTCGGCGCGGCGCGGTCTTTCGGGACCACGACGGCCGTGACCCCAGCGGCCAGCGCACTGCGCAGACAGGCACCGAAGTTATGCGGATCGGTGATCTCGTCAAGAATCAGGAACAAGGCGGTCGCACCGGCAGCCTCGATCAGGCGCGGCAGATCGCTCTCGGCAAGCGCCGTCGGTGCTTCGTAAAAAGCGACCACACCCTGATGGCGTTCGCCCTGGGTCATCTTGTCGAGTGCCTGCATCGGACGTGCATGGATGCGCACGCCGCGTTCCTTGGCTTCCTCCAGCAACTGCTTGACGCGCGGATTGCGCGTGTCCTCGGCGTACATCACTTCGCTGACGTTGTCGCTGTCGTATTTCAGTGCCGATTCCACCGCGTGGATACCGGCCAACACATCCTTGCTCATCGTGATTTCTTCCTGCTGGGTTTTGCCGGCTGCGGCTTGGGCTCGACTTCACGGCCGCCAGCGAGGCGCAGATCGACCTTGCGTTCTTCCATGCTCGCGCGCAGTACCTGCACACGCAGACTGTCGCCAAGACGGAAGCGCAGACCACGCCGCTCGCCGGCCATCTCGCGGCGCGCCGAATCGAAGTGGTAGTAATCGTTCGGCAACTGGGTGACATGGATCAGGCCGCTCACGCCGGTATCGGCGATCTGCACAAACAGACCAAACGAGGTGACGCCGGACACGATGCCATCGAACTCCGAGCCGACATGCTTGCTCATCCACGCGCATTGATAGCGCTCGTCGACTTCGCGCTCGGCCTCATCGGCACGGCGTTCGCGCTGCGAGCAATGCGTGGTCATGGTCTGCATGTCGTGCAGGTTGTAGGTGTAGTTGTTGACCTTGCCACCGGCCAGCACATGGCGGATGGCGCGATGGACCAGCAGATCCGGATAGCGCCGGATCGGCGAGGTGAAATGGGCATAGGCCGACAGCGACAATCCGAAATGCCCGCCGCATTCGGGCAGGTAAACGGCCAGACTCTGCGAGCGCAGCAGAACCGACTCGAGCAGCATCGCATCGGGTCGCTCGCGGACCTTGCGAATCAACTTCGCGTAGTCGATCGGCAACACCGTGTCATGCGATGGCAGGCGCAGGCTGAACTCAGCCAGGAACTCCTGCAGATCAGCAAATTTTTCTTCCGGCGGCGCGGCATGCACGCGATACGGCGCCGGAATCTTGGCGCGATCCAGAAAGATCGCCGCCTCGACATTGGCCGCGATCATGCATTCTTCGATCAACTTGTGCGCGTCATTGCGCGCCTCGGGCTGCAGCGCCAGCACTTCACCGGCCGCGCCGAGCTTGAACTTGACTTCCTTGCTGTCGAAGTCGATGGCACCACGCGCCACCCGCGCCTTCGCCATCAGTTTGTACAGCTCATGCAGATTCTCGAGCTGGGGCATCAGATCGCCGATCGATGCGCGCTCCTCGGCATCACGTTCGCCGAGCGCACGCCAGACCCGCGTATAGGTCAGCCGCGCATGCGAACGCATCACCGCCGGATAGAACTTGGAATCCAGCACCTCGCCGCGCGCATCGACCTGCATATCGCAGACCATGCACAGACGCTCGACATCGGGGTTGAGCGAGCAGATTCCGTTCGATAGCGTCTCCGGCAGCATCGGCACCACGAAGCCCGGGAAGTACACCGATGTCGCTCGATCAAAGGCCTCGTCGTCAAGCTTGCTGCCCGGACGAACGTAATGCGATACATCGGCGATCGCGACCAGCAGACGATAGCCCGACTTCAATTTTTCGCAGTAGACCGCGTCGTCGAAATCGCGGGCGTCTTCGCCATCGATGGTGACCAGGCGCAGAGCGCGAACATCCACCCTGCCCTCGCGTTCCTGAGCCGACACCTGCGGCTCGACGGCTTCGGCCTCCTTGGTCACCTCGATCGGCCAGGCATTGGGCAGGCCATGCGATTCGATTGCGACCTGCACAATCAGGCTGGCCTCGAGCTTGTCGCCAAGCACAGCCATCACCCGACCAATCGCCGGCCGATCACGCGATGGCGGATCGGTGATCTCGACGACCACGATCTGTCCACCGCGCGCACCATTGCTCTGACCGGGCGGAATCATCACTTCCTGACTGAGCCTGCGATCGTCCGGAACCACGATGCCGAGTCCGCCGCGCTCATCGTAACGACCGACCAGGCGCGGTCGGCGTCGCTCCAATACTTCGGCAATCGCGCCTTCACGGCGACCGCGACGATCAACGCCGGTGACATTGGCGAGCACACGATCGCCATGCATCACCGCGCGCATTTCCTTGGGCGACAGGAACAGATCCTCGCCGCCCTCATCCGGGCGCAGAAAACCAAAGCCGTCGGGATTGGCGATCACCGTGCCGGCAATCAGGTCGAGTTTCTCGGCCAGGCCGTAGCCACCGCGCCGGTTCACCAGCAACTGGCCATCGCGGACCATCGCCGTCAGCCGCTTGGTCAGCGCATCCTGGCGGTAGCTGTCGCGGTACTCGAGCGCCTCGGCGATCACCTCGGCAGTCATCAGTTCGGCACGCTCGGACAGGAACTGGATCAGGCCCTCGCGGCTCAGAATCGGATGATCGTAGCGATTGGCCTCGCGTTCACCCTGCGGATCGAAATGCGCGGCCGGTTTGTACGGCGGCGCCTTGATCGCCTTGGGTTTCAACGAAGTCGGCGCCAGCCCCTTGCTCGCCGCCTTCTTTGCCGGCGCAGACGGCTGTACCGCGTACTTGCCCGTTTTCGGCTTGTCGGCTCCGTATTTCTCAGAGCGCTTGCCGGTCTTGGCGGCCTTGCCGCTGCCTTTCTCTTCAGTCTTCTTGGTCATACCCGCCATAGTAGTGGATCAGCCCCCCGATCCGCCCGCTTTCGTTGACATCCCACCCCCCAATCGCTAGAGTGCGCGGCCTTCCAGCTCGCTGGGATGGCACACCTGCCCAGGTGGCGGAATTGGTAGACGCACTAGTTTCAGGTACTAGCGGGGCGACCCGTGGAGGTTCGAGTCCTCTCTTGGGCACCAAACAGCACAAAACAAGCGGCCCGCATTGCGGGCCGCTTGTTTTGTGCTGTTTGGTGCCCAGGGGCACGCGTGTGCGCCGACCCCCGCTCGCTGTCGCGCGCCTTGCTGCGCTATCCCTGCTCCGCAATCCTCTCCGCACATCCACTGCGGCCGTTCAGCGGCACGCGGCAATGCCGCGCAAAAGCCCGCTTCACCCCCTGAACTTCAGGGGGCCTCCGAACTTCGTTGTGAAATGCGGCGTGCCTTTGGTCTCCGCCCCGACCCGGTGCTGTCCCAAGCGAATTTCATGGAACATCGCCTGCCCCGCTGCCCTTGATCCTGATCTTGTCCCCGAGGGCTGACGTTTCCCCTATTTTCGCAGCATTGATGTCTTGAAATTCAATGAATTGCGCGTAGGCTGTCGCGAAAACAGCGCGTGCATGACCGATTTTTTCTCCGACACGGGACCAACCGTTTCGGAGGCGGCCATGCACGC
>JBBSLG010000063.1:0-8235 GCA_038255435.1 Lysobacterales bacterium
CCAAGAGCCGATGCGGTTCACTGCGTTCACCACATCCTACGTGCTTCGATGGTGGTGAACGGAGACTCGAACCGTAGGATGTGGTGAGCATCGCGAACCGCATCAATCCGGCCTGCCGGAGCGACGATCCGGACAGGCCAAGAGCCGATGCGGTTCACTGCGTTCACCACATCCTGCTTGCTTCGATGATGGTGAGTGCAGACGTGAGTCGTAGGATGTGGTGAGCATCGCGAACCGCATCAATCCGGCCTTCCTGACCTCATGACCATTCGGACTGCCCAAGAGCCGATGCGGTTCACTGCGTTCACCACATCCTGCTTGCTACTTGCTGCCCAGGAGCCGAGGCGGTTCGCTGGCGCTCACCGCATCCTACGGGCGCTCTTGCGGCAGGGCGTTGCGGATACGCTCGGCCAGGGCGTGTGCCGCTTCGATCGGCAGGTACGGCACGGACAGACCGATGCTGGTTGAACTGGCTCCGGCGGTATCGACCGAGACGGTTCGCATGCCGCGGCGGCGATCGAACAGCGAATGCGAAATCGCCAACGTCTGCGCCTTGCCAATCGGCGCGACCGTCCAGCGTCGATGCAGCCAGCCGGCACGGAACGCGATGAAGTTCTCGTCGCAGGCATAGGCGGCAAACCGCGTCCAGCCACGCGCGTAACGCCACGCCACGAGGATGACCGGCACCGCGACGAGCGCGGCCCAGGGGCCGAGCAGGAAGATCGCGGGTGCCGACAACAGCAACAGCCACCAGAATGTAGTCAGTTTGAAAATTCTCCGCCAGGCCTGCGGATGCAGGGACTTCCACTCAAGCCGAGCCAGATCCAGTCCCGGCACCACGCGCGCGGCGATGACTTCGATCTCGGCCTCCGTTGCAATTGGCGCCAACCAGCGCAGGCGCATGGCCTGTTGCTCGGCATTGGCTTCGACCTGGGCGCCCGCGGCGACTTCGCAACTCAACCAGCGCCGACCCAGAAGGCGAGCGAGCAGCGACTCGCCGATGATCAACCGCTGGATCTTGTCGCGACGCGCACTCGCCACATGGCGGGTCAGCAATCCCGCCACGGTTGATAATCGCTCGGCATCGCCACTGAGGCGGAAGCCATGAAATGTGCGCACGGCCATCAGCACCGACAGCAGTTTGACGACCAGCCAGAGCAGGATCAGCAGGGCAAGTCCGGCCAGCAAGGTCAGTGACCAACTGGCCACGGCGTGGCTCCAGGTGCCGAAGAGTTCGGCCACGCCACGATAGATTTCCCGGCTTGGATTGCGCCCGTCATCGGCGAACTGCCAGAGCACTGCTGCCATCGCACCGATCGCCACCCAGCCGCGGTCATTGAGCAGACCGAGCCGGATCAGGTCGGCGTTGCTCAATTCGTACCAGGCCGGAGTGACCTCATCGGGCAGCGCATCAGCCGCCTGCCGATCAGCCGGACGCTGCCGCAGCACGCGTTCGAGTTCCGCGGCGGCATCCAGGGTGATCACGCTCATGATCGCTTCTGGTTCGCTACCGCCGGCCGACTCGAGCCTGAGCTCGGTCACATCGAACAGGCGGTGCAGCAGGTTGCGCTTCTGGACAATGTTCTGGATGCGCGCAAACGGAACATGGCGTTCAGTACGCGAAAAAATGCCGGAACGCACATGGAGTTCAGTCGCGCCGATCAGGTAACGGAAGCGCGTACTTTGCACGAAGGCGTACAACGCGAACACAAATGCGCCGACCACACCCCACCATATCCAGCTGTCGCCACGGCCGAACACGACCAGTGCGATCAGGGGCAGGACCATCGAACGCAGTTGACCGAGCAGGGCAAACAGCCAGGACAAGGGATGCAGACGACGCTCCTGCATCGGACCGGCTGTTTCGGCAGGATCTACCGGAGGATCAGACACCGTCGTGCCCGTGGCGGCCGAGCATTTCATCACGTAGCCAGACCGCATCGGCATGAATGAGACCGTCAATCTCGATCTCGCCATGACTTGCCCCGGCGGTGAAGACCTTCAGGCTCGCCAATCCATAGCGCCGCGCGATCGGCCCCTGTTGAACTTCGGTGTGCTGGATGCGCGAGCGTGGCACGAAAGTCTCGCTGCGCCACCAGACGCCCCGGTCAACCCAGAGCCCATCGCTGAGCAGGCGGCAACGGAAACGCGCCACATAGACACGCCCGTACAGCAGCACATAAGCGACGATCGCGGCACCGACGATGGATGCCAACGACGCCACGAGCCAATGACCGGCGAAGATCGAGATCACAAAGGCGATCAGCACAGCCGGCACCACAAACACCAGGGCGCCCCAAAACCAGATATTGAGCAGTTGCGGGTGCAGACTGAGTACGCGTGCAGTTGCCAGACCGGGATCAACTGGCGTTGGCAACATGTCGACCGCAGCTGCAAGGGGTTCCGCTTCGGGGCTGTTCATGGCGCAATGTTAGCGAGCCTTCGGCGGCAGCGCCCATGACAGCTGTAAGCCATCCGACCGGTGCGCGACGCCTTGGCCGCGCACCGGGACGGAATCATTCCAGGGTGAACCACTGCACCTCGACGCGTCGATTCAGGTCGCTGTCGCTACCGGACGGCTCCTCCCAGCCACGGCCGACCATCTCGATGCGGTCGGTGGCGATGCCCGGATATTTCTTCAGCAGGGCATCACGTACCGATTGCGCACGTTGACGCGACAGCTCCATCGCGTTGAGCGCCATGCTGCGGACCAGGGTCTGGCCGCCCTGCTTCTCGAATTCGGGCACGCGGGCATTGTCGACATGGCCGCGCAGCACCACCACCGAACCCGGACTCACCTGCAGGAAACCCTTGATGGTGTCGAGGAAGTCCTGGTTCTGTTTGGCCTCACGATCGAGCGCGGCGGAATTAGGTTCGAAGAAAAAGCGGATGTCCTTGCTGAGCAGGGCATCGCCTTCGAGCGAAACACCACGACCGGTCTTGATCGGGGCAATCGCGATGGTCTGGCTGGCGAATGCCGGTTCCTTGACGAGTGCGTTCAGATACTGGGCATCAACGAATCGTGCTGGATCGGCTGGATTCTTGATGATGCGGCCGTAGGCGAGTACCGAAGACTGGAAGATGCCGGAGAACGAACCGGCGGCGTCGATCGTTCCTTCGAAAAAGGCGCGGTTTTCCGGCAGATTCGACAGATGCACCTTGCTCAGCTCATCACGACTTTCTTCGTCGGTCCACTTGAACGCTTTGGAGACGATGCCGATGTGCTGCGCCTGATCATCGCGCAACAAGCGGTTGCCTTCGAGCAGGCCATGCACAAGGCCGCGTGTCCACTCCGGTTTGGCCGTGGCAAAGCCCTTGTTGACCAGCAGCAGATCGGCAACGATCAGCAGGTTGCGGTTGGAGACGAGCGACTTGGCCTTGCCGCCGGAAGCATCGACCACCTCATCGGTGCGCGGCGTCCAGCCGACGCAGCCGTTGAGGCGGGCGCTGCCGGAATTCAACTCATGCTCGTAGGCATCGCAGGCGATAAAGGCATCGTCATAGAAAACCAGACCGAGTTCACCCGGGCCCGGCCGCGCATCGAGATCGCGCAGTACCTTGACCTGAACACCGGCCTCTGAAGCCAGATAGCGGATGAAGAATTCGCTCTCATTGAACTGCGAGGCGGCCAGCACCTTGTTTTTCAGCTGGTTGATACTGCTGATGCCGGCATCGACGACGACCATATCGGCACCGCGCGAGAAGCCGATCTGAGCCGGCACCACGACTTCGAACTGTCGCCCGAGCACGGCAAGCACATCCGCCGTGGTCACCGAGGCGGCAATGCGCCCGTTGTTGAGCTTGGACCAGCCCTCTTCTTCGTTGAGCGCAAGCCGCACCTGGAATCCGTAGTTCTTGCTGAAAAACGAATCGGGATTGGGATCGAGTCCGCCATTGGCGACAATCAGACCGGCATAGCCGGCGTATTCGCTGATGTCGACGTCGACGATATTGTCCTTGGGCACGTAGGCCGCCGCTGAATCCAGTTGCGGGATTGCCGACAAGGGCTCGATCGGCTCGGGCGCATCGCCATCGACTGCCTTGGGTGCGTCGCCGGTGCTGACCTTGCTGGTCCCGTCCGCCGCCGGACCCGCGTCGTCCGCCTTGTTCATGTCACGCAACGCCAGCCAGCCGCCCATGGCGAGCAGACCCACGACGAGCAGGAAAGTAATGAACTTTCCGGCGCTGTTTCCACGCTGGTACGAACGATCCGGAAAACCTTTCATTGGGTTTCTCCTTGTTTGAGTACGGAGGGTCGCGAGCTACCGCTGAGCACGCGCTTGGGCAGGTGCTCGTAGTCGGATGTTTCAAAAACACCGAGCAGATCGCGCTGGTTGTTGAGCCAGCGATTGGCTTCATTGAACGAGGCCGCGAGCGCATCGAGTGAACTGCCGATGCTGCCTTCGTCGGTTGCCAGCAGCGCCTGCTCGCGGATCAGGGCGATCTGCTGATCGATACGACCGAGCTCAGCCTCAACGTGCTCGAGACGACGATCGGCATTCAGATGGGCTTCCTGGCGCTGGTCGATCACTGCGACCTGCTGCTCCAGACTGCGCCGCAATTCGGGGCTGATCTGGTCGGACTTCAGTCGCGCGAGAATTTGCTCTTCCTGCGCTGCCAGTTGGGCGCGCTCCTGCTGCGCGGTATGCACCACGCGAGCGATGGCCTGCCTGGCGGCGAGCAGACGCAGGTGCAGCCAGACCAGTTGTTCGAGACTGTCGGCATGCGTGGACATCATCGGCGAAGCGCGCAGCATGCCGATGATTTCGCGCGCCCTGCTCTCGATCTGCTGATGGCGACGCTGCTCGGCGACGGCGAGTTTTTCCAGCAACTCGCGATAACGACGATCAACTGGATCCTCGGTCTGCTGCTTTTCGAGCGAACTCGCATCAACCACATTGCGAAAACGTTTGCTGCCCGACAGCGCGGCCAGATAAGCGACTTCCAGACCTGCACCGAGCAGCCAGAAACCCGGCGTCAGAAACGCGCCGAGGACGGCGAATGCAGCGATACCAAACCAGTTCGGTGGCACCGGCATGCCGAACGGTCGCGCATTGAACGCAGCCATCAGATAGGAGGGCTTGCCGCTCATGCGGTACCGCCAATGCCGACGACGACGCCAGTGTGGTGTTGCGCACTTGTCGACACAAATAAAATCGATGGATTCGGCCATGTGGCGAGGCGCGCATCGCCGCCAAGGCTGGTGGCCTTGGCAAGATGCGCAACGACGGCACAGGGTCGAAGGCGCGATTTTTTGCGTCGCATAGCGTGCAACACCACACTAGCTGCAATGCTCACGGCAACCCTCCGCCGAGCGCATAGTGGCGCAGGGATTCGGGAACAAAATTCATGTCGGTGGCTTCGCGGATCGCGATCCGCATCTGCTGCTCCAGAACGTCGGGCGCGACCGGCGGCTGATAGCCCTGCAGGCAAGTGGCCAGCGCCTCGATCGGCGTGACGTTGGCGGTGCGTACCTGGCGATAGACCTTCACCGCCAGCGCTTCGGCCGCGCCCGGTGTCAACAGGACCGGCAGCGGCAGGACCTGCATGGCCTCGACGCCGGGCGCGACATCCAGACGTTTGAGCAAAGCATTGAGCAGGCCCGCGCTCTCGGCATGGGTGGTGGTTGGCAACAGTGGAATCTTGACGTCGATACGGCCCGGACGCTTGAGATCGACCTCGATCAGGTCCGGCCGCGACGAGGCCAGTATCCACATCAATCGCCCGCGATTGGATCCATCACTCATCTCTTGCGCGATCATCGAGTACAGGCGCCCCGAGAGCCCACTGTCGCCACTGCCCGAATCGCGCTTGCCAAGCGTCTGATCGGCCTCGTCGACGAAGACGATGCAGCGGCCGAGCGCGCGGATCAGCCGGAAAATTTTCTCAAGATTGCCTTCACTCGAACCGACCCAGCGATCACGAAAGTTCTTCAGCTTGACCACGGGCACACCGGCCTCGCCGGCAAGGCATTCAACCAGGTAGGTCTTGCCGGTACCGACCGGCCCGCAAAATATGTAGCCCATCGGCAAGGCGCGCAAATCGGAGGCGCGCCACAGTGCCATGTCCTGTCGCAGCCAACGCTTCAGCGCATCCTGGGCATGGTAGTCGTCCAGGGTTTTCTTCGATTCGATGAATTCGACCAGGCCGCTGGAATCACCCTCGACCATCTGCTTCTTGGTCGCGATCCAGTCGGCTGCTGTAAGCGCGCGACCTTCGTGCTCGCGAATCCGGATCAGGCTGTTCAGTGCACTGATACTGACGCCAGTCAGCAAGTTGGCAGTCTCGCTGACATCCTGATCGGCGAACGCGCGCGGATGATCCAGGCGCAACTGGGCCAGAGCACGCTCGAGCGTGGCCGCATCAGGCAGCGGAACGCGTATTTTTGCCACGCGCGGGTTGGCGGCAACTTGCGGATGCAGATCATTGAGGTTGTCGGCGATCAGCACACTGGCAAACGGAATGTCGGTAAATGGCGGCTCGGCTGCCCAGTCACGAACCAGACTGGCGAGGCTCGCCGTCTCGAAATCACCCTGACGATTGGCCGGCAGGATCTGATCGGCACCGCGCAGGATGCAGGCGATCGGCTCAACCTCGCCGCGCCCCATGGCACTGAGGTTGGCGCGGAAACGCAAATAACGACTGATCAGCTCGACGGCCGAGCGCGGTTCACGCGTCGCCGCGCCGACCAGCTGCGCACCCGGCCACTGCTGGAAAGCTTCGCTGGCGCGCACCACGGTCAGGCCATTGCCTGGGTCGTAGAGAAACACCAGCGAGAATCCGGACAGCAACTGGCTATCGAGATACGCAGTGAGCCCGACCAGGCGGCCCTTCAGCGGAAAGCGATCGCCGACATTTCCATAGAGCACAAACTGCCCATGGGCGCCGCTCTCATAAGCCAGCGCGAGTTCGCGTGCCCACGCCGGTGCCTCGCTTTCCAGCGGCATCGTCAATCCTGCTGCGATTCGGACGCCGGCTTGTCGCTGGCGGCGCCCATGCTGCGCGAGCTCGCGACCGGAGCCGCCTCACCGCTGAGGCTGATGCCCTCGGCCGCGGCGAAATCGGCCAAGGCCTGATCGGCCAGCGCCTGCTGCTCGGCTTCCTTGATATTGATATCGCCCATATCCAGGGCATCGCGGGCGACGCGGGCGCGGCCGGCGGCCTTGTTGCGCTCCTCTTCGACCATGTCATGCAGTCGATTGAGGGTGTCGCCGGAGCCACCGATCGAGCTGATCATGCCCGAGGCCATCTCGTTCATCTCGGCCATGGCAATTTTCATCTTCATGTCGTTGATCGCGCCCTTCAGGCCCTCGATCTTGGCCCGCGCCGCCTGCACGGCAACATCCCGCGCACGCACCAGATCTCGATAGGTCGTCTCCGCCTGCTCCATCTGCTTGCGGTTCTCGACAAGCTCGCGGGTGACGGTCTGCAGGCGCAGGGCATGCTGTCCGGCAGCATCCTTGTTGCCAGCGCGCATATGCGCAGTGGTACGCGCACGCACCTCGGTCTCTTCCGACTCGAGCTTGCGCACCTGGCCCATAAGCCGCTCGGCCAACCCGGCATGCGCAGCCAGCCCGGTGTTGTAGCCGGCGATCTGCTTGCGCAGGTTTTCCTGCTCGAGTTCGAGCAGACCTTCCGGATTTTTCTTCTCCATATCCTTCACGAACAGGGCGAAAAATCCTTTGAAAACATTCATCAAGCGACCGAACATGGCATCTCCTCTGGCCCGGGTTCGCGCGTCGCGGTAGTTTGCTCGCGGCACGCACCGCACAACTTAGCGCGTCCGCGCGTTCATGCAAGGGGTGACACCCTGCCCGGATGACGAATGTCAGCCTGGAGCCCCCGATCCAGGCCCGCGCCGTTCGTCGGAGGGCCGCGCTCCCGCGCGGCTGCCCTAGGTCTGGCTCATGCTCGTCGGAGGGCCGCGCTCCCGCGCGGCTGCTCTGGCTCTGCGCTTCCCCTCACGACCTCTGCCATCAACACCGCCCGGCCTACCGGTAATAACCAGGCGCCGCAGGAGCGGCGCCCTCCAAAACCCGGACCTCGCAATCCACCCGCACTCCCGCTCGTCGGAGGGCCGCGCTCCCGCGCGGCTGCCCTGGCCCTGGCTCACGCTCGTCGGAGGGCCGCGCTCCCGCGCGGCTGCTCTGGCTCTGCGCTTCCCCTCACGACCTCTGCCATCAACACCGCCCGGCCTACCGGTAATAACCAGGCGCCGCAGGAGCGGCGCCCTCC
>JBBSLG010000064.1:0-7533 GCA_038255435.1 Lysobacterales bacterium
GCACGCGGACGGCGAGCAGTTGCTTCATCATGCCCCGCTTGATGGCCCGAGGAAAGACAGGGGTCAGTGAACCAATTCCCATTGAATTCTAAACGAAATAGGTCACTGACCCCTGTTTTCAGGCCGCTTTTGCAACCAATCTCGGATGTCTTGGTGTAGATCAGGCATTGGAATTTTCCAGAGTATTCACCAGCCGCACGCGGACGGCGAGCAGTTGCTTCATCATGCCCCGCTTGATGGCCCGAGGAAAGACAGGGGTCAGTGAACCAATTCCCATTGAATTCTAAACGAAATAGGTCACTGACCCCTGTTTTCCTCCCATTCGAATGCGAAGACGAGTGGTGTTGTCTTGTGGCGGCAAAATAAATCTCTAACCCCTGTGTCGGACCCCTGTGTCGGTCGCTATCTTAATATCCCTCGGACGCGGTTCAAAAATTGCGCGAATTCTGAAAGAAACTTCTTGTTATCCGGATCAATTCCGTCGGGGTCAAAGTGCATGACGTCGTTTCTGATTCTTCTTACGCGATCAAGCTGCTTAATAAACTCCACTCGGTCAATCTTGACTCCAAGCTTGACCCAATTGGTTTCAGCACTCAAAAGTCGTACATACTCTCCAAATGTTAGGTCACTTGGACTTCGTACGGCTCGATCGGCGTCCCCCTCAGCGCGCACCGCTTGCAGTTCTTTGCTGTTGAACTTCCCATGCAATAGGTGGCGAATCCCGTTCTCGATTTCTCCAACAAGAAGAAACGGCTCCGACATTGCTCGAAACTGCAAGCTGAAGTCGCTGGCTGTGACCAATCCGCCAATACACTTGTCCGCTTTTTGCACAAGAACGTAGTCGTAATTCGCAATAATTTCGACCGCTTCTAGCAGCGAAACGTCCTCAGAAATTACTTGGGGGGGCTCCATAAAGTCCTTGCACTGCAAACAAGGCTTGCTCAGCGCAAGGCGAGACCCGATAGATTTCCAGCTTATGATACCCTTCACATCCCTGAGTCCATTCATAACCGGCAGCTGAGAGAAGTCATTTGTGAGCATAAGAGTTATGGCCTTGTCCAAACTGTCGTTGGGCGTGACGGACACGATCTCCTTATTTGCTGCTTCGAGGCGGCCTAGTCGAAACGTCGGATCAACGGGCGCATCATCGGCTTGCTTCTTGGGCTTGCGCATCAACGTGATGGGGCCATCTATCCAGGTCGACTCGAAACTTGGCTCTGTGACTAGGTCATGTCTATCTAACTCCTTGTTGATCTCCTCAACAACCCAATAGCCCCTGCGCTCTGCTCCAAACCACGAAAGAAATGTGCGAACAGTTTCTGTAGGGCCAGCGACTCCTTTTTTGATCTGTTCGGATATTGCCGAAAGACGACTCGAAATGTTTGACATTGACATCTACTAACTCCATGTGTTTGATTGCCGATCTACTCTAGTTATCCAAAGTTTGATCAATGACTACACTTTTCCCGTGCAAGATTGATCTCACACAAAAATAGTAATCAGCTCAGCAAAAAAAGGGGGTCGGAGTACTAATTCCTCGGCCCCTGATCATTTCGATACCGTTGCTATAGTTGCGGGCGCTTGAGGCGAGCGTGGTGTCGACGTCGACTCACTCGGGATCCTCGATTTCTTTGCAGCAGTTGCTTAGCGGCGCAAACTGTGTGCTCAGCGGTTCTCTGTTGATGCCGCCGCAACTATTGGCGCTTTGTGAGGCGGGCGGTTGCGTTGGAAAGCTGACGCTGTTTGCGAGGCTGAGATGTTCGGCTGAAGACGCTCCTACGGCGCTGCGGCGTCTGCACACTGATAGGTAGTGAGGCGCGTGTGGCGCGCGGGTTTGTTGTTCTCGCAGACCCGTTTGCGCGCGCGATACTTCGGCCGCCGCAATCACTGCTGGATCCTGCTAAACAAATGACTCATATCCCCCTCATTAAACCCCGCCCCGGTTTTGCTCGGCGGGAACGCCACCGTCTGCGGCTCATGACACCCAAAGCAATCTCTCGCCTTCGTTACCTTGGTCGGATCACCCGGATTCACCAGATACATCCCATTCTGCATCCAGGTTTCCATCGAGGTGTTGGCCATCGTGGTTGATCCTGCTCGTGTGTAGTTGGGCGGGCCTGCCGACTCACTGCCGGGGTTTTTGAAGTTGGGGCAGTTGGAGAATCCTGTGTAGGTGAAGCAGCCCTGGCCGAAGCCGCCGCCTTCGGTGTTGCCGTTGATCAGCCACTCCATGCCGATGAGTTTGTAGTACTTCCATTTGGCGGCGAGGCCGCTGGGGGCGTTGGCGATGACGCTGCTGTTGAGGCAGGCGATGTCCTGGCTGTTGGGGTGTTGGGTGTTGAGGGCGACGCAGCTCTGGGTTGGTGAGGCCAGTACATCGGTGCGGCAGACATCGGCGCGTTTCCAGTTGGGGGCGCTGCCGGGCCAGGTATTGCAGAGGGCCTTGTTGGTGCCTTTCTGGGTGGGATAGACGCAGGATTTGCCGTCGCCGCCCTGCTGCGCATAGTTGACGAAGTTGAAGTAGTTCCAGCCGGACTGCTGCAGGCCATTGGTGTAGTTCTTGTTGACGTTGATGGTGCTGCCGGGTTTGGTCGGGTCGCCGGGCATGCGCGCCAGTGGATTGCCGCCGCTGATATTGCAGTCGGGTGCGTTGGCGGTGTGTTCGAACGAGGCCCAGACGAATTCACCGTGGGTATTGGTCTTCTGCACCAGGTGCAGGCCGGCGAGGCCCCAGACCTTGTTCTCGTCATCGACTTCGCAGTGCATGATGTCGCTCGGGCAGAGTCGATTGCTGATGCTGCCGAAGCTGCGCCACGAGGTTTTGATTTCCATCGCGCCGAGGCGCTTGTCGCTGATGTCGGTAGGCGGGAAAAACACGCCGCCGCTGTAGCTGTTGGCGTTGAACGCCGTCGCCGCGACATTCATATTGGCCTGCAGATAGAGCTTCTTGTTGTTGACGTAATCGAAGAAGGGTTTGTTGACGCGGATGTCGTAGACGGTGGTCTGACTGGCGACATCAAGCAGGGCGAAGCCATCGCCGGCCTGGGCCTGGTTGATCGCCTTGTTGAGTTGCACGCCATCGAGTGTGGTGTAGGTGCCGGGCCATACCGGCACGCCTTTGCTCGGAAACAGGTTGTACCAGGCGGCCAGTCCCATGAAGCGCGGATGGCCCTGGCCGTCGTCGCCGACCAGATAGAGAAAATTGTTGTAGGCAAACTGATTGATCATGCAGTTGCTTTCGAATGGCGGCATCTGCGCCGGTGGGATGCCCTGATCAGTCGTTGCCCACAGCGTGGCGCCGTTGGCGAGGCGGCCGTATTGATTGATGGTGCAGCCGACCGGTGGGGTTTGTGCGTGGGCGCTTGATGCGGCGAGGAGCAAGGCGCAGGCGACGAGGCCGTGTGGTGAGATGCGCGGCGGTGTTGAGGAGCGCTGGTGCAATGCGCTGCGCTTATTGCACCCTACGTTATTGCACCCTACGTTATTGCACCCTACGGGGGTGACGGGGGCTGCGTTTTTGTTGGCGTCCATCAGCTGCTTCCTCGCTGGAGTGATGAATAGGGGCGCGG
The DNA here is from genome assembly GCA_038255435.1 of Lysobacterales bacterium. Lineage (GTDB taxonomy): Bacteria > Pseudomonadota > Gammaproteobacteria > Xanthomonadales > Ahniellaceae > 0-14-3-00-62-12. Next base: position 3,570 of record JBBSLG010000064.1, read on the forward strand.
CAGAACCGGGCACGCGGCCCGATGAATGCGCGCATCCGCACGATACGCCGCGCGCGGCGGCGTAAGCGGACGCGATGCGCCCGATGGTGCAGAAAGCGGAGATTTGATACCGAAGTGATGCGCCGACGTGATGAACGCGCGCGCGCACTCGGCCGCGTGGACTACGCAGCAACGGATCGACGCACAGACTCGGACTGATTGCGATCACCGGGGCACCCAAACTTTGCCGCAGACAGCCGGCAAGAAATCCAATGGTCTGGATGGCCGCGAAACTCGGTCCACTCCAGGTATCGCGTGGCGATAATTTGCGACGCGCACCTGTCCCCCGGGACAGATGGCCCGAGACTACGCCTGAGTCGGGATTGGGTCAATCGGGATGCGTTGAGGGGATCGGGGCGAGGTATTGGCTGATGCCGTCTGTGGTTGGCATGGGCAGGGCCTGGCTCTTGCTGTGGTGGCGACGGGCGGTGGCGAGGTGAGCTGGTGCAATGCGCTGCGCTTCGCACCCTACGAACTGCACTACTCGAGCGCGATCGATTCCACGTACATCAATTCGCAGGCGCCGCGGCCGCTGTCTTCGCGGCTGAGTGAACTGCGCCAATGCCAGCCGTCGTTGCGGGTTGCGGCAACCAGTTGTCCGCTCAGCGAAACAAGCTGGCCCGGACGCAGCCTGGCGATCTGCGCTCGGATATCGGCATCGGCAGGAATGAGGTGGATGTTGGCCGCCGAGCGGTTGATCTCGTCTTCCGGGATCGGCGGCGCATGACGCCAATGCCAGAGCAGAAAGCGGCCGGTCTGTTTGAGATCAAGCCCGCGCAGCACGGCCGAGTCGGACATACGCTGCCAACCGAGGCCGAGGTCGTAAGGCGCCAGCGCGGACTCGGCATCCAGTCGATAACGCGACAGCAGGAGCACGCGTCCCTGCACGCGAAAATTCGCCAAGGGCGTGAGTGCGAATGCGCCGAAGGCTTGCGGCGAGGAATCCTCGATTGCGATCTGCACCGGCACGCTCGCGACGAGTACACCGTCAGGCCGATCCAACGCGCGCTGCGTGTACTGCGACCAGGCCTGGTAGGCGCCGATCAGAAAGAGGGTGATGAGGGCGAGGCGTTTGAGCATGGCTGATGGTGTGTGTTCGTGTGGGCGCGGGCTGGCTTGGGACGGACCATCGCGACCCTGACGTCAGCCAGGGTTCGCTTGCTGCCTACCGATGTCGGCAGTGCGGCCAACTCATGGCCCTAAAACTCATGGCCCCAAGATGTCTACAATAAACCAGATGTGTCAATCGGCCCAGGACAGGAGCACCGCGATGGTCAGCAAGAACACGATTTGTCTCTGGTACGACGGCACCGCTCTGGAGGCCGCGACGTTCTATGCCGCGACGTTTGCGGACAGTGCGGTGAACGCTGTCCATCGTGCACCGGGCGACTATCCCTCGGGCAAGGAGGGCGATGTGATCACGGTCGAGTTCACTGTGATGGGCATTCCCTGTCTCGGATTGAACGGCGGTCCGACGTTCAAGCACAGTGAGGCCTGCTCGTTTCAGGTAGCGACCGACGATCAGGCCGAGACCGATCGTTTGTGGAGCGCGATTGTCGACAACGGCGGTGCGGCCAGTGCCTGCGGCTGGTGCAAGGATCGCTGGGGACTGTCCTGGCAGATCACCCCGCGCGCGCTGACCGCCGCGATCACCGATCCTGATCGGGCGGCCGCCAAGCGCGCCTTCGCGGCGATGATGGAAATGGGCAAGATCGATATTGCGACGATCGAGGCGGCACGGCGGGGTTGAGGTGCGGAGCCGCCGCGTCGGGATTGATGCAGCAGGGACCGGAGATCATTCACTCGTGCGCAGCGAGCCTCCGCGCGGCACTACACTGATGCCTGCTTGCTGATTCCTGGGTTCGGTACGAAATTCGCGAGGCGAGGCGCACGATGAATATTCTGTTGTGGGTCCTGCAAGTACTCGCCGCGTTTCTGTACGGAGCGTCGGGCATCATGAAGATCTTCATGTTCGACGACATCAGCGCGCAGGTCCAGTCATTCGACGCGTTGCCGCGCGAAATCTGGATGGCGCTCGGCATGCTCGAACTCATCTGCGTGATCGGACTGATCGTCCCGTCCGCGTTGCGCTGGCGGCCTGCACTCACGGTATTCGCCGCCGCGCTCCTCGCGCTCGAAAGCCTGGTGTTCATCGGCGTGCACGTCCGCTACGACGAGCCCGGCTCCATCATCATGAGCGGTGTGCTCGGCCTGGTGATGGCATTCGTCGCCTATGGGCGGAAGGTATTGAGGCCGATCGGCTGAGTGAGCCGGGGGTCAATCCACACTGCTCGCTTGCGCAATCATGAGGACCAGTGGGTTGTCCGTTTATATCCAATCGGATATGATTCAACCATGAAGCCTGTGCGATTTCTCGGCGACTCGCTCATTGCTTGCGGGCGTTCCCGAGCGAGGCACGGCAGGATGCCGGTCGCCAACTCGATCGTGTGCAGCGCGGCAAGCAGCCGAATGATTTCAAGCCTATGCCCACGGTCGGCAGGGGCGTAGAGGAGATTCGGGTAACGGATGATGCCGGTATTTTTCGGGTGATCTATACCGCCCGTCTAGCCGACGCAATTTACGTCCTTCATGCTTTTCAGAAGAAGACGCAGGCAACATCGCAACGTGATATCGACACGGCAAGGACGCGCTTCGCTGAACTGGTACGAGGTGTGAGATGACCAAAAAGAAGATCGAGAGTTACGAAAGTGTGTGGGACGCCATCGCCGATACGCCTCTGGAAGCGGCCAACCTTCGCGTTCGCTCAGAGCTGATGGACAAGATCACTGACATCGTCGAGGAAAGCGGTTGGACGCAGGCCGCGGCCGCGCAGCACTGCGGTGTCACGCAACCACGCATCAACGATTTGCTCCGCGGCCGAATCTCACGCTTCTCGCTCGATGCGCTGGTGAACATCGCCTCGGCGCTGGGTAGGCGGGTGCATATCAAGCTTGAGGCGGCGTGATGGGCTGGGCTACCGTAACGGTGCACTGCCCCGGTTTTCTTCACCCGGGTTTTTTCCTTCAGGGGAACCAAGCGACGGACGCTACTGAAGGCGCACGGATTGCACGTACATCAATTCGCAGGCGCCGCGGCCGCTGTCTTCGCGAGAGAGTGAACTCAGCCAATGCCAGCCATCGCTGCGTGTGGCGGCGACCAGTTGGCCACTGAGTGCAACGATCTGGCCGGGTCGCAGCCTGGCGATCTGCGATTCGATTTCGGCATCTGCCGGAATGAGATGGATGTTCGCGGCCGAGCGGTTGATTTCGTCCTCGGGAATCGGTGGTGATCGCCGCCAATGCCAGAGCAGAAAGCGGCCGGTCTGGCTGAGATCAAGACCGCGCAGCACGGCTGAATCGGACATGCGCTGCCAGCCCAGCCCGAGATCGTAAGGCGACAATGCAGACTCCGTATCCAGACGATAGCGCGACAACAAAAGCACCCGCCCCTGCACACGAAAATCCGCCAATGGGGTGAGTGCAAAGTCGCCCAATTGCACTGGCGATGAATCCACAAGCGCAATCTGCACGGGCAAGCTGTCGACCAGCACGCCATCCGGTTGCTCGACTGCGCGATGCGTGAACTGCGACCAGCCCTGGTAGGCCGCGATCAGGCAAATGGCGATGAGGAGGAGACGTCTCAGCATTCGTTGCTGTAGCGGATGGCAGACGATTGGCGCGCGAATCTGACGATATGCGGCGCAGCCTGCGCCAAGTGCACAAACTGCGTTGATGATTTGGTGGGCCCACCAGGATTCGAACCTGGAACCAAGGGATTCACGTGGTCTGATTGTTTCCAATCAGCGCGGACTATCTCTTCACCCTCTGCCGGTGCTGCGTATTTGGCAGGTGGGGTGCGGGACGCTCTAGCCTGTGATCAAGGACGCTCGATGATGCATCATCAGTCCTCAGGTAGTCTCTGCACC
>JBBSLG010000065.1:0-7120 GCA_038255435.1 Lysobacterales bacterium
ATCAAGATCAAGATCAAGATCAAGATCAAGATCAAGATCAAGATCAAGATCAAGATCAAGATCAAGATCAAGATCAAGATCAAGATCAAGATCAAGATCAAGATCAAGATCAAGATCAGCGGCAGCGGGCCACGCCTCGCTTTATGCAATCTCCGGCCACGACCGAAGGGAGTGGCCAGGGGACAAAATCAGACAGCAGCGGGGCTAGCCGGCGCTGGCCTGGATCTCCTTGACGCTATCCCAGAAGTTCGGTGATTTCACGGCCTCGGGCAGTTCACCTGGCTGCAGCGCCCGATCGATCACGCTGACGCTGTAGCTTTCCATCAGCGGATAATTCCAGATTTTCGCCGACAGGTTCACCTTGAACACATCGAATGCGGCCTTGTCTGCATCCGTGGTGTCGGGCTTGCCCAATCGGTCCATCAGCAGGTAGAAATTCCACGGCACGAAATTGGAGCGCAGGGCGACGTGCGCGGTTTTCTCGCCATCGCTGACCCACCATTCGTATTTCATGGTGCTGTTGCATTTCATGCCGCAGTCTTTGTCGGTTACCACGGTGAAGCGTTTGCGTTCGACCGCGCGGGTGACGTAATTCACTGCGTCGCGAACGCCGCCGCCAGGATGCGCCGTCACGACACTGATCTGGTCACGGCTCCAGAGTCCGTCGCGCGATAGTGCGGCAGCCGCCACCTGCATGGCGCGATAGGCCACGGCGGTACCCCACCATAACGAGCCGGTGTGTTCGCTCATGGCGCCGTCGTAGTCCAGCTCGGTGAGCTTGCCCTGGTCCATGACGTGGATCGAGGTGCCGCTATGCGGTTGAATCGAAACCTGGGTCTTGCTGGCTAACTGGATCATGGTTCTCGGTCTCCTTGGCTCTGTGTTCTCTGCAACATCGCTGGGCGTGCTCGTAAGCCTTGCTCGGTCAAATTCGAACTGTCATGTTCTGATTCGCTGCGGTCTGTCTGGGTGCCGATGGCGATTGCTGATCGGCTTGTCCGGACGGCTGAGCCATCAGCAAATGCGTGGGAGCTGCTCGCCGATCAGCATGTCGACGATGCGACGTCCGCCAAAGACGGTCTGCATCGAGACCCGTCCGGCACGGCCGTCGCTGATGCGACCGATCAGCGCGGATTCGGTGCCTAGTGGGTGAGCGCGCATCGCCTTCAGCGCTGCCTGTTCCTGGTCCGGTGGAACGACGCAAACGATCTTGCCCTCATTGGCCAGGTAAAGCGGATCCAGTCCAAGGATTTCGCAGAAGCCTTTGACCTCCTCGCGCAGCGGAGTCTGTGCCTCCACAATATCGATGCCCACCTTCGAGGCCACGGCGATCTCGTTGAGCACGGTAGCCAGTCCACCGCGGGTGGCGTCGCGAATGAAACGCGTGCCCGGTGCGGCGCGCAGCAGGTCTTCGATCAAGCCGTGCAGGGCCGCACAGTCGCTGGCAATGGGCGTGGTCAGGGCCATATCGCCGCGCGCATTCAGGATGGTGGCGCCATGATCGCCGAGCATGCCATTGACCAGGATCGCATCACCGATCCGCGCCGAAGACACGCTGAGGTTCAGTCCTTCGCGAATGACGCCGATACCGGTGGTGTTGATAAATAATTTGTCGCAGGCGCCGCGTCCGACAACCTTGGTATCTCCGGTGACGATGGCAACGCCAGCGGCCTTTGCTGTTTCTGCCATCGAGCGAACCATCCGCCGCAGCAACTCGACATCCAGCCCTTCTTCGATGATGACGGCGCAGCTCAGATACAGCGGCCGGGCACCGCCGACGGCCAGATCATTGATGGTGCCGCAGACGGCGAGTTTGCCGATATCACCGCCCGGAAACTCCAGCGGGCTGACCACATAGGAATCGGTGGTGAAGGCGAGGCGGTCACCGTGGCGCATCAGCGCGGACAGACTCATCCGCGCCTGATCTTCCATGGTGTCGAGCAGGTCATTGTCGAAGCTGTCGATGAAAATACTATCGATCAGATCGTGCATGGCCTTGCCACCGCCGCCATGGGCGAGGGTGACATTGGCCGCGCTCAGGCGGGCGCGCGCCGGTTTCTCGGCGCGGACTACTGGCTCGACAACACTCATGCGTTTGCCTCCTCAAGGCCAGCCTCGACACGACGGCTGTGAATTTTTTCGATGTCGCCAAAGCGGAAATAGGCAGCACAGGCGCCCTCGGACGACACCATCAGTGCGCCCATCGGCGTTTCCGGTGTGCAGCCCTTGCCATACACGCGGCAAGCCCAGGGTTTGATGATGCCCTTGAGCACCTCGCCGCATTGGCAGGCCTTGGGATCGGCAATCATCACCGCGGGTATGGTGAATTTTTTCTCGGCGTCATAGTGCGCATAAGCATCGCGAATGCGCACGCCGGAATGATCGATCGAACCGAGGCCGCGCCACTCAAAGAACTCGCGCAGTTCGAACACCTTGCCGATCGCATCCAGGGCGACCGCATTGCCGCCCTCGGGCACGATGCGGCGATACTGGTTCTCCACTTCCGAACGTCCCTCGTCGATTTGCTTGAGCACCATCCAGATACCGTGCAGGACATCGAGCGGCTCGAATCCGGAAACAACGATCGGCCGGTCGTAGTGCTTGGCGATGAACTGATAGGGTTCGTTGCCGATCACCATGCTGACGTGACCCGGTCCGAGGAAACCATCGATCTGAAAGTCGGGCGAATCCAGAATCGCCTTGACCGTGGGGATGATGGTGATGTGGTTGCAGAACAGGGAGAAATTGTTGATCCCTTCGGCAGCGGCACGCAGCACCGTCAACGCCGTGCTGGGCATCGTGGTTTCAAAGCCGAGACCAAAAAACACGACCTCCTTGTCGGGATTGGCCTTGGCCAGCTGCAGCGCATCCAGCGGTGAATAGACCATGCGCACATCGGCGCCTTCGGCCTTGGCGGTAAGCAGGCTCTTCTTGGAGCCGGGTACGCGCATCGCGTCACCAAACGTGGTCATGATGACGTTGGGCCGCTCGGCGATCGCAATGCAATCGTCAATGCGACCCATCGGCAGCACACAGACCGGACAGCCGGGCCCGTGCACCAGTTCGATCTCATCGGGCAGCATGGTTTCGATTCCGTAGCGGAAGATGGCATGGGTATGCCCACCACAGACTTCCATGATGTAGATCGGACGATTCATGCTGGGTCGGATGCGCTCGACCATCTGCCTGATTTCCACAAGCAGCGCTTGCGCCTTGGCCGGATCGCGAAACTCATCGACGAATTTCATGTGATTTCCTTGTGATCGAGGGAGCATCTGAACAAGTTCGAAGCCGCGATAGCCCCCTGAGTCAGGGGGCGAAAAACCGCAGGTTTTTCCTGGGTGTGGCAAGCAATAAGCTGTACAGCGAAGACCATGTGATGACTCTCAGACGTTGCTTGGATTGAGTACGGATTCGCTTGCGGCAAGAGTGTCGGGCTTGCCTGTCGACAAATTTCCGCGGTCGTCGGCGAGCAGGGTATGCACCAGGTCCCAGAGCATGTGATAGATCAGAACGTGACACTCCTGGATGCGGTGAATGCTGCCGGACGCAACCACCAGGCAGTGATCCAGACCCATAGTCGCCATCTCGCCGCCGCTCATGCCGGTCAGGCCAATGGTCACCAGTCCCATTTCCCTGGCCTTGCGAAAGGCCTTGACCAGATTTTCCGAACCGCCGCTGGTCGACAATCCGATCAGCCCGTCGCCGGCTCGACCCTGAGCGATGATCTGGCGAACGAAGACATTGGCGAAGCCGACATCATTGGCCACGGCAGTCAGCATGGTGCGATCCGCGGTCAGATCCACTGCGGTCAGTGCTGGGCGACCGGCCGTCACTGGATGTAGAAACTCGACCGCCACATGCGCCGCATCACAACTCGATCCGCCATTACCCATCGTGTAGAGCCGACCACCATTGCGATACACCTGGGCGATGGCGCCCGCAGTGGCAACAATGGCCTGCGCGTTCTGTCCGAAAAACTGGGTGACGGCATCTTGGTGCGAGGCGACCTTCTGGCGCACCGATTCCAGCAGCGCCTTGTTCATCAGCTCCGGGTCCTGCTTGCGCTCGTGCAGGAACGGATACAGTTTGCTGAGCGCTTCCTTGTTGTCCGCGTTAGACATTTTCGGCCAGGCTCTTCTGGGTGGACTGATCTGCGGCCTTCATGGCGGCGAGTTCCTCGTCGATTTCTCCAAGCTCATTGAGCACCTTGAGCGTGGCTTCGGCCTCTGCCTCATTGATGCGGCTCATCGCAAATCCCACATGGATCAGCACCCAGTCGCCGATGCAGGCATCGAGCGGGTGCTCATCGCTGACGATGCAGGCCAGACTGATCTCGCGGAAGACGCCGGCCACGCTGGCACGTGCCAGATTGCGTTCTCTATCGGTGATCTCGACGACTTGACCTGGAATGCCTAGGCACATGATGGACTCCGTTCTGGTTGGGCTTCGGTAGGGCGGCCTTGGGCCGACAGATAACGTGCTGCGCTGATGGCGGCTTGACCGAGCGCGATGCCGCCGTCATTGGCCGGCACTGATGCGTGCGACAGGACCCGCAGCCCCAACGCGCCAAGCCGGGAAATCAGCGCCTCCAGCAGGATCGCGTTCTGCATGCAGCCGCCGGATAGCGCGATGAACTCTGGCCTGGAAACTGGTGCATGGTGCAAGGCGACGCGGTTGTCGCTCACGCGGTTGGCCTCGACGCGCAATGACTCCGCGACCAGGTTCGCCAGGGCCTGCGCCAGCCCGCGATGAAAGCGCGCTGCCATGAGCGGCTGCGGCATATCACATGCCAGATCTCGCAGGAGTGCGCGCCACATCGGAGCGGCATCGAGTCGGGCGATCTGCCCGTCGGCTGCGGCGACAATGCCGAACGCATAGTCGTCTGGATCGGACTGCTGAATATCGGGACAGCGCGCTGCGGCCGCCTCAAGCGCCATCGCACCCTGTCCTTCGAAGGCGGCCTGATCGAAGCAGAGTCCGATGGCGGCGGCGACTGCATCGAACAGCCGACCGCAGGAAGACGCCAGCGGACAGTTCAATTGCGCAGCCAGCATGCGGTTCATCGCATCGAGTGGCTTTTGCTGCAGACGACGATGCAGGTCTAGGGCGCCAAACTGATCGACAAATTCATTCCAGGGCATCGCTGCCAGCAGGTGCGCGTAGGCGCTGCGCCAGGGCTCGACAATCGCGCGCATGCCGCCGAGCATCGGTAGTGCGTTCAAGGCGGCGAGGCGACGCGCGCCACGATAATCACCAAGCAGCAATTCGCCGCCCCAGAAACTGCCGTCCTCGCCCATGCCGAGGCCGTCGAGAATGAGACCCAGCACTGGCGCAGTATTCAGCGGCAATCCGTTCTCGGCCATGCAGCTGGCCAGATGGGCGTGATGATGTTGAACTTGTTCTACTGGCAGCCGCTCGGCATCGGCGCTTTCGAGACCGAGCTTGGTCGACAGATATTCGGGATGCAGGTCGACAGCGAGCAGGCGCGGCCGATGATCATAGGTCTGCGCATACAGTCCGAGATTCTTCTGGTAGTCCTCGAAGGTGGCGAGATCTTCCAGATCGCCCTGATGCTGGGACAGCACCGCGGCGCCCGCCTTGACCAGACAGAACGTGGATTTCAATTCGGCACCGAAAGCCAGAATCTCCGGCGCCAACTCGAATCCCGACGGCAGTTTGAACGCGGCCGGCGCGTAGCCGCGTGCTCGACGCAACAGACGAGGGCGCCCGGCGACGGTGCGCAGCACCGAATCATCGATGCGGTTGGCGATCTCGCGATCATGCATCAGAAAAAGATCGGCGATCCCGCCAAGTTTTTCGCGCGCTTCCTGATTGGCGATCACCTGCGGCTCGGATGACAGATTGGCGCTGGTCATCACCACAGGGTGATCGAGCGCTTCCATCAGCAGGACATGCAAGGGCGTGTAGGGAAGCATGAATCCGAGCAGGCCGAGATCGGGCGCAATCGCTGCCGGCAACTGCTCGGCAGCGTCCGCTTGCAACACCACGATGGGCGCCTCGGGACTGCGCAAGCATTCGGCCGCCTGCGCAGAAACACTGCAGTAGCGTTCGATCATGGCGATGTTGCGCGCCATCAGTGCGAACGGTTTGGCATAGCGGCGTTTGCGCTCGCGCAGCCGGGCGACAGCCTCTGCATTGACGGCATCGCAGGCAAGATGGAAACCGCCGAGGCCACGCAGGGCCAGAATGCGACCGGCTCGGATCGCAGCGGCAGCCTGCGCGATGCATTCGGCTGCTGTGTTGGTATCGCGCGCAGCCAATGGCTGCGACATGGCGCCGTCGGCATGCTCGATCCAGAGCCGAGGCCCGCAGGCAGCGCAGGCAATTGGCTGCGCATGAAAACGACGATCCGCTGGATCGCGAAATTCGGCAGCGCAGACCGCACACAAGGGGAAACTGGCCATCGTGGTGCGCGCGCGATCGTAGGGCACGCTGTGCACGATGGAAAATCGCGGGCCGCAATGCGTGCAGTTGGTGAAGGCGTAGCCATGACGGCGATCGGAAGGGCTGAGCACCTCCTCACGACAATCGCGGCAGATGGCGGCGTCGGCAGCGATGCGGGTCTGGTTTTCGCCGCCGACGCTGTCGACGATCCGGAATTCGGAAAACGCCGGCGCCAGCGGCAAGGGGATTTGTTGCAACGACTCGATGCGCGCGAGCACCGGCGCCTCGCTGCGGATGCGCTGGATCAGCCGCTGGATCGCATCCGCGCTGCCGACGGTGCGGATCAGTACGCCCTGGCCATCATTGAGCACTTCACCGAGCAGTCCTTCCTCGCGCGCCAGTCGCCATACCGTGGGACGAAAGCCAACGCCCTGCACCGTGCCGGAGACGCGAATCTCCGACGCGCTGGCCTGGGCCGTGGACTGCGAAGGGGACAGGACCGCGGACATGGCTCAGGGACCGGTCGTCGCGATGGTGCGCTCGAACGACTGCCCATCCCGCATATGCAGATGCGCGGCGCAGGGCATACAGGGATCGAAACTCTGGATCGCGCGGACAATATCGATACCGCTGAGCGCGTCCTCTGCGCCGCTGCGGGTTTCCAGAATCGGTGTGTTCATGACCGCGCGTTCGACTGCGCCCAGTTCGCCCC
>JBBSLG010000066.1:0-6668 GCA_038255435.1 Lysobacterales bacterium
CAAGGACTACGCTTCATACTGCACCCCTGTCGTTCGATCAACGCTGACCTGCGCATCCAAGCGTCGCAACGCCAGCTTGGCACCTTGCATTTTGCGCGGCGCGTTATCTCGTGGCGGCTCATACAGCGCTTCGTTCTTGTCCGTGTAGGCGTGCCCGCGAAGCAAACCGCGACGCAACCAGATCTTCACCGTCGTGGGAGTGACTTGCAGCTTGTCGGCCATCTCCTGCAACGTCAGCATCCCGCGCTCGCGCAGTCGGTCGTGGCGTGGCTTGAGATGATAGGTGCGCGCCAAACGGGCCACCAGTTGGGGATGGAACGACGCTCCGGCGCCGGATGTGATGCCGCGCGCCTTGAGGATATCGGCGATCTGCGTGGGTGTGTGCTCATTGAGCAGGCGGTCGATCTCAGCGACTACTGACCGTGGCGTCACCCGCTGCTGCCAGCCGCACAACGGCAGCGGCAGATTCAGCGTCTTGTGCGCACCGCCCTTGAAGCGGATCTGCAAGGTGATCTGTTCGCCACGGTTCAGCGTCACATCCTCCAACAGCAAACGCACCATGCGTTTGCGATCGCGGTCGGCGGTGCCGGGATCATTCCACAGACGCGCGAAGTCCGAGGCTAGCGCGAGGATCGCGCTGCGTTGCTCGTCACTCAACACGCGTGCATCGTGCTCGCGGCGTCGCGCGTACTCCTCGTGTGCCTCGGCCAGCGCACGCAGCTTCTCGTTCCACTGCGCCTCCAAGGAATCGGCCACCAGCCGGTTGTCGGGGTCCACACGCATGTAGCGGCGCTGTGCCAGCTCGCACTCGTACTGCGCGCGTTCGACCTGGGCGTGGCGCAGGCGGTCGGCCTCGTCCAAGCGAGACTGCAGTTCGCGTTGAACGGCCAGCGTCACCTCCAGCGCGACCGGATTGACCGCCTCGACGAGCAACTCGCCGATGGCTTGGTCGACACTGGCGCCGGGCACATGCTGGCAAACCGGCATGCTGTGCTCGATGCCCTCGCGCTGACAGATGTACCCAGGACTCAAATGGCCACGGCGACTGTGATAGCGAACCGTCATGCGCCGACCGCACCGCCCACACAGCACCAGTCCTTGCAGCAATGCGGGGCCCTCGCGTGGTGGACCGCGGCGCCGATCGGCACCCATCGCCTGCGCACTCTCGTGCAGGCGATGCTGGTTGCGTTCGTACTCTTCCCAGGAGATGTAGCCCGTATGCATGCCCGGAATCAGCGTGACCCATTCGTCCCGGGGCATGCGCCGCAAACGCGTCGTGCCATCGATGCTCTTGAGCGTATGGCAGCGCCCGTAGACGAAGGCGCCGGCGTATCTGGGGTTGTGCAGCGCGCGCAGCACCTGGCTGTGATCCAGTGCATCCCACATCAACTCGCCCTTGTGCGCGCCCTTGGCGCAGCGATGCGGGAATGCAAGATGCTGCTCACGAGCGGCCCTGACCGTGGCGCAGGCCGAGCCGGTGCGCTCGAAGGTCGCGAACAACCACCTCAGGCAATGCTGCACCTGCCGATCGGGGTCGAACACCAGCGTGCCATCGCCGTTGTAGACCAAACCCACGGGCGGACGCATCTGCAGTTCGCCGCGGCGCGCCTTGTTCAGGATCCCGCCCTGCAGGCGTGCGCGAAGCACGTGCAGTTCGGCCTCGCTCATCGTGCCCTTGAGCCCGAGCAGCAGGCGGTCGTTGAAGTGCGCCGGGTCGTACACGCCGTCCTCGTCACAGATCAGCGTGGCGCTCAGCGCGCAGATCTCCAGCAGCCGATGCCAGTCCATCGAATTGCGCGCCAAGCGCGAGACCTCCAAGCCAAGCACGATGCCGGCATGTCCCATGCCGACCTCGGCCACCAGGTGTTGGAAGCCCTCGCGATCCGTCGAGGCACCCGATTGGCCGAGGTCGGTGTCGATCACGATGACGCGCTCCTCGGCCCAGCCGAGCGCCACCGCTCGCTGGCGCAGGCCGTACTGGCGCTTGGTGCTCTCGGTATTCTCGAACACCTGGCGCAGCGTCGACTGGCGCACGTACAGGTAGGCGTTGCGCTTGAGGTGGCTGGCCTGAACCTTCTGATGCGGATCGTTGATCATGCGATGACCTCCTGACGGGCGAACAGAACCATGCTGGCCAACAGCGTGGCCACATCAGCGTGCAGTCGCACGGGACAGATCTCTTGGGCCTGCAGCGGCTGCGCAGGCGAAGTCGGCGGCGCCACGCACTGGCTCCAGGCCTGCATCCATGCGCTCATGCCGCGCCGCATGAACAGCGCCAAGCCCTGCGCCTGAGCGCCGAATCGTCCAAGCGCCTGACGTCGCAGTTCCTCGTAGCGGGCGATCAAGCCATCGTTGCGTGGCACGCTCGTCGGCGGCGCGGGGTTCAGCGCCGTTTTTTCTTGCGCAGCAGCTGCCGCTGGATGCTGCGAGGGTGCACGTGCACACCGAATCGCTGGAGCACCGACTCGGCCAGCCGATCGGCGCGCACGCTGGAATCGGCGGTGCGCGCCTCGATGACGAACTGCAGCACCGCCGGGGTGAGCTTGTGCCCGCCATGCGGGCCCGGCTTGTGAGCGATCAGAGCAGCCAGGCCGCCTTGCTCGAACGCCGCCTGCGCCTGGTAGAACGACGGGCGCGAGAAGCCGCAAGCCTTGGCCGCCTCGCTGATCGGGCGCTTGTCGACGCTGACCAGTCGCAGCATCTCGTACTTGACCTGCAGCACATCGTCGGCATCGAAGAATTCGCTGTGCTCGAGCAGCGCGTGCGTGACGCCGCCCGGGCGCGGGTTGAGCGTGGCGTGTTGCCGCAGGACCGCTTGCTTGTCGTGCTTGCTTCGATCTACAGGCATGGACGCTCCTCCGGACTGGCAGGCCAATTGCTGTAAGCATAATTATGTGACTTATAGTGTCAATGTCAAGGCAATCTCCAAGATTGCCGAGGCAATCGCAAGGAAAGTCATCATTGACATTGCGATGAAGATTCAGCGCGATCTCCTGCGAGAGCGCAATTGCCTTTACAGAAAGCACATATTTTTCTTTACAATGCAGTGGCGAGTTCATGGTTGGATGCTCGCGATCAGCTGCACCAATTCAAGCAGCTCCTGAGTCCGAAGCGCGGCCCGTCCGGCAGCCACGACATTGAACGCATCGCCGGCGACGAGATCCGTCCAATTCGCAGGAACAGAGCGCAAACAGCCCGCGCTGTCATGGAACCAGGCTCTGTCTTCGCGCCAATTCTGGCCACGCATGACCAGATCGAATTCCTGGCCAAACAACGGGTGATGTGGGTGCGTCACCCGAAAAGGTCGACGCTCAGCGTCACCATGCGGCGCAGTTGACTGCTCGCTCCAACGTGTTCATCGAGCGGGTGTGGCGCTCGATCAAGTACGAGGAGGTCTACTTGCACGCCTACGAGTCCGTGAGCGCGGCCCGCGACGGCATCGGCCGCTACATCAACTTCTACAACACGCGCCGGCCGCACTCGAGCCATCAAGCTCGAACCCCGGACGTGGTGTACTTCGCATCGCTGCCTCAGCCTTCGGCCGAAGCAGCCTAACCCCGCAGGGTCCACTTAAAAACCTTCGGAATCTGTTCAGATCAACGGGGCCAGCTCTCTGGCCGCACTGGCCATCAGATGCGATGCCGGTCGATCAGAGCCGACTCAGATGACCCGCCCGGTCCGCAATTCGGCAATCCGCTCTTCGCTGGTCCTCAGCCAGTTGCGAAGCACCTCGTCGGTATGCTGCCCGAGTTTCGGCGGATGGACTGCGGCGACCTCGGCGACACCGGACATCTTGATCGGGTTGCCCGCAACCTGCACCGCTCCCCACACCGGATCCTGCAGCGTCATCAGCATGTTGCGCGCCGCAGCGTGAGGACACGCCATGACGTCCGCAATGTCGTTGACCATCGAGGCCGGGATGCCGTATCCGAGCAGCTCGTCGACAGCCTGCGCGCGGGTTCGCGCCGACAGCCACGGCTCGATCTGTGCGCCGAGCGCATCGACATGCTGCTGGCGGGATACGCCGCTGCGGAAGCGTTCATCCTGCAGCAGGTCTGCGCGCCCGATCGCCTGACAGAAGCGCTCCCAGATGCGATCGCCCAGCACGGCGATCACGATATAGCCATCACTCGCCTTGTAGGAGCCGAACGGCGCTGCCACCGCGTGCAAGCCCGGTTTGGCTGGCTCCTTGAAGACCGAATACATCGCGATGGATATCTCGTTGAGCACCAGGCAGGCATCGTAGAGCGAGATGTCGACCTTGCTGCCCTTGCCTGTCGTGTGGCGCTGGAACAGCGCCAGCATGGTCCCGTAGGCAGCCTGGATCCCGGCCTCGATATCGGCCAACGAGAAGCCAAGGTAGGTCGGCCGATCGTCCTGCCGTTCGGGACGGTACATCAGGCCACTGAGCGCCTGCCCCAGGATATCGAACGCGGGACGATCCGAGTAGGGACTCGGCAGAACGTCATGGTGGCCGAAGCCCGAAACCGCGACGTAGACGAGTCGCGGGTTCACCAGTTGCATTGTTTCCCAGCCAATGCCGAGCCGGTCCATCACGCCGGGACGCAGATTTTCGATCAGGACGTCAGCCTGACTGGCCAGCTCCTTGAAGATGAGCTTGCCTTGCGGATGCTTCAGGTCGAGCGTGACGCTTTTCTTGTTGCGGTTGGAGCGCAGGAAAGACAGGCCCTGCGCGACGCCATCGTCGTCCGCCCTGACCGGACTGTTGCTGCGGGCGTAGTCGCCGCCGTCTGGCGCCTCCACCTTGACCACCTCGGCCCCTGCATCGGCGAGCCACATCGAGGCAAACGGCCCGGCCAGAAAGTTCTCGACCGCCAGCACGCGCACTCCCGCCAGCGGCCTCGCCGAGGCTTTGTGGCCGTCGGCGCCTAGATCGCATGCGTCCATCGCAGCTTCCTCCTGTCAAGGCAATGAAAGAACAGCGATGCCTGAGCTCCGACTGGTGATCGGAGGATGCGTCACATCGACTCGCCAGGCCTGTGGCCCGCGATCATTCAGCGGTTGCGCATTTCCTGCGCGATCAACGTGCGCTGGATCTGCGAGGTGCCACCACCGATCGTCGCCTGCATACCCTCCCTGAAATGGCGCTCCATGTCGGCCTCGGGCAGGGTTCCGTAGCCGCCCATGATCTGGATACCTTGACGCGAAACGGTCTGCAAGGTTTCCGAGGCGAACAGCTTCGCCATTGCAACCTCCTTGACGCAGGGCATCTTTTTGTCCGCCATGTCGGCGGCCCGGTATGCGAGCAGGCGTGCCGCGTCGACTTGCGTCTGCATGTCGGCGAGCATGTGCCGGATGACCTGGAACTCGAAAATCGGCTTGCCGAACTGCTCGCGCTGTTGAGCATAGTTGAGTGCATCGGTCACCGCCCCCTGGGCTGCTCCGACGTAGCCCGCAGCAATGCAGACACGTTCAAGCTGCAAGTGCTCTCCACCGATGATTTTCCAGCCGTCACCCGGCTTTCCGAGCATTTGCGAAGCCGGCACACTCACATTGTCGAGAAAAATTTCGGTGGTGGTGATGGAACGCCGTGCCAGGGTATTCAACGGCCGGATCGTCAGCCCCGGCGTCGTGTTCGGAATCATCAGCACCGACAGGCCTTTGCGCTTGTCGCTCTTGTCGGTACGCACCAACATCACGATGACGGTATTCTTCAAACCGGCTCCGCTGCACCACAGCTTCTGCCCGTCGACGATGTAGTGATCACCTTCGAGGCGAGCCCGGGTCTGGGCGTTTGCTGCATCCGATCCCGAGCCGGGCTCGGAGATCGAAACGGCGAAGCGGATTTCGCCAGCAAAAAACGCCGGCAAATACTGTTGCTTCTGCTCCGGCGTTCCGTGCAATGCAATGTTCATCGCGGTGAAGGTCGGCAGCGTGATGGCCACACCAAAATCGACGCCGTGCTTGCTCAGCATCTCGACCATCACCGCATAGTCCAGGGTGCTCATCCCATCGCCGCCGACATCTTCCGGAAAGGGCAACTTGAGCCAACCCATCTTCGCGATCTTCTGAAATGCTTCGTCGGGGTGTTGGCGATCCATATCGCACTTGCGGATATATTCGCGGCCGATTTCCTTGTCGACATACCGCTCGACCGAGTCGCGCCACATCAGTTGTTCAGCACTCAAAAAATTCACTTCGGTTCCTTGGAAAATGGATCAATGGCAACGCCCGGGCTGGATTGCCTGCGGGGGCGCCGGCGACTGCGTCTGTCGGCATCAGGCCGAGAACAGGATCGGAGTTCTCTATCGTCCCTGCTGCACGGCAGCCTCGAATGCCTTGAGTACCTGTGTGCCAGGTTTACCCCGTTGATTCAAGGATTCGGCCCAATCCGATCGCACATTGGCAAAAAGCCCGAGCAATTCCTGCTTGTCGCTGGCCGGCAGCGTGACCGTGACCATTCCGGCCTTCTTCAGCCTGTCGATATCCACTTGCAGATCGCGGTCGAGTACCGCACAGGTCTCCTGACTCACCTTGATGCCCGCCTCCGCCATCACCTGCCGAACGCTCTCCGGAAGGCTTTTCCAGCGGGCCTCGCTGATGACATAGGCGGCGACAATGGCGCCAAAGTTTTCGTCGACAGTGGAATATTTGATCAGCTTGTCGAGCTTGTAGCTGAACAGGCTCGAGAACGGAAAGATCAGGCC
>JBBSLG010000067.1:0-5917 GCA_038255435.1 Lysobacterales bacterium
TGAGGTGATCATGCGCCTGCTTGACAACAGCGACGTGCTGCTCGAAAGCTACCGCAAGGGCGCGATGGAGCGTCTGGGCCTGGGCCACGAGACCTTGCGTGAGCGTTATCCGCGCCTGATCTATGCCAGCATCTCGGGCTTTGGCCGCACCGGCCCGCTGTCGCCGCTGCCCGGCTACGATGTGATGACACAGGCCTTCAGCGGCATCATGGGGGTGACCGGCGAAAAAGGCGGTCCGCCGGTGCGCGCCGCCTTCTCGCCGCTGGACCAGACCACCGGCATCTGGGCCGCACTCGGCATCCTGGCCGCACTGCGCGAACGCGACGCCACCGGCAAGGGCCGCTTCCTGGAAGTCTCGCTGTACGAAACCGCGATGGCCTTCATGGGCTACACCGCCCAGATCTACTGGCAGACCGGCCACCGGCCCGAGCGCTGCGGCAGCGGCCACGAATCGCTGTGCCCCTACCAGGTATTCCCGGCGTCTGACGGAGAAATCCTGATTGCGGTCGGCAACGACAGCCTGTGGCGCAACTTCTGCGACGCGGCTGGACTGCATGAGATCAAGGACGATCCGCGCTTTCGAACCAATGCCGACCGCGTCGCGCATTTCGACGAGACGGTGGCGCGGGTCACCGCCTGCACGCGCACCAAGGCGGTGGGCGAATGGACGCGCCTGCTCGGTGCGGCCGGGGTGCCGAACTCGCCCATCCACTCGCTCGACGAGGTGCTGGCAATGCCGCACACGGCCGAGCGCGGCATCGTGATGGACTACCAGCACGCCGCCTACGGACCGATGAAAACGGTGGCGATGCCGGTGACATTCGACGCCGCGCCGCGCCATGTCAGCCGACCGCCGCCGCAACTCGGCGAGCACACCGCGGAAATCCTGGCCGGGCTCGGTTACGTGGACGCGGAGATCGAACACCTGCAGCGCAATGGCGTCGTTCGAATTCACGCCGGCGCTGAAGAATCCGCAGCAGCTGCCAACGCCAGCCGGTGAAACGCGAGATGTTCGGCGCCGTCGTCGCGGCGCCGAAACATTGCTGAAAAAGCGCAGGTCCGGACGCTGCCACTTAGGCATAATCAGCATCTAGGCTCAATCCGAACATCGTTCCGATATACGAACTTACTCCGAACCAAGCATGAGCGGCCCACTGTCCCACCTCCGAGTTCTCGACCTCTCCCGCATACTCGCCGGCCCCTGGTGCACCCAGATGCTGGCGGACCTGGGCGCCGACGTCATCAAGGTCGAACGACCCGAGGTAGGTGATGACTCTCGTCATTGGGGTCCGCCATTCGTGCCGGGGCGCGATGGCCCGACCGCGGATGCGAGTTATTTCACGTCGGCCAATCGCAACAAGCGGTCGCTGGCTCTCGATATCGCCACGCCGGCCGCGCAGCAACTGCTGCGCGAGTTGGCCCGGCAATGTGACGTGTTCGTCGAGAACTTCAAAGTCGGCGACCTCGACCGCTACGGTCTGGGCTACGACGACATCCGCGCGGTCAACCCGCGCATCATCTATTGCTCGATCACCGGCTATGGCCAGGATGGCCCGTACGCCAAGCGGCCAGGCTACGACTTCATGGCGCAAGGCGAAGGCGGGCTGATGAGCATCAACGGGCACCGCGATGACGGTCCCGGCGGCGGTCCGGTCAAGGTTGCGATCGCCGTCACCGACATCCTCACCGGCATGAATGCGACCGTCGCGATCCTCGCTGCCGTCGAGCGTCGACACATCAGTGGCCAGGGTCAACGCATCGACCTTGCGTTGCTCGACAGCATCGTCCACTTCGGTTCCAACCAGATCGTCGGAATGTTTGCCAGCGGAGAAATACCGGGCCGCTGGGGCAACGAGCATCCGAACCTGGCGCCTTATCAGGTATTCCGATCGGCGAATGGCCATTTTGTCGTCGGTGCAGGCAACGACGGCCAGTTCCGGCGCCTGTGCGGCGTGATCGGCCGTGAAGCGCTCGCTACCGATCCCCGCTTTCGCACCGTTGCCGAGCGCAACAAGAACCGGCCGGCGCTGATCGAAGAGTTGCAGCGGGTGATGGAAACGCAAGACACCGCGCACTGGGTCGAGCGACTGGCTGAGCTCAACGTACCAAGCGCACCGATCAATGACTACAAGCAGGTGTTCGAGCACCCGCAGGTGGTGCACCGCCAACTGCGCATCGACCAGGCGCACGGCGGCGGCGGAGTCGCGTCGACGGTGGCCAACCCGATCCGCTTTTCGGATACACCGATCGAGTACCGGATCGCGCCGCCGCTGCTCGGCGAGCACAGCATCGCGGTGCTCGCCGACTTGCTGGGCAAGACGCCGGGCGAGGTCGACCGGCTGGTGACCGACGGCGTCGTCGGTCGCCCGCCAACCATCAACGCGGGTGACGGCTGAGGTCGGCACGCCGCCAGACACGACCCTATCACCGCAACCAGGAGTTTTCGAGATGCAGAACACGCAATCCCACGCCGCCAGTCCAGTCTCCGACGCGGAGCGCCAGGCGCGCCGTGAGCTCGCAGCCTGCTATCGCCTGGCCGACCGGATGGGTTGGTCGGATCTGATCTCGGCCCACATCTCGCACCGTGTGCCTGGTGAGCCCGACCACTACCTGATCAACCCCTACGGCATGCTGTTCGATGAGATCACCGCCTCGTCGCTGATCAAGACCGATGCGCAAGGCACGATCCTCAGCGCGACCGACTATCCGGTAAACCCCGCGGTCCTGGTGATCCACGCTGCGATCCTCGAAGCGCGGCCCGACTTGGCGTGCGTGATGCACCTCCATACGCGCGACGGCACCGCCGTGTCGATGCAGGAACATGGCCTGCTGCCAGCCTCGCAGCACGCGTTGGTGGTGTGGGACAAGCTCTGCTATCACGAGTTCGAAGGGCTCGCACTCGACGACGAGGAAAAACGCAGCCTGGTGCGCGATCTGGGCGCCGACAAGAAGCTGATGCTGCTGCGCAACCACGGCCCGATCAGCTGCGGCGCCACGATGGGCGAGGCCTTCATGCTGATGTACCAGCTCGAACGCGCCTGCCGCATGCAGGTCGCCGCGCTCGGTGGCGGTTCGCGGCTATACCCAGTCGCGCCAGCGGTCATCGCCAGGAGCGCCGCACAGGCCACGCAGATTTTCGGCAAGGACGGCTTCGTTCCGGTGGGCCAGAAGGAATGGGCCGCGCTACTGCGCAAGCTCGACCGCGAAGATCCCGGTTACCGCAACTGAAACGCGGTATCACGAGAGAGACCGGACAATGACAAAAAAACTGCTTTCTGGCCTGCGCGTGATCGACCTCACCCGCATCCTGGCTGGACCGCTGGCATGTCAGACATTGGGCGACTACGGCGCCGAGATCATCAAGATCGAGCGCCCCGGCAGCGGGGACGACACGCGCACGATGGGTGGCCCGGTGCTGAAGACCAGCGACGGCAGCCCCACCAGCGAGTCGGCGACCTACCTCGCATTCAACCGAAACAAGAAGTCGGTCACGCTCGACATCGCCAAGGCCGAAGGGCAGCAGTTGCTGCGCCGTCTGGTCGAGCAGGCTGACGTGCTGGTGGAGAACTACAAGTTCGGTACGCTGACACGCTACGGCCTGGATTACGAGGCTTTGCGCGAGCTCAACCCGCGGCTGGTCTATTGCTCGATCACCGGTTTCGGCCAGACCGGCCCTTACCGCCGGCGGGCCGGCTACGACCCGATCTTCCAGGCAATGGGCGGCATGATGAGCATCAATGGTGAACGCGACGGGCGCCCCGGAGCAGGGCCGATGCGGGTTGGCCTGCCGATCGTCGACATCGCCACCGGGATGCACGCAGTCGCCGCCATCCTGGCCGCGCTGCACTACCGGGACCGTGTCTCCGGCGAAGGTCAGTTCATCGACGCCGCGCTGCTCGATGTCGAAACGTCGATGATGTCGCACCTGCACCTGAACCACCTGATGAGCGGCCAGATACCGCAGCGCTGGGGCAACGAGAACCCCACGTTGGCACCCTACGAGGTGTTGAACTGCCGGGACGGCCGGGTGATGGTATCGGTTGGCAACGATGGGCAGTTCCGCAAGTTCTGCAATGTCCTCGGCGACCCCGGCCTGGCCACCGACCCGCGCTTTTGCACCAACGCGCAACGGCTGGCCAACCGGGAACAGCTGATTGGCGCGCTCGAGGCGCTGCTTGCCGCCCACGACGGCGCCTACTGGGCCGACGCGATGGAAGACGCTGGCGTCGGTTGTGGGCCGATCAACAATCTGGCACAAGTGCTGGCCGACCCGCAGGTGCAACATCGCCAATTGCGCATCGATGTGCCGCATCCGCTGGCCGGCAGCATGCCGATGATCGTCAGCCCGATGCGTTTTTCCGAAACCGAGGTAGTGCATGCCGCGCCGCCTACGCTTGGCCAGCATACCCGCGAAGTTCTGCAGGGACTGCTCGGCTTGGCCGATGCCGAACTCGACGCGCTGGCATCGAACGAGATCATCTAATTGTTGAATCCCTTGTACCACCGGAGCTAGCATGATCATCATCAAATGGCTGTCCGCAGCCCTGTCAGCAACCACACTCGCGGTTCTATCGCAGGGCGCCGCAGCACAGCCCTACCCCAACAAGCCGATACGACTCATCGTGCCGTATTCCGCAGGCGGTGGCACTGACGTGATGGCGCGTGCCATTGCGGAGAAGCTGGCACGCGAACTGGCAGTGCCGGTGGTGGTCGACAATCGCGCGGGTGCGGGCGGCAATATTGCCGCCGCCGCCGCCGCGAAAGCGCCAGCCGATGGCTACACGCTGTTCTTCGGCGCTGCTGGTCCGCTGGCCATCAATCCGGCCCTGTACGAGAAGCTGCCTTTCGATCCGGTGAAGGACTTCATGCCGATCGGCCTGGTCGGCAAGATGCCACTATTCCTGACGGTGCCCGCTGCGCTCCCGGTGCGTTCGCTGAAGGACCTGATCGAACTGGCCAGGTCGCGGCCCGCTGAACTGAATTACGCGTCTTCGGGCGTCGGGGGAACGACGCATCTGGCGATGGAGGTGTTGAAAAGCCAGACCGGAGCCGGGCTCACGCACGTGCCTTATAAAGGCACCGCCGCAGGCGTCACTGACATGCTTGGCGGCAATATCCACGCCATCTTCGACGCATGGGCCACGACCGGCCCCCATGTCCAGGCTGGCAAGCTGAAATTCCTCGCCGTCAGCACGGCGAGCCGGTCAGCGATTGAGCCCCAGGTGCCGACTGTTGTCGAGTCGGGTTTCCCGGGATTCGACGTGTACGTCTGGTACGGCCTGATGGCGCCGGCCGGCACGCCGCCCGAGGTGATCGCCAAGCTCAGCAGCGAAACCGCCAAGGTGATGGCGCAGGCCGATCTGAAAGAGCGCTTCGCAAGCCTTGGCATGGAGCCTTTGTCGAGCACCCCGGAGCAGTTCTCAGCGCATCTTCGCACCGAGACGGCGAAGTGGGCCAAGATCGTGCGTGACTCTGGCGCCCGGGTCGAGTAATTCGGTTACCAAGCAGGAGCACCCATTCATGAACATTACTGTCAAACGCCTCTCTTATGGGATCGGAGCCGAGATTCTTGGCGCCGACCTGACGCAGCCGATGAGCGATGAAACGATCGCCCAGATCCGCAAGGCCTGGGTCGACAACGGCATCATCCTGATCCGCGACCAGCAGATCACACCGGAACAGCACATCGCCTTCAGCGCGCGCTTTGGCCAACTCGATGACCATTCCGCGCTGTTCAAGTACCGCCATCCCGAGCACGCAGAAATATTCATCGTCACAACCCGGCCGAACGCCGACGGCAGCCCATCGAATACCCGTGAGACCGGCGTCAACTGGCACTCCGACATGTCCTACACATTGCGCCCGGCAATGGGCTCGCTGCTGTACTGCCTGGAGATTCCGGAAGTTGGCGGTGACA
>JBBSLG010000068.1:0-5809 GCA_038255435.1 Lysobacterales bacterium
CGCTACTTCCAGTTCAGCCCGGTGTGGTTCTATGCTCCGCCCATGCGGTACAACCGTTCTATCGGCAGCTTCGCATCCCGTTCCGGCTCGCACCGTCAGCCACTGCGCGTGTCTAACTATGCGTTCAAGCCGACCGTCCCGGCGGCACGTGATTATTCTCTACACCACATCGTCATGCGAACCTTGCGACCGGGCGCGGACCTGGATGACGCAGAGGAAGGTTCGCTTCGAAGAGCGCAATGTCGAGAAGTGGCCGCCCTACCAGCGCGAGCTTGGATCTTACGGTGGGCGAATCGTTCCGGTGCTCATCGTCAATGGGGAGGCTCAGCATGGTTTTTACTCTGCGCACCTGGATGCGGCGCTGAGGGGCAGATCGACTGGTTCGAGGTGAGACGGGCCCCTCTCCACGACCGCTACGGCAGCGAACAATGCAGCGGCGGCTGGCGTGTTTCAATGATGGGCGTTGGCCAGATGGTTCACTGATCTTCGTTTTGTTCGTCCGCGCTTCCTGGGATCCATCGCCATGCCGACTGTGTGTTCGATCGAGGACCTGCGGCGACTCGCCAAACGGCGGGTGCCGCGTATTTTCTTCGACTATGTCGAATCGGGTTCATGGAGCGAGGCAAGCTTGCGCGCGAATTGCGCCGATCTGGCCGCGATCCGGCTGCGTCAGCGGGTCGGCATCGATGTCGAATCGCGCAGCCTGCAATCCACGTTATTGGGCCAGACCGTTGCCATGCCGCTGGCACTCGCACCTACCGGCTTGACCGGAATGGTGCACGCCGATGGCGAGATCCTGGCTGCACAGGCTGCGGAGGCAGCCGGGGTGCCGTTCACGCTGTCGAGCATGAGCATCTGCTCGCTCGAGGATGTGGCCAGGCATACCCAGCAACCGTTCTGGTTTCAGCTTTACGTGATGCGTGATCGGGCCTTTGTGCGGCGGCTGATTGCGCGGGCACGGGCGGTGGGTTGTTCCGCGCTGATGCTGACGCTGGACCTGCCGATCATGGCGCAGCGACACCAGGACGTGCGCAATGGCCTGAGCGCGCCACCGCGTCTGGGCTTGGCCAACGCGCTCGATCTGCTGCGTCACCCGCGTTGGTGTTGGCGGATGCTGGGGACATCCCGTCGGACATTCGGGAATATCGTCGGCCACGCCGAAGGTGTCAGCAATACCACTTCGCTGTCGGCTTGGACCGCGCAGCAACTGACGCCCTCACTGACCTGGCGCGATCTGGACTGGATCAAGTCGGAGTGGGGTGGCAAGCTGGTGATCAAGGGCGTGCTCGACGTCGAGGATGCACGTCAGGCGGTCGCTGCTGGCGCGGATGCCCTGATCGTTTCCAATCACGGTGGACGCCAGCTGGACGGCGCTGCTTCTTCGATCAGTGCCCTGCCGGCCATTGCCGCTGCAGTGGGCAAGGACATCGAGGTGTACCTCGATGGCGGCATTCGCAGCGGCCAGGACATCTTCAAGTCACTGGCCTCGGGCGCCCACGGCGTATTGATCGGCCGCGCGTTCCTGTACGGCCTCGGAGCACTGGGCAAGGCCGGTGTGGCGACCTGCCTTGAACTGCTGCGCAAGGAGCTGGATCAGAGTATGGCCCTGTGCGGCGTGACCGATGTGCGCCTGCTGTCGCCCGCCAATCTGTTCGATCGGGCGCCCGGCGGGCGAGACTGAAAGGCAGCTCCCGGCTAGTCGCAGGCTCGTGTATCGCGTTCGCTGCCCCGGTTACCGGGACCGCCCCGCCGGGCGTCAAAAGAGCGCCCGTTGGAGCCGGCCGTGCGTTCTTCGGCGTTTCGGCGTTTCCCGACCAGAGGGAGCTGGAGTGACCGTCTGTCGGTCCCAGGGGACCGTCTGTCGGGCCAAGACCCCTCTTTTGACGTGTTACGGGGCCGTTTGGCGTCCTGTACCATCGGAATCGAAATGTTAACGAGTGTTTCGCTAATGTCCGCCACCTTTGAGAAGGCGTGACCGCTGGCGCAGCTTGAGCGCCGCCGATTCAGCAACTGCGGGTGTCCATCGCTTGCCGGACACACATTGAGCCCTCGGAGGAAACGAATGACACAGCAGGAAGATTCCGGTCAGGCGATCGCTGGCGATCACCCGGCGGCCGTCGCTGATCATGCGGCACCCGTCGCCGATCACCCGGCATTGCCGTCTTATCGGCGTATCGATCACATCGCGATTGCAGTCAGGGATCTGGATCCTGCGATCGAGTTTTACTGCGGGATACTCGGCTTCCAACTGGTACGCCGGCTTTCGATCCAGGGCAGGCAGAGCGGAATGCTCTCGGCCGAACTCGAACACAACGGCATCAAGTTCGTGCTGGTCCAGGGCACTGAGCCAGAATCGCAGGTGTCGCGTCTGATCGAAAACTTCGGTCCGGGCGTCGCCCACATCGCGATGGAGGTCGACGATGTGGCCGCCAGTGTACGCGAGCTGAAGGCGCGCGGTTTGCGTTTTGATACTTCGGTCATCGAAGGTCCTGGACTGGTGCAGGCGTTTTCGTCGCGCTGCGCGAATTCCGGAATCAGTTTCGAGTTGATCAATCGCAGCTCAGAGCACGGCTTCCTTTCGTCCAATGTGCAGCAACTGTTCGAACAACTGGAACGTTCCGGCGCCTACTGAACTCACGCGCGCAAGCCCCTGACATCGCGTCCGAGTCCATCCGGGAGAGCCCATGTTGCACCACTTGTTTGAACAATGCGCGGCGTTGTCGCCGGAGCACGTCGCCGTGCGAGCGGTCGACGGCGTCTGCAGTTATGGTGAGCTCAATCGCGCTGCCAATCGTCTGGCACGACATCTGGTGAAACTGGGCGTAGGCCCGGAAGCCCTGGTCGCAATCTGCACCGGGCGCACGACCAGCATGGTGATCGCGATGCTGGCGGTTCTGAAGGCGGGCGGCGCCTACCTGCCCCTGGATCCCGAGTATCCGCCGAGCCGTCTGCAGGAGACGCTGGCCGATGCCGGCGTCGTGCTGACCCTGACTGACGCGACCGGTCGCGTGTCGATCGGCGATAGTGCGGCAGCGCGCCAACTCGATGATCTACTGGCCGCGGCCGAGTCAGAATCCGCAGAAAACCTCGGTGCGATTACCCGGCCAGAACAGCTTGCCTACGTGATCTACACCTCGGGCTCGACCGGCCGGCCCAAGGGCGTGGAGATCGAACATGGGCAGATCTGCCGATTGTTCAGTGCCTGCGCACAATATTTCAGCGTTGCTGCGGATGACATATGGGCCTGTGTCCATTCGGTTGCCTTCGATGCCTCGATCTGGGAAATCTGGGGCGCCTTGACCAGCGGAGCGAGTCTGCTCCTGGTGGCCCGTGAGACCAGTCGTGACCCGCGCGCATTTCTCGATCTGCTGGCCGCGGAGCGGGTCAGCGTTCTGTTGCAGACACCGGCGGCGCTGCGTCTGCTGAGCCTCGCCGAAGATGAACTGGCCAGCCTGGGACAACGGCGCAAATTGCAGCTGGGCGTGCTGCTGTCGGGCGGCGAAGCGATGGACCACCGCGCCTTGCAAAAATGGTTCGAGCGCCACGGCGATGTCAGGCCCGCTGTATTCAATGCCTACGGGCCCACCGAAGGAGCGGTGATCAGCACATTACGGCAGCTGCGCCGGAGCGATGTCGCGGACCTGGCGATCAGCCCGATCGGCGCGCCGCTCCCGGACCTGCAATGCGAACTGCGCATCGAGCCGGACGCTGACCGGGCGGACGGAGCGGGTGAGTTGCTGATCAGTGGAGCCGGCCTCGCCCGCGGTTATCGAGGCTGCAACGAACTGACCCGCGAGCGTTTCGTGATTGATTCGGACGGCCGGCGCTCCTACCGGACCGGTGATCTGGTCCGCCGCCTGCCCGATGGCGGCTTGGGCTATATGGGCCGGGTTGACCGTCAGGTCAAACTGCGCGGCTATCGCATCGAACTTGGCGAAATCGAGGCGGCGCTTTCCCACTTGCCTGGAATCGAGCAGGCCGTGGTCAGTCTCTGGCGGCCGTCGGCAGAGGTGGAAGACCGCCTGCTGGCGCACGTGGTCTGCGCGCACGGCGTCCGCCGCGAGTCGGCCGCAGTGCGGGCAGATGCGGCGCAGGTGTTGCCTGCGCATATGCTGCCGGCGGCGATCGTCTGCCTGCCCAGCCTGCCCATGAATGCCAGCGGCAAGATTGATCGGGCAGCGTTGCCGATGCCGTGCGCGGCAGATACCGACAATTCGCCGGCGCGCACGATGAGCGCAGCCGAGCAGCAACTCGCCGAAATATGGAGCGAAATTCTTGGCGTCATGGTGACCGATGCCGATGCGGATTTTTTCGCGCTGGGCGGCAGTTCGCTGAGCGCGGTACGGCTGACCAGCAGGATCGGTCAGCAACTGGGGCGGCGAGTCGATCTGGCCACACTGCTGAATGCGCCGACCGTGGCCGAACTAAGCGCAGTTCTTGCCGATGGCGATCTGCCTGATCCCGAGCAGGCTTGGCCCAGCGTGTCGATTGACTGGGCGGCGCGCGCCTTGCCGTTTCCACTGACCAGTGTCCAGCAGGCGTACTGGCTGGGCCGGAACCCGCAGTTCGCCCTGGGTGGTGTGGCGACGCATGCCTACGCTGAGCTCATCGTCGAGGAACTGGATGTCGAACGCTTCGAACGCGCCTGGAACCAGTTGATCGCGCGCCACGGCATGTTGCGCATGGTCGTTGGTGCCGATGGCCAGCAGCGGATACTGGACCCAGTGCCGCATTACGCGATCACGCGTGAGGATGCCCGCGGTGCCGGCGGGGCGGACGTACTGGCGCGTATCCGCAACCGACTTTCGCATCAGGTCCTTGCCGCGGACGCCTGGCCCTTGTTCGAACTGCAGGCCAGCCGGCTCGATGAGCGGTGCTGGATGCTGCACTTCAGTCTGGATGCGCTGGCCGTGGATCTGGGCAGCATTCATTTACTCAGTGACGAACTATCCACGCTCTATCGCGATCCATCGACGGCGCTGCCGCAACTGCAGCTGAGTTTTCGCGACTACGTGCTCGCCGAGCAGCGTCTGCGTGAATTGCCGCGCTATCAACGTGCCCGGGATTACTGGGTGCAACGCTTGGCCAAGCTGCCGACCGGCCCGGAACTGCCCTTGGCTCTGGATCCCTCGAAGCTGCAGGCGCCACGATTCCAGCGACTGCAGTTTCAATTGCCAGACGATGCCTGGCAGAACTTGAAGCGATCTGCCAAGTCGCGGCAACTGGCGCCGACTATCGTGCTCGCCGGCCTGTATGCGCAGGTACTGTGTCGCTTCGCCCGGCAACCGCATTTCTGCCTGAACTTCACCCTGTTCAATCGGCTTCCGGTGCATGCCCAGGTCGATGCGCTGGTCGGTGATTTCACCTCGTTGACCTTGCTGGAAATCGATTGGCGGACGCCCGGGGCGAATCTGCAGGAACGATTCAAGACGCTGCAACAGCAGATGTGGCTGGATCTTGATCATCGCGAGTTCAGTGGCCCACAGGTGCAACAGGCACTGGCCCGCGAGCGCGGTGGAAGTGTCGCGTTCCCGGTCGTGGTGACCAGCGGACTCGGCATCCAGGTCGAGTCGGATCTGGTCTTTGATCTGTACAGCGGTGTGCAGCAGACACAGACGCCCCAGGTCTGGCTCGACTTTCTGGTCAACGAGGACGCCAACGGTCTGCGCTGCAACTGGGACTACGTCGAAGGCCTGTTCCGCCCCGGTGTGGTGGAAGCGATGTTCGAGAGTTTCACCGGCTTGTTGTCGGCGCTGGCCGCCGACGAAGGCTTATGGACGGCGCGTGTGCCCGACACGCTGCCGGCACA
>JBBSLG010000069.1:0-5634 GCA_038255435.1 Lysobacterales bacterium
AAGCACGCGCGATGAAATCTGTGCTCGGTGCCAGGCCGTTGTGGGTGCCGCCTTCGATGACGAGCGTGGTTTTGGCATCGGCGCGCAGCAGCACAGGAAGCAGGGTTTGCAGGACCAGCATCGTGCTGCCCGCCGTGCCGATGGCGAAACGGTAGACACCGGCCTGTACCGGGCCCGGAGTGAACTCGAGTTCGGTGCTGCCGATCGCCGCTCCGATCACATGCGCTGAGCTGATCCGTTCGGCAGCCTGCACCGAAACCAGATGTTGGCGCATCAGGCCGGGCTTGGCGCGGCCGGCACGAATCCGCGTCATCCGCAGCGGCTTGCCGCTGAGCATGGACAGTGTCAGCGCGCTGCGCAGCATCTGGCCGCCGCCTTCGCCGCTGCTGCCGTCGATGTGGATGCTGTTGGCTTCCTGGCCGTTCATTCCGGATACCTCTACGTGTCGTCTACATGCACTGCGTTCGCCATGACACGCGCGATCTTCGGACTGATACGGCGCGCGTACGGATTTACCAGCAAGTTGCCGTGGTACGGCGTCTCGAATTTCAGAATTGACCAGGCTTCCTTGGATTTGCGGAACGTAAAGCGGAAATTCCATCCTTCCGGTGGGTCGTTTCGCTCACGCATGCGCAACAGGAAGCGATTCTCGTCGAGATGCGCTTCCAGATCGTATAGCGCGCCTGCCAATAGTTGCTCGATGTCCTCATCGACCGGCTCGTGGCCGGGATGCTCGATGATTTCCTCGAAGTATGCGCGCACGAACCGCTCGGCGAATGCCGAGAAGCCAAGCTCCACCCGCGTTGTTGTCCGTGCGCGCACTGCGCCTATCCCTTCACACAAACCACTTGCCGCAGCGTATGCACGATCTCGACCAGATCGCTCTGCGCCGCCATCACCTGATCGATCGGCTTGTAGGCCGCCGGCGATTCGTCGATGACGCCTTCGTCGCGCCGGCATTGCACATGCGCGGTCGCCTTGAGATGCTGCTCCATGCTGATCTCGCGACGCGCCCGGGTGCGGCTCATCACCCGACCGGCACCATGCGAGCACGAGCACAGCGCATCGACATTGCCGAGGCCGCGCACGATGTAGCTCTTCACCCCCATGCTGCCGGGAATGATGCCGAGCTGGCCCTTCTGCGCGCTGACTGCACCCTTGCGGGTGACAAAATACTCGGCGCCGAAATGCTGCTCGCGCTGCACATAGTTGTGGTGGCAATTGACCGCATCGTTGACCACGCTGAATGGCTTGGGCACGATCTTCTTAAGTGCCTGCAGGGTGTGCTGCAGCATGATCGCGCGGTTTTCTCGGGCGAATCGTTGCGCCCAACCGACCGCGAACACGTAGTCATCGAAATGCGCCGAGCCTTCCTGGAAGTAGGCCAGATCGCGGTGCGGCAGGTTGGCGATGTGCTCGCGCATATCGGCCTGGGCCAGTTCGATGAAGTGCGTGCCGATCGCATTGCCGACGCCGCGCGAGCCCGAGTGCAGCATCACCCAGACCTGTTCCGACTCATCCAGGCATACCTCGACGAAGTGATTGCCGGTGCCGAGCGTGCCCAGATGATGCAGGTTATTGGTGTTCTTCAAACGCGGATGCAGATCGCAGAGTCGACGAAAATCGCTGTCGAGACCACGCCAGGCATGCTCGGTCGCCTTCGGCGTCACGCCCCAGGCACCGGTATCGCGCTGGCCACGCTTGAAGCCACTGCGACCATGCGGCACCGCCTTCTCGATCGCGCTGCGCAGACCCGACAGATCATCGGGCAGATCGCGCGCGTTCAAGCTGGTCTGCGCCGCGATCATGCCGCAGCCGATATCGACACCGACGGCGGCGGGAATGATGGCGTGCTGGGTCGGCACCACCGAGCCCACCGTTGCGCCGATGCCGAGATGCACGTCGGGCATCACCGCGATAAACGGCCCGACCACGGGCAGGCGGGCCAGCTTGCGCAATTGTTCGCGCGCTTCTTCCTCCACCGGCACACCGTCCGCCCATAGACGAATCGGCACACCGCCGGCCTGTTCCATCACTTCATAGCGCTGAGCGTTCATGCTGCATCCTTTCTGTGCTGATTATCGTGGGCGCCGGCCCGCACCGTACTCCGGTGCGGGCCGGCGCTGGCCGACTCCCCAGCCCCGCTGGCGAGTGGTTGATCCGCGCTGGCCAGTACAGGATTCGTGCCAGATCGATGCCGCACCGCTTGGCTGTCGCCATGAATTCTCGTCCGGGCGCCCGGTTGCCGCTCCTTGCAGCCGCGCTATCCGATTGATCTCGAAGAACTATTCAGCCTGGAGTTGTGACGACAAAACAACACCGCACAGTCCAGATCAGCCGAGCGATCGCGTCCAAGGCCGCTATGGGCCTCGCACCAGTTTCGTAGCCACTACGATATGATTTATCCACAAAGATAGAGATTCCGCGATGAAATCAAAGGTCGTTCTGGGCTTCCTCGGCATGCAGCTGGACGCCGGCCAGGGCCAGGGTCGCTGGGAAAAATGGCGGCCAACGGTCAGCCTGGCGATGTTCGAGGACTTCCAGGCGGATCGCATCGAGCTGCTGGTTGATCAGCGTCGGTATCGCGAACTGTCGCGTACGGTGCAGCAGGACATCGCGCAGATGAGTCCGCAGACCGAGGTCCGCGTGCATGATTTCCATGTCGCCGATCCCTGGGATTTCGAGCAGATGTACGCGCGGATGTTCGACTTCGTGCATGCCTATCCGTTCGACACCGAGCGTGAGGAATACCTGGTGCACATCACCACCGGCACCCACGTCGCGCAGATCTGCTGGTTTCTGCTGACCGAGGCGCGTTTTGTGCCGGCGGTGCTGCTGCAGACCAGTCCACCGCGCAAGCAGAAGGCGGGCGACCCGGGCAGCCACAGTCTGATCGATCTGAATCTGGCGCGTTACGATCCCATCGCGCAGCGTTTCCAGGCAGCGCAGGAGGACACCGCCAGCTTCCTGAAGAGTGGTATCGCCACCCGCAGCGCCACGTTCAATCGGATGATCGAGCAGATCGAGCGTGTCGCCGTGCGTTCGAAGGCACCGATCCTGTTGATGGGTCCGACCGGTGCCGGCAAGAGCATGCTGGCGCGCAATCTGTTCGAGTTGAAAAAACACCAGCACGAACTGAAGGGACGCTTCGTCGAAGTCAACTGCGCGACCCTGCGTGGTGATGGCGCTGGCAGTGCACTGTTCGGTCATGTTCGTGGCGCCTTCACCGGCGCCCAGGCCGAACGCGCCGGCCTGCTGAAGAGCGCCGATCAGGGTCTGCTGTTTCTCGATGAGATCGCCGAACTCGGACTCGACGAACAGGCGATGCTGCTGCGCGCCATCGAAGACAAGCGCTTTCCACCGCTGGGCGGTGATCGCGAGGTTGTCAGCGATTTCCAGCTGCTGGCCGGCACCAATCGCGATCTTGCCCAGGCGGTTGCCGAAGGCCGCTTCCGCGAGGATCTGTTTGCGCGCTTGAATCTGTGGACCTTCTATCTGCCGGGCCTGAAGGATCGCCAGGAAGACATCGAACCCAATCTCGATTTCGAACTCGAACGCTATGCCCGTGTGCACGGCGAGCGGGTCACCTTCAATCGCGAGGCACGTGAGCGCTTTCTGCGGTTTGCGACCAGCATCGAAGCCCTCTGGCCCGGCAACTTCCGTGACCTCGGCGCCTCGATCACACGGATGGCGACGCTGTCCCAGCATGGTCGAATCACCGTCGACGTGGTCGATGAAGAAATCTCCAGGCTCAAGCGCTTGTGGAGTGGACTTGGCGGCCAAGGCAGCCGTCAGGATCGCAATGACGCCGAGGTCAGCAGCCTGCTCGGCGAGCGCTGGCAGCAGGTCGATCGTTTCGAGCGCGCGCAACTGATTGATGTCATTGCGGTCTGCCAGGCCGCAAGAAACCTCAGCGAAGCCGGCCGCAACCTGTTTCAGGCCAGCCGTGCACGCAAGTCATCGAGCAATGATGCTGATCGATTGCGCAAGTACCTGGCGCGTTTCGATCTGAGCTTTGACGACTTGCGCAGAGCCCGCAGCTAGCGCGAAAGCACGCGGCCAATCCGACCCGATAGCTGGATGACACTTGTCTGCTGACGCGCGGCGGAACCGATGCGAGACTTGGCCCACGTCAATGGAGCGGGCCCGTGCGCAAGCTGAAGTGGTTACTCGTTCTACTCTCTCTGCCAATGATCTGGCTGGTGATCGTGCTCGGACTGCGCGCCATCGGTCCGTCCGAGGAGCAGCGCGCGGCAGTGGCGCTGATGAGCACTGCTCCGTTCGAGATCAAACGCGATGCCTTCGCCGCACTCTGGCTGATGTCCTACGATGTTCCGCAGAACGAGCTTGATGCCGTGGCGCAGCGAGATATCGAGGCCTTCAACAAGCTGATCGGCCCCGCGCAAGTCGTAAATTTTCAGTCGCTGGCGGGCGAACATTACGCCAAGCTGCCGGACTGGCATGCCGGTATGCCAGAAGCCTGTCAGGCAGCGGTCGCCGAATGTCGGGACTACTTGCGCGCCCATCCCGAAGAGGCTGTAGCTTGGGTCGATCCGCAACAGAAGCGACTGAACAGGATTGAAGCGCTGGCTGAGTACGACGGGATCAGTCTCGGCTTTCAACCCAGCCTGGCCGCGCCCTTCGCCCCGTTCGGCGGCATCCAGCCGGTGTTGGCGGCAAGCGCTTTGGTGCAGTTTGAACGCGGCGAGCAGGTTCAGGCGCTCGATCGACTGTGCCGCAATGCGCAGACATGGCGCCGTCTGGGTGCGCACAGCAATAATTTGATTGGTGGCATGATCGGCATCGCCTATGTCCGTCAGAGCGCGGAATGGTTCTCTGCGTTCCTGGCCGAGCTGCCGCAATCCACCGAGCTTCCCGGTAGCTGCATCGACGCGTTTGCACTACCGCAGCTGAGCGATGTCGATTTGTGCGGAGCCATGCAGGGCGAGTGGCGGTACATGAGCGGCGGCGTCCCACAATCAGACGGCCTGCCCGCTCGCCTCAGAGACGCGCTGCGCAACTTGTTTCTGTTCGATGCAGGCGCAACGGCAAACTTGAAGGCCTTGCAGATGGCCCACTCTTGCCGCCTTGGTCGGGATGCCCTCATGCTCGATCCGCCGGAAATCCCCACGCCGCCCCAGCAAACTTGCCGCTGGTATGAGCGTGCGCATAACTGGATGGGCTGCAGCCTCATCGAAGTCAGCTCGCCCATCGATTCCAAGTATCAAGCGCGCACACTCGACCATGCCGCCCGCCTGCGCCTGATGGCTGGCCTGCTCTGGTGGCGCGCACAGCCCGACCCCAGCGAAGCTCCGGCAATGCGATTGACACGCATGCCAAAGGAATTCTCCAGCGCCGCGCGTCCGATCGAACTCGTCGATGAGGGGCGCGCGCTGCGCATCCGCAACTTCGATCAGAGCCGGGATGCTTACTGGCAGGTGCCGTTGCCTGCGAGCACTCTGGATCAGGGCAACGAAGTGGATCGCAACGAATAGCGCGTAGACAAAATGGTCGCCTGGCAGGCAGAAGTGGCCTGCCTCCGTCGGTATCGTGGATTGCGCTCAGGGAGTGCAGAGCCACACGCTGCGGACGGAGCCGGCAGCTCAGAATGAGGAGGCAGGCCGTGAAGAAGAA
>JBBSLG010000070.1:0-3722 GCA_038255435.1 Lysobacterales bacterium
CTGCGACGCCTAGCGACGACCGATAGGCCGTCGGCAGACGCGCTTCGAAGCCTTGATCAATAGCGAGGGACCGGCGGCTTTTGGACAGAAGCCACAGCGGCCGCGGAGGAGCGCGGCCCTCCGTGCGAATGGAGGGCGTCGCGCCTGCGACGCCTGGGGATTGCCGATAGGCCATCGGCAAGCGCGCATCGACGCCTTGATCAGAAGCCCGGGATCAGCTCGCCTCGCGGTAGGAATCAAGAACGGCCGCGCGGGAGCGCGGCCCTCCGTGACAGAAGATCGGGACTTGCCGCGCTCATGGAAACTTCTCGGCGACAGGATCAACTCGCGTCGCTGATGCGCGGACGCAGGATCTCGGCGGGCTCGCGGGTGAGGCGGGCGCGGAATTCGTTCGCCGGCATCGGATGACCGAACCAGTAGCCCTGGCCATACGGGCAGCGCAGCGAGCGCAGAATCTCGACTTGCGATGACTTCTCGACGCCTTCGGCGACCACGGTGATTTCAAGCGATCTCGCCATCGCGATGATGGCGCTGGTCAGCGCGAGATCGTGGCGATCCGACAACAGGTCGGCAGTGAAGCTGCGATCGATCTTGACGCCCGATGCCGGCACGCGGCGCAGATGACTCAGGCCAGAAAATCCGGTGCCGAAATCATCCAGCCAGACACTCACGCCCTGGCGATCCAGCTCTTCCAGCCCCGGAAAAGCCAAGGGCTCGTTGTCGAGCAGGGCGCTCTCGGTCATTTCCATGTGCAGGCGACTGGCCGGCAGACCACTGTCGCGCAATGCCGAGGTGACCTTTGCCGGAAAACGTGCATCACGGAATTGCTTAACCGACACATTGACCGCGACAAACGGCAGATGACCATCCGGCGTAACCCAGCCGACGGCCTCGCGCGCAGCTTCGCGCAGGACAAACTCGCCCAGGGTATCGATCAGGCCGACATCCTCGGCGATGCCGATGAACAGGCTGGTTGGCACCATGCCACGCACTGGATGGTGCCAGCGCAGCAGGGCCTCGGCACCACGCACGCGTTCCTGTTCGAGCTCGACGATCGGCTGGTAATAGACCTGCAATTCGCCATTGGCGATTGCCTCGCGCAGGTCCTGCTCGAGCGCCAGCCGATCATCGGCGAGCTTGGTCAGGTAATTGGTGAAGTAGCGATAGCAGTTGCGGCCATGGACCTTGGCCAGATACATCGCGATATCGCCGTTCTTGAGCAATTGCGCGGCGTCCAGCGCATCATCCGGATACGAGGTGATACCGATACTCGCGCTCAGGTGCAGGCTCTGATTGAGCAGACGGAATGGCGCCTTCAGCGCGGCGAGCAGGTGTTCGGCCACGGTACCGGCGCGACGGCGCGCATCGACGCAGGCGACCAGGACGACGAACTCGTCACCGCCGAATCGTGCAATGAAATTGCCCGCGGCATTACTGTCACGGTTGAGCACATCGGAAAAGCGTTTACCGGTTTCGGCCAGCACATCGTCGCCGACATCGTGTCCGAGCGTGTCATTGATCCGTTTGAATTCGTCGAGGTCGATGAACATCAGCGCAAACTCGAGGCCGCGATCACGGCAGAGCTGCAGACGTTCGCCGATCTGCTGGCGCAGCGCCAATCGATTGGGCAGGCCGGTCAGACCGTCCCGGGTGATCTGGCGCTGCAGTTCGATCTCGATCGCGGCGGCCTCGCGGTCACTGCGCTCGAGCGCTGCGCCGAGCCCGGCCCAGCCGCTTTGCACCACGCCATCGTCCTGTAGATGCGCGCGTCGGCGTGGCTGCTGCAGCCAGACCGCCAGATGACGGATGTAACGCTGGCCGATCCAGCGCGCCAGCAAGGCGAGTGAGAGCGCGAGCAGGCCCAATGGGATCAGCCAGCTTGGGTCCCAAAGCTTGGGCAATCGTGTACCGGCAGAGGGATCGGCAACCAGGTCGAGATCCAGACCAAGTCGCAGCAGGCCGATCTGCTCATCGCCGAGCATCAGCGGATGACTGGCTTCGAGCCAGCGCTCGGAACGTTGTAACAGGGGTAAGGGGCTGGCAAAGGCCTTGGTCGCAAACTCGTCGCCAGGCAGTTCGGAAAAGCGGGAGATCTCCGGCGTGCCATCGTGCAATACCCGGCCCTGACGATCCAGCACCATCGCATAGCCAATGTCGGGCTGATTGCGTGCACTGACGAGCAACTGCTCGATGACGTGAAGATCGTAAAAATAAACCGGATTGATCAGCGAGTCCGAGAGCATCGCCGATGTCGCCTGCAGACGGGATTCAACAGCACGACGCGCGCTCTCTTCAATCGTTGCGATCCGGTGCTCGGCTCCATTGACCGATGCCCGCCGCTCCTGAAACAGAACCAGCCCCGATCCCAGCACGATCACGATGATCATCGAGATCGCGCCAATCCAGTAGCGTCGTTGCAGCGTCTGCGGGTTCATTCCACTTCCCGGCGCAGGCTCAATACCTTGACACCCAACTGGGCAAGGACAGCGGCCGATTCGGGCTCGATCCGGACAAAGCGCGTAGTTCCGAAGTAATCGCGCAAGGCCGAATCAGCCAAGGGATCGTCGCCAGCGCCGAGCAAGGCCGCGCCGAGGGCATCGCGCACCGAGGAATCGAGATCGGCGCGAACCAGTTCAACCGCGCGCGGCACTTCCTCACTCTGCGCGATCAGGCGCATATGGTTACGGAATGACTCCGGCATCCGGGTCGGGTTGCCCCAGTCGCGATTGCTGAAGGCGCCGGCGTCGGCCAAACCCTTCTCCACCCAGGTTGCGACATTGAGCTCGGAGCGCGCCATCACGAAACCAATTTCGCCCGGCCCCGGCGCGTCATCGGGCGAAGCCAGCTCGACCAGGGGCAGACCGGCGTCGCGCAGCATCAGCAGGGGCAGATAGAACGCACTGGTCGAGGATCTGATCTGCAGCGCGATGCGACGGCCAAGCAGCTGATCGATGGTTTCGATTCCGCTGTCGCGACGCACGAAAATCACGCTGCGATAGGCACCCTCATTGTCGCGCATCGCTCGCAACAGCGGCTGCGCATCGGCATCGGCGCCGAGCATGGCCGCCATCGCCGCAGTCTCGGTGACCCAGTCGACGCGGCCACGACGCAGATAATTGCGCAATTGCACCGGATCACGCGCCAACAGAATTTCGCCGCGT
Organism: Lysobacterales bacterium; assembly: GCA_038255435.1. GTDB lineage: Bacteria > Pseudomonadota > Gammaproteobacteria > Xanthomonadales > Ahniellaceae > 0-14-3-00-62-12. The sequence goes on from JBBSLG010000070.1 coordinate 3,162, forward strand.
TCGATGCCGACCCGGCGCATCTTCGGTACGACATAGTCGAGCATCGGTCGCAGACGCTGGATGTCGACGCGCGGATTGTCGCTGACCCTTCCAATGACCAGGGTCGCATTGCGATCGGCCGCAGTGGTGGCGCAGGCAAACGCCAGTAGCAGGCCCGTGCACCAAGCCAATCTCGATCGCATCGTCGCCCATGTGCGCGACGGATGAAGGGAATACAAGTACATGGACCGCCTGAATCGGGTTCCGACCCCCGTCGGAATCAGCCGCCAACTTAGCACGCTGGCCCGGGCTTGCCACCCGCGATCGACCCGTCCCCCAGTGATTCATCAAAGTTTGCGGGTTGCGCTATGAAAATCTCCCTCAGACCTAGGCCATGAGGAGGACAGAGCGAGACATCACTTGCGGGTTCCGCTATGAATATCGTCCCTCAGGCCTGTGCCATGAGGAAGACAGAGCGAGACACCACTTGCGGGTTGAGCTAGGAAATTCGTCCCTCAGACCTGCGCCATAAGGAGGACAGAGTGAGACACCACTTGCGGGTTGCGCTAGGAAATTCGTCCC
>JBBSLG010000071.1:0-2876 GCA_038255435.1 Lysobacterales bacterium
GAACTTGGTATTGCACTGATGGCATGGTGTATTCCTTTTCTGGTCAAAGCGGCGACTCGGATGCATTCCGTCCAACCGCCGTCCAGCTATCCTGAATACGCTGGACGATGCGAGGTTATCTGTTGCCAGCGCGAACGGCGCGAAAGCGCAAATGCACTGGGGCAGGTGGTCCCAGGGTCGACCTTTGGTAGGCGCCGGAGAACGGCTCCAAGCCCTCTGTCAAATTCGCAATCGAGGGGCGATGTCCAGCGCGGACCATTTCACCCTAGTCTAGCTAGGCGGCGACAGGCTCAGCCGCGAAACGGCACCGACAATCGCCGGCTCCGGCCAGCGCACACCACGCTGGAGCGCCGGCGCCAGGTCTACTTGGTGCGATGGTTCAGCCGCTGCCATTGCCATTGCAGCGTCGTCTGCAATGGCCGGGTTGTCGCAATAGTCCTCGGTGCCGGACACCAACGGCACACCCGACGGACCATCGGGCTTCTGGTCATTCGAAATGGAAGAATCGGAAACATCGGCCATCGACGCCGGCCCTGGCTCGGCAATACCTGCTTGCGCTCGATACGATTCTGATACGGTATCGTGCGCCGCACAAAGACCCGGCGCCGCGACCGCCCGCAACGCAAACAACAGCAACAAGGTCACCCATGCGGCTTTGGTCGTGATGCGTCCGAAATGTGTCAATGCAGGAACTCCAGAGCCAACGTTACATGTGAAATAGTCCAATCCAACTAATGCCTGTCTCGGTACAGGCCTGCCGTGTTGACGTGTGTCAAAGCGCGGGCTGCAGATTCAAGGGGGGGCACGCAATTTGAACCTCCAGAGATATTGCAGTGGCGGCCATCGACATACGAAGTGATGGGCGCCAGCACAATGAGCGAAACGACATCGGTCGCGCAAACCCTTCCGTCCCCTTGTAAAGCACACGGGGACTCGCACCAAGACCATCACCTTATCAGTCGTCATGCTGACCTCCTGGCGCCATCCCCGGCGGCATAGGGCAGTCCAGCACACTGGCGAATGCGCGCAACAGTTCCACCTCTGTTGGCGTGGCTCTCTGATCGTGCCAGGTGCTGATGACACACGCCGTCAACAAGCGTGACTTGTCCGCGGGAGCCAATCGATCCAGCGTGCCAAGGGCTTGATCCAGATCCGCGCTGCTGATCCGGTCCATCGACAACAATGTGAGACCGTTCGCAGCCAGGGATTGCGCGGACGCATCGAACGCGCCCTGGGCGCTGCCTTGGTCCGTCGCGCCAGTGTGCGCCATCACCGACAAGACCAATGCAAACTCTCGCGTGAGTTGTCCGGGATCCGCATGACGGGTTATCGTGGACGATGGTTTCTGAAAGTGCCCTTCCAGATGCCTGAACAGGATCTTCTGCAAGGACCATTCGAACAGGTCGACCCGGGCGTCCATATCGATCAGCGCCAGCAGATTCTTTTTGAACGACGGGTACTGGCTGTCTGACAGCTGCTTGAGCGCCGGTATGGCAATGTCGATGATCGGCAGCCGGAACCGCTTCTCCAACGCGTCCATCTGCGGCATCAAATCAATCGTCAACGCGTACACGTCCTTGTCGGCACGGCGTTGCAACAGCGCCAATTGCTGTTCTCGCAGCTCGCCCCCCTTGTCGAGCAGCAGGCAATAGATCACGGCCCGCGCGCCATAAGGTTCGCGCGCTGCTTCCCGAATCGCCTCCGGCAAATCCGCCAGCAACGACCGGGCGTACAGGACCGACTCCTGCGTCGGTTGACCCATTCGATCCATCATTGCGACGGCGTCGGCCGCTGCAGCACCTGCCGCAACCGTTGCCATGTTCCGGGCCATGTCAGCGCGTGCTGTAGCCGACTCGTGATCGTCTTGCGGTTGATCTTCGGCAGGCGGTGGCGGCTCCGATACGTCGAACTTGCCATCCCACTGCGGATCGATGCGCAAGATGCGCTCGGCCAGCGGCGGATGGGTGGACGACAGCCACTGCGTGAATCCTGTCACGCCCTGAGCGAAGAAGGCATGACTGACTTCGGGCGCGCCCGGGTTGCGCACGATGGAGCCCGACTCCAGGCCGCCGATCCTCTTCAATGCACCCGCAATTCCCATTGGATTGCGGGTGAACTGGACCGCCGATGCATCCGCCAGGTATTCCCGCTGTCGGCTGACTGCGGCCTTGATCAGGCCGCCGAAGAAGGTACCGGCAAAACCAATCACCATCAGCCCGACGGCCAATGCCAATATGGCTGCACCACTGTTGTCGTTGCCGCGCCGGCGCCCCGAGAACGACGCCGAGTACATCAGGTAGTAGCCCAGAATGCCCAGCACCAGAATGCCGTTCAAAGCACCCATCAGTCGAATATTGAGCCGCATGTCGCCATTGAATATGTGACTGAACTCATGGGCGATGACACCCTGCAACTGATCCCGGCTCAGCTGCTCTATCGCTCCCTGTGTGATTCCGAGTACCGCGTCGCGCGGCGAGAATCCCGCAGCGAAGGCATTGATGCCCGGCTCGCCCGCCAGTAGATAGACCGGTGGCGCCGGCGTTCCCGACGCGATCGCCATTTCGTCGACGACATTGAGCAGCTTGCGCTGGTTGGGTTCCTCGGTATTGCGGGGAATCAACTGGCCACCCAGCGACTCGGCGACGACCTTGCCGCCCGCAGACAAGGCCATCATCTTGTACAAGCTTCCGACCAGCACCACCACGCTGACACCCGCGCCCACGGTGGCGAACATCTTCCAGTCCATTTGCGCGACAAAGGTCTGGCCATCTCGCAATTGCTGGCTATTGACAAAGCCAAACACCACCAGCGCCAGCAAATTGGCCATGGCGATCAATGCGATCACCGCGACACCAAACAGCACGATCAGCAAGGTC
>JBBSLG010000072.1:0-2765 GCA_038255435.1 Lysobacterales bacterium
CGGCAGCTTGAGGTGCTGTTCGATATCCTGCGGCGATTTCAACGAGTCGTCGAGGTACTCCAGCAGCAGCGCGATCATCACGCCGAGCATCGCACCCAGCAGCAGACCGAGCATCAAATTTAGCGGAAGGCTGGGCGCGAAGCGCTTCAGCGGTACTTCGGCTCTGTCCACGATCGAGATGTTGCTGGACTTGACGCCGCCGGCCATGCCGACTTCCTTGTAGCGCTGCAGCAAGGCGTTGTAGAGCTGCCGGTTGGTATCCACGTCACGCTTGAGGATGTTGTACTGGATGCTGGTGCGGTCGGCTTCCAGCGTCTGCGTGCGCAGGGTATCGAGTTGGGTCTCAAGCATGTTTTCCTGACCCAGCGCCGCATCGTACTCGGCCTTGACGGATGCGCGGATATTCTTCAGTTCGTTCGCGATCTGCTTTGTAGCCTCATCAATCTGCCCTTTCAGCGACAACATTTCCGGATAGTCGGGTTTGAAGGTCTGCAGTTTCTGCTGGTACTGGCCCTGCAATTCGGCGCGTTGCTGCTGCAGGGTGCGCAGAATGGAATCGGCCAGCATATCGGCCGGCAGTGCCGCACCTGACACTTTGCGCGCGCCTTGCCAACGTGCCTCGGCGCGGATGCGCTGCTCCTGTGACCTGGCCAACGATGCGTTCAGATCCGCCAGGTTCTGCCCGACCATCGACGTGCCATCAGCGTTTGGAACAATATTCTCTTGCTGCGCGAAACTGACCAGGGAGCGCTCAGACTCCTCAAGCCGTGATTTCAGCTGCGCAAGCTGATCTTCGAGATATTTCTTCGCATACGAAGACGCACCGAACTGGCGATCCATGCTCGAAGCGATGAAACCATCGGCCAGTGCATTGGCAACCTGTGCAGAGAAAGCCGGCAGCATGCTGTCGTAACTGACACGGACGAGATTCGAATTGCGGATCGGATCGACGGAGACACCATCCAGGATCATTTTTGAGGCGGTGCGCAATTTTTGGGCGGCAGTGCCCGCAACATTCGACTCCGTCACCGCATCACCGGCCGACTCATCGATGGCCGATGGTGCCAACGGTTGCTCCTTGGTCCGGGAATTGGGATTCAGCAACCCGCCGAGCCGTTCGCTCCAGCTCGGCGGCTTGAGTTGCTCGATGATATTGCTGTCCGCAACGCGCAGATCTTCTGCCACGCGCTCAGCCAGCGAGCGACTTTGCAGCAACTCGTATTGGGTCTGGTTGAAAGCAGGGTCCCTGGCACCCTGCATGGGGGTGATGCCCTGCACCTGCATCACCTGCACACTATCGGCATCAATCTGCATAACGACCGTCGCGCGAAAGGTCGGCGGAGTCAGCAAGGTGACGATCAGTGTTACCACAACCACCGCAACGACAATGGCGGCAATCAGCCAGCGCCGCTTGACCAGCATGCGCCAATAGGCGAGCAGGTCGATTTCGTCATCGGATCCTTGGTTGTCGCTATCAACCGATGTTGTGGCTACCGCGTGCGGATTACTCGGAACCGGCATTCGCCGATCGATACTGTCCGTCCCATACGGAGAAACTACCGGCAGGGCACCGCTATCGCCTTCGGGCGTTGCTGGAAAATTGCCTGGTTGCATGGAAAATCATGTTCCCTTGTAAACGAATTCCCTGATCAGAGCAGGAAGAAGAGTCCCGCCAGCGGCAAGGACTTGAGTAGATTCTGGAAAGCGGATTTTCCCGTCGAGTTCGAGACGACGACAATGTCATCCCCGTAAACCAGCGGATCTTCGGCGGTGCCCTTACTGATGGCTTGCATGTCGAATACGGCGGCCATTTTCTTCCCTTCAACCTGACGAAACACCACGACTTGGGACGCTTCCGCAAGCTCATCGAATCCGCCGGCAATGGCGACCGACTGCAGCAGTGTGGTTTTTCCAGTCAGCGGGTAGATGCCTGGCTTCTTGAAAGCGCCCTGCAGCGTGATGCGCTGGCTTGTATATTCCTTGACGAATACGGTCACCTGCGGGTTCTGCAGGTAGGTTTTTTCCAGACTTGCACCGATCGCTTTTTCGAGCTCGGGAATGGTCTTGCCCCCGGCTTGAATTCCGCCGATCAAGGGCAGCGATATTTGCCCATTGGAGTTGACGCGCACGGCGCGATTCAAATCCGGAACCCCGAAAACCGTCACTTCGAGGAGATCCTGCGCACCCAGCCGATAATCAGTCCCGCCTTCGTAGGCACCCGCTTCAGAGGTGGTATCCGGGGGCGGCAACGGGCTGCCGGTAGTCGGAGTCGCACGCGTCGATGGGCCGGAGGAGCAACTGGCCACCAGCAACAACACGATCAAAATCAACAGATTTCGCAAGATCATCGCTTTCACCTTTCTGGCCCGGAACATGGAACTCTCTAATGTGCGCCAATCAGTCGTTCCCAGAAGCTTCCGGCCTTCTGCGACTGAGCTTGTGCAAGCTGTGGCAGAGAGGGAAGTTTATCCGGTGCGATATTGTCAACGATGCCTTGCGGCCGCGTCGTTACAAGGTGCGTCGCCTCGATGTCACCCACTCGCGCCGCCGCGGCGTCACGCCCCGCCGAGAGAATCGGCGGTCGCCGTCCGGGGTGATGTGCATCCGTAGCCAGGATGTGGACGCAACACTCATCGAGCATGCGTTCCGACCAGTACAGCGGCCGGCGGCCAAAGCGGCCAGCCACGCTGGCGGCGGTCAACTGCATCCACGCGCCGCGTTCGACCAGCCGCTTGAACATGGCGTAATGATCCTCGATCCAGGTC
>JBBSLG010000073.1:0-1985 GCA_038255435.1 Lysobacterales bacterium
GCTAGTGGTCGTGATTTCTCTGGCGATGCTTATCGGCGGTTACTTCGCCTATCGCACCCTGCCGGTTGATGCCTACCCGGATATTTCACCGGCGTTGGTGCAGGTCTTTGTAGAAACCGAAGGTCTGGCGCCGGAGGAAGTCGAGAAATACGTCACCTACCCCATCGAAAGCGCTATGAATGGCCTGCCCCAACTGGATCATGTGCGCTCTATCTCCAACTTCGGATTGTCCGTAGTCAATATTTATTTCGAGGACGGCACCGACATCTACTTTGCCCGGCAACAGATAGCCGAGCGCTTGCAGCAGGCCGCGTCACAGTTGCCGGCCGGGATCGAGCCGAGCCTCGGGCCGGTCGCAACGGGCCTCGGTGAAATCTTCCTGTACACGGTTGAAGCCGAGCCCGGCGCGACCGATAGCGAAGGTCTGCCATGGACGGCTTCGGGTCTGCGCACCCTGCAGGACTGGGTGGTGCGGCCGCAGTTGCGGCACATCGACGGCGTTACCGAAGTCAATACGATCGGTGGCCACGCACGCCAGTTCCACATCACGCCCGATCCCGCCAAGCTCGTGGCCTATGGCCTCGGCATGCGGGATCTGGTTGACGCGGTCGCGCGCAACAATGCCAACGTCGGTGCCGGCTACATCGAGCGTTCGGGCGAGCAATACCTGATCCGCGTACCGGGCCAGGTGGCCGATGCAAAGGAGATCGAGCAGATCGTGGTCGCGACGCGCGACGGGCTGCCGCTGCGCGTCAGCGATGTCGCCGAAGTCGGCGAGGGCAGGGAACTCCGCAGTGGCGCGGCCACCAAAGACGGCAAGGAGGTGGTACTCGGCACCGTGTTCATGCTGATCGGCGAGAACAGCGGCGCGGTCGCGCAACGGTCCGCCGACAAGCTGCTCGAAATCGACGCCTCACTTCCGGACGGGGTCAGCGCGACCGCGGTCTACGACCGCACCGAACTGGTCGGCCGCGCCATCGCAACCGTACGCAAGAACCTGCTGGAAGGCGCCTTGCTGGTGATCGTCGTGCTGTTCGCCTTGCTCGGCAACCTGCGCGCGGCGCTGATCACCGCCGCAGTGATTCCGTTGACGATGCTGCTGACAATTACCGGCATGGTCGAAAATCGCGTCTCCGCCAACTTGATGAGCTTGGGCGCACTCGACTTCGGCCTGATCGTTGACGGCGCGGTAATCATTGTCGAGAACTGTCTGCGACGGTTTGGCGAGGCTCAACATAAATTGGGGCGACTACTGACCCGCGACGAGCGCTTCGAGCTGGCCGCGACGGCCAGTGCCGAGGTGATCAAGCCCAGCCTGTTCGGCCTGTTCATCATTGCCGCGGTCTATCTGCCAATCTTCGCGCTGACCGGCGTCTCCGGAAAGATGTTTCACCCGATGGCGTTCACCGTCGTCATTGCCTTGACAGCCGCGATGGCGCTGTCACTCACCTTCGTGCCGGCCGCAGTCGCGCAATTCGTGACCGGCAAGGTGGCCGAGAACGAAAACAAGGTGATGCGCAGCATCAAGGGCGTCTACGCGACGCTGCTGCAGCAAGCGTTGTCCTTTCGCGTGGTAGTGGTCGCCTCCGCAGCGGTGCTCACAGTGGCCGCAGGGCTGCTGGCCACGCGACTTGGCACAGAGTTCATTCCGAACCTCGACGAGGGCGACATCGCGCTGCACGCATTGCGCATCCCAGGGACCAGCCTGACCCAGGCGATCCACATGCAGGAACAACTGGAAGCACGCATCAAGCAATTCCCGGAAGTGGATATGGTCGTCGGCAAGATCGGTACTGCCGAGGTCGCCACTGATCCGATGCCGCCGTCAGTGGCCGACACCTTCATCATGCTCAAGGACCGTGCCGATTGGCCGAACCCGCGCAAGTCAAAGGCGGATTTTGTCAGCGAGCTGGATGCCACCGTCAACACCATTCCCGGTAACAAATACGAGTTCACGCAGCCGGTGCAGATGCGCATGAACGAGC